>NZ_JBWKPP010000013.1:0-194328 GCF_059418305.1 Acidovorax sp. GW821-FHT09B03
TGCGGTATCTCCGTTGCAAGGATACCCAAAAGGCATGCACGACTAATGCCAGTTATCTGCGGGACAGCACACTAGTTTTGCTGTGAACAACCGCCCATGACTGCCCTGTTGCCCCTGCCCGAACCCCGCCTGAAGTTCTTTGCCGACCTGCGCGTGCAGGTGGGCGTTCCGCAGGAGGTGGGCCACACGGCGCACGGCCTGCGCCGGCTGATCCCGATCACCGGCGGCACAGCCACGGGCGATGGCTGGACGGCCCGCGTGCTCCCGGGCGGAGCGGACTTTCAGCTCATCGTGAACGACCGGCTCTCCGAGCTCGACGCGCGCTACGTGCTCGAGACCGATGGCGGCGATTTCATCTACGTGCAGAACCGGGCCGTGCGCTCGGGCCCGCCCGAGCTGATTGCGCGCCTGGTGCGCGGCGAGCCGGTGGACCCGGGGCAGATCTATTTCCGCTGCAGCCCGAGCTTCGAGACCGCCTCGCCCGCGCTGGCCTGGATCGCTGAGCGCATGTTCGTGGGCTCGGGCGCGCGCTACCCCGATGCCGTGGCCATGCGTTTCTTCGAGTTGGCCTGAGCCTTCCTGATCCCCCCGACTTTCCTCACAAGAACCCCTGGAGACAACAAGCATGACGAAGACTTCATTCCAACCCGTCCGCCGCGCACTGCTGGCTGCCACCGTGGTCGCAGGCCTGGCCGCGCCATGGGCCAGCGCCCAGGCGCAGAACGCCGCAGCCGGCTACCCGAACAAGCCGGTGCGCATCATCGTGGGATTTCCGGCCGGCACGGGGCCGGACATCGTGGCGCGGCTGCTGGCGCAAAAACTCTCCGAGGCCTGGGGCAACCAGGGCGTGATCGTGGACAACAAGCCTGGCGCGGGCGGGCTGATCGCCGCCACCGAGGCCGCACGTGCTACGCCCGATGGCTATACCCTGATGCTGGGCGAGACTGGCCAGCTGAGCATTGCGCCCAGCAGCTACACCAAGCTGCCGTACTCGCCGCAAAAGGATTTCGTGGCGGTGAGCCAGGTGGTCACCTCCGACTTCGTGCTGCTGGTCAACCCGCAGAAGGTGCCGGCGCGCAACGTCAAGGACTTCGTCGAGTGGACCAAGCAGCAGAAGGGCCTGTTCCTGGCGACGTTCGGTGCGGGCACACCGGGGCATTTCGGCGCCTTCATGTTCGGTGATGCGGTGCAATTGAAGCCCGAGCCCGTGCACTACAAGAACACCACGGACGCGCTCGGTGGCCTGTTCAGCGGCGACGTGCAGGGCGTGTTCGCCAGCGTGGGCCTGGCCGCCCCCAACGTCAAGGCCGGCAAGCTCGCGGCCCTGGGCAGCACCGGCGCCACGCGCACCAACGCGCTGCCCGAGGTGCCGACCATCAAGGAGCAGGGCTACGCCAACCTGGAGTTCTCGTCCTGGTTCGGCATCGTGGCGCCGGCCAAGACCCCGCCCGAGATCGTTGCCAAGCTGAGCGCCGACATCGTCAAGGCCGTGCAGTCGCCCGAGGGCAAGGCCAAGATGGAAGAGGCCGGCTTTCGCGTGACGGGCACGGGATCGCAGGAGTTCACCAGGATCATCGCCGCCGATACGGTGACCTGGGGCAAGGCCGTGGCGGCCACCGGTTTCAAGGCCGATTGACCGGGCAGAGCCGCACCCAGAACCACAACAACACCCCCAGGAGACACACCATGCCATCCACTCCCCTTCGCACGCGCGCCGTGCGCCGCGCAGCACTGCCCGCCGCCGTGCTGCTGCCCCTCGCGCTGGCCGCCTGTGGCGGCAGCAACGACGGCCCCATGTGGCCCCCGGCCAATGGCGCCTACTCGGCGGCCTGTACCGGCCTGGTGGCCAATGCCAAGCTGGCGGGCACCACGCTGGCCACCAGCTATGTGCCGCCGGACAGCAAGCGCCCGGGTGGCGCGGCCACGGGGGCCTTCCTGCCCGGCCACTGCGTGGTCACGGGCAGCATCAACCCGCGCGTCGGGGTGGATGGCAAGAATTACGCCATCGGCTTCCAGCTGAGCCTGCCGGACAACTGGAACGGCCGCTTCCTGTTCGTGGGTGGGGGCGGCAACGACGGCATCCTGCGCGATACCTCGCTGAGTTCCAGCATCTCGGGTGGCACGCCATCGCCGCTGGGGCAGGGCTTCGCGGTCGTGTCCACCGATGGCGGGCACATCGGCACCACGGCCAGCTTTGGCGCTGACCCGCAGGCGCGCATCGACCACGCCTACAACTCCTACGACAAGACCGCCGTATCGGCCAAGTCGCTGATTGCCACGCACTACGGACGCAAGCCCGACCGTTCCTACTTTTCGGGCTGCTCGGGGGGCGGGCGCCAGGGCATGGTGTTCTCGCAGCGCTTTCCCGACTACTTCGACGCCATCACGGCCGGTGCCCCGGCCATGCGCGTATCGAGTGGCGCCACGGTGGCCGCGATGTGGAACACCATCGCCTTCAATGCCATCGCGCCACAGGATGCCTCGGGCAACCGCATCCTCTCGCAAGCATTCAGCAATGCCGACCTGAACCTGGTCGCCAATGCCGTGAAATCCTCGTGCGACGCCGCCGACGGGGTGGTCGACGGCATGGTCAGCAACACCAAGGCCTGCAAATTCAACCCTGCTGTGCTGCAGTGCAGCGGTGCAAAGGCCGCAGACTGCCTCTCGACCGCCCAGGTCGGCGCGCTCACCAAGGTGTTTGCCGGCCCGCGCAACTCGGCCGGCCAGGCGCTCTATGCCGGCCAACCCTGGGATCCAGGCCTGGCCGCACCGGGATGGCGCGCCTGGACGCTGGGCAGCTCGACCACCGCCACACCCGATGCGCGCTACATCACGCTGATGGTGGATGCGCTCATCAACGAGTTCTTCACGCCGCCGGACCTCACGTTCAATCCGCTGGCCTTCAACTTCGACACCGACCCGGCGCGCATGGCCGCCTACTCGGCGATCTATGACACCTATGCCGACGACAAGCTCACGGCTTTTCGCCAGCGTGGCGGCAAGCTGCTGTTCATCCACGGCATGTCGGACCCGATCTTCTCGGCCAACGACACGGTGGACTACTACGAGCGTCTGGCGGCCAACAACGGGGGCATCGCCAGCACCCAGGGATTTGCGCGGACCTTCCTCGTGCCCGGCATGAACCACTGCTCGGGCGGCCCGGCCACGGACAGCTTCGATTCGATCCAGACCATGGTGGATTGGGTAGAGAAGGGTATCGCGCCCGACACCATTGCCGCGAAGGCGCTGCCCACCCAGGTGGACTACCCCAACCGCACGCGGCCGCTGTGCGCCTACCCCCAGTTCGCCAAGTACAAGGGCACCGGCAGTGTGGAGGATGCGGGCAGCTTCGTCTGCTCAGCGCAATGACGCGGGCCGCGACTGCCTGTGCCTATTTCCGGGGTGCAGGCAGTTGCAGCTGGGCTTCCTTCGCCACGCGAATGCAGTCCTGCATGTGCTGCTCGCCCAGGTAGCGCAGCGTGGCGTAGCCAATGGCCGCCGACACGGCCTGGCCAGCCAGGGGCACGTACTTGGCCAGTTGCTTGGTGGTCAGGCGCAGCCCGACGGTCTGGGTGGCGCGTATCACCAGCTCGCGGGTGATGAGCTTGCCGATCAGCACCGAACCGACCAGGCCCACGGCCTTTTGCACCTTTTCGCGCTTTTCGGGGTCGAGCTGGTCCAGTTGCTGGGCCGACAGGCCGAACTCCGAGCTGATCTGCGGCAGCAGGCGCGAGAGCAGGGCGGCGTCCACGGCCCAGTCCAGCCCGGGTACGGGAACGGTGCTGGCGGCCGCGGCCACCAGGGCTCGGCGGTGCAGCAGGCTCCGGCTGCGCTGCACGGCAGCGGCCAGGGCGGGGTCGTCAGCAGCCATTTGTCGGGCAGTGGGCATGGGTCACCTGCAAAGTGGAAACTCAGCCTGATCTGGGGCCGCGGCGGCCAAAGGCAATGGCTTGGCGCTCAGCTTTTTCCCTTGATCAGGCCGTAGATGAACAGAAGCACGATGGCGCCCACGACGGAGGCGATCCATCCGGCCGCATCGCCTTGCTGGTACCAGCCCATGGCCACACCCACATAGCTGGCCAGGAACGAGCCCGCCACGCCCAGCAGGGCCGTCATGATCCAGCCCATGGAGTCGTTTCCGGGTTTGATGGCGCGCGCGATGAAGCCCACGACCAATCCAATCAACAGCGTTCCTATCAGTGAGAACATGGTTTGTCGCTTTGTGTACAGGTGAAAGAAGGAATGGCCCGACTGTAGCCGCGCGGCGGGCACCCGTCTGTCGGACAGCATGCCTTGGGCGCATGGGCCGCAGTTGTTGACAATCAATCGGCGGGCGGGCCGGCGGTGTAGGACTTGTCGCACATGGTAGCGCGCGTACCGCTGATGACCGCTGGCATCGGGACTGCCTACAGTGGTGGACATGCCCAGAACCCCCCAGAAAGAGGTCCGAGATGCGTAAATTGGTCGCTCCCATCGCCCCCACGTCCTTCGTGGCGGTCATCGCGCTCGTGGTCGGGGTGTTTGCGGCGTCGCCATCGGCGGTGCATGCGCAGGGCGACGAGGCGTCGCTGCAGCGTGGCGCCGTGGCGGACATGACGCCGCAGCAGCGCTACAACACCGCCATCCGCGAGGCGGGTGGGGGAATGAAGGTGGCGCTGGAGGAGTGCCGCGCCCAGGCCGGTGCCGAGCGCCGTTCCTGCGAGGCCCAGGCCCGGGCGCGTTACCAGGCCGACATGGCGGCCGCCAAGGAATTCCTGCGCAACCCGAATGCCCGGCCGGTGAACGTGACGGGCGGGCCCATCCGCGGCACGGAATCCACCTACGTGGTCAAGCCATGACCCTCCAAAGCAAAAGCGCGCCGATGGCGCGCTTTGTTGTCATGCGGGCTGCCGGAAAAGCAGCTTACTTCGCGGCAGGGGCGTTGGTCTCGACCGCCGTGGCGGTGGGCGTGACGCGGCGGGCGCCATCGAAGCGGCGCTGCCAGTAGGACTGGCGCATGTCTTCCACCCGGACTTCCGATCCACTGCGAGGAGAGTGAATGAATTTGCCGTCACCCACATAGATGCCTACATGGCTGAACGCCCGGCGCATGGTGTTGAAGAACACCAGGTCACCCGGCTGCAGTTCCTTCTTGTCGATCACCGTGGTGGTGGCGGCTTGCTGGTCTGCGCGGCGGGGAAGCAGCAAACCGACCGTCTGTTCATAGATGGCGCGGACGAAGCCGCTGCAGTCAAAGCCGGTCTCGGCGCTGTTGCCGCCACGCTTGTAGCGCACGCCGAGGAACCCCATGGCATTGCCCACCAGATCGGACGCCTTGTCCGCCACCGTATGGGCCTTATCGGCCACGGTGTGCTGCATGTCCTTGAGCTGGGACAGGAGACCCTTGTCCATCAGGATTTTTTCCATGTCATCCGCTTGACCGGCGGATGGTGCAGCCTGTGCGCTGACAGCGCAAGCCAGGAGGAGGGTGCAAAACCATTTGGACATGGGGGCGAAGGGTACCACGCTAAATTGCCCGTTTTGTGAGGGAAGTCACGTATGCCTTCATCTGGGGGCTGGACTTGCCTGCGCCACTCCCTTATACCCATGGGTTGCTTGGAACCCAGGTCCAACAAGGCTGACATGTATCTGACATCGAAATGCCGCATTTCTTTGCGCGCCGTGGGGTTTCTTGCTCTTTTTTCCATAGCGTCTGCAGGCATGGGAAGCGCCCATGCCCAGGGGACCGCCCCCGCTGCCAAGGCTGTCACCTTGGCGTCAGTGGCCACCGGCCTGGTGAATCCCTGGGCCGTGGCCTTCCTGCCCGAAGGCCGTTTCCTGGTCACCGAACGGCCCGGCCGCATGCGGGTGGTGGAGGCCAATGGCCAACTGGGGCCTGCCCTGGCCGGCCTGCCGAGCATTGCCGCAGGAGGGCAGGGCGGGCTGCTCGACGTGGTGACCGACACCGATTTCGCACGCAACCGGCGCATCTTC
The DNA here is from genome assembly GCF_059418305.1 of Acidovorax sp. GW821-FHT09B03. Taxonomy (NCBI): domain Bacteria; kingdom Pseudomonadati; phylum Pseudomonadota; class Betaproteobacteria; order Burkholderiales; family Comamonadaceae; genus Acidovorax; species Acidovorax sp. GW821-FHT09B03. The sequence goes on from NZ_JBWKPP010000013.1 coordinate 5,974, forward strand.
TTTTGCTACTCGGAACCCGGCGCGGCCGGCACCTCGGACAACAGCACCGCCCTGGCACGGGCCACCCTGGCGCCCGACAACCGTTCGCTGCAGGACGTGAAGGTCATCTTCAGCCAGAAGCCCAAGGTGGCCAGCAACCTGCACTTCGGCTGCCGCATCGTCCAGGCGGGGGACGGCAACCTGTTCCTGGCGCTGGGCGAGCGCTACCACCGCAAGGATGACGCGCAAAAGCTCGACAACCACCACGGCAAGATCGTGCGCATCACAGCCGACGGTGCGGCACCGGCGGACAACCCGTTTCGCGAGCGGGCCGGCGCCTTGCCCGAAATCTGGAGCTACGGCCACCGCAATGCCCAGGGCGCGGCGCTCGCGCCCGACGGCAAGCTGTGGATGCACGAGCACGGCCCCCAGGGCGGCGACGAGATCAACCTGCCCCAGCCGGGCCGCAACTATGGCTGGCCGGTGATCACTTATGGCGAAAACTACGGCGGCGGCAAGGTGGGCGAGGGCACGGCCAAGGCCGGCATGGAGCAGCCGCTGCACTACTGGGTGCCCTCCATCGCGCCCTCGGGCATGGCCTTCCTGGGCAGCGACCGCTATGGCGCCGCCTGGCGCGGTAGCCTGTTCGTGGGCTCGCTCAAGTTCGGCACACTGCACCGGTTCGAAGTGGCCAATGGCAAGCTGCAGCGCGAGGAGAAGCTGCTCGAAGGCAATAAGGAGCGCATTCGCGATGTGCGCCAGGGCCCTGACGGCTTTCTCTATCTGGTGACCGACAGCCCGCAAGGGCGGCTGCTGCGGCTCACCCCGGCGTCCTGAAAAGGTCAGGCGGGGACCGGGGGCTGCGACAATGTCGCATCCCATTGAATTTCCCCCGTATACGCCATGCTGCTCGACGCCTCCGAATCTCAACTCGTCCTGGTGGACTACCAGGAACGCCTGATGCCCGCCATTGCCGAAGGCGCTGCCGTGCTGGCCAATGCACGCCGTCTGGCGCAGATCGCGCAGCTGCTGGAGGTGCCGGTCTGGGGCACCGAGCAGAACCCTTCGCGCCTGGGCCCCAATGACCCGGCCCTGCGCGCCCTGTGCCAGAAGACCCTGGCCAAGATGCACTTCAGCGCCGCCGAGGAAGGCCTGGGCGAATGGCTGCGCCCCCCTGCCAAGCCCCAGCAGGGCGGCAATGCCCGCAGCCTGCCCAAGCACCTGCAAAAGCCCGCCCAGCAGGCGCCCGAGCGCGGCACCATCGTGATAGCGGGCTGCGAGGCCCATGTCTGCCTGATGCAGACCGCACTGGACCTGATCGACGACGAGTTCGAGGTCTGGGTCGTGACCGACGCCTGCGGCTCGCGCACCGACCGCAACCGCGATGCGGCGTTCGACCGCTTGGCCGGTGCGGGGGCCGAACTGGTCACGACGGAGATGGTGGCCTTCGAATGGCTGGGCAGCTGTGAGCACCCGGACTTCAAGGACGTGCTGGCGCTGATCAAGTAGGTGGCGCGTTAGCTGCCAGCGCGTTTTCCAGCGCGCGCCGGGTATCCGCGTCGGCCGGTAGCAGGTGGTCCATGCGCAGCGACTCCAGCGTCACGTCGAGCGGCGAGGCCAGGGTGGTGAAGGCCGACATGAAGCGCAGCACTCCCGCGCTGGAGCGCAACTGCATCAGCAGCACGGGAGGTTCATGGACCTGCCCTGAGGGTACTGGAAGGGTCATGCGGGCCATCGGCATGGTCTGCAGGCGCTCTGCCAGCGCGGGGTTGAGGGCTGCCTCCGCCTGGGCGCGCTGCAGCACTGCCGATGCCATGTCGGCAGCATTGACGATCCATGGCAGCAAGCCGTCGGGCCCGAGCAGCAGCTCGAGCATGTTCATTGTTGCGGCACCTGGGCGCACCGCAGGCGTGAACCCTATCAGCCGCATCAGAGCGGGCGTTGCGGCATTGGTCTCCAGCACATTCCATTGGGCATCGAGCAGCATGGCCGGAGCCGGTTCGTGTGCGCGCAGAAACTCCCGCAGGGTGTCCCGCACGGGGGCCAAATGCTCGCCCTGCCAGTCGCGGCAGGGGTAGTGCGGTGCGAAGCCGGCGGCCAGCAGGGCGCGGTTGCGTTCGGCCAGCGGGGTGCGCAGCGCATCCAGCAGCGCGAGCAGCATGGCGCGACTGGGTTGGGCCTTGCCGGTCTCCAGGCAGCTCAAATGGCGCTGAGACACCCCCGTGTGCAGCGCCAGCGCCATCTGGCTCAGGCGCTGGCGCTCGCGCAGCGCCTTGAGCAACAGGCCTACGGGGGCAGCTTTCGGAGGGGCGGACCTGGCGTCGGTGCGGGGTGAATGCATGGGGCAATGGTCGCACACCGGGCACACGAGTCGTCGTGGTTATGACCTGGGAGGTGATTGATGCAATGACCTGGGATGCAGAAGATCGGCTCCTCACCATTGACCAGGAGCATCCATGCAGACCCCTTCTTCCCACGTTTCCGCTGTCCAATCCATTGCGCCTTCCACCTTGGCAACGGTACAGACCTGGCGCCAGATGGCCCGCCAGCGGGATTTCAGCGCGGCTGCAGGCCTTCTGCATCCTGACGCCGTATTGCACTCGCCCCTCAGCCACGAGGGCCTGGAGGGCGGCGCGCAGGTGGCGGGTATCCTGTGCATGGCCATCGGCCTTTACAGCGCGTTCAGCTTCGGAGAGCCGCTGTGGCGCGATGGCGGCCACCAGGTGGCGTTGCCTTTTGAAGGGCAGATGGGACCCCACACGGCACGCGGGGTGGATCTGCTGACGCTCGATGCCGACGGCCGTGTGACCGCCATCGAGGTGTTCATGCGTCCCCTGGCCGTGGTCAGCTATCTGGCGCAGCAGGTGGCTGCATTGCAGCCCGCCTGAACTGCTGGCGCCCAGGGGCTGACGACGGCGAGGGCGCCAGTCAGCTTCCAGCAAGCCCGTCATGAATAATTATGAATTCAGAAATGCACCCCGGCCGAGGAGTGCACACGAGATGCTGGAGACACACCATGACGCGCTACGCAGATTTCTACCGCCATTCCATCGAGCAGCCTGATGCCTTCTGGGCCGGGCAGGCGAAACTCATCGACTGGCAGACGCCCCCGCAGCAGATCTGCGACTACAGCAACCCGCCGTTTGCGCGCTGGTATGTGGGCGGCACCACCAATCTGTGCCACAACGCGGTGGACCGGCACCTGGCCGAGCGCGCCGATCAGCCCGCGCTGGTGGCCATTTCCACCGAGACCGACAGCGAGCGCAGCTACAGCTTTGCCGAGCTGCATGCCGAGGTGCAGCGCATGGCCGCCGTGCTGCTCTCCCTGGGGGTGAAGAAGGGCGACCGCGTGCTGATCTACATGCCGATGGTGGCCGAGGCGGCGTTTGCCATGCTGGCCTGCGCACGCATCGGTGCGCTGCACTCGGTGGTGTTCGGCGGTTTTGCCTCGGGCTCGCTGTCCTCGCGCATCGAGGACGCCGAGCCCGTGGCCGTGGTCAGCGCCGACGCCGGTTCGCGCGGTGGCAAGGTCGTGCCCTACAAGCCGCTGCTCGACGAGGCCATCGTCCAGTCGCGCCACAAGCCAGCAGCCGTGCTCATGGTCAACCGGGGCCTGGCGCCCATGCAGCTGCACCCGGGCCGTGACCACGATTGGGCGGCCCTGCGCGCGCAGCACCTCGCTGCCGTGGTGCCCTGCGAATGGGTGGAGTCCACCCACCCGAGCTACACCTTGTACACCAGCGGCACCACCGGCAAGCCCAAAGGCGTGCAGCGCGACACGGGTGGCTATGCGGTGGCGCTGGCGGCCAGCATGCAGCACATCTTCGACGCGAAGCCCGGTGACACCTACTTTGCCACCAGCGATATCGGCTGGGTGGTGGGGCACAGCTACATCGTCTATGGCCCGCTGATCGCGGGCATGACGACCATCATGTACGAAGGCCTGCCGATCCGGCCCGATGCCGGCGTGTGGTGGAGCATCGTCGAGAAGTACCAGGTCACGCACATGTTCTCGGCGCCCACGGCCGTGCGCGTGCTCAAGAAGCAGGACGCGAGCTGGCTGCGCAAGTACGACGTGTCGAGCCTCAAGGCCCTTTGGCTGGCCGGCGAGCCGCTGGACGAGCCCACTGCGCAATGGATCAGCGATGCGCTGCAGGTGCCCATCATCGACAACTACTGGCAGACCGAGACCGGCTGGCCCATCCTCACGCTGGCCAATGGCATCGAGCCGCAGACCACACGCTTCGGCAGCCCGGGCAAGGCCATGTACGGCTATGCCGTGAAGCTGATCGACGAATCGACCGGCGAAGAGCTGACCGGTGCCCACCAGAAGGGTGTGGTCGCCATCGAGGGGCCGCTGCCGCCCGGCTGCATGCAGACCGTGTGGCGCGACGACGAACGCTTCGTCAACACCTACTGGAAGAGCATCCCCGGCAAGCTGATCTACAGCACCTTCGACTGGGGCATCCGCGATGCCGATGGCTACCACTTCATCCTGGGCCGCACCGACGACGTGATCAACGTGGCAGGCCACCGCCTGGGCACGCGCGAGATCGAGGAGAGCATCGCCTCGCACCCGAATATCGCCGAAGTGGCGGTGGTGGGCGTGGCCGATGCGCTCAAGGGCCAGGTGGCCATGGCCTTCGCGGTGGCGCGCGACGCCAGCGGGCTCGATGACCCGGCTGCGCGCCTGAAGCTCGAGGGCGAGGTCATGCAGCGCGTGGACCAGCAACTCGGCGCCGTGGCCCGGCCGTCGCGCGTGCACTTCGTCACCGTGCTGCCCAAGACGCGCAGCGGCAAGCTGCTGCGCCGCGCCCTGCAGGCCGTGGCCGAGCGCCGCGACCCGGGTGATCTGACGACCATGGAAGACCCGGCCGCGCTGCAGCAGGTGCGGGAGTTGGTGGGATAGCGCGGGTCGCCCGCTTCAGAGCCGGTGGACCTTGCCACCGGCAGCGCGCACGCTGGCCTCGATGAGGTACTGCATCTCGGGCGGCAGGTCGGCCACCGGCAGGGTACTGAACTGCGCGGGCGAGAACAGCAGCAGCCAGACGCGCTCGAATTGCCAGACCTGCGTCACGCTGCTCCAGGGCAGGGTGGCCAGGCCCGCAGGCGAGGCGAGCGTGAAGCTGTCCTGGTCTGCCCGCAGCGTGGCCTGGGGCGTGCCGCCCATGTCGCGCAGCTTGCCCATGGCATTGCGGTGGTGCACGGCATAGACGCTGGCGCACACCAGCAGGCTGATGGCCACGGCCGCGCCGGTGACGCCGATCTGCCAGGACCGGTCGCCACGCACCAGCAGCACCCCGAACCAGATGGCCAGCGCCGCGCTGACCAGCAGTGTGCGCCGGCCCGTCGAGCGGCGCCAGAAGCAAAACACGGCATGGCGGACCAGGTCGGGGTGGTAGTGCAGGGTGGTTTCCAGGGGCATGGCGCTCAAGGCATGGAAGAACAAAGGGCCGCAGTGTGCCACCGATGGCCTGGCTGCCTGGGGCGCGCCGTGCAGCGTGCGGTGGCGACAGCTCAGTGCGGCCGTTGCCGCTGCCAACCCGGGGGCGCCTGCCACTGGCCGGCCCATTCCACGAACGCCTCCAGCGCCATGGGCCGGGCGATGCAGTAGCCCTGGGCCTGGGCGCAGCCCAGTTGCTGCAGCATCTGGCCTTGCTCGATGGTTTCCACCCCCTCGGCGATCACACGGTAGCCGAAGGAGCGGGCCAGGCCGATCACGCCCTGCACGATGGCCAGGTCGCCGGGGTCGCCCATCATGCCGTGCACGAAGCTCTGGTCGATCTTGAGCGTGTCCATGGGCAGGCGGCGCAGGTAGGTCAGCGATGAATAGCCGGTGCCGAAGTCGTCCAGCGCAACGCTCACGCCCAGTTCGCGCAGGCGCGTCAGCGTGGCGGCCACGGCGCTGATGTCGTAGAGCGCGGCGCTCTCGGTGATCTCGATCTCGACCTGGCGCGCATCGATGTCGGGGCGCCCGGCCAGCATCTGGGCCATCCAGTCGGCAAAGCCGGGGTGCTGAAGGTGCAGGGCCGAGATGTTGATGCTCAGCGGCAGGACCAGGCCCTGGCCGTTCAGGCGGCGGAGAAGGTCCAGGGCCGCGCCGACCACCCATTGGCCGAAACCGATCTCGAGCTCGGTGCCCTCCAGCAGCGGCAGGAAGGCCCCGGGCGGCAGCAGGCCGCGCTCGGGGTGCTGCCAGCGGGCCAGGACTTCGGCGCCCACCACGGCGCCGCTGCGCATGTCCACCTTGGGTTGCAGGTGCAGGATGAACTGGGCGCCGGCAATCGCCTCCTGCAGGTGCTTGCCCTGCTCGCGCTGCGCCACCAGGGCCCGCTCCTGCGCGGCATCGAACTGGTGGAAGCGGTTGCGCCCGGCCTGCTTGGCGGCATACATGGCCTGGTCGGCATGGCGCAGCAGGGTGTCGGCATCGGCCTCGTCCAGCGGGAACACGGTGTAGCCGATGCTGGCCGTGACGACCACGCGCTCGGTGTCCAGCGCGTAGGGGGCGGAGATGTTCTCCATCACCCGGGAGAGCATGCGTTCGCATTCGGCGGTGTCGGCCAGGTCGGGCAGCAGCATCACGAACTCGTCCCCCCCCAGGCGGGCCACGCTGTCGCCTGGGCGCAGGGCGCGCGAGAGCCGGCCTGCCACCATCACCAGCAGGCGGTCGCCCGCGCCGTGGCCCAGGCGGTCGTTCACGGGCTTGAAGCCGTCGAGGTCGAGGTAGCCGACGCCAAGCTGGGTGCCGCGCTCGCGCGCCTGGTCCAGGCACTCCTGCAGCCTGCGCGCCAGCAGCACGCGGTTGGGCAGGCCGGTGAGGGCATCGAAGTGCGCCAGCTTCTGCAGCAGCACCTCCTGCTCGCGCTGGGGCGTCACATCGAGCGCCACGCCCAGCATGCGCAGGGGCTCGCCGCCTGCGCCGAAGCTCACGATCTTGCCCAGGTTGCGCACCCAGCGCGTGCCTTCGTGGGGGGCGGGCACCTTCCAGGTGGCGTCGAACGGCGTGGCGGGCCGTGCCGCGTGGCGCGCCACTTCGGCCGTGATGCGGTCGATGTCGTCCGCCGCCACTGCGCTGGTCCAGCGCACCGAGGTCTGGGCGATGGGCCCTGGCGTGCGGCCCTGCATGGAGGCCCAGCGGCTGTCGCCGGTGATGGTGCCGTGCTCCATGTCCCAGTCCCACAGGCCCAGGGAAGCGGCAGAGATGGTCAGCGACAGCAGTTCCTCGCGCTCACGCACCTGCTCTTCCTGGCGCTTGCGGTCGGTGATGTCGTGCACCGAGAACAGCCAGCAGGGCTCGCCGTCGAAATCGATGGCGCGCATGGACTGCAGCACCGTCAGCCGGGTGCCGGGGCGGCCGTTGAGCGTCACCTCGTGGCTGGCCTGCGGGTCGGTCCGTTCAAACGCCTGTATCAGCCGCTGGCGCTCCTCCTGGGTGAAGATGCCCAGTTGCACCGCCGTGCGGCCCACGGCCTCGGCGCGCGGTATGCCCAGCAAGGTTTCCCAGGCCGGGTTCACGTCCAGGTACTGCCCGTCGCTGCGGCGCGACAGGCCCATGGGAAACGGCATGAGCTGGAAGATGCGCGAAAAGCGCTCTTCGGACTGGCGCAGGCGCTCGGTGGCCCGCTTGGCCTCGTCGATGTCCTGCATGACCCCGCGCACGCGCGTCACGCGGCCGTTCTCGATGACGGGCTCGCCCCGGGCGCGCACCCACAGCAGGTGCCCATCGGCGTGGACCACCTCCAGCTCCAGGCTCCACTCGGCGCGATCGAGGATGCTGGCGCGAAAGTGGTTGCGCAGCGTCTCGCGGTAGGCGGGCGCCACCATGCGGTCGATGTAGTCGGTGGGCAGGGGCGAGCCGGGCGGCATGCCGTGGATGTCGAAGCACACGTCCGACCAGTAGACCAGGCCCTTGCCGCGCACGTCCTCCCAGGCGCCCAGGCGCGCCAGCCGGCCAGCCTGCTGCAGCAGGCTGTTGAGGGCGCGCAGTTCGTCGCTGGTGCGTTGGGCTTCGGTCATGTCGTGGAAAACGAAGACGAAACAGTTTTCACCATCCACAAGCACGGAGCGTGCCGACATCAGCCCCGGGATGCGCACGCCGCGCCGCTGCGCCACCAGGGGCAGGCGGTCCACCTTGCCGTGGCGCTGGTAGGTGTCCAGCAGGCGCTGGCGCTCCTCGTCGCTGGCCCAGATCCTGAGGTCGGTCGAGGTACGGCCCGCCACCTGGTCATGCGCCAGCCCGAACATCTCGCAGAAAGCCGGGTTCACATCTATGTAGCGGCCGTCCGAGATGCGGCTGATGCCCGCCGGATCGGGCAGCGTCTGGTAGAACGAGGTGTACTTGGCCTCGGAGTCGCGCAGCGCCTGCTGGGCCTCGCGGTGGGCGGAGATGTCCACGTCCATGCCGATCAGGCGCAGGGGCTTGCCGCTGGCATCGCGCAAGGACACCATGCCGCGCGACATGAGCCAGCGCCAGCGCCCGGTGGTATCGAGCACGCGGAACTCGGCCTCGTAGGTGTCTTCGAGCCCATCCATGGCGCGGGCGAGCCTGGCGGCATTGCGGTCCCGGTCGACGGGGTGGCGCAGGTCGTACCAGCGCTGCCACAGGCCAGGGGCCTTGAGCGCGTCGTCGCCCAGGCCGAACTGTGCGTAGAACCCGCCTTCGCAGCGGAACTGGCGCGTGTCCACGTCCCACTCCCAGCGCCCGCCGTTCAGGGAGTCCAGGGCCATGCGCAACTGTTGCTCGCGCTGGCCCAGTGCCCGGTGGGCCGACTCCATCGAGTCCATCGACTGGGCCTTGCTGATCAGCAGCAGGCGGCAGCCCCCCAGTACCAGGATGCCGGTTCCATGCTGCCAGGGAAGGTTTTCCCACCAGGTCACCAGATCCGGGCTCTCTGCCTGGGCACTGACTGCGGTGAGCACCAGGCCGCTCACCACCGGCAGACTCAGCGCCAGGCCCAGCATCTCCGGCCAGCTGCGCTTGTGCCGGTGGAGTGCCACCTGCCGCCACAGCGCCCCGCAGGCCCAGGCGCCCGCCAGGACCAGCGCCCCGGCGAGCGAGGGCGAGCCCTGGATCCAGGTGGCGGCGAGAAAAGCCAGGCCCGCGCAGAGGGCGGTGGCGCGTACGCCGAAGCACAGGGCCACGAAGGCGGTGGCCGTGGGGTAGGCCACCAGGGCGGTGCCGCTGGCCTGGAAGTTGAGCACGGCCAGCATGGCTGCCGACACCAGGCCCCCCGCCAGGCCGGCCAGCCACTCGGTGCGCCGTGAAGGAGCCAGCACCTCCCGGGGTGGCAACAGCGCCAGGCCCAGGACGGTCAGCAGCAACAGCAGGCTGCCTGCCAGCAAGGTGTTATGCGCCATGGTGCCCGCGGCCGGCCCCCTGTGCGTGCGAATGCTGGGCTGCGCATGCAGCGCGTGGCCAGACCGGCGCTGTAACGCTTGTAAGCAGATGAAAAACCGACGCAAGGCCCATGCGCAGAGTTTAGGGCCGATCCATGGGCTCCCGTGCCGGGGTGCGGGTCCTGACAAGCCCGATTGACAACAGGGGGCCCGTCGCGATGATGGACCCTTGGTGGCCGCGGGCCTGCCAGCCCCTCAGACCGCCAGCAGATCCAGGGTTCGGGGCCGTGCGCCCTCGATGGCCAGCAAGGCGCCCTTGCGGTCCAGGCCACCGGCATAGCCGGTCAGGCTGCCATCGGCACCCAGTACCCGGTGGCAGGGCACGACCACGCTGATCGGGTTGCGCCCCACGGCGGCCCCCACGGCGCGCACCGCGCGCGGCCGGCCCAGCCCGCGGCTCAGGTCACCATAGGTGGCGGTGGCGCCGCAGCCGATGGCCAGCAGCGCGCGCCAGACTTCCTGCTGGAACGTGGTGCCGCCCGACAGGTCCAGCGGCAGGTCGAACGCGCGGCGCTCGCTGCGCAGGAACTGCTGCAACTGGCCCGCGGCCTCCTGCATCAGGGAATGACCGGCCACCTCGGGCCAGGCGCCGGGGCCATCGAGCAGGGGCGTGGGCTGGTGCCGCTGGCCGTCGAACCACAGGCCGACCAGGCCCTGAGGAGATGCCGCCAGACGCACGGCGCCGAGCGGGGAGGTGGCGCGCGATTGCACCGTGGCGGGATGGAATTGCATGGAAGGGGTGCTCTCTCTCTATATAAATAGGCAGGTGGCCGCCGCCGTGTCAGGCACTGGGGGCACTGGGGGCCAGGGCCGCAGCCCCGGGCAAGGGCAGTTCGGCCCAGGCCCGCAGCACGGCATAGCTGCGCCACGGGCGCCAGGCGGCCGAGGCCTCGGTCGCGGCGCGGGCCGGGTTCTTCTGGCCTTGCACACCCAGGGCCTTGTGCAATGCCACGTCCCCCGCCGGGAAGGCGTCGGGCCAGCGCAGCACGCGCATGGCGATGTACTGGGCCGTCCAGTCGCCGATGCCGGGCAGGGCGCACAGGGCGGCCGTGGTGCCGGCCACGTCGGCACCCGCGTGCAGCGGCAGGGCGCCGCTGTCTACCGCCTGCGCCAATGCCACGATGGCCGCCTGGCGCTGGCGCACGATGCCCATCTGGCCCAGCACCTCGCCTTCGGCACGCGCCAGCACCGAGGGTGGCGGGAACAGCCGGTTGAGCTCGGGCCACGGTGTTTCGATGGGCTCGCCCAGGCGTTCCACCAGGCGCTGGCCCAGGGTGCGGGCCGCGGCCACCGTGATCTGCTGGCCCAGCACGGCGCGCACGGCCAGCTCGAAGCCATCGAAGGCACCGGGGACGCGCAGGCCGTCGCCCTCGGGAAAGCGCTCATGCAGCACGGCATTGATGGCAGCGGGGTCGGCGTCCAGGTCCAGCATGGCGCGCACCCGGGCAATCACCACCGGCAGCACCGGGTACAGGCTGTCGCTGGTCTGCAGCAGCACCTGGTGCCGGGCGGTGTCGAACCGGGCACTGAGCCAGCCCGGGACCTCGGCGCCCCCGGTCACGGCCGGGGACAGGCGCACCGTGCGCCGCAGGGCCGGGGCGCCGTCGCCCGCCTGTTGCACCCATTCCACCCCGAGAAACCGGCGCCGCTCGAAGAAGGCGAGCAGCGCCGCCACGTCGAGCGGCGGCCGGTAGGCCAGGCGCAGCGTGCCCGTGCTGGTGGCGCTGTGGGCGCTGCCATTCTTGCGCAGCTGGCCCGGTTGGAGCCCGTAGTGCTCTGCAAACGCCGCATTGAAGCGGCGCACGCTGCCAAAGCCGCTGGACAGGGCCACCTGGGTGATGGGCAGGGGCGTGTCGGTCAGCAGCTGCTTGGCCGTGAGCAGGCGCCGCGTCTGCAGGTACTGCAGCGGCGATACGCCCAGGGCCGCCTCGAAGATGCGGCGCAGGTGCCGGTCGCTCACGCCCAGGCGCTCGGCCAGCCGGGCGACGGTCGCCCCCTGGCTGTCCCGGGCCCAGCCTTCGGGGGCATCGAGCAGGCGCACGGCCTGCTGCACCAGGATGCCCGAGGCGTCCTGCACCGACCAGGCCAGGGATTGGGGGGCCAGCTCGGGCCGGCAGCGCAGGCAGGGGCGAAATCCCGCGCTCTCGGCCTGGGCCGCCATGGCGAAGAAGCGGCAGTTCTCGCGCCGTGGTGTGCGCACCGAGCAGACCGGGCGGCAGTAGATGCCGGTGGAGGTCACTCCCGTGAAGAAACGGCCGTCGAAGCGCGCATCGCGGGCTTGCAGGGCCAGGTAGCGGCCCTCGTCATCCGCCACCGGGCCGGTGGCGGTGCAAGGCTGGCCAGGAGAGAGCAGGGGGGTGGACATGGGGGGAATGATAGGCCGCGCCTACATCCGGTCTGGCCGTTTTCGGACATGTGCCTCGGGCAATCTGTATACGATGCTTCGCTGGAGCTGCAGGGGGCGCCCCCTACAATCCAGCGCACTGTTCCAACGCTCACCGCAAAGGCCCCCACGTGCAACCCACGCCCGCCATTTTCAAAGCCTATGACATCCGCGGCATCGTGCCGACCACCCTGAACGAAGAAGTCGCCCTCGGCCTGGGCCGTGCCTTCGGCACGGCCGCCCGCGCCGAAGGCCAGACCACCGTGGCCGTGGGCCGCGATGGCCGCCTTTCCGGTCCGGCCATGTCGGCCGCGCTGATCCAGGGGCTGGTGGAGGCAGGCATGGAAGTGATCGATGTGGGCATGGTCACCACGCCGCTGCTGTACTTCGCGGCCAGCACACTGTGCCAAAGCGGCATCCAGGTCACCGGCAGCCACAACCCGCGCGACTACAACGGCTTCAAGATGGTGCTGGCTGGCCGCGCCATCTACGGTGAAGAGATCCAGTCCTTGCGCCACACCATGGAGCAGGAGAGCTGGCAGCTCTCGGCCGGCGGCAGCGTGCGCCATGTGGACGTGCTGCCCGCCTACCGCGAGCGCATCACCGGCGACGTGAAGCTTGCCCGCCCGCTGAAGATCGTCGTCGACTGCGGCAACGGCATTGCCGGCGCCACGGCCCCGGACATCTTCCGCGCCCTGGGCTGCGAGGTGATCGAGCTGTTTTCCGAGGTGGACGGCAACTTCCCCAACCACCACCCCGACCCGAGCAAGCCCGAGAACCTGCGCGACCTGATCGCCGCGCTGCAGGGCAGCGACGCCGAACTGGGCCTGGCCTTCGATGGCGACGGCGACCGCCTGGGCATCGTCACGCGCGACGGCACCAACATCTTCCCCGACCGGCAGATGATGCTGTTCGCTCAGGACGTGCTCACGCGCGTGCCCGGCGGCAACATCCTCTTCGACGTCAAGTGCACCCAGCGCCTGGCGCCAGCCATTGCCGCCGCGGGTGGCGTGCCGGTGATGTTCAAGACCGGGCACTCGCTGATCAAGGCGCGCATGAAGGAGCTCGACTCGCCCCTGGGCGGCGAGATGAGCGGCCACATCTTCTTCAAGGAGCGCTGGTACGGTTTCGACGACGGCACCTACGCCGGCTGCCGCCTGCTCGAGATCCTGAGCCGCCATGCGGACCCGAGCGCCGTGCTCAATGCACTGCCCACGAGTTTCTCGACGCCCGAACTCAACGTCTCGTGCGCCGAGGGCGAGCCGCACCGCCTCACGGCCGAGCTGCAGGCCCTGGCGGCCGGCAGCTTCAGCGCGCCTGCCCAGGTGAACACCATCGACGGGCTGCGCGTGGACTGGCCGGACGGCTTTGGCCTGATCCGCGCGAGCAACACCACGCCGGTGCTGGTGCTGCGCTTCGAGGGGCACACCGAGGAGGCCCTGGCGCGCATCGAGGCGGCCATGCTGGCGATGCTGCACAAGGTCAAGCCCGACGCCCGACTGGGCGCCGCCGCCCACTGAGCCCAGGCCTGACTTCCATCTTTGCGAACGCATTCTCCTTGACTACCCCCTTGTCTCCCTTGCTGTGCATCGCCGCAGCGCAATCGATATCCGTGTCTGGCGATGTGCAGGCCAACGTGCAGTCGCACCTGTCCATGGTGCGCGCAGCCGCGCGGCACGGCGTGCAGCTGCTGGTGTTCCCCGAGCTGTCGCTCACCGGCTATGAACCCACGCTGGTCGCAGGCCTGGTACTCGGCGCCGACGATGCCGTGCTGGCGCCCCTGCGTGAGGCCGCTCGCAGCACCGGCATGGCCCTGGTGGTCGGGGCGCCCGTGGCCCCGGTCGTGCCGGGCGACAAGCCGGCCATCGGTGCCTGGGTGCTCGGTGCCGATGGCGGCGCCGAGCTGTACCGCAAGCGCTACCTGCACCCTGGCGAAGAGCAGTTCGCCAGCGCCGGCCGTGAAGATGTCCATGTGCGCCTGCTGGCGGGCCAGCCCACGGCGCTGGCCGTGTGTGCCGACACCACGCACCCCGAGCATGCCCGGGCCGCCCTGGATGCTGGCGCCCTCCTGTATGCCTGCGGCTCGGTGATCTCGGAGGGCGGTTACGCCAAGGACTCTACACAGTTGCAGGCCTACGCCGCCGACCTCGGCCTGGCCGTGCTGATGGCCAACCACGGCGCACCCACCGGTGGCTACGCCTGTGCAGGCCGCAGCGCCTTCTGGGGCCCCGGTGGCACCCAGGTGGTCGTCGCACCTGCCGGGGGCGCCTGCCTAGTCGTGGCTTCGCGCGAGGGCGGGGCATGGCAAGGCCGCGTGGTCGAGACCCCCGCGCAATGAGGCGTACCGCATGACCACTGCGCGCGCCCTGTATTCCATGGTGACCTGGGCGGCCCAGCCGCTGCTGCGCCGCAAGCTGCGCCGCCGTGCCGCAGCCGAACCGGGTTATGCGGTGGCGGTGGGCGAGCGCTTCGGCCGCTACCCGCAGCCCATCGACAGCCTGGTGCTGCACAGCAGCACCGATCCGCTGGGCCAGTTCGTCTGGATCCACGCGGTCTCGCTCGGTGAAACGCGCGCGGCCTCCATCCTGCTGGCCGAATTGCGCGCGCAGCTGCCCGGCATGCGCCTGCTGCTCACGCATGGCACGGCCACCGGCCGGGCCGAGGGTGAAAAGCTGCTGCAGGCGGGCGATGTACAGGTCTGGCTGCCCTGGGACACGCAGGGTGCCGTGCTGCGCTTTCTGCGCCAGTTTCGCCCGGCCATCGGCATCCTGATGGAGACCGAGGTCTGGCCCAACCTGGTGGCCGCCTGCCGCAAGCGCGGCGTGCCATTGGTACTGGCCAATGCCCGGTTCAACGAGCACTCGCTGCGCAAGGCCCGGCGGGTGTCGCCGCTGGCGCGCCCGGCCTATGCGGCGCTGACCGCCGTGTATGCCCAGACCGAGGACGATGCCGAACGCCTGCACGCCATCGGCGCCCAGGTGCACGGGGTGTTCGGCAACCTCAAGTTCGACGTGGTGCCCGATGTGGCACAGCTGGAGCTGGGGCGTGCCTGGCGCGTGCAGGCCATGCGCCCCGTGGCCATGCTGGCCAGCAGCCGCGAAGGCGAAGAGGCGCTGTGGCTCGAGGCGATTCGCGCCTGGAGCACCTCGCGCGCGGATGCCGCGCAACCCGTGCAATGGCTGGTCGTGCCACGGCATCCGCAGCGCTTCGACGAGGTGCAGCAGCAGCTCCAGGCGGCCGGCCTCACGGTGTCGCGCCGCAGCACCTGGAGCCTGCTGCCCGAGCCGGCCGACGTGTGGCTGGGCGACTCGCTCGGCGAGATGGCCCTGTACTACGGCATGGCCGGCGTGGCGCTGCTGGGCGGCAGCTTCGCGCCGCTGGGGGGGCAGAACCTCATCGAGGCGGCTGCCTGCGGCTGCCCCGTGGTGCTGGGCCCGCACACCTTCAATTTTGCCGAGGCGGCCGAGCTCGCTTGTGCCGCTGGAGCGGCGCAGCGCGTGCCCGACCTCACCGCCGGCGTCGCGCAGGCCATGCAACTGGTGCGCGACCCCGCGCAGCAGGCGGCCGCCAGCGAGCGGGCGGCCCGCTTCGCACGCCAGCACCGGGGCGCAGCCCGGGCCACGGTGCGGGAGTTGCTGCAGCTGGTGCGCCGGCGCACGGTGGGGCGGCTCGAAGAAGACGCCGATGCCTGAGCCGCAGTCGCCGCCGCCGTCCATCCGCTCGGCGGTGGCGGCCGACGCTGCGGCCATCGCCGGCCTGATGGGGCAATTGGGCTACGAGGCCAGCGAGGCGCTGGTCGTCCGCAAGCTCGCGATCCTGGCCGCGCAAGCCGGCGACAACGTGCTGTTGGCCGAGGTCGATGGCCGTGTGGCCGGTGTCATCAGCCTGCATGTGCTCGAGCTTTTCCATGCCGAAGGCCGGATCGGCCGCATCACCTCGCTGGTGGTCGATGCCGGGCAGCGGGGCCGCGGGGTCGGGGAGGCGCTGGTGGCCGCTGCCGACCGCTTCTTTACCGGGCAGGGCTGTGTGCGCGCCGAAGTGACCAGCGGCCTGCGGCCCATGCGTTCTATGCGGCCCAGGGCTACGCGCCCGATGAACGGCGTTTTCTCAAGCGCTACGTCGGCTTGAACGTCCAGCAATCTGGCTGACCCTGTGTTGTGCAAGGGCCCTGATCGTCTTACGTCCCCACCACGCCGCCATCGGCCTTGCGGATCACCACCGTGGCCGAGCGCGGGCGTCCGGCGGGGCGGTGCTCGGGCCAGTTGGAGAACTTGCGCGGCTCGGCGGGGTCGCTGCGCTCGCTCGGGCTTTCGCCGGGGTGCTGGATGTTGATGAACAGGGTCTTGCCATCGGGCGTCATGGTCGCACCGGTGATTTCGCAACCCGAAGGGCCGACCAGGAAGCGGCGGATCTCGCCCGTGCGCGGATCGGCCGCCAGCATGGCGTTGTTGCCCATGCGCGCCAGGTCGCCCTTGCCCATGGCCGAGGTGGACATGTCGGTCTGCACCCAGAGCACGCCGCGGCCATCGACCCACAGGCCATCGGGGCAGGCGAGCATGTCGCCCTTGACACTGCCCTTGGCATCGGCACGCTCATTGGCCGGGTCGCCGGCCAGGATGAAGTGGTCCCACTGGAAGCGCGCGCCATCGAAATCCCCGGCTTCCTTCCAGCGGATGATGTTGCCCATGCTGTTGTTGGCACGCGGGTTGGCGGCATCCACGCCAGGCTGGCCGGCCGTGCCGCGGTTGCTGTTGTTGGTCAGCGTGCAGTAGACGGAGCCGTCCTTGCCGATGGCGATCCACTCGGGGCGGTCCATCTTGGTGGCGCCCAGCAGGTCGCTGGCCTGGCGCGTCTTGATCAGCACCTCACCGGCATCGGCAAAGCCGTTGGCGGCCGTCAGCGGGCCCTGGCCATGGCTGAGGGCCAGCCACTGGCCGCTGCCATCGGCATTGAACCTGGCGACGTACAGCGTGCCATGGTCGAGCAGCTCGGCGTTCTCGCGCGCGCCGCCCTTGCGGATCTTGTCACGGCTCACGAACTTGTAGATGTACTCGAAGCGCGAGTCTTCGCCCGAATAGACCACGGCGCGGCCGTCCTTGGTCACGGCCACCGTGGCGCCTTCGTGCGCGGCGCGGCCCAGGGCCGTGCGTTTGACGGGGGTGGAGCTGGCGTTGAACGGGTCGATCTCCACGATCCAGCCGAAGCGGTTGGGTTCGTTGGGGTTCTTGGTGGCGTCGAAACGTGCATCGTGTTCGGCCCAGCGGTAGCCAGCGGGCTCGCCCTTGCGCAGGCCCCAGCGGGTGTCGTGGGGGTTGGGGGCGTCGGGGCCCTTGAAGTAGTTGATGAAGTTCTCTTCGCAGGTCAGGTAGGTGCCCCAGGGCGTGATGCCGCTGGCGCAGTTGTTCATGGTGCCCAGCGGGCGCATGCCCTCGGGGTCGGCGGCCGTGCGCAGCATGGGGTGGCCGGCGGCCGGGCCGCCAAACGCCATGGGCGTGCGTGCCGTGATGCGGCGGGCCCAGGGCGAGGGGCGCACGATGTCCCACTGGCCATCGGCCTTATGTTCCACCTCGATGACCGAGACGCCGTGCGCGGCCTGGGACTTGCGCACCTTCTCGGCGGTCCAGGTCTTCATGCCGTCGGCATGCAGCAGGCCGTCGTCGGTGTACTCGTGGTTCATCACCAGCAGACCCTGGCGGCTGCCCTCCTGCGCATAGAAGTGGATGCCGTCGTGGTGCATGCCGAGCTGCGCTTCCTGCTCGGCGGCGGTATTGGAGCCGTCTTCCTTGAAGGCCGGGTTCTCGCCCGACAGGCCCACAGGGTCGCCCCAGGGCGCGATGACTTGGGCCACATAGCCCTCGGGCACGACGATGCGGTCGGCCGTGCCGATGGGCACGCTCTTGAAACCCAGCAGCGGGCCGCTGGGGATGCCGGTACCGCTGGCGCAACCGGGCAGCGACACGGCAGCCAGCGGCGCCAGCAGGCCGCCGACGGCCGATGCCAGGCCGCCGCCGAGCAGGGTGCGGCGGCGCAGCGCCGACACCTCGTGGATGCTCGGGTTGGCCGAGCGGTTGCTGTCTTCCATCGAATCGAAGTCTTTTGCCATGGAGAGTCTCTCAGTGGGGTGGGGCGGGATTGCTTTTTGGGGAAGGAGAAATTCATGCGCGCCGGGCTTGCAGCGTGTGGCGGTAGATGGCCTGGCCCGAGGCATCCTTGAGCTGCACGGTGAGCGCCCGGCTCTGGCTGTCGACGTCGAGCTGGCCGAAGAACTGCAGGCCTGCCAGGGGCGACAGCGTCTGGCCGGGCGGCGCGCCTTTGCTGAAGACGACCTGCGGACCGAAGGTGTTGTCCATGGGCAGCGGTGCGGACGTGCCGGCGTGGATGGGGCCGGCGACGAACTCCCAGAACGGTTCGAAATCGCGGAACTGCGCGCGCGCCGGGTCGTAGTAGTGGGCGGCGGCGTAGTGCACGTCGGCCGCGGTGAAGACCACGTTGTGGATGCGCTCGCGCGCCAGCTGGCGCAGCAGGCGGGCGATCTCCAGTTCGCGGCCCCGGGGCGGGCCGTCGCCGTTGGCGCTGTTTTCCATGATCGGCTGGCCTTGCCCGTCCCGCAGCTGGCCGTCGCGCACCATCACGCCCAGGGGCATGTCCAGCGAGACGATCTTCCATAGCGCGCGCGAGGCCTTGAGCCCACGCAGCAGCCAGTCCACCTGGGCGTTGCCGAAATACGCCGTGTCCGTACTTTCGCGGGCCTGCAGGTTGCTGCTGTTGCCACCCCGGTAGCTGCGCATGTCGGTCACGAACACGTCGAGCAGGGGCCCGTAGGGGATGCGTCGGTAGATGCGCTCGGCCTCGTCCTGCGCATGCCAGCGCATGGGCGCGTACTCCAGGAAGGCCCGGGTACCGCAGGCCTGCAGGATGCCTACCTGCTTTTCGGTGTAGTCGCTCCACGGGCCCAGGTCCTTGGCGGGAGACCAGTTGTTGGTCACCTCGTGGTCGCTCCAGTTCCAGACCTGGGCGACCTCGGCGTTGAATCGGCGCAGGGGTTCGTCCAGCAGGTTGTAGCTGTAGCAGCCGCGGAATTCTTCCAGGGTCTGCGCCGGTCGGCTGCGTGCCGGTGCCAGCGTGTTGCGCCACACCTGGCCGCCCTCGACGGTCTTTTCGGCCTGCAGTGGCGTGGTGGCGTAGATCGTGTCGCCCGCGTGGATGAACAGGTCGGGCTCCGCCTGGCGCATGGTGTCGTACATGCGCATGCCGCCCATGTCGGGGTTGATGCCGAAGCCCTGGCCGCCCGTGTCGGCCGACCAGATGACGCGCACCTGGCGGCGTGCGGCAGGGGCGCTCTGAAAGCGTCCCTGGGTCCAGCCACTTGATACCCGGGGGCGCGCGGCGTCCTGGAACTGCACGCGGTAGAAGATGGTCTGGTCAGGTGGCAGCCCCGTGAGGTCCACGCGCGCGGTGTAGTCCGTCACGTCGAGCGCCATGGGGCCTGCAACGCAGCGGGGGTTGGCAAAACGGGGCGTCGTGTCCCATTGCACGTGCATGCGCGATGGCCGGTCGGTGGCGCTCCAGACCATGGCGCGGTCGCGTGCCACGTCGCCGCTCATGGTGCCCTTGGCCAGGGCAGGGCGGTGGGCTTCGGCAATGACCTGTGCCGGGCTTGCCTGTGCCCAGGCGTTTGCCGTCAGCCATGGCGATGCCAGGATGCCGCTGGCGCCTGCGACCGAGCGCAGGACGGCCCTTCGTCTCAGCGGCGACCCTTCCAGTATTGTCATTGCCGGCTTTCTCGCGGTGTCCTCACAGGGCCGCGGGCGCGAGATGTCACGGCGCAGGGCATACCTGGAACCGCCAGCTTAGGATACGAATATGGCGAATTGATGACAGACAGGCGTGCCGCCAGGCGCCATCCTGGGGAGCCGGGGTGTGTGCAGTTGCCATGGCACAGGCCCGTTCAGCAGGACAATACGCCATGGAAGTCGAATTCAAGTTCAGTATCCCGCCCAAGTGCCTGGCGGCCGTGAAGGCCGCAGCACGGCGCGGTGCCTCCACCGCCATCCGGCTGGAAGCACGCTATTTCGATACCGCCGACAAGGCGCTGTCCTCGCGCGGCATCGCCCTGCGCCTGCGCAACGAGGGCGGGCAGTGGGTGCAGACCGTCAAGGCCATGGGCGATGGCCCGCTGGACCGCGAGGAGCACAACGTCGGCCTCGACACCCCGCCAGCGCTGGCACGCCCGGCCCTGCATGCCGGCACCAAGGCCGGCGAGCGCCTGCGCGAGGCGCTGGACAGCGCGCAGGGCCCGCTGCTGGAGACCTACCGCACCGAAATCGACCGCACCTTGCGCAACCTGGCCTTTCGCGGCGGTGTCGTCGAGCTCGCGTTCGACTTCGGCCGCATCGTGGCCCATGGCGGCACGCCGCAGGAAAAGCAGGCACCGGTGTGCGAGCTGGAGCTGGAACTCAAGGAGGGACCGGTGGCCGGGCTCGTCGAAGTCGCCACCCAATGGGCGTCGCAGCATGGCCTGGTGCTGAACACGGTCTCCAAGGCCGAGCGTGGCGAGCGGCTCCTGGCGGCCCAATGGGCCCGGCAGCCATCCAAGGCGCGGCCCATGGTGGCCGGCGGCAGGCGCCGGCAATTTCTCAAGGGGCAAGCGCTGCAGCGCGCGGTGCTGGCCAACTGCTTGGCGCAGATCCTGGCCAATGCCAGCGAGATCGTGGAGGGCTCGGCCAGCCAGGAGCATGTGCACCAGCTGCGCATCGGCATCCGCCGGCTGCGCACGGCGCTGCGTGAACTGGATGCGTTGGCGCCGGGCCGCTTCGACCCCGCCTGGGAGCCGCCGTTGGTGGAGGTGTTCCGACGCCTGGGCCAGCTGCGCGACCGGGAACAGGCCCTGGACACCATCGGTGCCGAACTGCGCGAGGCCGGAGCCCCGCCATCGGGCAAGCAGGCCGCCTCAGCCATGGCATCACCGCTGGACATCGTCGGCACGGCGGAGTTTCAGGCGGTGCTGATCAGCCTCATGGGTTTCACGGCCCTGGACCACGGTACGGCTGCGCAGGAAGACGGGGCCCTTGGCGCCGGCAAGGCGCGCCGCTACCTGCACCAGCGCCTGCAGGCCCTGTGCGCCAGGGCGCACAAGGATGCGCGCCGCTTCGGGTCGCTGTCGTTCGACGAGCAGCACCGCGTGCGCAAGCGTTTGAAGCGCCTGCGCTTCCTGGCCGAATTCGTGGCGCCCGCCATGGAAGGCGATGCCGATGATTTTCTCGCCAGCCTGCAACCGGCCTTGTTGGCGCTGGGCCGGCTCAATGACGAGCAGGTGGCCAGCGCGCTGTACCGCAGCCTGGCAGACCAGGATCCAAAGGCCTGGTTCGGCGTGGGCTGGCTTGCAGCGCGGCGCCCGTCTTCGGTCAAGGCCACGAAGAAGGCCCTCTCCAGGGTGGGAGAGGTTCCGCGCTTTCGCAAGTGGTAGAGCCGCCCGTCAGGGCGTGAGCAGCGCGTTGATGGCCTGCACGTCTTCGATGGTGAGCGTGCCGGCGGCCTGGCGCAGCTTGAGCGTGCCCAGCAGCACGTTGTAGCGGGCCTGGGCCAGGTCGCGCTTGGTCTGGAACAGCTGGCTCTGGGCGTTGAGCACGTCGATGTTGATGCGCACACCCACCTGGTAGCCGAGCTTGTTGGCATCGAGCGCGCTCTGGCTCGAGGCCTCGGCGGCCTGCAGCGCCTGCACCTGGCCCTGGCCCGACTGCACGCCGAAGAAGGCGGCACGCGTGGCCTGGGCGACATTGCGGCGCGTGGTCTCCAGGTCGGCGCTGGCCTTCTCTTCGAGGGCCAGGGTTTCCTTGACCCGGTTCTGCACCGAGAAGCCGGCGAACAGCGGCAGGTTCAGGGCCAGGCCCAGGCTGGCGTTGTTGGTGCGGCTGTTGATGCCCGGGGTGGTGATGGTACCCGTGGGGTTGCGCTGGATGTTGTAGCCGGCCTGCAGGTCCACGGTGGGCAGGTGGCCGGTCTCGGCCTTCTTCGTTTCCAGGCGCGCAATGTCCAGCGCGATGGCGGCCTGGCGCACGCCGGGCTGCAGTTCGCGCGCGGTGTCCACCCAGGTGATGACGTTGTCGGGCTGCACCGGCGGCAGCTGCAGCGGCAGTGCCAGGGGCTTGGGCTGGGTGCCCGTGACGCCCACCAGCTGGTCCAGTGCCAGCTTCTTCACGCGCAGGTCGTTCTCGGCCGCGATCTCCTGGGCAATGACCAGATCGTAGCGGGCCTGGGCCTCGCGCGAATCGGTCACCGTGGAGGTGCCGACCTCGAAATTGCGCTTGGCAGAAGCCAGTTGCTCCGACACGGCGGCCTTTTGCGCCTGCACGAAGGTCAGTGTGTCCTGCGCGGCCAGCACGTCGAAATAGGCCTGGCTCACGCGCACCAGCAGGTCCTGGCTGGCCGCGTCGAGCTGGGCCTGGGCCACGTCCACGCCGCGCTGGGCCTGTTCCAGGTTGATGCGATTGGCCGGGCGGTACAGGGGCTGCGAGGCATTCACGCCCAGGGTCTGGGTGGTGGCGGTGCGCTCGATGGGCGGGCGGCTCACATCGGTGTTGGCGCGCGAGACACCGGCCGACAGGCCGGCGCTGGGCAGCAGGCCGGCACGGGCCTGGTCGGCCCTGCGGGCCGAGGCGTCCAGCTGCAGCCGGGCCGACTGCCAGGCCGTGTCATAGGTACGCGCAGACTCCAACAGCTCCGTCAGGCTCTGGGCCTGTGCGGGGACACACAGGGCAGCGCCCAGCGCCAGTGACAGGGGGAGTAGCCGGAACGAAGTCATGGATGCCTTTCAGGAATATCTGCATGTCGGGTGGGACGAAGGAGACCGGGGGCTTCAATAGCGGGGAACGGCCGGGTCGTTCTCATGCGACCAGGCGTCGATGCCACCGCTGATGTTGGCCAGCCGCTCGAAACCCTGCTGCTCCAGGAACGCTGCCACGCGCAGGCTGCGGGCGCCGTGGTGGCACAGGCAGGCAATCGGCGTGCCCGCGTCGCGGGCGGCATCGAGTTCGGCCAGGCGGCCCGTGAGCTGCCCCATGGGGATGGCCACCAGCTCGAAACCGTCAGCGCGCACGCTGGCCGTCTGCAGTTCCCAGGGCTCGCGCACATCCAGCACCACGGGCCGGCTGCCATCGGGGGCGGTGGCGAACCAGGCGGCGAGTTGGGCGGGGCGGATGTGCTCGATCATGCAAAAAACTCCAGAAAAGGCAGGTCAGAAAGTGAAGCCGGAGGGTTCGGGGAAGTTCACCAGGCGCGGCGCGATGGTGTCCCAGGGCGCAGTGGTGTCGAAGCGGTCGCCGGTGCGGCGGGTCAGGGTGAAACGCATCACGGGCTCGCTGCCCACGATGGCGCCCAGGCGGCCGCCATCGCGCAGTTGCGAGAGCAGGGCGGCAGGCACTTCGGCCACCGAGCCGCTGAGCACGATCACGTCGAAGGTGCCGTCGCCAGCGCCGTGCGAGCCATCGGCCAGGCGCACTTCTGCGTTCTGCACGCCGGCGCTCAGCAGGTTCTCGCGCGCCATCTCGGCCAGCTCGGGCACGATCTCGAGCGTCACCACCTGCTGCGCGCGGGCGGCCAGCAAGGCGGCCATGTAGCCCGAGCCGGCGCCGATTTCGAGCACGCGGTCGGTCGGCTTGATCGCCAGGTCCTGCAGGATGCGCGCTTCCACGCGCGGCTGCAGCATGCTGTGGCCGGCGCGCACGGCGTCTTCGGCATCGCTGCCCTGCAGGGGCACCTCGATGTCCATGAAGGCCATGCTGCGGTAGGCCGGGGGCACGAATTCCTCGCGGCGGGCCACGGCCAGCAGGTCCAGCACGTCGGCGTCGAGCACGTTCCAGGGGCGGATCTGCTGCTCGATCATGTTGTAGCGGGCCTGGGCGACGGGGTCGCTGGTGTTGGCAGACGTGTTCAATGGCATGTTCATGGGGTTCTCCGTGGGGCGGGTGTCAGGACAAACCCTCGATTTTACGGGCCTCTGGGGTTGCCCGGCCGCGACCCACGCGCGCCAGGGCCCAGCGCGCCAGATCGTCCATGTAGCAATACACCACCGGTACCACCACCAGGGTGAGCAGCGAGGAGGTGATGACCCCGCCGATCACGGCCTGGCCCATGGGGGCGCGCTGCTCGGAACCCTCGGACAGCGCGAAGGCCAGCGGCACCATGCCGAAGATCATGGCCAGCGTGGTCATGAGGATGGGGCGCAGCCGTACGCGGGCGGCCAGCAGCAGCGCCTCGGCACGGGGCAGGCCGGGCACGGTGGCGCCGGTATCGTCGGTGTGCTCCTCACGGGCGCGGATGGCAAAGTCGACCAGCAGGATGGCGTTCTTGGTCACCAGGCCCATGAGCATCACCACGCCGATGATGGAGAACATCGACAGGGTGGAGCGGAACATCATCAGCGCCAGTACCACGCCGATCAGCGTGAGCGGCAGCGAGGTCATGAGTGCCAGCGGCTGCAGAAAACTGCGGAACTGGCTGGCCAGGATCATGTAGATGAAGACGATGGCCAGCACCAGGGCCGAGATGGCGTAGCCGAAGGATTCGGCCATGTTCTTGGTGGAGCCGCCGAACTGGTAGCGGTAGCCGGGCGGGAAGTTGACTTCTTCCAGCGCCTTCTTGA
Organism: Acidovorax sp. GW821-FHT09B03; assembly: GCF_059418305.1. NCBI lineage: Bacteria > Pseudomonadati > Pseudomonadota > Betaproteobacteria > Burkholderiales > Comamonadaceae > Acidovorax > Acidovorax sp. GW821-FHT09B03. The sequence continues at coordinate 30,372 of NZ_JBWKPP010000013.1, forward strand.
TGTCGGCCGACACCTCACCGGCCGAACGCTGCGACACGTTGGCGTTGATGGCCACCTCGCGCGTCAGGTCGCGGCGGTTGATCTGGTTGGCGCCGGTCGATTCGGTCACGCTGGCCACCTGGTTCAGGCGCACGATGCGGGTGGTGCCATCGGCGCTGCTCATGGCAAAGGGCAGACGCTCCAGGTCCTGCGGGGCGGTGCGGGCTTCGGGCGCCAGGCGCACGTTCACGTCGTAGGTCTGGTCGTCGGGCGCGCGCCAGTTGCCCACCGTGGTGCCGGCCACCAGGGTGCGCAGCGATGCCGCCATCTGCGCCACCGACAGGCCCAGGTCAGACGCCGCATCGCGCTTGATATCGAGGGCGATCACCGGCTTGTTGGGCTTGGCGCTGGTGTCGAGATCCACCAGGCCCGGGATGCCGCGGATCTTCCCGGTCACGGTGGCCGTCAGGCGTTCGAGCTCCTGCAGGTCCGGGCCCTGCAGCGAGAACTCCACCTGCTTCTGGCCGCCCACGGCGTCGAGCAGGCCTACGTGGGTGACGGTGATGCCGGGCACGGTCTTCAGGCGCTCGCGCAGCACGTCGGACATGGCGTCCACGCTGCGGCTGCGGTCCTTGCGGTCCACCAGGCGCACGTAGATGTTGGCGTAGATCTTGCCCTGGGCGTTGCCGGTGTTGATGGTGGACAGCGTGTAGCGCACCTCGGGCATCTCGTGCAGGATGGCCTCCACCTGGGCGGCCTTGGCCTCGGTGGCCTCGAGCGAGGAGCCCACGGGCGTGTAGAAATTGATCGAGGTCTCGGAGAAGTCCGCCTTGGGTACGAACTCGGTGCCCAGCAGCGGCACCATGAAGATGCTCAGCACGAAGATGGCCAGCGCAATCGCCATGGTGGTCAGCTTGTGCACCAGCGACCAGCGCAGGATGTGCTGGTAGCCCTCGGCCAGGGCGTCGGTGGCGCGGTCGAACCAGCCCGTGACCCGGCCGATGGTCTTGTCGTAGAAGGTGACGGGCTCCGTCTTCTGGCCATGGCTGTGGATGCTCGGGTCGTGCCAGATGCTCGACAGCATCGGATCGAGCGTGAAGCTCACGAACATCGAGATCATCACCGCCGCGACGATGGTGATGCCGAACTCGTGGAAGAACTTGCCGATGATGCCGCCCATGAAGCCGATGGGCATGAACACCGCCACGATGGAGAGGGTGGTGGCCAGCACGGCCAGACCGATCTCCTGCGTGCCGTCCATGGCCGCGTTGTAGGCGGACTTGCCCATCTGCACGTGGCGCACGATGTTCTCGCGCACCACGATGGCATCGTCGATCAAGAGACCCACGCACAGGCTCAGCGCCATCAGCGTGATCATGTTGATGGTGAAGCCGAACATGTTCATGAACAGGAAGGTGCCGATCAGCGCGATCGGCAGGGTCAGCCCCGTGATCACCGTGGAGCGCCAGGAGTTCAGGAACAAAAAGACGATCAGCACCGTGAGGATGGCGCCCTCGACCAGCGTCTGGCGCACATTGTTCACCGCCACGCGGATCGGGCGGGCGCTGTCGCCAATGGTCTCCAGGCGCACGCCGGGCGGCAACTGGTTGCGTAGCTCCACCACGGCCGCGTTCAGGCCGTCCACCACCTCGATGGTGTTCTCGCCCTGCGACTTCTGCACCGACAGCAGCAGCGTGCGCTGGCCGTTGTACAGCGCCAGGCTTTCCACTTCCTGGGCGCCGTCGTTGACGCGGGCCACCTGGTCCAGGCGCACGGGGGCGCCGTTCTTGCGCGCCACGATGATGCGGCCGAAGTCCTCGGGGCGCTCCATGCGGGCGTCGATCTGCACCACGCGCTCCTGCGCCAGCGAGCGGATGGCGCCCACGGGCAGGTCCTGGTTCTCGTTGCGCACGGCATTCGCCACCTGGTCGGGCGTGACGCCGAAGGCTTCCAGTGCCTGCGGGTTCAGGTAGATGTTGATCTCGCGCTTGGTGGCGCCCACCAGGTTCACGGCGCCCACGCCGCGCACGTTCTCCAGGCGCTTCTTGAGGATCTGCTCGGCCCAGGTGGTCAGCTCCACCGCGCTGCGCGTGGCGGCGCCGTCCTTGGCGGCCTTGTCGTCAGGCAGCACGGCCAGCGACCACACGGCACGGCTGGCAGGGTCGAAGCGCAGCACGCGTGGCTCCTTGACCTCGGTGCGCAGCAGGGGGCGCACGGTGGCCACCTTCTCGCGCACGTCCTCGGCGGCCTTGCGGCCATCGATGTGCAGCTGGAACTCGATGATGACGACGGCCATGCCCTCGTAGCTGCGCGAGGTCAGGGCGTTGATGCCGGCAATCGAGTTGACGCCTTCCTCGATCTTCTTGGTGACCTCGCTCTCGACGATCTCGGGCGATGCGCCGGGGTAGTCCACCGTGACCACCACCACCGGAAAGTCGATGTTGGGAAACTGGTCGACCTTCAGGCGCTGGTACGAAAACAGGCCGAGCACCACGATGGCGAGCATCACCATGGTGGCGAACACCGGGTTCTTGAGACTGACCTTGGTGAACCACATGGCGGGTCAGGGCGCGGGGCGCGTTGCAGGGGCGGAGGCCGCAGCCACGGGAGCGGAAGGCGTTGCCGCCGTGGTGACGGCCGTGCCTTCGCGCAGCTGGCCCATGCGGCCGGAGACCACCACCGTGCCTTCGGGTGCGCCTTCGACGGCAACCAGGGTCTGGCCATCGACCACGGCGCGCGCGCCCGTCTTGACCGGCAGGTAGGCCACCTTGCCATCGCGCACCGCCTGGATGTAGGGCGCGGGCTTGTCGGTGCGCACCGCATCGAGCGGCACGGTCAGCACGTCGGCACGGCCGGTGTCCAGCAGGCCCTGCACGAACAGGCCCTGGCGCAGCGCGGGCGCACCGCGGTTCTGCGCGATGGCCAGGTACACAGGTACCGTGCGGCTACCGGCCTGGGCGCTGGGGTTGATGCGCGCCACCGTGGCCACCACGGGCTCGGCGCTGCCTTCGATCTGCAGCTGCGCCCTCTGGCCCACGCGCACGGCCAGCGAGTCGGCCGGGCTCAGTAGGGCTTCGAGCTCCAGGCGCGAGAGGTCAACGACTTCCAGCACGCGGCCATCGATGGGCATGCGCTCGCCGGGCTGGGCCAGGCGCTGCGATACCTGCCCCGTGATGGGGCTGCGCAGCACGGTGTCTTCCAGCGACTTTTTGGCCACGTCGGCGGCGGCCAGCGCAGCGCGGTAGGTCGACTGGGCCGATTCCAGGCTGGCCTGCGAGGTGACGAGCGCCGTGGCCGAGATGAAGCCCTGGTTCACCAGCGCCTGGTTGTTGGTGACCGTGCGCTGGTTGATGTCCACCTGCGCCCGGGCGGCGTCGGCCTGCTGCTGCGCCTGGCGCAGGCGGGCCTGGGATTCGGTGGCGTCGATGCGGGCCAGCACCTGGCCGGCGCGCACGCTGTCTCCTTCGCGCACCGTGAGGCCCTGCAGCTCGCCCGCCACCCGCGCCTTGACCATGGCCGATTCGGTGGCGCGCAGCGAGCCGGACACGGGCACGCCCAGCACCAGGCTCCTGCGCACCACGCCCACCAGTTCGCTGGCGGCCAGCTGCATGGGCGCCTCGGCGCGCTGGCTGGCGGCCTGTGCCAGGGCTTTTTGCTGCTGCTGGCGTGCGGCCATGGCGCGCCATGCTCCACCGCCCACCAGCACGACGACGGCGGCCGCAGCCAGCCAGGGAATCCAGCGTTTCATGGGTCAGACCGCAGAAGAAGAGGGAGGAGGGGAGGAGAGGGCGGGGGCGAAAGGCCCCGTTTCCGGGCGGGCGCACAGGCCGTACAGCACGTTGTCCACCTGGGCGTCGATGAACTTCTCGGGGCCAAGCTCCAGCGCATCGGGCATGCAGGCGCCCATGGAGTGCTTCCACAGCATCAGGAAGATCATCGGGGCCATCACCACATGCACGGCGTAGTCGAGGTTCACGGCACGGAATTCGCCGCGGTCCATGCCACGGCGCAGGATGCGGCGCACCAGGTCCTGCCCGGGCCGGATCACCTCCTGCTGGTAGAAGACGGTGATCTCGGGGAAATTCTGGGATTCGCTGAACATCAGCTTGGTGATGCCCGAAGCCTTGGTGGCGCCGATGCGCTCCCACCAGACCTGGTAGCAGTGGCGCAGCAGTTCGCCGGTCGTGCCCTCGAAGGTTTCGAGCTCATGGCTCCACTCCTCGAAGCGGCCCGCGATGTTCTGGCGCACCACGGCCTTGAACAGCTCTTCCTTGCTCGGGAAGTAGAGGAACAGCGTGCCCTTCGATACGCCCGCGCGCGCCGCCACATCGTCCACCCGGGTCGCGGCAAAGCCTTTTTCGACGAACAGGTCGAGCGCGGCCTCCAGCAATTCGCCGGGACGCGCTTCCTTGCGGCGCTCGCGTTTGGTGCCGGCAGAAGGGGTGGTGGTGACAGTGCTCAAGGGGCTTTCTAGTTAATGACTGACTGGTTAGTAATATAACAAGTGCACCTCCCCCAGTCAATTGATCGATGGCTGGGCGAGACAAAAGACCGGGGGGTTGTTGCCCCCTTCGGGTAAACCCTTGGAGCAGGGCGCGTGCTCCCTGAAATCCCGTTGGCGGGCTCGCGGTGGGTGCTCCACGGCGGTGCGCCGTGTCCGTCCAGGCCCCGAACCAGTGCGCGATCGTGCTCCAAAAAAGGGAGCGCCTTGCAGCCAGGCGCTCTCGGGTACAAATGTCCCTAAAACAGGACCAAATGCCCTTAAATGTCTCATTGACAGGACATTAGGGATGTTTGACGATGGCCCCATGTCACCGAAGCTGCCGCTGCCCAAGTACCACCAGATCTACTTGGTGCTGCGCGAGCAGTTGCAGGAAGGCTGCTTTGCCGCAGGCCTGCCGGGCGAGCTGGCGCTGATGCAGCAGTTCTCCGTGGCCCGCGTGACGGTGCGACGCGCCCTGGAGCTGTTGCAGGGCGAAGGCCTGATCTCCCGCCAGCCGGGCAGGGGCACCCGGCCCGTGCCCCAGCCCGACGCGGGGCAGGGTGGCCAGGAGGGCCACCCGCACAGCAACCGCGCCCAGCTCACCGGCCTGCTCGAAAACCTGGTCAGCATGGGTCTGCGCACCTCGGTCAAGGTGCTCGACGTGGAGACCGTCACGGCCTCGCGCGCCGTGGCGGGCGCCCTGCAGATCGCTGTGGGCGACGCCGTGCAGAAGGCAGTGCGGGTGCGCAGCACGCGCGAAGGCCCGCTCTCGCACATCACCACCTATGTGCCGGCCGACATCGGCCGCCAGTTCGGCCGCCGCGAGCTGGCACGCAAGCCCATCCTGGTGCTGCTGGAGGAGTCGGGCGTGAAGGTCGGCCGTGCCCACCAGACCATTTCCGCCCGGCTGGCCGACGCCGTGGTGGCGCGCCACCTCGACGTGGCCGTGGGCTCGGCCCTGCTGGCCGTGCGGCGCCTGATCTACGACGACCAGGAGCGGCCCGTGCAGTGGCTGCATGGCCTGTACCGGCCCGATCGCTACGAATACGAGATGCAGCTGTCCCGCGTGGGCAGTATCGATGCCAAGGTCTGGGTCAGCAAAGAGCTGTCGGCCCAGTTCCATTGACGATTACAACGACGACGACCCCCGACCCCACCCCAAGGAGCACGCCCATGAGCAACCGCCGCCATTTCCTATCCCAGTCGGCCGCCGCCGCATCGGCCCTGGCCTTCCCCCTAGTGGGCGGCGCGCAGGCCAAGGCGGTCAAGGTGGGGGTGCTGCACCCGGTGACGGGGGCGCTGGCCTACTCGGGCCAGCAGTGCCGTGAGGGCGCGCTCATGGCCATCGAGGACATCAACAAGGCCGGTGGCATCAAGTCCCTGGGCGGTGCGAAGCTCGAGGCCCTGCTGGGCGATGCGCAGTCGCAGCCCCAGGCCGGCGCGGCCGAGATCGAGAAGATGAACGAGGCCGGCGTATCCGCCGTGGTGGGGGCGTTTGCCTCGGCCATCTGCCTGGCCACCACGCAGGCGGCCGCCAAGTACAACCTGCCGCACATCGTGGATGTGGGCGTGGCCGACCAGATCGTGGAGCGCGGCCTGAAGAACACCTTCCGCTTCGGCCCTGGCTACAAGAAATGCGCCGAAACCGCCGTGGCCAACCTGCACGTGCTCAACACGGCGGCCGGCAAGCCTGCCAAGACGGTGATGATCATCCACGAGGAGTCGCTGTTCGGTTCGGGCACGGCCCAGCTGCTGGCGCGCGAGCTGCCCGGGTACGGCTACGAGGTCAAGGAGGTCGTCAAGCACGCCAACCCCACGCGCGACTTCAACAACATCGTGCTGCGCATGAAGGCGATCAACCCCGACATCGTGATCCCCGCCAACTACTACAACGAGTACGCGCTGCTGGTGCGCACCATGCAGCAGCAGAAGGTCACGCCCAAGGCCATCTACTCGGTGCTGGGCGGTGCGGCGTCGAGCTACAAGTTCGTCAAGGAGTTTCCGGACGCGGCCAACGGCATCATCGACTGCAACCACTGGTTCAACCCCAAGGACAAGCGCGCGCAGGACCTCAAGAAGCGTGTGGAAGCCAAGGGCCTGTTCTTCAGCTACGAACTGTTCATGACCTACACCAGCATGTGGCTGCTGGCCGATGCGCTGGAGCGTGCCAAGTCCACGGACCGCGCCGCCATCATCGACGCGCTGGAGAAGAGCACGTTCGCCGACCACATCATGCCGTACGGCCCCACGAAGTTCGTGGCCGGACAGAACCAGGGTGCCCAGCCGCTCATGACCCAGGTGCTCAAGAACGACATCAAGGTCATCATCCCGCGCGACTACCGCGAAGCGGACCCGCTCTTCCCCTTGAAGGCCTGAGGGCCCAAAGACCATGCCTTCATCCGTTGTTCCGGCGCCAGAAGACCTGGCGCCAGGCTACGCCTTTGCCTGACATGCCGCAGACCCCGCACCCATGTTCGAGCTCAGCATCCTATTTCCCTCGGTCCTCAATGGCCTGACGACCGGCGCGGTCTATGCGCTGATCGCCCTGGGCCTCACGCTGATCTATGGCGTGCTGCACATCATCAACTTCGCGCATGGCGCGTCGCTGATGCTGGCGCTGTACGCCGTCTACCTGCTCAAGCAGCACTGGGGGATCGACCCCTACCTGGCGCTGCCCATCCTCGTGCCCGGCATGTTCGTGCTGGGCTATGGGCTGCAGCGCGTGGTCATCAACCGCGCCAGCCATGGCAAGGACGAGAACATCCTGCTGGTCACGCTGGGCATCTCCATCGTCATGGAGAACCTGGCGCTGCTGTTCTTCAAGTCCGACACGCGCACCATCGAGACCGCCTACACCCTGACCACCGTGGCCATCGGCCCGGCCATGATCGCGCTGCCCAAGCTGGTGTCCTTCGCCGGGGCGCTGGTGGTCTCGGGCCTGCTGCTGTGGATCGTGGGGCGTACCGACCTGGGCCGCGCCATCCGCGCCGTGGCGCGCGAGAAGCACGGCGCCAAGCTCATGGGCATCCACGTGGACCATGTCTACGCCATGAGCTTCGGCATCGGCCTGGCCTGCCTGGGGGCGGCCGCCTGCTTTTTGCTGCCGGCCTACTACGTCAACCCGCAGGTGGGCAGCGGCTTCGTGCTGGTGGCCTTCACCATCGTCGTGCTCGGCGGCATGGGCAGCTTTGCCGGGGCGCTGGTGGGCGGGCTGCTGATCGGGGTGGTCGAATCGCTCGGCGGCCTGTACCTGGGCGAATCGCTGGGGCAGATCGGCATTTTTGCCATCTTCATCGCCGTGCTGCTGTTCCGCCCGCAGGGCCTGTTCGGAGCCCGGCAATGAAGCAGCTCGCATCCATTGCGTTGTTCGTGCTGGCCGTGTCGGCCATCACCCTGGCGTCCGATTCCGGCGTGCTGCTGAACTTCCTCATGATGTCCCTGTACGCGGCCCTGCTGGCGCAGGCCTGGAACATCCTGGGCGGCTTCGGCGGGCAGTTCTCATTCGGTCATGCGCTGTTCTTCGGGACGGGGGCCTACATCCAGGCCATCGCGCAGATGCAGGGCGGCATCAATGCCTGGCTGGCCTTGCCCATGGCGGTGGCCGGCAGCGCGCTGGTGGGGCTGTTCGTGGGCGGGCTGTCGTTCCGCTACGGGCTCAAGGGCTCGTACTTCGCGCTGGTCACGCTGGCCTTTGCCGAGGTGTTCCGCATCCTGGCGCTGTCGGTGCCGTTCACCGGCGCGGGCGTGGGGCTGATGCTGCCGCTCAGGGAGTCGCTTGGCAACATGCAGTTCGGTTCGCGCAAGGGCTATGTGTTCCTGGTCCTGGCGCTGGTGACCCTGGCGTTGCTGGTGAGCTGGTGGCTGCGCAACTCGCGCTTCGGTGCCTGGCTGCAGGCCGTGCGTGACAACGAGGACGCGGCGCGCGCCATCGGCGTGAATCCGTTCACGGTGAAGATGGGCGCCATCGCGCTGTCGGGCGGCTTCATGGGCGCGGCCGGCGCGTTCTACGTGCAGGTCTTCCAGTACATCGACCCGGGCATCGCCTATGGCTCGGTGACCTCGGTGGAAGCCCTGGTGGCGGCCATCGTGGGCGGTATCGGCACCGTCTGGGGGCCGGTGCTCGGCGCGCTGGTGCTGCACGTGCTGGCCGACCTCACGCGCAACCTGTTCGGCCAGCTGCCGGGGATCAACATGGTGATCTACGGCGTGGTGCTGGTGCTCATCGTGATGTTCCTGCCGCGCGGCATCGCGGGGCTGGGCCAGTCGGTGGTGGACCTGTGGAAACGATCGGGAGGTCGCCATGGCCAATGAGCTGCTCACTCTCACGGGGCTGGGCAAAGCCTTCGGCGGCCTCAAGGCCGTGCAGAACGTCAGCCTCACGGTGCCCGAAGGCTCGCTGACCGCGTTGATCGGCCCCAACGGTGCCGGCAAGACCACGCTGTTCGCGCTGATGACCGGCTTCGTGAAGCCCGACTCCGGCACGGTGCGTTTCGCCGGCAGCGACATCACCGGCCTGGCGCCGCACCTCAATGCCCGCCTGGGCATGGCGCGCACCTTTCAGATCGTGCAGCCCTTCGCCGCCCAGACCGTGCGCGAGAACATCGCCGTGGGCGCGCACCTGCACGAGCCGCGCCGCACTGCGGCCCTGGCACTGGCCACCGAGGTGGCTGCGCGCGTGGGGCTGTCGGCGCAACTGGAAAAACCGGCGTCGGACCTCACGGTGGCCGGGCGCAAGCGGCTGGAGCTGGCGCGGGCCCTGGCCACCCGGCCGCGCCTCTTGCTGCTCGACGAGGTGCTGGCCGGCCTCAACCCCCAGGAGATTGCCGAGATGATTCCCGTGGTGCGCGGCATTGCGCAGGGTGGCGTGACGGTGCTGATGATCGAGCACGTGATGCAGGCCGTGATGAACCTGGCCGAGCATGTGTGGGTGCTGGCCCAGGGCCAGCTGATCGCCGAGGGCAGCCCCGGCGTGGTGACGTCCGACGAGCGCGTGATCGAGGCCTACCTGGGCCATGGCACGGCAGCACGCCTGCGTGCCGCGGCCGCCAAGGAGGCCGCATGAACACGGCGCCCTTGCTCGACATCACCGGGCTGCGCGGCGGTTACGGCCGTGTCGAGGTGCTGCGCGGTGTGGACCTGCACGTGAACTCCGGCGAAACCGTGGCCCTGCTGGGCAGCAATGGTGCGGGCAAGTCCACGCTCAACAACGTGGTCTGCGGCATCTACCCGGCCTGGGCCGGGCGTGTGGCCTTTGGCGGCGCCGACCTGAGCGGCGCGCACTACACGGCGGTCGTCAAGGCCGGGTTGATCCAGGTACCCGAGGGGCGCAAGATCTTCCCCAACCTCAGTGTGCTCGAAAACCTGGTACTGGGCAGCTTCTCGCGTGCCCGCGAGCGCCGGGCCGAGAACATCGACAAGGTGTTCGCGACCTTCCCGCGCCTCAAGGAGCGCACTGGCCAACTGGCCGGCACCATGAGCGGCGGCGAGCAGCAGATGCTGGCCATCGGCCGCGGTCTGATGGCCGAGCCGCGCCTGTTGATTCTGGACGAGCCCTCGCTGGGCCTGTCGCCCCTGCTGGTCGAGGAGATGTTCGGCCTGATCCGCCAGCTGCGCTCCACGGGCCTGGCGGTGCTGCTGGTCGAGCAGAACGTGGGCCAGTCGCTGGAGATCGCCGACCGCGCCTATGTGATGGAGAACGGGAGCATCCGGTTCTCGGGCGCGCCCGACGAACTGCTGCGCAGCGACGAACTGCGCCGGGCCTACCTGGGCCTTTGACAAGGAGACAACCCCCATGACGATTCCACGCCGAAACCTGCTGCTGGCCTTGCCCGCGGTGCTTCCCCTCGGGCAGGCCCTGGCCCAGAACGCCCCCATCCGCATCCTGGTGGGCGCGCCCGCCGGCGGCTCCACCGACACCCTGGCGCGCAACCTGGCCAGCGAAATGGGTCGCCAGCTCGGGCGCACCGTGGTGGTGGAAAACCGCCCGGGCGCCGGCGGCAACATCGCCGCCGACGCGGTGGCCAAGGCCGCGCCCGACGGCAACACGCTGCTCATGAGCTTCACGAGCCACGCCATCAACGCCAGTCTCTACCCCTCGCTGCCCTTCGATCCCATCAAGGACTTCACGCCGCTGACCTGCGTGGCCACCTCGCCCTCGATCCTGGTGGCCAACCCTTCGGTACCGGCCAGGGACGTGCGCGAGCTGATTGCGCTGGCCAAGGCGCGGCCGGGCAAGCTCAACTTCGCGATTGGCGCCGTGGGCTCCTCGCTGCACCTGGCGGGCGATGCCTTCAAGATGCAGTCGGGCGCCTACATCGTCAACATTCCCTACCGCGGCACCGCCCCGGCGCTGCAGGACGTGCTGGCCGGGCAGGTGGAGCTGATGTTCGCCGCCGTGGGCAATGCCCAGGCGCAGGTGCGGGCGGGCAAGCTCCGGGCGCTCGGCGTCACCAGCGCCAGGCGCCTGCCGGCCTTCCCGGACGTGCCCGCGATTTCCGAGGTGTTGCCGGGATACGAGTCGAGCGCCTGGTTCGGTCTGTTCGGGCCCGGGAACATGGCCCCCGAGTTGGCCAAGCGCCTGAGCGACGCGGCCCGCCAGGCCATCGCCACGCCCGAGGTGAAAAAGCGCCTGGAGACCGAGGGCGCCGTGCCCGTGGGCAACAGCCCCGAGGAGTTCGCGCGCTTCGTGCAGGCCGAGATCCCGCGCTGGGCCAAGGTCGTGCGCTTTGCCGGAGCCAAGCCCGAATGAGCTCCGAGCCCAGCACCCTGGCGCAGAAGCTGGTGGCCCGCGCGAGCGGGCGCACCGGCGTCACGCCGGGTGAGATCGTGAACTGCAGCGTGGACCTGGCCATGTTCCACGACTCGTCCGGCCCGCGCCGGCTCAAGCCCATGCTCGAAGAGCTGGGTGCCCAGCTGTGGGACAAGTCGCGCGTGGTGCTGGTCATGGACCACTACCTGCCCGAGCGCGACGAGGAGTCGCGCCGCATCGTGCGCATCGCGCGCGACTGGGCGCAGGAGCAGGCGCTGCCCCATGTCTACGACGGCCAGGGCATCTGCCATGTGGTGGTGCCGCAGCACGGCCACATCCGCCCCGGCATGTTCTGCGTGGGCGGGGATTCGCATTCGCCCACGGGCGGGGCCTTCGGCGCCTACATGTTCGGCATCGGCAGCACCGAGATGCTGGGCGTGGTCGTCACCGGCAAGATCTGGCTGCGCGTGCCGCACACCCTGCAGATGCACTGGACCGGGCACCTGGCCCCTGGCGTGACCGCCAAGGACATGATGCTGCACATGATCGGCCGCTTCGGCATGAACGGCGGCCAGTACCAGGCCGTGGAGTTTGCCGGCCCTGCCGTGCAGGCCCTGTCGATGCAGGAGCGCATGACGCTGTCGAACATGAGCGCCGAGCTGGGTGCCCAGGCCGGCCTGATCGCTCCCGACGCGACCACGCGCGACTGGCTGGCGGCCCACGGCGTGCCCGAGGCGGACCTGCAGGGGCTGGATGCCTGGACAACCGACCCTGGCGCGCCACTTACCCGCCACGAATTCGCTGCCGACACCCTGGCGCCCCAGGTGGCTGCGCCCCACAGCCCAGCCAACACCAGTGCCGTGGGCCAGCATGCGGGAACGCGCATCGACGTGGCCTACATCGGCGCCTGCACGGGCGCCAAGCTCGACGACCTGCGGGCCGCCGCCAGCGTTCTGCGCGGCCAGCGCGTGGCCAGCGGTGTGCGCCTGATGGTGGCGCCCGCGAGCCAGCAGGACCAGGCCGCCGCCCGGGCCGAAGGCGTGCTGCAGGTGCTGGAGGACGCGGGGGCCGAGCTGTTCCCGACCAGCTGCGGCGCCTGCGCCGGCTATGGCGACAGCGTGGGCGACGGCACCACCGTGATCTCCAGCACGGCGCGCAATTTCAAGGGGCGCATGGGCTCGGCCACGGCCCAGGTGTACCTGGCCTCGCCCTATACCGTGGCCGCCTCGGCCCTCAAGGGCCGGATTGCCGACCCGCGCGAGGTGCTGGCATGAGCGCTGCACCGCTGCACAGGGCCTGGAAGCTGGGCGCCGACATCGACACCGACTTGCTGGCACCCGGCCACGCGATGAAGCACGGCATCGACGTGCTGGCGCGCCACTGCCTGGAATCGGTGCGGCCGGACTTCGTGGGTGGCGTGCGCCAGGGCGACGTGATCGTGGCCGGGCCCAACTTCGGCATCGGCTCCTCGCGCGAGCAGGCGGCCGCGGTGCTGGTGCGGCTCGGGATCGTGGCGGTCATCGCTCCCTCCTTCAGCGGCCTGTACTTTCGCAATGCCTTCAACCTGGGCCTGCTGCTGCTGACCTGCACGCAGGCGGGCAGGGTGGCCGAGGGCGAAACGGTGGCCCTGGACTGGCAGGCACCGGCCGTGGTCACGGCGGATGGCACGCGCCTGGCGTGCGATCCGATTCCCCCATTTCTCATGGACATGGTGCGCGCTGGCGGCTTGATGAACCAGCTGCGCGCTCGATTCGGCAAGGAGGCCTCGAATGGCTGAACAGACAGCAAGCACCACCAGCAGCATGGACCCCGTCACCCTCGCGGTGCTGCGCGGGCGGCTCGAGCAGATCGCCGACGAGATGGACGCCACGCTCTACCGCAGCGCGTTCAACCCCATCATCGCCGAGGCGCACGACGCCTGCCACGGCCTGTACGATGCCACGAGCGGCGACACCCTGGTGCAGGGCAAGTCGGGCCTGCCGGTGTTCGTGGGGGCCATGGCCTTCGCGGTGCGCGCGGCCATGCGCATCGCAGACGGGCGCGGCGGCATGGCACAGGGCGATACCTGGCTGTTCAACGACCCCTACGAGGGCGGCACGCATGCCAACGACTTCAAGCTGGTGCGGCCGTTCTTTCGTGGCGGCAGGCTGTACTGCTTCCTGGCCTCGGCCGCGCACTGGCATGACGTGGGCGGCAACGTGCCCGGCAACTACAACCCCGCCGCCACCGAGTGCTGGCAGGAGGCGGTGCAGATACCGCCGGTGCGCATCGTGCGCGGCGGCACGCTCGACGAAGACGTGCTGGCCATCCTCAAGGCCAATACCCGCCTGCCCGACAGCCTGTGGGGCGACCTCAACGGCCAGCTTTCGGCCCTGGACCTGGGCGAGCGCCGCCTGCACGACCTGCTCGACCAGTACGGCGACGGCGTGGTGCTGCAGGCCATGGGCGAGCTGCGCTTACGCGCCGTCCGGCTCATGCGCTCGCACATCGCGGCGCTGCCCGATGGGCGCTACAGCTTCAGCGACATGCTGGACAACGACGGCGTGAAGGACGAGGCGCTGACCATCGCCCTGGACATGGCGGTGCAGGGCGACCGGCTCACGCTCGACTTCTCGCGCACCTCGCCCCAGTGCGCCGGGCCGGTGAACATCTCGCGCGCCACGGCCATCGCGGCCTGCTATGTGGCGCTCAAGCACCTGTTTCCCGACGTGCCGGCCAATGCCGGCGTGCTCGACGCGGTGGACTTCGTGCTGCCCGACGGCCTGGTGATCAGCGCCGCGCGGCCGCGCCCGGTGGGCGGCTACACCGAGACCATCCTGCGCATGATCGACGTGATCTTCAGCGCCACGGCCCTGGCCGCGCCCGAGCGCGCCATGGCCCAGGCCTACGGCACCATCAATGCGCTCTCGATCGCCGGGCACCGCACCGATGCGGCACGCAAGGGCCAGCGCTGGGTGATGTTCAGCTTCTTCGGCGGCGGCCATGGCGGCCATTCGGATGGCGACGGCATGAGCCACGGCAATGCGCCCATCTCCACGGCGACGATTCCGCCGCTGGAAATCCTGGAGGCGGCCTACCCGGTGCGTTTCACGCAATGGGCGCTGCGCCCGGGCTCGGGCGGCGACGGCCAGCACCGCGGCGGCCTCGGGGCCATCTACGAGATCGAGTTGCTGGAGCAGGATGCCGAAGTCTTCATCTTCGGCGAGCGCGGCAAGGCCGCGCCCCAGGGCATCGCCGGGGGCGGGGAGGGCGCCCTGAACGTCTTCAGCTACCAGAACGCAGGCGAGTGGAAGACGCCGCCCATGCGCTCCAAGATGATCGGCATCCAGCTGAAAAAGGGCGAGCGTGTGCGGCTGGAGACACCCGGTGGCGGGGGCTACGGCCTGCCTGCGGCACGGTCAGCCGCAGCGCGTCAGAGCGATGAGGCGATGGGTTATGTGGTGGTGGACGACAGCGCAGCAGCAATGAAAGGCGCAGCATGAGCGGCAAGGCTTCCTTTGTGGTGGGGGTGGACGTGGGTGGCACCTTCACCGATCTGTTCGTGCTCGACGAGGCCGACGGCAGCGCCCGCATCGTCAAGGTGCCCTCGACCCGGGGGGAAGAGGCGCGCGGCTTCATGAACGGCGTGGCGCGGGTGGCGGATTCGGCCGCGGCCATCGCCACCATCGTGCATGGCACCACTGTGGGCACCAATGCGCTGCTGGAGCGCAAGGTGGCGCGCACCGGCATCATCACCACGCGCGGCTTTCGCGACGTGCTGGAGATGCGCCGGCGCGACCGCCCCCAGACCTGGGGCCTGCGCGGCAGCTTCGAGCCCATCGTGCCGCGCCACCTGCGCCTGGAGGTGGACGAGCGCGTGCTGGCCGACGGCACGCTGCACACTCCGGTGGACCTGGCCCAGGTGAAGGCCCAGGCGCAGGCCTTGCTGGAGGCGGGCTGCGAGGCCGTGTGCGTGTTCTTCATCAACACCTACGCCAACCCGGCCAACGAGCAGGCGGCCGTGACCGCCGTGCGCGCCCTCTGGCCCAACGCCCATGTGACGGCGGCCAGCGAGGTGCTGCCCGAGATCCGCGAGTTCGAGCGCTGCTCCACCGCCACGCTCAATGCGGCCCTGCAGCCGGTGGTGGGGAGCTACCTGGAGCGGCTGGAGGGCGACCTGCGCGGCCAGGGCTTCGGCGGCGAACTGCTCATCGTGCAGAGCAACGGCGGCGTGATGTCGCGCCAGACGGCCTGCGACGTGCCGGTGCGCACGGCGCTGTCGGGCCCGGCGGCGGGCGTCATTGCCTGCGCGGCCATCGCGCGGGCGGCGGGCTTTCCCGATGCGATCACGGGCGACATGGGGGGCACCTCGTTCGACGTGTCCCTGGTCGCGGGCGGCGAGGCGGCCCTGGCCGCGCAGACCGCCATTGAGTTCGGCATGGTGGTGCGCTCGCCCATGATCCAGATCGAGACCATCGGCGCGGGCGGTGGCTCCATCGCCTCGGTGGACGCCAGCGGCATGCTGCAGGTGGGGCCCGAGTCGGCCGGCAGCGTGCCCGGCCCCGCCTGCTACGGGCGCGGCAACACCCGGCCCACGGTGACCGATGCCAACGTGCTGCTGGGCCGCATCGCGGCCGACCGGCCGCTGGGCGGCGGCCTGCTGGCCGCCATGGATGCGGCCAGGTCGCGCGATGCCATCGAGACCCATGTGGCCCTTCCGCTGGGCCTGGATGCCATGGCCGCGGCCGAGGCCATCCTCACCGTGGCCAATGCCAAGATGGCCGGCGCCGTGCGCGTGGTCTCCATCGAGCGTGGGCACGACCCGCGCCAGTTCGCCTACATGCCCTTCGGCGGCGGCGGTGCGCTGCACGTGTGCGCCATGATGCGCGAGGTGGGCGTGGGCACGGGCATCGTGCCGCGCTACCCGGGCGTCACGTCCGCCCTGGGCTGCGTGATGGCGGACATGCGCCACGATGCGGTGCAGACTCTGAACAAGCCCCTGGCCGAGCTCGACGTGGCCGATCTGCGCCAGCGCGTGCAGGCCCTGTCCGAAGCCTGCCAGCAGCGCCTGGATTCGGCCGGCGTGCAGTTCGTGCAGGTGCAGCAGATCATTGCGCTGGACATGCTCTATGCCGGGCAGACGCACACCGTGCAGGTCCCTGTTGCCGCCGATGCGCTCGACCGCGAAGGTATCCAGGCCGCGTTCGAGGGGGCCTACCGCGCCGCCTTCGGCCGGGTGCTGGCCGGCATTGCGGTGCGGGTGATGAACCTGCGCTACGCCCGTGTGGGCGTGCGCCCCAAGTTCGACCTCACGGTGCTGGCGCCGCAGTCGACCACGCTCCAGCCCTCCCTGGGTGTGCAGCGCGTGTTCCATGCCGGCCAGTGGTGGGATGCGGCACGCCACGCGCGGCTGGACCTGCCCGTGGGCACACGCATCGACGGCCCGGCCATCCTGGAGCAGCCCGACACCACGGTGTGGCTGGAGCCGGGCTTTTACGCCACGGTGGACACGCTGGGCAATCTGCTGGTGCGTACCGCATGACCGCCGCCGCAGCCCCCCTGCACACCCGGCGCGTGGCGCTGGTCGTGATCGACCTGCAGAACGACTTTCTCGCGCCCGACGGTGCCTATGCACGCGGCGGCGCGGTAAGCCCGGCCGCTCTGGCGCTGCCGCCACGGGTGGCCGAGGTGGCCAAGGCGGTCAAGGCGGGAAGTGGGCTGGTGGCGGGCAGCCAGTTCACCCTGTGGTCCGATGCCCAGGGCGAACCCATGGTTTCGCCCCACCTCAAGACCTTGCGGCCTTTCCTGCGGCGCAGCGACTTCGCGCCCGGCAGCCGGGGCCAGGCCCATGTGCCGGAGATCGCCACCTGGGTGGACGTCTCGGTGTGCAAGGTGGCGTACTCGGCCTTCTTCAACACCCAGCTCGACTGGGTGCTGCGCCGCGCGGGCATCGACACCGTGGCGGTGTGCGGCATCGTCACCAACGGCGGCGTGGCCAGCACCGTGCGCGATGCCCATATGCGCGACTACCGCACCCTGGTGCTGTCGGACGGCTGTGCGGCCTTCCGCCAGGAAGTGCACGACACGGCGCTGGCCGACCTGGGCACCGTGGCCCAGGTGCTGACCTGCGCCGACTTCACCGCGGCACTGGCGGCCGGCACGCCATGACGGCCACGCTGCCCACCATCCGCCGGGCCGACCGCATGCCCGCGGCCACGCGGGACAACCATGTGCCCGTGGCCATCGTGGGCGGCGGTGCCTGTGGCCTGACGGCCGCGCTGATGCTGCATGACCTGGGGGTGGACTGCGCGGTGCTGGAGCGCGACGCTACGCCCACGGGCTCCTCGGCCCTGTCCTCGGGCTTCATCCCGGCACCGGCCACGCAGGTGCAGAAGGACCTGGGCATAGCCGACAGCCCCGAGCGCTTCGCCGCTGACATCGGCGCCAAGGCCAAGGGCAGGGCGGCGCCGCAACTGGTGCAGGCTTACGCCCGCGCCATCGGCCCCGCACTCGATGCACTGCAGCAGCGCCATGGCCTGGAGTGGCAGGTGCTCGACGGCTTTCTCTACCCCGGCCACAGCGTGCGCCGCATGCATGCCGTGCCCGAGAAGACCGGGGTGGGCCTGATGGGCCGCCTGGCCAATGCCGCCGCGGCGGCGGACATTCCCCTCGTGACCGATGCCGTCGTGCGCGAGCTGTGGGCCGACGAGACCGGCCTGGTGATCGGCGTCGGCTACGAGCGGCCGGACGGCACGCTGGAGCACCTGTCCTGCGACGCGGCCATCCTGGCCTGCAACGGCTTTGGTGGCAATGCCGCCATGGTGCGCGAGCTGCTGCCCGAGATGCGCGACGCCCTGTTCGCCGGCCATGCCGGCAACGACGGCAGTGCCATTGCCTGGGGCCGTGCGCTGGGTGCGCGCCTGGCCGACCTGGGCGGCTACCAGGGCCATGGCTCCTGGGCCATCCCCCAGGGCGCGCTGATCTCCTGGGCGTTGATGATGGAGGGCGGTATCCAGGTCAATGCCCTGGGCCGGCGCTTTCACGACGAGACGCAGGGCTATTCCGAAGCTTCGGTGCATGTGCTGGCCCAGCCGGGCGGCGTGGCCTGGAATGTCTTCGACGGGCCCATCCTCGCGCTGGCGCGCGGCTTTCCGGATTTCGTGGACGCCGAGGCGGCGGGTGCCGTCAAGCATTGCGGCAGCGTGCAGGCCCTGGCCGCCGTGATCGGCTGCGAGGAAGCGGCACTTTCGGCCACGCTGGCAGGGCAGGGCCCGTACCCGCGCGCGGCGGCGCGGCCCTTGCAGGCACCGTTCTGCGCCGTCAAGGTCACGGGTGCCTTGTTCCATACCCAGGGCGGGCTCGACATCGATGCGCAATGCCGGGTGCTCGACACGGTGGGCCGGCCATTTCCCAACCTGCTGGCGGCCGGCGGTGCGGCGCGCGGTGTCTCGGGCGATGCCGTCTGGGGTTATCTCTCGGGCAACGGCCTCTTGAGCGCCGTGGCCGGCGGCTACCTGGCGGCCCACACCGCCGCCCATCTGCTCCATCCCTCCACGGGCAACACCCCATGAATGGCATTTCCTTGCACCAACGGCTGCAGCAGCCGCAGATCCTCCTGGCCCCCGGTGTCTATGACGCGCTGAGCGCCCTGGTGGCCGAGCAGGCCGGCTTCGAGGCGCTGTACCTCTCGGGGGCCTCCATCGCCTATACCCGGCTGGGCCGCTCCGACGTGGGCCTGACCACCTACACCGAGGTGGAAGACACGCTGGCGCGCATCACCGAGCGCGTGCGCACGCCCGTCATCGTCGATGCCGACACGGGTTTCGGCAACGCACTCAACATGCAGCGCACGGTGCGCGGCTTCGAGCGCGCCGGCGCTGCCATGGTGCAGGTGGAGGACCAGGGCTTTCCCAAGCGCTGCGGCCACCTGGACGGCAAGACTGTGGTGCCTGCCGCCGAGATGTGCGGCAAGCTGCGCGCGGCGCTCGATGCCCGGCACGACGCCGGCACCCTCATCCTGGCGCGCACGGATGCGCTCGCGGTCGAGGGCATCGAGGCTGCGTTCGACCGCGCCGAGCGTTATCTGGAATGCGGCGTGGATGCACTGTTCATCGAGGCCCTGCGCACGCCAGAGCAGATGGATGCCGCCTGCCAACGCTTCGCCCACCGCATCCCCTTGCTGGCCAACATGGTCGAGGGCGGCAAGACCCCCGTGCAGAGCGCGCAGGAGCTGGGCCAGCGCGGTTTTCGCATCGCCATCTTTCCGGGCGGTACCGCCCGGGCCGTGGCCCACACCCTGCAGGGCTACTACGCCAGCCTGCATGCGCACCAGACCACTGCGCCGTTCAAGGAGCGGATGCTGGACTTCGACGGCCTGAACGCGTTGATCGGGACACCTGAGCTGATGGAGCTGGGGCGCAGGTACGAATAGCCGCTGAGATCGATCGGTAGACACGGCCTGACGACCCCCCAAAGGGGTGGGGGGCGACCATCGCCGCCCACCTTGCACTTCGCTGCTGAATTCGCCCTGCATAATTGGCGGGTTTGGCAGTTCATCGGGCCAGGTCACCCCCGTCTCACCGCGTCGAGCGGCTCACATCTCTAAGCCCCCGGCCTTGCCGGAGATGGCCTGTAAATATGGTTTTCAGTTCGTGGCAGTTCATTCTGGTCTACCTGCCGATCGTGGTGCTCGTCTATTTCTTGATGAATCACCGGCATTGGATCACTGCTGGAAAGGCCTGGCTCGTCATAGCCAGCCTGTTTTTCTACTCGTACTGGAACATCAAGTACCTGCCTCTGATTCTGGCCTCCATTTTCTTGAACTTCCTGGTTGGCTCACGGCTGGCGAGGTCGTATTCTGCGTCCCCCGGCGATACGCGAAAACCGAACCGGGGATTCAGCAGAAAAACCATTCTTGCCGCCGGTATTGCCGCCAATCTGGTGGTGCTGGGGTACTACAAGTACACCGATTTCCTGATTGACAACGTCAACACCATTTTCGGTACGGCGCATGCCCTTCCCCACATCGTGCTGCCACTGGGGATCAGCTTTTTCACATTCACGCAAATCGTGTATCTGGTGGATAGCTACCGTGGGGAGACCGCAAAATATGGAATACTGAACTACTCGCTGTTCGTGACGTTTTTCCCGCACCTGATTGCGGGACCGATCGTTCATCACCAGCAAATCATGCCCCAGTTCGCCTCGCGCTGGACTTTGATGCTGAGAAAGTCGAACATTCTCAAGGGGCTGTTCATTTTTGCCATCGGCCTGTTCAAGAAAGTGGTCATTGCAGACAACTTTGCGGGCTGGGCGGACGCCGGGTTCGACGGAGGCCAGGATCTCGGGTTTTTCGCAGCATGGGCCACCAGCCTGGCATACACCTTTCAGCTGTATTTCGACTTCAGCGGATACTGCGACATGGCCATAGGCGCCTCGTTGCTGTTCAATATTTCATTGCCCATCAATTTCAACTCGCCCTATAAATCACTGAGCATCCAGGATTTCTGGCGACGCTGGCACATCACTCTCAGCAGTTTTTTGCGGGACTATCTTTACATTCCGATGGGTGGTAACCGAGGGGCGGAATACCAGACGTACATCAATATTTTCATCACATTCGTGCTGGGTGGCCTTTGGCACGGTGCGACATGGATGTTTGTCATATGGGGCGCCCTGCATGGAGGGGCACTCGGAGTTCACCGATTGTGGAAGAAGTGGGGGCGCCCAATGCCAACAGCCTTGGCATGGCTGTTGACTTTTGTGTTCGTGAATATCACGTGGGTTTTCTTCCGTGCAAAAACAATGGAAGATGCGGAGCGCGTGTTGCAGGGGATGGTTGATTTTCGCTCGATCCTGGGAGAGTCCATTGCCTCGGCATCTACATCCGATTTTGCGTGGGCTGGCTGGTTTTCCGATGTCTTGCTGCAATACCTTCCTGCAGGGCTGGTTGGGCAATTGCCTGTATACATCGCCATTGTTTTCGCCTTCGCCATCATTCGCCAGAAAAATTCAATGGAGATAGCCAGCGGACCCTTGGGCAATGCCAAGCTTGCTTGCGGTGGACTTCTTTTTTCCATCGCGATTTACGCCATGCTGGCAACCACAAGCTCGGTGTTCCTGTACTTCAATTTCTAATAAAAAAATCACGATGAAACATCGGGCAAGCATTTTCTTGATCGCCCTGTTGGCAAGTCTGCTGATAGTGCCTGCGGTCAATATTTGTCGCGTACGCAACCTTGAAGCGATCAAGTGGGAGAAGTCATTTTTCTACAACATGGATTTCGCATCGAGCTTTGCGGCGAAATGGCTGTATCCATTGGGAATCAGCATCAACGCCAAGAGCGTCGTCATCGGCCGTGACGGCTGGCTTTTCCTGGGCGATTCATTCCAGGCCACGCTGTCGGCTGCCCGCCACCCGCCTTCGGCGGAAGATGTGCAACTGACGAAACAGATTGGTGTGGCCGCCGCTGCCTGGGACGCCTATTTCGCAAGCAAAGGGGTTCAACTCTTCAGGGTCATGATCGGCCCCAACAAGGGAAGCATCTACCCCGAGCATTTGCCTCGCTGGGCTCAGCCCGTATTGCCCAATGCCACGGATGCCCTGTTTTCTGAAACGGGCAACGTTCTCTACGTGGACCTTCGTGCGCCTTTGCTGGAAGCCAAGGCACATCAGACGGCTGATCTTTACTACAAGCTGGATACCCATTGGAACAATCTTGGCTCCGCGATGGGATTTCGCGCCTTTGCGCAGCAGGTGGGTGCCGCGGTGCCAGAGCTGCGATGGCCACCCAGTGAAGCGTATACATTGACATCCCGCCAGGAAACCAAGGGCGGGGATCTGGCCAATTTTCTTCGGCTGCCGACACAGCTTTCCGATACCCGATTGACCATTGGCGCGTCCGAGTTTTCTTTGCAATCCACCCGGATCGACTTCGACACCCAGAAAGTCCTGCACACGGGCGGGCACCTGACCACGATACCGCCGATCAAGCCTGTCCTTGTCCACACCAGCAATGCCTTGAACAACAAGAAAGTGCTGTGGCTCAGGGATTCATTTGGGGACTCGATGGCGCTGATGATGGAGGGCACCTTCAGTGACGTACTGCAGTTGCATTGGCACGAGGCCATCAAACCCGGCGGGCGCTTGGTTCAACTGGTCGAAAGCTGGAAACCGGACTACGTCTTTTTCACGGTGGTGGAAAGAGATGCGAGAAATGGATGGTTCACCGCCCCTCCACCTGTGGGGGCGTTGAATCAGGCTGTCTCGAAAGACGCCCAATCCCGGTGAAGCCAAGGCGCCCTGGCCATCCCGAATAGGCGAGGGCGGCGGCCAAGCCCCACCCGTCGCAATGGCCCCGCCCGCACTGCGGCACCCCAGGCCGCGTACCATGCCATGGAAATACGTCATTGCATGGAGACCGACATGGCAGAGAACCTGCAAACCATCACCCTGGGCGGCGGCTGCTTCTGGTGCACCGAGGCGGTGTTCGACCGGGTGCGCGGCATCACCGACGTGGAAAGCGGCTACACCAACGGCCAGACCATCCGGCCTACCTACGAACAGATCTGCGGGGGCGATACCGGCCACGCCGAGGTGGTGCGCCTGACCTTCGATGCCGAGGAAATCGGCCTCGAAGAGATCCTGGAGATTTTCTTCCACACGCATGACCCGACCACGCTCAACCGCCAAGGCAACGACGTGGGTACCCAGTACCGCAGCGGCATCTACTACGACAACCCGGCCCATGGCGAGCTGGCCAACGCCATGGTGCGCCAGCTGGAGCAGGACAAGCTGTTCGGCGCGCCCATCACCACCGAGGTCAAGCCCCTGGCCAACTACAGCACGGCCGAGGACTACCACCAGGACTACTTCGCCAAGCACCCGGGCCAGGGCTACTGTGCCTTTGTGGTGGGACCCAAGGTGGAGAAGTTCCGCAAGACCTTCCGCAAGTACCTCAAGGAAGACTGATCCAGGGCTGCGGCCCGCAGGCTCCCCATTGCCCTCGCCTTGGTGAAGGCGGGTTTTCTTCGTGCCAGAGGCAAAGGCGCCTGCCGTGGCGGGTCTCTGTTCCGGGGCCCGGCCTGCGCGGGGCATAATGCAATCCGCTTGCGTTACCGGCATCCTGCTGGTGCGATGTCGCCCATGTCCACTGCACGTTCCACCCCTTCTTCCCCCGCCGCAGGCACTTCCTGGGCCCTGCCGCCCGGCATGCGCGCCACCAAGGCCACGCGGGCGCTGGCTGCGCTTTATGAAGCGCGCCCCGATGCTGCGCTGTCCGAGTCCGAGGCGGAGGCAGCCCTGGCCGCGGCGGGTGCGCCGGTCAACAAGGTCACCGTCTACCGCATGCTCGACCGCTTTGCCGCCGCCGGCCTGCTGCACAAGCAGGTCGATGCGGCCCGCGTGACCCGGTTCGCGCTGGCCTCGCAGGACCAGGACTCCACCGTGCCGCGCTTCGAGTGTGGCGACTGCCACCGCCAGTTTCGCCTGGCGCAGGGCTCGGCACGCGTCCAGTCGGCCCTCAAGCAGGTGCTGGCCGCCCTGGCCACCGCCGGGCACGAGAGCCTGGCCGTGGACGTCGCCGTGCGCGGCCGCTGCGCCGGCTGCGCGCACCCGGCCGGGGGCGCCGCCGCATGATCCGTACCCGCGGCCTCTCCTACCGCTACACAGAAGGCAGCGAGCCATTGCGCTTTCCCGACGTGGACCTGCGCCAGGGCGGCACCTTGCTGCTGCGCGGTCGCTCAGGCACTGGCAAGTCGACCTGGCTGGCCCTCATGGCCGGGCTGCGCTCCCCTGCGGGGGGTGACTTGTTCGTGGCCAGCACCCAGCTGGGCACGCAGCGCGGCGCCGAGATCGACGCCTGGCGCGCGCGCAGTGTCGGCTTTCTGCCGCAAAAGCTGCATCTGAGCAGCGCGCTCACGGTGGCCGACAACCTGGCCCTGGTGTACTTTGCGGCCGGGCTGCCGCGTGACGATGCGGCCATCACCCGGGCCCTGGCCCAGGTGGGCGTGGCCGAGCTGGCGGCGCGCCGGCCGCACCAGCTCTCGGGCGGGCAGGCGCAGCGCGTGGCGCTGGCGCGCGCGGTGCTGCTCACGCCCCAGATCCTGCTGGCCGACGAACCCACGGCCAGCCTCGACGACGAGGCCGCGGCCGATGCCCTGGCGCTGCTGCAGGCCAGCACTGCCGCCTGCGATGCCAGCCTGGTCGTCGCCACGCACGACCAGCGCGTCGTGCAGGCCCTGGCCTCTGTACCGGGCCTGCAGCAACTCGACCTGAACGCCCTGCGCGCCGACTGACGTCCACCGATCCGATGGCCAAGCTTCTTTCCCTTTCCTGGCGCTACCTGTGGGCGCGCCCGCTGGCCGCCGTGCTCAACCTGCTGGTGCTCACGCTCGGCCTGGCCGCCATCACCCTGGTGCTGCTGGTGGCCACGCAACTCGACCGGGCCTTCGAGCGCGACCTCGATGGCATCGACCTCGTGGTGGGCGCCAAGGGCAGCCCGCTGCAGCTGATCCTGGCCGGCGTGTTCCACATCGACGTGCCCACGGGCAACATCCCGTTGCAGGAAGTGCAGGCCCTGCAGAAGAACCCGCTGGTGGCGCAGGTGATCCCGCTGAGCCTGGGCGACAGCTACCAGGGCTTTCGCATCGTGGGCACCACGCCCGACTACCTGGCGCTCTACGGCGCCACCCTGGATCAGGGTCAGCCCTGGCAGCAGCCCATGGACGCCGTGCTGGGCGCCACGGTGGCGCGCGGCATCGTGGGGGGCGCGCATGCGGGGGCGCCGCTGGTCGGTGCCACCTTCATCGGCAGCCACGGCCTGGGCGGGGGAGGGCATGCGCATGGCGAGCACCCCTACCGCGTGGCCGGCGTGCTGGCCGGCTGCGGCTGCGTGCTCGACCGGCTCATCCTGACCTCGACCGAGTCCGTCTGGATGGTGCACGAGACGGCCACCGCCACGGAGCCCGAAGACCTGGCGGTGCTCAAGGAAGAGCGCGAGGTGACCGTGGCCCTGCTGCGCTACCGCACGCCCATGGCCGCCGTCACGCTGCCGCGCCAGATCAATGCCGACACCTCCATGCAGGCGGCAGCCCCGGCCATCGAGGTCACGCGCCTGCTGCGCCTGCTGGGCGTGGGCGCCGACGTGCTGCGCGCCTTTGGCGGCGTGTTGCTGGCCGTGGCCGCGCTCAGCGTGTTCATCGCGCTGTGGAATGCCGTGCGCGAGCGCCGCACCGACCTGGCCATGCTGCGCATGCTGGGCGCGCCGCCGGGACGGGTGGCCGGCCTGGTGCTGTGCGAGGCCCTGTGGCTGGCCGCCCTGGCTTCGGCCCTGGGCCTGCTGCTGGGCCATGGCCTGGCCCAGGTGCTGGGCTGGG
The DNA here is from genome assembly GCF_059418305.1 of Acidovorax sp. GW821-FHT09B03. Classification (NCBI taxonomy): domain Bacteria; kingdom Pseudomonadati; phylum Pseudomonadota; class Betaproteobacteria; order Burkholderiales; family Comamonadaceae; genus Acidovorax; species Acidovorax sp. GW821-FHT09B03. Next base: position 55,937 of record NZ_JBWKPP010000013.1, read on the forward strand.
TGCTGCAGGCGCAAGGGCTGCTGCCCGTGAGCGGCCTGGTGTGGCTGCCGGCCGAGGCCGGCGTACCGCTGATCGCCGGGGCCGTGGCCGTGTTCGCCGCACTGTTGCCTGCCATGCAGGCCTATCGCACGGAAGTCGCAGACCTCTTGAGCCAGCCCTGATTCGATTACCAACTGTCCTTGAAAGGTTCACCATGAAAAAGCTGCTCACCGCCCTGGCCATTGCTCCCTTGCTGCTGGCAGGTTCCATCGCCCAGGCCCAGGGCGCGCATTCCGACCAGGAGACCAAGGCCGACATCCAGCGCCACCGCGCCATGGCCGCCGCGCACGAGGCCGCCGCCAAGTGCCTGGAATCGGGCAAGGGCCATGACCAGTGCCAGAAGGAACTCCAGGTGGCCTGCAAGGGTCTGGGCATTGGTAAATTCTGCGGCATGCGCCATGTGCACTGATCCATTGCACGCGACGCCTGCTCATCTGTAAGAAAATACGTCAGCCCTGCCACCAAGGACTTTCCATGCAACGCCACCACTCCTCGCCCCGTTCCTTGTCAGCCCGCTCTGCCATGCTGGTGCTGGCCTGCGCCCTGGCGGGGGTGGGCAGCGCCCATGCCGAGAGCAAGCCTGCGGCGACGGCCGGCGCGCCCTTCAACGCGCCGGTGCTCAGCTCGCCCATGCCGGGAACGGCACCGACGGGCTCGGGCGCGGGCTACCACAGCCCCAACAGCCCGATTGCGCCGCTGCCGCAGCGCAATGACGTGGTGCCATGGTCGGTGCTCAGCGACCTGACCAAGAAGACCACCAAGGACGGCATCCTGCCCGTGTTCAACGCCCAACAGCAGGGCATGGACAAGACGGTGCAGCGCATCCAGGGCTTCATGATGCCGCTCGATGCCAAGGCCACGCAGACGCATTTTCTGCTCACCTCCGTACCGCTGACTTGCTCGTTCTGCATTCCGGGCGGGCCCGAGAGCATGGTCGAGGTCAAGGCCAAGACGCCCGTGCGCTATTCGCTCGAACCCGTGGTGGTCGAGGGCCGGTTCACCGTGCTGCAGAACGACCCCTACGGCCTGTACTACCGCGTGGTCGAGGCCGTGCCGGTGAAGTAAGCCCACCATCCTTGCCGTGAACCGCTCGCGCACTCCGTTGATGGCCCTGCAGGCCGTCTCCATCCGCCTGGGGCCTCCGGCCCCAGGGACGGGTGCGCGTGCATGGGCGGCCCGGCTGGCCCTGGTCTGGCTGGTGCTGGCGCTGGCCTGGGTGCCCACGGCGGGTCGCCTGCACCAGATCGCCCATGCCCAGCCGCTGGCGCAGATCCATGCGGGCCATGGTGCGCTGGTTGCGCTGGCGGCGGCAGAGCACGCTGCCGCCCATGGCATGGCGGGTGATGCCGGCGGTTTCCTGTCCAGCCACAGCCTGGTGGACTGCCTTTTGCTCGACCAGCTTGCGCTGGGCGATGCCCTGCACAGCGCCGCCCTGGTGCTGCTGCCCCATTCGCCGGCCGCTGCGCCGGTGGCCACGCATGCCGACGGCGTGCAGGCGCGCCATGCCGCGCTGTTCCAGGCGCGTGGTCCGCCGCCCGTGCTGCGCGCCTGACGGCAGCGTTCCCCTGCGTGGACTGCCTGGTCCGCAGGGCAGGGGCCTGGCCCCGTCGCGCACGCTGTCCTTGTTTCCCTGAATCCATTGCGGTAGACGCCTGCGCGCCAGGCGGCTGGCTGCATACCCGTTTTCTTTCTTTCCTTTGATTCATGCCCCGCGGCATGAAGGCGTGCGCCCGTGACTGGCTGCTGCCTTGCTGCGCGCACGCTTTTGCACTGAACACCATGACGACACCTCAGCTCCACTTCACCTCCCGCTGTCCCGCGCTCCATCCCATCGCTCTGGCCGCCATGCTGGCGCTCTCGGCGGGCAGCAGCCTGGCCCAGACGGTCGCCCCTGCCGCACCCGATGCCGCGACCAATGCCCCCAGCCTGCCCTCGGTCACTGTGTCGGCCAGCGGCCTGCAACTGGGCGCCAGCGAAATGACCACGCCCGTGAGCGTGCTCGAGGGCGACGAGCTCGTGCGCCGCCGCGAGGCAACGCTGGGCGAGACGCTCAATAGCGAACCCGGCATCACCAGCAGCCACTTCGGTGCGGGCGCGAGCCGCCCCATCATCCGCGGCATGGATGGCCCGCGCGTCAAGGTGCTGTCCGACGGCGCCGAGCTGCACGATGCCTCCACCATCAGCCCCGACCATGCCGTGGTGTCCGAGCCGCTGCTGGCCACGCAGATCGAGGTGCTGCGCGGTCCGTCCGCCCTGGTGCATGGCAACGGCGCCGTGGGCGGCGTGGTCAACGTGCTCGATGGCAAGATTCCCACCGCCATTCCACAAAAGGGTTACGAAGGCAGCGCCGAGCTGCGTGCCAACACCGGCGCGCGCGAAGGGGCAGGGGCCTTCTCGCTGACGGGCGGCGCCGGCAACCTGGCCGTGCATGTGGAAGGCGTGTCGCGCGATGCGAGCGACTACCGCGTGGGCAAGGGCTGGGCACCCAATGGCGAGCCGGCGCGCAAGGTGCTGGGCAGCTTCAACCGCACCGACACGGGCAGCGTGGGCCTGTCCTGGGTGGGGGACCGCGGATACCTGGGCGCCGCGTACACGCGCCAGACAGCGCGCTACGGCCTGCCGGGCCACAACCACAGCTTCGAGGGCTGCCATACCCATGGCAACCACCTGCACTGCGCAGAACACGGCGAAGAGGACGGGCATGACCATGACCACGGCGCCGAAGCCGGCGACTTGCCGGTGGTGGACCTGCGCAGCGAGCGCTTCGATGTGCGCGGCGAGCTGCGCAACCCGTTCGCCGGCTTCTCGGCCCTGCGCCTGCGTGCCGGCGTGACCGATTACAAGCACGACGAGGTGGAGGACGGCGCCATCAGCACCACCTTCAAGAACAAGGCCTACGACACCCGCCTCGAGCTGCAGCACGAACCGATCGCCGGCTTCAAGGGCGTGTTCGGACTGCAGACTTCGCAGCGCAAGTTCAGCGCCGAGGGCGAGGAGGCCTATGTGCAGCCCACGGTGACGCGCAAGACCGGCCTGTTCCTGCTGGAGGAATACCGCCTGGGCGACTGGCGCTTCGAAGGCGCGCTGCGCCATGACCGCCAGACGGCCGAGGCGCAGGATTCGGGCATCGAGCGCAGCCACAACGGCACCTCGGCATCGCTGGGTGCGGTGTGGCAGTTCACGCCCGGCTACTCGCTGGGCGCCTCGCTTACGCGCGCCAGCCGCGCGCCCTCGGCCGAGGAGCTGTACGCCAACGGCCTGCACATGGCCACCAGCACGTACGAGCGCGGCAATGCCGACCTGCGTTCCGAAACCTCGCAGAACATCGACCTGAGCCTGCGCAAGACCAGCGGCGACACCACCTTCAGCGCCAGCGTGTTCCGCAACCGCGTGAACAACTACATCTACGGCCGCACGCTCGACGCGGTGGACGGCCTGCAACTGCTGCAGTACGCCCAGGCCGACGCCACCTTCACGGGGATCGAAGGCCAGGTGCGCCAGCGCATCACGCGCAACCTGGGCGTCACGCTGTTCGGCGACACCGTGCGCGCCCGCCTGGCCGGCGGCGGTCTGCTGCCGCGCATCCCCGCCACGCGCGCCGGTGTGCGCATGGACGCCAACTGGAACGCCTGGGACGGCCAGGTCGAATGGGTACAGGTGGCACGCCAGAACCGGGTGGCCGAGTTCGAGTCGGCCACGCCCGGCTACGGCATGCTCAACCTGGGCGTGAGCTACAGCGGCAAGTACAACGGCGAGACGCCCTGGCAGGTCTACCTCAAGGCCAACAACCTGACGGACCGCCTGGCCTACGCCCACACCTCCTTCATCAAGAACGCGGCACCGCTGATGGGCCGCAACCTGACGCTGGGGGTCAAGGTCGCGTTCTGACCCCCAGGGCCGGCGGCGGCCGGCCCTGGAGCGCATGGGTTTACACGAAACGTATATGTTTCGTATAATTCAACCCATGGGCATCGTCAAAATTTCCGATCAAATGCACGAGAACCTGCGCATTGCCAGCAATGCGCTGTCTCGTTCCATCAATGCACAGGCCGAGCACTGGATGCGCGTGGGCATGCTCGCCGAGCTGCACCCCGAGCTCAGCCACAGCCAGATCTGCCAATTGCTGATCCGCGCCGAGCAGGCGGGCGGGTTCGACCTGGCCGCGCTGGCGCAGGCGCTTCCGTCGCCTGCCGGTGGCGGCAGCCAATCCAGCCTCCAGGTACGGCGGGTGCAGTGATGGGCGCCCGACACCCCCAGGTGATCATCAAGACGCCCGCCGAGATCGCCCAGTCGCGCATTGCCGCCCAGCTGGCGGCCCGGGTGCTGCAGATGATCGGCCCCTACGTGCAGCCCGGTGTGTCCACCGAAGAACTGGACGACCGCTGCCGCGAATTCATCGTGCACGAGCTGCAGGCCACCCCGGCCAACATCGGCTACCAGGGCTTCACCAAGACGCTGTGCACCTCCGTCAACCATGTCGTCTGCCACGGCGTGCCCGCAGCCGACAAGGTGCTCAAGAAGGGCGACATCATCAACATCGACGTGGCCGTCATCAAGGATGGCTGGTTCGGCGACACCAGCCGCATGTACTACGTGGGCGAGCCCAACCGCCTGGCACGGCGCTTGGTGGAGACCACCTACGAGGCCATGTGCGCCGGCATCCGCCAGGTGCGCCCCGGCGCCACGCTGGGCGACGTGGGCCATGCCATCCAGAGCGTGGCCGAGCGCGAGCGCTTCAGCGTGGTGCGCGACTACTGCGGCCACGGCATCGGGCAGATCTACCACGAGGACCTGCAGGTGCTGCACTACGGCCAGCGTGGCCAGGGCATCACGCTCGAAGAGGGCATGGTCTTCACCATCGAGCCCATGATCAACGTCGGCAAGCGCGAAACCCGCGAACTGCCCGACGGCTGGACCGTGGTCACGCGCGACCATTCCCTGTCGGCCCAGTGGGAGCACATGGTGGCCGTGACGGCCGATGGCTTCGAGGTGCTGACGGCCTGGCCCGAGGGCACGGGGAGCTACCCGGCGATCGGCTGAGTCCCGCCGTCAGGGCGCTTCGAAGCGCCGGGTGAAGGGAACGCCGTTGAAGGTGTGGGTGCAGCAGCTGCACTGCGGTGCCAGGCTGTCGGGACCCAGGCCGGGGTTGACCCGCTGCAGCAGGCCAAGTGCATCCACGCACAGGCCGCTGAAGTAGCTGGACTCGCCCAGCCGCACGTATTCCTGCCAGTCCTCCTTGCGCAGGGCGACCATCCAGAAGATCGGAGCCTGCTGGTCCAGGCGTGCAACGGCTTCGCTGTGGACCTCGTTCCATGGTGCGCCCACCCTGGACAGCAGGAAACGGAACAGCGGCGTGTAGTCCAGCCCGCGTCGCTTGCCTGCGTGCATGGAAACGCGCGGCGGTGGTGGCGGCAATCCGTCGCCGCCAGCAGGCGCCCTGGCATTGCGCCAGTCCCGGTAGTCCCCGCCAGACAGGTGGTGTACGCCATGCGCCGTGGTGTTCACGCGGCGGTACAGCGGTGCCTTCTGGCCGTTTCTGGTGGGCGAAGTGGGCATGGTGCCCGCAGTTTACCCCCCGCTTTCCAGGAGACCGCGGCGCACGGCCACTGGCCCGGACTCGCTGCCACATCAGGCCTGGGTGCATTGCACTGCCTGCATCGCCTCGAACTGCTCCACCGGCATGGGCCGGGCAAACGCAAAGCCCTGCAGCACATCGCAGCCGGCGTCCACCAGGTAGTCGATCTGCGCCGGGGTCTCCACGCCTTCGGCCGTGACGGCCAGGCCCAGGCCGTGCGAGAGGGCGATGATGGCCTTGACGATCATCCGGCTGTGCTCCTGCTCGGGCAGGTCGCGGATGAAGCTGCGGTCGATCTTCAGGCGCTTCATGGGCAGGCGCCGCAGGTAGGCCAGCGAGGAGTAGCCGGTGCCGAAGTCGTCGATGGCCAGGTGCACGCCCAGCTGGCTCAGGCGGTGCAGGGTGCTGGCGCAGGCATCCATGTTCTCCATGAGCACGGTCTCGGTGAGCTCGATCTCCAGCAGGTGGGCCGGCAGGCCCTCTTCGCGCAGGATGTCCATCACGCGCTCGAGGAACTGCGGGTCGCCCAGCTGCCGCGCCGAGACGTTGACTGCCACGCGCAAGGGGGAAGACGCCTGGGCCTGCCAGCGGGCCGCATCCCGGCATGCGGTGCGCACCACCCAGTAGCCCAGGTGCACGATCAGGCCGCATTCCTCCGCCACCATCACCGCTTCCAGGGGCGGGATGGGGCCCAACCGGGCGTGTGTCCAGCGCAGCAGCGCCTCGGCGCCGATCATCTTGCGGTCGGTGGCCGAGAACACGGGCTGGTAATGCAAGCCCAGGCCTTGCCCGTCCTCCAGTACCTGGCGCAGGGCTTTCTCGATGGCCTGGCGCCGTGCGGCAGCGAGGTTCATGGAGGCGTCGAAGCGCTCGCAGCGGTTCTTGCCGAGGTCCTTGGCCCGGTACATCGCCGTATCGGCGCTGCTGATGAGGCTGTCGCGGTCCGGCGCGTCCTCCGGGTAGGTGGCGATGCCCGCGCTGCAGGTCACCATCACCTCCTGGTCCGACTCGACAAAGCCCTTCTCGAACACGGCGACGATGCGGTCTCCATAGTTGCCGAGCGCCGCCTCGTCCATGTCCAGCCGCAGGATCACGGAAAACTCGTCACCCCCCATGCGGCAGATGTCGTCGCCCGCGCGCACCACCGACTGCAGGCGCTGCGCCACCTGGCGCAGCAGGCCGTCTCCGGCGGCATGGCCGAAGGTGTCGTTCAGGGTCTTGAAATTGTCCAGGTCGATGTAGACCAGCGCCAGCTTGCTGCCCAGCGTGGCGGCCCGGGCGATTTCATGCGCCAGCCGTTCGTTGAAGTAATGCCGGTTGCCGACGCCGGTCACGGCATCCTGGTGGGCCAGCACCTGCAGGCGGCGTTCCGCCTCGCCGACCGCCGCGCGGCTGCGCAGCACCAGCGCGGTGGCCAGGGCCATGGTGCCACCGGCGATCAGCAGCGCGCCGCCGAAGCGGATGACCAGCTGGGTGTAGACCTCGGCCATCGACTTGCGCAGGTAGATGCTGCCCGAGCTCTTGCCCCGGAACTTCACGGGCTTGGCCATCTCCAGCAGCGACAGGCCCTGGTATTCGAAATCCCCGTTGCCACCACCTGGCAGTGCGCTGGGCGCCACCTGGTCGCCATCGCGCTGGTACGAGGCGAAGAGGCTGCCCTGGGCATCGTAGATGGCGGCCATCAGCACCATGGGCGAGGCCTTGAGGGCGCCCAGGATCTCTTCCGTCGTATGCGCATCGCGGAACATCACGGCCGTGGAGACGTTGTCGGCCACGATGGAGGCTTCCACCCGGCTGTCGGCGAGCATGGCCTTGCGGCTGCTCCAGTAATCGAAGGCCGTGAGGGCCAGCACCATGGTCAGCAGGGCCAGCCCGGTGGCCAGCAGCCCGGTCGCCACCACGCGCGATGACAGCTGCTCCGAGTCGGCGGCGGTGGCCGGGCTGTCGGGGCTTCTCATCGGGCCCCCCTGGACAGGCGCAGCAGGCGCGAGCTGACCGACAGGCCCGCCTTGCCGACGGCATCGGCATTGATGTCGAAGACGATGCGGTCGCCCTCGCGGTGCAGGACGATCATGATCTCCGGCGCGGCGGCGGCCGCATCGTCGGTGATGGTCAGCACCGCCGTTCTGCCGGGCACGGCGCGCAATGCGCGCAGAGCGCGGTCGGTGTCTGCGCCGCTGAGGACCAGCACGCGGCAGTCGTTGAGCTCGGTAGCTTCCCAAAGCCGGATGCGGATCGGATTGTCCTTGCGTGCGGGCCGCCCCTCCAGTGCCAGCAGGCTGCGCTTCAGGGGGCTGAAGGGTGATACGCAGATGGTCCAGTCGGCCCCGGCGCGGCCATCGCCCTGGGGCCACTCGACGAACTGGATGAAGTTGAAGACATAGGCCGCCTTCAGCTCGTTTTCGCCCACCCGCTCCTGCGCACCCACCCCGGGGTCGCACGCGAGTACGCACAACCCCACCAGGAGGGCTTGGTACAGGCGGTGCAGGTACGGCATGGCCTAGAACGCATAGGTGAGCTTGAGGCGCAGGGTCCGGCCGTCCTGCAGGAGCGAGTCGCCGCGGATCTCGAAGGACGCAGGGTCGGCAAACCTCCGGTCAAACAGGTTGTACACCCCGAGGGAGACATCCGTGCCCGCCAGCCGCGTGGTGTAGGTCAGATTGGCCAGCGCGTGGGCCGGCAGGCGCGAAGCCAGGGTGTTGCGCGCGCCGATGGCGATGGCTTCCACCCCGAAACGCCCGCGGGCCCATGGCGCAGCGTCGGCGCTGCCGATGGCGCTGGACCACTGCGCCTTCAGCAGGTGTCGGGGCGAATTGGCCAGGGTCTCCCGCGTCAGGGCATCGCGGGCGCGCTGCCAACTGTAGGCCAGGCGCAGCCGGGCGTCGGGCCCCAGGCGCTGCTCGATCTCGGTTTCCATTCCGTACACGCCGACGCTGTTGGCATTGCCGAACATGAACCGGTCGGCCTGCAGTGCCTCGCCGATCGCCAGCAGGTGCGAGACGCGCGACTGGAACACCGTGAGCAGCGCGCGCGAGGCACCCGACGGGGCATGCTCCAGCACCAGTTCCGTGGTGCGGATGCGCTCGGAGCGCAGGCTGGCCGTGCCGACCACGCCGCCGGGGGTTTCCACGCGGTAGTCGCGCTCATAGGCGTTGGGTGGCCGGTACGCCGTGCCGTACAGCAGCTTGAGGGCCGTTGCCGGCCCCACCAGGTACACCAAACCCAGCCGTGGGTGCAGGCTGCCCTGGCTGTCCGAGTGCTTGCCCCAGCGCAGCCCGGCGTGCAGCACCAGGTCGGGGCGCAGCGCAACCTCGTCCTGCAGGTAGACGCCCATGACGTCACCGCTGCTGCTCTTGTTGAGGTAGTGTGCTTCGGGCGCGAGGTCCAGGTTGCGCTGCGTGATGTCCAGGTCGCGCCGGTAGTCCACGCCCCAGGAGATCTTGTGCCGCTGGAATGCGGTGCTCACCCACTGCAGCTCCGAGCCCACCCAGCGGCCGCTACCGATGTCGCGGTTGGTGGTGACGGGCGGGTAGTCGTAGACATAGTCGCCCACATACCGGTACTGGCCGCCGTGGAGCCTTGCCGTGAAATGCAGGGTGGGGTTCCACTGCCCGGCGTACTCTGCCGCAAGGCGGGTGCTGGAGTCGGCCACGCGGGAGCGCCGGTCGTTGAACACTTGCGAGAAGGCCGCCGTGGGCAAGCCCTTCTGGCGCTCGCCGTGCGACAGGGACAGCGTCACGCCCCCGCGCCGCCACTTGGCGAAGAAGCGGGTGCTGCGATCGTAGTCCAGGCCTTGCGCGATGCCCTGGTTCTGGGCGGGTGTATCGTAGGCCGGAAAGTAGAGGTCCTCGCCCCGGGTCGTGGAGCGCGATGCAGACACCAGCCAGTCGCCGCCATGCCCGTCCACCGTGCCCAGCGTAAAGCGCAACCCGGCGTGGCCGTGGCTGCCCAGTTCGGTGCTGACCTGGGCGCCCTTGAGCTGCCGGCCTTCGCGCGTGATGATGTTGAGCACGCCGAAGAAGGCATTCGCCCCATAGACGGCCGCACTCGGCCCGGGCACGAACTCCACGCGTTCGATCAGGTCGATGTCGATCGGGAAATCCGTGCCCACCGGCGCCTGGTCGTACAGGTTGTCGTTGAACCGCACCCCATCGACCAGCAGCAGCACCCGGGTGTTGTAGTCCCCCGGCGTGGAAAAGCCGCGCATGCCCAGGTAGTGGTAGGACCGGTCGTAGGAGACATACAGCCCGCGCATGCTGGCCAGGATCTCGGCCAGGTTGCGGTACCCGAAGGTGCGGATGTCTTCCGCGGTCACGACGCTGACCGCAGCCGGGGCCTCGAGCGCGCTTTGCAGGTAGCGGCTCGCGGTGCGGACCTCCATCTGCATCAATTGCTCCAGCGGCAGCTGGGCGACATCGGCCTGGGCCCCGGAAGCCAGGCAGGCAGCCATGCACATCCCGAGGGCAAGCCGACTGCGTCCTGCACATGGTGGGGGTCTTGTCATGGCATCTCTATCGTGGGCCTGTCCAGCCGTCATCGCAAGCTGCGCCCGATGGCTGTAACAAATGCTTTCATCCTACTCTTCTGGCAGCTGCCGGGGCCTGGGTTTACCTTAGTTCAAGATCTGAGTTACATCCCTTCGTGTGCGCAAGAAATATACGCAATGCGTTATATAAAACTGCTCATTGCGTATAATTGCTGGTCATGAACAGCCAGCAAGACTTCCTGCGCGACGCCATGCGCCGCCTCAACCTGACGCGCGATGCGTTTTCCGACCGGCTGGGCGTGCGCCGCCGGGCCCTCGATACCTGGCTGCTGCCGGCCGATTCGGGCGAGTCGCGCAGCATGCCGGAGATGGTGGAGAAGTTCGTCTCCGAGATCCTCCTCACGCACGAAGCGGGAAGCGCAGGCACGCAGCGGGGCAGGGCGCCCACGGCCCAGCCGCTGGCCCATCGCATCGCCGCCGAGGGCCGGCCGCACCTGCTCTCGGTGGCCCAGTTCGACCGCGGCAGCCTGGAGGAACTGTTCCAGGTGGCCGACCTGATGCAGCCCATCGCCCGGCGCCAGAAGGTCTCGCGCGTGCTGGAAGGCGCCGTGCTGGGCAGCCTGTTCTTCGAGGCCAGCACGCGCACCCGGGTGAGCTTTGGCGCGGCGTTCTGCCGCCTGGGCGGCACGGTGTGCGACACGACGGGGTTCACCTTTTCCTCCATGGCCAAGGGCGAGTCGATCTACGACACCAGCCGCGTCATGGCCGGCTATGTGGACGCGCTGGTGGTGCGCCACCCGGAGCAGGGCGCCGTGGCCGAGTTCGCGCGCGCCACCAACATCCCCGTGATCAATGCGGGCGATGGCCCGGGCGAGCACCCGAGCCAGGCCATCCTCGACCTGTACACCATCCAGCGCGAGTTTTCGCGCCTGGGCAAGCTGGTCGATGGCACGCACGTGGCCCTGGTGGGCGACCTCAAGTACGGCCGCACGGTGCACTCGCTGATCCGCCTGCTGGCGCTCTACAAGGGGCTCAAGTTCAGCCTGGTGGCCCCGCCGTCGCTGGAGATGCCAGCCTACCTGCTGGAGCTGGTGGCGCGCAACGGCCATGTGATCGAGCAGACCACCTCGCTGCAGGACGGCCTGCGCGGTGCCGACGTGGTCTATGCCACGCGCATCCAGAAGGAGCGCTTCGTGGGCGAGGCCATCGAGGGTTACACCCCCGAGTTCCAGATCCGCAAGTCGCTGGTGGACGAGCTGTGCAAACCCGACACCATCCTCATGCACCCGCTGCCGCGCGATGGCCGGCCCGGGGCCAACGACCTTTCCACCGACCTCAACCACGACCCGCGCCTGGCCATCTTTCGCCAGACGGACAACGGCATCCCCGTGCGCATGGCCTTGTTCGCAGTGCTCATGGGGGTGGAAAACCAGGTGGCGCGCTCGATGCGCGATGCCGGCTGGCGCTCGCCCTCCCATGTGGGCCCTGACGATGCGGTGTTCGACGGATTGGACTGAGAGGCTGAGAGCCTTTCAGCCTCCGAGGGAAAACCCTTGCGGGTACTACACTCGCTGTCTCCCTCCCCGCGCGCCGCTGCACCGTGAACTCCCCCGTCTTCGCCTCCCTGATCCCCGTCGTCCTGTTCATTGCCATCGGATTTCTGTCGGGGCACCAGGGCTGGATCAGGGCGGGCTCGGTCAAGGATCTCTCTAACCTGGTGTTCATGGTGCTGACGCCGGCGCTGCTATTCCGAACCATGAGTTCGGTGCACCTGGGCGACGTGGACTTTGCGCCCATCGCTGCCTACTTCGCGGCGGCGGGCGTGGTGTTCGGCGGCACCATGCTGCTGCTGGGCTTCACCAGCCTGGCGGCGGCGCGGGCACTGGCCAACATGTTCAGCAACACGGTGATGATCGGCGTGCCGCTGGTGGGCCTGGTGTTCGGCGAGGCCGGGCTGGTCACGCTGTTCACGCTGATCTCGCTACACGCGCTGATCCTGCTCACCGCGGCCACCGTGGTGTTCGAGCTGGCGGCGGCGCGTGAGCGGGCGGGTACGCCGGGTCATGAACACCGCTCCATGCTGCGCACCGTGCTCATGGCGGTGCGCAACGGCATCATCCACCCCATCCCCATGCCCATCATCGTGGGCCTGCTGTATGCGCAGACGGGCCTGCCGATCCCGCTGGTCATCGACAAGCCGCTGGAACTGCTGGGCCAGGCCCTGGGGCCGCTGGCGCTGCTGCTGGTGGGCGTGACGCTGGCCTTCACCAAGGTGGGCACGCATTTCCGCGCGGCCATGCGCATCGCGCTGGTCAAGTGCCTGGCGCACCCCATCGCCATGGCCGCGGTGGGCTGGGCCATGGGCCTGTCGGGCATGCCGCTGGCCGTGATGGTCGTGGCGGCCTCGCTGCCGGTGGGGGCCAACGTGTTCCTGTTCTCGCAGCGCTACGAGGTGGCGCAGGACGAGGTGACGGCCAGCGTGGCCGTGTCGACCGCGCTGGCGCTGATCACCATGCCGGTGGTGATCATTTTGGTGACCCGTTTTCTGGTCTAGGGCGCCAGCCGCTCGCGCACCCAGTTGGCGCCGTCGAGCCGGTAGCGCAGCCGGTCGTGCAGGCGGCTCTTGCGGCCCTGCCAGAACTCCCACTGCTCGGGCTTCAGGCGGTAGCCGCCCCAGTGCGGCGGGCGGGGCGGGCGCAGCAGGAACTGCGCGCCGTACCTGGCGGCGTTGGCCACCAGCACGCCGCGGTCCGCGATCACCTGGCTTTGCGGGCTAGCCCAGGCGCCGATGCGCGAGTCGAGCGGGCGGCTGGCAAAGTAGGCGTCGCTTTCCTCGTCGCTGACCTTTTCCACCACGCCTTCGATGCGCACCACGCGCTCGAGCTCCACCCAATGGAACTGCAGCGCCGCAAACGGGTTGCCCGCGATCTGGCGGCCCTTGCGGCTCTCGTAGTTGGTGAACCAGACGATGCCACGCTCGTCATAGCCCTTGATGAGCACGATGCGCGTGCTGGGACGCAGGTCCCCGCCCACGGTGGCCAGGGTCATGGCATTGGGCTCGGGCACCTGGGCGGAAATGGCTTCCTGGAGCCATTGATCAAACTGCTGCAGGGGCGCAGCATGCGAGGCGTCTTCGTTGAGTTCGGCGCGCTCGTAGCTCTTGCGCAGATCGGCGATGGAGGTGGTCATGGGCATGATTGTGCACGCCGCCAAGGCGGGGCTTGGCGCCTTGCGCGCACGATCGGTCGGGCCGGGTTGTTGCCGAATAAAAATTCGCTTATATTGGCGTTGCGATGAAACCCAAAGACGATGAAAAGCAGCGCGCGATTGCGCAGGCCACCTTCGACCTGGTGGGTCAGACCGGCCTGAGCGGGCTCACCATGGCCCAGATCGCGCGTGCCGCGGGCATCGCCACCAGCACGCTCTACGTCTACTACCCGTCCAAGGACGAGCTCATCAGCCAGCTCTACCAGGACGCCAAGACCGTCACTGCCGCGCGCATCATGGAGGGCGTGGTGCCCAGCCTGCCGTACCGCGCCCGGGTGCGCCGCATCTGGGAGAACCTGCTGCGCCACCGGCTGGACCAGCATGCCGAGGTGGTCTTCCAGGAGCAGTACTACAACTCGCCCTGGTTCACCGAGGGCAACCGCGAGTTCTCCACGCGCCTGATGGCCGGCTTCTACGCCCTGATGCAGGAGGGCCAGCAGCAGGAGATCCTCAAGGCCGTGCCGGTGCCCCTGCTCACCGCCAGCCTGATCGGCTCGGTGCGCGAAACCGCCGGCCTGATACGCACCGGCGTGCTGCCCGACGACGATGCCCTGCACCAGATGGCCTTCGGCCTGTGCTGGGATGCACTCAAAGCATGATCCGCCGATTTGCGCTTTAATCGAATAAATATTCTCTTAAAAATGGCAACCCCTACCGCGTTCCCGTTGCCTGGCCGATGGCGGCGCTCAAGCTGCCTTCGTCCTGCTGTTCCCGCCGCACTGTAAAAAAACCTCCCCAAGGAGAACCCACGATGCCCACCCTCCATATCAACGGCAAAGAAACGGCTGTGGATGCCGATGAATCCACCCCCATCCTCTGGGCCCTGCGCGACACGCTGGGCATGACCGGCACCAAGTTCGGCTGCGGCCAGGCCCTGTGCGGCGCCTGCACCGTGCACCTGAACGGCGCGCCGATCCGTTCGTGCATCACGCCGATCTCGGCCGCTGCGGGCCAGAAGATCACCACCATCGAGGCCATCGCGGCCAGCGACAAGGTGGGCAAGGCCGTGCACGCCGCCTGGGTCAAGCACGACGTGGCGCAGTGCGGCTACTGCCAGAGCGGCCAGATCATGAGCGCCACTGCCTTGCTCAAGGGCAAGAAGAAGCCCAGCGACGCCGACATCGATACCGCCATGGCCGGCAATGTCTGCCGCTGTGGAACCTATGTACGCATCCGCGCGGCCATCCATGATGCCGCCCGCACTCTGGCCTGAAGGAGCGCACACCATGCATTTCCATCCCGACACCGTTCAGGCCCACATGCCCCGCCACCTGCTCGCGCTGCTGGAGAAATCCCAGGAGGGGCCTGCCGAAGCGGGCCTGGCCGAAGGCCTGGCGCGCCGAAGCTTCCTCAAGGTCACGGCGGCCACCGGCTTCGCACTGGGTGCGTTTCCGCTGGCGTCCGTCGCGCAGGGCACGGCAGCTGCGCCGGCCGCCGGCCTCAAGCCCTTCCAGCAGCCTTCGGCCTTTGTGCGCATCGAGCCCGATGGCATCGTCACCGTCACCATCAACCGGCTGGATTTTGGCCAGGGCGTGCAGACCGGCCTGCCCATGATCCTGGCCGAGGAGCTCGATGCCGACTGGTCCAAGGTGCGCAGCACGCACGGCGACGCCAACATCGCCTATGCCGACCCGGCCATGGGCCTGCACCTCACGGGCGGCTCCAACTCCATCAAGAACTCCTACACCCAGTACCGCGAGCTCGGGGCCCGCACCCGCGCCATGCTGGTGTCGGCCGCGGCGGCGCAGTGGGGCGTGGACGCATCGGCCCTGCGCACGCAGAACGGCTTTGTCGTGGGGCCCGGCGGCAAGAAGCTGGGTTACGGCGAGCTGGCCGAGGCTGCCATGAAGCTGCCGGTGCCCGAGAAGGTCACCCTGAAGGACCCTAAGCAGTTCCGCCTGATCGGCCAGCCCACGGGGCGGCTCGACGCCAAGGCCAAGTCCAGCGGCCTGCAGGACTATGGCATCGACGTGCGCCTGCCCGGCATGCTGACCGCCGTGGTGGCGCGCCCGCCGGTGTTCGCGGCCAAGCTCAAATCGCTGGACGACTCGGCCGCCAAGGCGGTCAAGGGGGTGAAGGCCGTGCTGCGCGTGCCCACCGACCGGGGCGGCGAGGGCGTGGCTGTGATCGCCGATGGCTACTGGGCGGCCAAGCAGGGCCGCGACGCGCTCAAGGTGGAATGGAACACTGACGCAGTGGAAAAGCCCGACACCACGGCACTGCTGGCCAGCTACCGCGCGCTCGCGGCCAAGCCCGGCCTGGTCGCCATGCAGGCCGACACGGCCGCGCTGGCGAATGCGCCGCACAAGATCAGCGCCGAGTTCGTCTTCCCCTACCTGGCCCATGCCCCCATGGAGCCGCTCAACTGCACCGTGCTGCTGGCTGGCGACAAGGCCGAGTTGTGGATGGGCACGCAGATGCCCGGCCTGGACGCGGTGGCCGCCGCCCAGGCCCTGGGCCTGCAGCCGCAGAACGTCAAGGTGCACACGCAGATGGCCGGGGGCGGCTTTGGCCGCCGTGCCATTCCCACCAGCGACTACGTGGTGGAGGCCTGCGGCGTGGCCAAGGCCGCGCTGGGCGCCGGCCTGGCGGTGCCCGTGCGCACGCTATGGAGCCGCGAGGACGACATCAAGGGCGGCTACTATCGCCCCATGCATGTGCACCGCGCCGAGATCGGTTTCGACGCCCAGGGCCAGATCCTGGCCTGGGACCACACCATCGTGGGCCAGTCCATCGTCAAGGGTTCGCCGTTCGAGGGCTTCATGGTCAAGAACGGCATCGACGCCACGGCCATCGAAGGCATGAAGGAGCCCTATGATGTGCCCATGAAGCTTTCGGTCCACCACCCACAGGTCAACGTGCCAGTGCTCTGGTGGCGCAGCGTGGGCTCCACCCACACGGCCTACGCCATGGAGACGCTGATCGACGAGGTGGCCCGCACCACCAAGCAGGACCCCGTGGCCTACCGCCTGCGCCTGATGGGCGACAAGCACCCCCGCCACAAGGCGGCGCTGCAGCTCGCGGTGGCCCAGTCGGGCTATGGCAAGAAGAAGCTGGCCGCGGGCCGCGCCTGGGGCGTGGCGGTGCATGAATCCTTCCAGTCGGTCGTGGCCTATGTGGTCGAGGCCTCGGTCAAGGACGGTGCCCCCAAGCTGCACCGCATCACGGCCGGTGTGCACTGCAACCTGGCGGTCAACCCGAAAAGCGTGGAGGCCCAGGTGCAGGGCGGGGCGCTGATGGGCCTGTCGATGTGCCTGCCGGGCGGTGCCATCACGCTCAAGGACGGCGTGGTGGAGCAAAGCAATTTCGGCGACTTCGCCGTGCCGCGCATCACCGACATGCCGCAGGTGGCCGTGCACATCGTGCCCAGCGCAGAACCGCCCACGGGCATGGGCGAGCCCGGGCTGCCGCCGCTGGCGCCGGCATTTGCCAACGCCATTGCGCAACTCACGGGCAAGACGCCGCGTGAGCTGCCGTTCAAGATGGCGTGACGATGGCACCGCAACCGCTGCCATCCCCCGTGGTGCTGGTGCTGGCCTCCGGCCGGGGCGAGCGCTTTGCGGCTTCAGGTGGCAGCGTGCACAAGCTGAGCGCATTGCTCCATGGCCTGCCGGTGCTGGAGCACACGCTGGCCGCCGTGCGCGCCAGCGGCCTGCCCTGGCACCTGGAGGATGCGGGCCACCCGGGCATGGGGGATTCGATCGCGGCGGCTGTGCGTGCCACGGCAGATGCGCCCGGCTGGCTGGTGCTGCCCGGGGATCTGCCCCTGGTGCGGCCGCAAACCCTGCGCAGGATGGCGGCTGCGCTGTACGGCTGTGCGGTGGCCGTGCCGGTGCACGAGGGCGAGCGCGGTCACCCGGTGGCTTTTTCGGCGCAATGCCTGCCGGGCCTGCTGGCCCTGGCGGGAGAGCAGGGCGCCGCCAGCGTGGTGCGCGAGCAGCAGGCGCAGGGCCGGTCGCGGCTGGTGGAAGTCGATGACGAAGGCACGGTGACCGATGTGGACACCGTGCAGGACCTGGCCCGGGCGGAGCAGGTCCTGGCCGGCAGGCTTACTTCGCCGTGATCACGGCGCACGCCAGGCGTGGGCCGGCGTTGCCGGTGGGCTGGGTGGTGTAGTCGTCGGGGTCGCGGTGCACGATCAGGCCCTTGCCGACGATGTCGTTGGCGGTGCTGCCCACGCGGATGGAACGCGACTCGAAACTGATCTTGGCCACGCCGCCGGCGTCGGCCTTCAGGCTGGGCAGGTCGCCCGTGTGGTGCTCGGCGGCGCCATGGCTGCCGTGCGGCTTGCCGCCGGGGTTGAAGTGGCCGCCGGCGCTCATGCCGTCGCCGCTGGAGCAATCACCCTTTTCATGGATGTGGAAACCGTGCTCGGCACCGGGCTTGAGACCACGGACTTCACCGTGGACCTTGACCACGTCACCGGTCTGCACGAAGGTCACCGTGCCGGTGGTGGTGTTGCCACGCGTGGATTCGAGCTTGGCCACGGCCGAAGGGCCGGACGACGAAAAGGCGGCGCAGCCGGCAATGCTGGCCACGGCGGCGGCGGCCAGGGCGGTACGAAGAATCATGATGAAACTCACTCCTTGAACAAACAAACGAACAGGGCAGATAGGTCGATAGGGGTGCAGTGGCGCAGACGGCTTGCTCTGCACCACACCAGTGCCGCACTATGCCTGCTTTTTGTCGGTAAGCGAAAGTAATCTTCCCAGCGAGCGGTCGTGGATGCCCAGCCGGCGCAGCTCGTCGTAGGTGGCCTGGGCGTAGTCGCGCGTGGTGCCGAACTTGCCACAGGCCTGCTCGAAGATACGGCAGTACTCCTGGTCGGGCAGCTCGCCCGTGTGGTTGGGGCTTTTGCGCGACAGGGTGAAGGCCAGCGCCTGCACGCTGCCATGGGGCGTGTGGCAGGTGAGCCAGCGCGGGTCGTACACGCCGGTCATCATCTCGCGCTGCCACAGGTTGACCAGCACCTGGCGCGCATGCGCCTTGTCCACCCGGAACACCATGCCCCGGCAACTGCCGCCCGAGAGCATGCCAAACACCAGGCCCGGGCACTCGGGCGTGCCACGGTTGATGCGGCTCCACATCTTGAGCGCACGGTGCCAGCCGTGCACACGGGCCGCCCGGCGCTCGCTGAAGTCGAAATCGGGCCGCCAGATCAGCGAGCCGTAGCCGAACACCCACAGGTCCCGGTGGCCGCCCCATTGCTGCAGGGCCCGCTCCAGCATGGGGGCAGGATCGCGCAGCGGTGCGGGAAGACTCGTCATCGCATCACTCTACAATGAAGAAGGTGCCCAAGCAGGGCGCCCGACAATATCCACCACATATAGAGACAACACAGGGAGACTCCATGTCCGGTAGTTCCGACAACGACAGCCAAGAACGTTTTGCACTCGGTTTTCTGTTCATCCTGATCGCACTGATCATTTCCACCGCGGTCGGTACCGTGGTGGTCAAGCGCCTGGGCGCCGCAAAGTCCGCCAAGGCAGCCCCTGCAGCCACCGCACTTGCAAGCAACGCACCAGCCGCTCCGGCCGCTGACACGGCTGCAACTGCTGCTGCGGCCGACGCCGCCAGCGTGCGCGTCGAGAACGGCGTCGTGAAGTTCTACTTTGCCAGCGCCAAGGCCGACCTGGCCGCAGGCGCCAACGAAGCCCTGGCCGACGTGGTCAAGGGCGTGGCCGAAGGCAAGAAGGCTGTGGTCTCGGGCTTCCACGACGCCACGGGCGACGCCGCCGCCAATGCCGAACTGGCCAAGCAACGCGCCTATGCGGTGCGCGATGCGCTCAAGGGCCTGGGCGTGGCCGAGGACAAGATCGAGCTCAAGAAGCCTGAGGAAACGACGGCCAGCGGCAGCAATGCCGAGGCGCGTCGGGTGGAAGTGGCGCTGGCTGCAGGCTGATCCCCATGGCGGGCTCCACGTTACAGAGTGGGGCGCAGAGAATGAAAAAGCCCGGCATTGCCGGGCTTTTTTGTTGGATGCAGCAGGGCGGTGCGCTCAGCGCAATCCGGTGCCTCCCGTGTCGTTTTTGCGCTCGATCAGCTCGATCTTGTACCCATCCGGATCCGTCACAAACGCGATCACCGTGGTGCCGCCCTTCACCGGCCCGGCCTCGCGCGTCACATTGCCGCCCGCGGCCTTGATCTTGTCGCAGGCCGCGTACGCATCGGGCACGCCCAAGGCGATATGGCCGTAGGCCGTGCCCAAGTCGTAGCTTTCGGTGCCCCAGTTGTAGGTCAATTCGATCTCGGCCTGGCCGGGGTTGCCGCCGTCGAAGCCGAGAAACGCCAGCGAGTACTTGTACTCGGGGTTTTCGGACTGGCGCAGCAGCTGCATGCCCAGCACCTGGGTGTAGAAATCAATCGAGCGCTGAAGGTTGCCAACGCGGAGCATCGTGTGGAGGAATCTCATGCCCTCGATTGTGCCGGCAGATCGAAGACCAGGCACACCACGGTGTTGGCAGGGTCAGATCCGCGCGAGCAGTTCGGCCTTCTTCACCGCGAATTCCTGCTCGGTGAGGATGCCCCTGTCCTTGAGCGCGGCAAGCTGTGAGATGGTTTCGACGATGGACGCTTGCGTGTTGCTATTGCTGCCGGGCGCTGCTTCTTTGGGCGGGACGGCTGCCTGGGGTCCAACCACGGGATCATCACCCTGGCGAACCACGGGCAGGGCAGACAGGTCCACGGTGCCGTGCTGGCTGGTGAAGGTAAGCGTGCCTGTGCCGCCTTGCTGCTGGCCGACGCCTTGGATCTGGTGTTCCAGCGTGTCGTACAGCGACACCCTGCCGCCCACATCCACCGCAAGGCGGCGCTTGTCGGCGAAGTAGGCATACCGGGTGGCGTTCTGCGCGCCGCTGCTGTTGGGGGTGCCCAGGTCCGCTGGATACCAGGGGGATTGAGGATTGGTGGCGAAGATCGATGGTAGTGCACTGGCGAACCCCATTGCGCCGTTGCTCTGGGATTGCGATGGGAGAGGGCTTGTCGGCATGGGGGCTGGTGAACCGGCAAGGGCATTGGCCAGCTCGGTCGCCAGGGCATTCACGCGTGCCTTCAATGCGTCATTGAACATGTCGCCGATCATGACCATGCCGCCGCGCACCCATTGGCCGCTGCCGCCGAACTCGGGGTGCGCAAACTGCGCCATCGTGCCGTTGCCCCTTTGCAGGGCCATCAGCAACTGCCCTACGGCATCCGGACTGAAGCCGGTGCGTGAAGACAGGCCCAAGACAAGTTGCTGACCGTGTTCGCTGAGTTCTGGTGCCATACGACCCTCGATGAGGTTTCACTGCCGCTGCGCTTCGCTGCGGTCCCGTAGGGTAGCACCAGGCATGCGCGGGAAGGCTCGGATCGAGCCCTCCGTGTATCCCTTCCTTGCTGCAGGAGTCTTAGGCCTTTGCTTGCGTCGGCAGATCGAAGACCAGGCAGGTGGTGGTGGCGTGGGCGTACAGGGTGCCGTCGGGGCCCACCAGGCGCGCCTCGGCCGTGGCCAGCTGGCGGCCACAGTGGATCACCCGGCCTTCGGCGCGCACGCGCTGTACCTTGGGGGTGATGGCCTTGACCAGGTTCACGCCCAGCTCGGCCGTGGTGTAGCCGCGCCCGGGCAGCATGCGGGTGTGCACCGCGCAGCCTAGGGCCGAGTCGAGCAGGGTGGCGAACCAGCCGCCGTGCACGGTGCCCATGGGGTTCAGGTGCTCCACGCCGGGTGTGCCCTGGAAGACGGCCAGGCCTTCGCCGACCTCCACCAGGCGAAAGTCGAGCGTGCGCGCGATGGGCGGGTAGGGCAGTTCGCCGCGCAGCATGGCCTGCATCATCTGCAGGCCGGTGAGGCCGGCCACCTGGTCGGGCCGCGCCACGCCGGGGCCTACGCCGCCGTCCATGCGGGCCATCACCTCTTGCTCCAGGGCAAGCCATTGTTCGAGTTGGTTGTGCTGTGTCATGGGGTCTTCTTTCGATTGAAGTGTTGCATATGCAATTATTGCAGATACAATCAATTCCATGCAAGCCGAAATCACCATCCCGCCCACCGCAGCCGGGCGTCCCCAGGGCTGTACCAACTTCAAGCTGCGCCAGCTGCTGCGCCGGGTGGGGCAGCACTACGACGCCGAGATGGCCAAGTGCGGGCTCAAGACCACGCAGTACTCGCTGCTGTCGCACGTGTTCAAGCTCGGGCCCATCCGCCCGGGCGACCTGGCGGCGGAGATGAAGATGGATGCCTCTACGCTCACGCGCAACCTGCGCCCGCTGGTGGATGCCGGCTGGGTGACGCTGGAGGCGGGCGCCGACGCGCGCAGCCGCCTGGTGCACATCACCGACGCGGGCCGCGACAAGCGCGCCGAGGCCCAGCGCTGCTGGAAGGTGGCGCAGCTGTCGCTCAACGACCTGCTGGGCCTGGAACGGGTGATGGCGCTGCACACCCTGGCCGATGAGTGCCTCGAATTGTTGTCCCCCGTGTCGGAGCTTGACCATGGCGAATGATGTGAACGCAACCTCTCCCAACCGATCGATCGCCATCTGGCTGGTGCTGCTGGCCGCCGCAGGCGCCTTTGCCCTGACCATGGGCACGCGCCAGACCATGGGGCTGTTCCTCTCGGCCCTCAACACTTCCACCGGCCTGGGGGTGGGCAGCATCAGCCTGGCCTTTGCCTTTGGCCAGCTGTGGTGGGGCCTGACCCAGCCGTTTGCGGGCGCCGTGGCGGACCGCATCGGCACCGGCCGGGTGATCCTGCTGGGCGTGGCGCTGGTGGCCCTGGGCACCATCATCACGCCGCTGATGACGACGACTGCGGGCCTGATCTTCGCCATCGGCGTGCTGGCCGCGGGCGGTGCGGGCATGGCAGGGCCATCGGTTCTGATGGCGGCGAGCACCCGCCTGGTACCCCCGGCCAAACGCGGCCTGGCCACCGGCATCGTGAATGCAGGCGGCTCCTTCGGCCAGTTTGCGATGGCGCCGATTGCCATCGGCCTCACGGCCGCCGTGGGCTGGGCCAGTGCCATGCAGTGGCTGGGTGTGCTGGTGCTGCTGGCGCTGCCGACGGCCTTCGTGCTCAAGGGCAATTCCAAGGCGCTGGCGGCCCAGGCGGCCGCGGTATCGGGCGTCAAGGCGCTGACTGCGCGCCAGGCCATCGCACAGGCGCTGGCCACGCCCAGCTACCTGTACCTGTCGGCGGGCTTCCTGGTCTGCGGCTTCCATGTGGCCTTTCTGGCCACGCACCTGCCGGGCGTGATAGCGGCCTGCGGGCTGCCACCCGAAGTCGGCGGCTGGTCGCTGGCCATGATCGGGCTGTTCAACATCATCGGCAGCCTGGCCATGGGCTGGGCCGTGGGGCGCTGGCGCATGAAGTCGCTGCTCTCCATCCTGTACGCCACGCGCGGCATTGCGGTGCTGGTCTTCCTGCTGGCGCCCAAGACCACGGCCGTGATGCTGGTCTTTGCCGCCGTGATGGGCGTGAGTTTCCTGTCCACCGTGCCACCCACGGCCGGCCTGGTGGCCAAGATGTTCGGCACGGCCAACATGGCCATGCTGTTCGGCGTGGTGATGCTCTCGCACCAGATCGGCGGCTTCTTCGGCGCCTACCTGGGCGGCAGCGTGTTCCAGGCCACGGGCAGCTACGACTGGGTCTGGTACATCGACATCGCGCTGGCCCTGGGCGCCGCATTGGTGAACCTGCCGATACGCGAAGCGCCCCTGAAGCGCCTGGTCCCCGCAGCCGCCTGATTCCCCGGCACCGTTTTCAATGAGCCTGTGACCATGACCGATACCACCACTGCATTGCAACCCCTGTATTTCGACGACATGGCCGTGGGCCGCCGCTTCAAGAGCGGCGAGCATGCGATGGACGCCGGGCAGATCATCGCCTTTGCCAGGCAATTCGATCCGCAGCCCTTCCACATGGACGACGAGGCCGCCAAGGGCACCTTGTTCGGCGGCCTGGCCGCCAGCGGCTGGCACACGGCGGCCATCACCATGCGGCTGCAGGTGACCACGGGGCTGCCTGTGGCCGGCGGCATCGTCGGCGCGAGCGGCGAGGTGAGCTGGCCCCGGCCCACCCGGGCCACTGACGTGCTGCACGTGGTGAGCGAGGTGGTGGAGGCCAACCCCTCCAAGTCCAAGCCCGACCGGGGCATGGTCACCATCCGCAGCGAAACGCGCAACCAGAACGACGAGGTGCTGCAGGTCTCCACCGTGCGCATCGTCGTGCCGCGCAAGCCCGGGGCTGCACCATGAGCGCTGTTGCCAGTCCAGCCACCGCTGCGGGCGCGGCAGCCATCAACCCGCGCACCCGCATGCTGCTGGAGGCGCCCATCGCCCCCACGCTGCTGCGCCTGGCGCTGCCCAACGTGCTGGTGATGCTGGCCCAGGCCGGCGTGGGCCTGATCGAGACGTATTTCGTGGGCAAGCTCGGTACCGATGCGCTGGCCGGCATGGCCCTGGTGTTCCCGGTGGTGATGCTGATGCAGATGATGTCGGCCGGTGCCATCGGCGGCGGCGTGGCGGCGGCCATTGCGCGGGCGCTGGGTGCCCGGCGCAAGGACGATGCCGATGCGCTGGTGCTGCATGCCCTGGTCATCGGCCTGGTGTTTGCGCTGTGCTTCAGCGTGGCCGTGGTCGGCGGCGGGCGCTGGCTCTACACCCGCATGGGCGGGGCAGGGGGCGCGCTGGAGGCGGCGCTCATCTATTCGAACTGGGTGTTTGCCGGCGCCATCTGCGTCTGGGTGTTCAACACCCTGGCGGCCATCATCCGCGGCACGGGCAACATGGCGGTGCCGGCCTATGTCACGGTGTGGGGCGCGCTGGTGCTCATCCCGCTGTCGCCGCTGCTGATCTTTGGCTGGGGCCCGCTGCCGGGCCTGGGCATTGCGGGCGGGGCCATCGCGCTCATGGCCTACTACGTGCTGGGCAGTGCCGTGCTGGCCTGGTACCTGTGGTCGCCGCGCAGCCTGCTGCGGCCCTCGTTCAAGGGGCTGCAGCTGCGCTGGCCACTGTTCGCCGACATCCTGCGCGTAGGCCTGGTGGGGGCGGTCTCCACCGTGGCGACCAATGTGGCCATCGGCGTCACCACGGCGCTGGTGGGCGGTTTCGGCACGGCGGCCATCGCCGGCTACGGCACGGCGTCGCGGCTCGAGTACCTGTTGGTGCCTTTGGTGTTCGGCTTTGGTGCGCCCCTGGTGGCCATGGTCGGCACCTGCATCGGCGCCGGTCAGCGCGAACGCGCCCTGCGCGCCACCTGGATCGGCGCCGCCATGGCGTTCGGCATGACCGAGGCCATCGGCCTGTGGGCGGCGATGTTCCCCGCCACCTGGCTGTCGCTGTTCGCCAGCGACCCGGCCATGATCGCCGCAGGCAGCCAGTACCTGCGCTCGGTGGGGCCGGTCTATGGCTTCTTCGGCCTGGGGCTGGTGCTGTACTTTGCCTCGCAGGGCGCGGGCCGGCTGTTCTGGCCCGTGGCCGGCAACCTGGCGCGCCTGGTGGTGGCCGTGGTGGGCGGCTGGCTGGCGCTGCGCTGGGACGGCGGCCTGGCCGGCGTGTTCGCGGCCCAGGGCGTGGCCCTGGTGGTCTATGGCATCGTGATCGGCTGGGCCATTGCCGGCGGCGCCTGGTTCGGCCGTGTGGGCTGGCCGAGCAGCCCGGCAGGGCTGCTCAGGCGTCAGACGGGTACGGTGTAGTTGAGGGTCATGCGGCCGCCGTCCACCGTGACGATTTCGCCTGTGACGTAGCTGGCTGCATCGCTGGCCAGCCAGGCCACCACGTCGGCGATCTCGGCCGGGTCGCCCAGGCGCTTCATCGGCGTGCGCGACATGATCTTCGCCTTGGCCTCGTCGCTGGTGAGCACGGCCTTGGCGGCCAGTTCGGTGGCGATGGTGCCGGGCGCCACGGCATTCACGCGCACGTTCTTGTCTGCCAGGGCCAGGGCCATCACGCGCGTGAGCTGGTTGATGCCGCCCTTGCTCACGTTGTAGCTGGAAATGCTGGGAATGGTGAGCACGCCATTGACCGAGCTCATGTTGACGATGGAGCCGCCGCCCGAGGCCACCATGGCCCGCGCCACGGCCTGGCCCACCAGGAACGAGCCCTTGAGGTTGACGCGCAGCACGGCATCGAAGTCCTCTTCGGTCACCTCGAGGAAATCCGCGGCGCGGAAAATGCCCGCGTTGTTCACCAGCACGTCCACCCGGCCATGGGCCTGCAGCGTGCGCTCCACGAGGGCGTCTACCTGGGTCTTGTCGCCCACGTCGCAGCGCACGTACAGGGCGCCGAGCTCCTGGGCCAGTGCATTGCCACGGGCATCGTCGACATCGGCGATCACGGTGTGGGCGCCTTCGCGGGCAAAGCGCCGCACGCAGGCCTCGCCGATGCCCTGGGCACCCCCGGTGACGATGCAGACCCGGCCCTGGTGGCCGAAGTGGACAGTGGACGAAGCGATGGAAGAGGGCGCGGCAGGGAATGTCATGCCCGGGATGGTAGCGGGTTGCA
Source organism: Acidovorax sp. GW821-FHT09B03 (assembly GCF_059418305.1). Classification (NCBI taxonomy): domain Bacteria; kingdom Pseudomonadati; phylum Pseudomonadota; class Betaproteobacteria; order Burkholderiales; family Comamonadaceae; genus Acidovorax; species Acidovorax sp. GW821-FHT09B03. Next base: position 81,776 of record NZ_JBWKPP010000013.1, read on the forward strand.
GGCCACGCGCCGGCGTCTGCCTAGTGTTCTGGCCCGTAAATAGATGCCAAAAATAAAACCGATGGATTTCGCGCCAAGGCAAGGCGCAAACCGCAGCGATAGCCGTAGCTATCGCGAGGATTTGCAACGCGGCCCTGGCGTGAAAGGCACGGTTTTATTGGCATTTATTTGCGGGACAGGACACTAGCGGCGCGGAGGGCCTCGGCGGAGGGTTTTGGGGGTGGAGGTGGTGCCCGTCGCCTTGTGGGCCATCTGCCGTGTGCGGGGGCGCAACACGGGCTTGAAGCGGGCGCGCTCCCGGCTGGCGCGGTGGCCGCGCCATAGCCAGGCGAGCGCCAGCATCAATACCACCGCCCAGGCGGTCACCATGCGGGGGTTGCCGGCCAGCCAGGACACCAAGAAATCGACATACTCCATGGGGCGCAAGCTATCACAGCACGAATGCCCGTTGCATGGGTGTAAACAATCATCAACAAATGTCCGAATGCCGGGATTTGCTGAAACCCTTGGATACACTCCAACCATGAGCGACCTGACGGCCACCACGACCGAAGCGCCTTCGCACGCCAAGGCCTTGCTGCAGCTGTGCAGGCGCCTGGAACGTGCGTGGACCCTGTCCGACATCCTGGATGCGGTGTCCCCCGTGGCGGAGCAGGTGCTGGGCTATCCCCATTGCTGGCTGGGCGTCTATGGGCTCAAGCCGGGGTTTGTCTCGATCCTGTTGCATTCCAGCCAGATCAGCGACCCGGCGTTCGCCCGGGCCGTCGACACCACCGAAATCCCCATTGCCGGCGACAGCATGGTGCAGGAGATCATGGCTGCGGACCACGTGGTGGTGGTGGCCGACGCCCGCACCGACCCGCGCACCAACAAGGAGATCGTGGCGGCGCTGCACAACCGCACCATCATCAACATCCCCTTGATCCTGGCAGAGCAGCGGCTGGGCGCGGTGGGCATGGGCACCTATGGCGATGCGGAAGGTGTGCGCCCGCCCTTGCCCTGGCAGATCGATTTCATGCAGGCCATGGGGGCCCATGTGGCCGTGGCCATGGACCGGGTGCGCTTCATGCAGGCCCGCAAGGACGCCGAGGACGCGCTCTACCACGAGAAGGAGCGCCTGCAGGTCACGCTGCACTCGATCGGCGATGCGGTGATTTCCACCAATGCCCAGGGGGATCTGCTCTACATCAACCCGGCTGCCGAGGCGCTGACCGGCTGGAGCCTGACCGCTGCCGTGGGCAAGCCCTATGGCGAGGTGTTCCGGCTGCTCGGGCCCGAGGGGGCCGGGGAACCGGCGCCCGACATGATGGCCGGCGCCATTGCCGCCGCGCAGGCCCTGCGCTACCCGGAGCTGCAACTGCAACCCCTGCAGGGCGGCCGGGTGCTGGTGGAGGCGACGGCATCGCCCATCAAGGACGCCGATGGCGAGGTGCAGGGCGCCGTGCTGGTGTTCCGCGACGTGACGGAGCAGCGCCGCCTGAGCCACGAGATCGCCTACCAGGCCCTGCACGACGAACTGACCGGTCTGGGCAACCGGCGTGCATTCGAGCGGGCGTTGGCCTGCGCCTTCGAAGGGACGCGGGGCACGGCACGCCACGACGTGGTGTGCTACCTGGATCTGGACGAATTCAAGGTGGTCAACGACACCTGTGGCCACACGGCAGGCGATGCCATGCTGCGCGAGATATCCGGCCTGTTTGCCAGCCTGCTGGACGAGCAGGACCTGCTGTGCCGCATCGGCGGGGATGAATTCGGCATCCTGCTCACGAAGCGCAGCGTGGCTTCTGCCCTGCAGCTTGCCGACCGGCTGCAGCAAGCGCTGGCCCGCTACCACTTCGTGTGGCTGGAGCAGCGCTTTGGCGTGGGCGTCAGCATCGGCATGGTGGCGTTCGATGCCCAGACCGAAAGCGTGGGCGCCTTGCTGCAGGCCGCGGACAGCGCCTGCTACGTGGCCAAGGACGCGGGCCGCAACCGCATCCATCTGTACGCCATCGACGACCCTGCGCTGGCGCAGCGCTATGGCGTCATGGAGTGGGTGAGCCGCATCGAGCATGCCCTGCTGCACGACCGCTTCGAGCTGTTCGCGCAACCCATCGTGCCGCTGCAGGGCGGGGATGAGCAGGGCCTGCATTGCGAGATCCTGCTGCGCATCCGCAGCGAGCAGGGCGAGCTGGTGCTGCCGGGCCGCTTCATGCCGGCGGCCGAGCGCTACCACCTGGCCGCCCGCGTGGACCGCTGGGTGGTGACCCATGCATTGCGCTGGGTGGTGGAGCAGCAGGACCGCATCGGTCAGTGCTCGATCAACCTGTCGGGCCAGTCGCTCGGGGATGCGGCCTTCACCGCCTTCGTGCTGCAGGCGCTGCAGCATGCCGATGTGCCGTGCTCCAAGCTGTGCTTTGAAATCACCGAGACGGCAGCCATCAGCAACCTGCACACGGCCAACCACTTCATCGAGGCCTTGCGTGCCAGCGGCTGCAAGATCTCGCTCGATGACTTTGGCAGCGGCCTGTCTTCGTTTGCCTACCTGCGCAACCTGCCGGTCGACGTGCTCAAGATCGATGGCCAGTTCGTGCGCGACATCGACCGCGACCCGGTGAGCCTGGCCATGGTCAAGTCCATCCACGAGATCGGCTGCCTGATGGGCAAGCGCACCGTGGCCGAGTTCGTCGAGAGCCCGGCCCTGGTGGGCATATTGCAGAAGATCGGGGTGCACTATGCCCAGGGCTATGCCGTAGGCCACCCAGTACCGCTCGCGCAGGTGCTCGAGGGGCACCGGGCTGTGCTCCCATGACATCCGCCCGAAGGCGCATCGACCCCTGGCGGCGTTCTGCGCTGAACGGCCGGTACGCCATGGCGCCGCCCGCGCAGGCATGCGTGTTGCATGCAGCGTGCGCGTAACCGGAGCAAATGAGGATGCGTGCCTTCCAGCTGTCTCTGCGGACCGCCATTGCAGTGCCTTTTGCGGCGCTGTTCATGGCCACGGTCGTGCTGCAGGCAGTCACGCAGCACCGGCAGATCAGCCAGCTGATCGACCAGGAGAGTGTGCGCGTGCTGGAGGCCCTGACCAGCAATTCGCGCGCGCGCCTGGCGGAATTCCTCGAAACCCCTTTTCTGATCCAGAGCACGGTGGCCGACGCTATCAGCCGCCATGGCCTGTACCAGGAAGGCAACCTGCGCCCTGTGTACACCCACCTGCGGGGGGTGTTTTCCGACCTGTATGCCGGGCAGCAGCAGATCAGCCTGCTGAGCTTTGGGAGCCGGGCAGGGGAGTACACCGGCATCCGCCGCGAGCCCGGCGAGGGTTTTCGGCTGATCCTCAAGGATGCCACGACGGGCGGCATGATGAATGTGTACGAGGACGATACGCTGCGCAAGGTGGCGGCGGCCTTTCCCAACTACGACCCGCGCGTGCGCCCCTGGTATGCCCCAGTGGCCGGGTCGGGCCAGCCGCGCTGGTCGCCCATCTACACCACCGCCGGGGAGCGCGGGGACATCACCATTTCGGCGGCAACCCCTGTGGTGGCCGATGGCAGCCTGCTGGGCGTCATGGAGGCCGATGTCCGGCTGGACAGCCTGAACCGCTTTCTGCGCGAGGACCCGCTGCGCGGGCAGGGGCAGATCTTCATCGTCGATGCGCAGGGCCTGATCGTGGCCCATTCGGAGCCGGGCTCGGTGCTCGGCGAGCGGCGCAATGCCGCCGGCCAGCGGGAGCGCCTGCGCATTTCGGAAAGCACCAGCCCCCAGATCCGCACGGCCGAGAGCTACCTGCGCGAAGTTCCGGCCGCTGCCGGTGGCAGCTTCCACTTCCAGCACCTGGATGCGCGCTACTTCGGCCGCGTCACGCCCTATGCGGACCGGCGCGGCATCGACTGGCGCATCGTGGTGCTGCTGCCCGAGTCGGAGCTGCTCGGCGACACCCGCAGTGCCGGCCAGGGAGCGTTGCTGGCCGCCGGGGCCATTGCCATCATCGGTCTGCTGCTCGGCCTGTGGGTGATCCAGTGGGCTGCGCGGCCCATCCTCAGGACCGCCGAGGCGGCCAACCGGATCGCGCGGGGCGATTGGGACACCGACATCGCCGCCCCCAGCCCCTTGCGGGAAACCACGGTCCTGGTGCTCGCCTTCAATGAAATGTCACACCGGCTGCAGCGCTCGTTCCTGCAGATGCAGGAGCTGCTCACCCACGACAGCCTGACCCAGCTGCTCACGCGCCGGGGGCTGCTGGAGCAGGTGCAGTGGGCGGAGCCCAAGCGCGCGGTGCTCAGCCTCGTGGGGCTGAACGCCTTTCGCGCCATCAACGACAGCGTGGGCTATGGCACGGGTGACCGCATGCTGCAGGCGGTTGCCAACCGGCTGCGCGGGCATTTTCCCGCGCCCGTGCTGCTCGCCCGCGTGGGTGGGGACGAGTTTGCCCTGCTGAGCCTGGTGGAGGAGGGGGAGCAGTCTGCGGAGCGCTTTGGCAAGGCTGTGCTGGGCCTGTTTGCCACCCCCTTCTCGGCGGGGGCCGACGAGGTCATGGTGCATGCCTCGGTGGGCCTGGTGGCGGGACATCTGCGCGGGGAGGAGCTGGCGGAGTGGCTGCGCAACGGCAGCATCGCCCTGGGTGAGGCCAAGCGCCATGGCCAGAGCCAGTGGATGGTGTTCGAGCCCGGCATGGCAGACCAGTCGATGGAGCGCACGCGGCTGGCGTCCGAATTGCGGCAGGCCCTGGACAAGGACCAGTTCCTCGTGCACTACCAGCCGGTGATCGACCTGACCACAGGCCGCGTGACGGGTGCCGAGGCCCTGCTGCGCTGGCGCAGCCCCACGCGCGGCATGGTGCCGCCGGGTGTGTTCATCGCCATGGCCGAGGAAAGCGACCTGATCCTGGCGCTGGGCGACTGGGTCATGCTGCGGGCCACCCGGGACATCGCCCAGCAATTGCCGCAGTTGCCCGACGACTTCGGCCTGCATGTCAATGTGTCGGCGCGACAACTGATCCAGTCGGACTTTGTCGAGCAGGTGCAGCGCACGCTGGAGGCCAGCGGCCTGCCGGCGCGCCACCTGACGCTGGAGCTCACCGAATCGGTGCTGATCGAGGGCGACGCCGTCACGCACCAGCAGCTCTCGCGCCTGCGCGCACTGGGGCTGAAGATCGCCATCGACGACTTCGGCACGGGCTACTCGTCGCTGGCCTACCTGAGCCGGCTGCCCTTCGACTGCCTGAAGATCGACCAGACCTTCGTGCGCGACCTGGTCGAATCTTCCCAGAACGCCGCCATCGTCACGGCCGTGCTGCACATGGCCAAGGGCTTTGGCGTAACCGTGGTGGCCGAGGGCGTCGAGACCGAGGCCCAGGCCCGGTGCCTGCTGCAGATGGGCTGCGGCAGCGCCCAGGGCTACTGGTTCGGGCGCCCGGCGCCGCTGGAGCACATGAACCTGGCCCAGCGCAACCTGGATGGGTCGGGCCAGGGTTTGAAATAGGCCTGCGGGCCGGCAAAAGGCGGCCCCTCGACGCCCGCAGTGGGGAACCGGCTGGCGGCCTCAGGAGCCGGCGTCGATCAGCTCCGCAATGCGGGTGTGGCCCAACCTTCTGGCTTGCTGGGCCGCGCTCAGGCCTTCATGGTCCACCAAGGCGGGGTTGGCGCCCAGGGCCAGCAGCCTCTGGACCGTGGTGGTCTGGCCGTTGGCGGCGGCGAGCATCAGCGCCGTCCTGCCCAGATTGTCGCGGGCGTCGATGGCGGCGCCTTGGGCGATGAGGCTTTCGACCTCTGGGGTACGGCCTGCGCGGGCCGCTTCACGCAGGCCGTCCGGCAGCGCGGCGCTGCTGCGCCCGCTGTCGGCGCGCGGGGCGGCCGCGGCCAGGCGGTTGTCCGCCGCACCGTCTCGCCGCAGGCCGCTGCCCGCTGCTGCTGCCTGTGCCGCAGGCCGCGCGGGTTCTGGCAGGTACGAGCGAGCGGCTTCAGCGGCCGCTGCAGGGGCTGCCGCCGAAGGAGACGGTGGCGGTGGCGCCGCCGATTTCGCGACCGCTGCATCCTGGGCCGCCAGGCGCTCGCGCATTTCCGTGCGTGGGGGCGTGGAAGGCAGTGTCGGCGCGGCGGCTGGGGAGGCGGGGAAGCCCGACACGGCGCCGACGTTCCCTGGCGCTGGTGGAGCTTGGGCCTCCTGGATGGCGGGGGCCGGCGCCGTCTTGGCCAGCGGCCGGGTGGGCCCTGGCGCCGGTGCGGCGGGCTTGTGGGCCTGGGGCCTGGCCAGTGCGCTGGCCTCCTCATGGGCGCTGCGTTGCAATGGCGCGGGCGCGGAGGGCTCGGGAGCGGCGGCCGCAGGGGCTTGTGGCGTGGCTGCAGGTGCCGGCGGCGCAGTGGCGGGTGCCTGCACGCTGGCGGAGGGGGCGGCGCGGCGCTGGCCGTAGGCGATTTCCTGCTCCTCGGGCGTGCCGCGCTGGAACTGCAGCAGCAGCAGGCCGGTCAGTCCCACCACGGCGACGGTGGCCAGAGCCGATACCTTCCAGCGCGACTGGTTGGCGGCAGGCTGCTGGGGGGCAGGGGAGGCGGGCAGGGCGGCCGTGGCCGCTGCCAGCATCTGGGCATGGGCACGCACGGCGTCGCGGACATGGGCGCCGGGGCGGGCACCGTCCTGTTCGCTGGCTTCGCGGTACCGCTGGGTCAGCTCGTCGTCCCGCGCGCTCATGGTGCAAACTCCTGTAGCTGTTGGCGAAGGCTGGTGCGCGCATAGCGCAGGCGGCTCTTGGCGGTTTCAAAATGGACGCCGGTCGTTTGCGCGATCTCCTGCACGCTGAGGTCGCCTTCGGCCTGCAGAAGAAAGGCCTCGCGCTGCTCGAACGGCAATTGCTCGACCGCAGCGATCAGGGCAGCCGCCTGCTCGCGCGACTGCAGCTGCCGCACCGGGCCGAAGCCGGAGTCGGCCGCCAGCGTGTCGGCCAGGCCGGAGCCTCCTGCGCCGCTGCCGTCGCCGTCGTCCGCATCCAGGCTGGCGTGGTTGCGGGTGGTGCGCAGGTGGTCCACCAGCCGGTTGTGGGCCAGGGTGAACAGCCAGGTGCGGAATTTCGCCTTGACTTCATAGCTGGCTGCGTTGCGCGCCACGGCAAACCAGACGTCCTGCAGCAGGTCGTCCGCCACCGCCTGGACCTTCACGCTGCGCAGCACGAAGCGCCATACGGCCAGCTCGTGCCGGCCGTACAGCGTGTCGAACGCGCCCATGTCGCCGGCCGCATAGCGCAGCATCAGCGTCTCGTCGGCATCGTCGGGGGACTGGGCGGTCTGCACCTGCGCATTATGCGGGGGCCTCATCCCCCGGCGAAGCTGGGCTGGGGTCGGTCACCTGGGGTCGGGCACATAGGAAACCGCATCCGACTGGGGAAAGGCGCGCGGGATCGGCGGGCGCACCGGTTGCTCGCGAATCACGCCGTAGGCCACCAGGTTCTCGCGGCTGTCGTAGCGGATGCTGATGACTTCGTTGGGGCGCTCCTGCATGCGCGTGAAGCTGGTGTGCGAGACCACGGAGGTCTCGCGCTGGCCATGCGCCGTGCCAAGCTTGGCCGATGGCGCCGGCGCCGCCTTCGCCAGGCTGCCTGCGCCAAGAGCGCGCGCTGAGGACTCGGCTTCCTGCGCCGGGGCCGGTGCGGCTGCGGCGGCCGGTGCGGCTGCGGCGGCAGGTGCCGCCGGCTCCTCGCGCAGGCGCCCCAGGCCGGCACTGTCATTGCTGCTGCTGTCGCGGCGCTGGCTGTAGGGCTCGGGGGTGACCACGGGTGCCGGCAGGGGCTGCTGCTCACGGAACAGCGCCACGCCGATCACCCCCACATTGGCCGGGCGGCCGGTGCGGCCCGCATAGGAGTTGGCGACGCTGGAGAACTCGAACGCGGCGACCGCGCTGCTGCTCTTGCGCCAGCCGGTGATCTGGTAGCGCTCATAGGCCGAGAACACATAGCCGCGCTGGTCCCACGCCGCGGTTTCGCCGCTAAGCACGTTCACGCCATCCACCGACGGCACGGCCAGCACGCGCTCGCCGGTGCGGTTGTGCACGGTGACGGCATAGCGCGCGCCGGGCCGGCCGGCCACCCAGTATTCGCCTTTGGCGTAGTGCACCGGCAGCGTGGCGCCGGTATCCCGGTCCACGATGGTGACGTCGGCCAGGCGGCCGATGGCCTGGGCAGGCAGGCCGGCCAGCGACAGCATGGCGGCCAATGCCGTCAGTGCGGGAAGGATCAGTGAACCGGATTTCATGGCAGCTCCATCAATCAAAGTGTTGGTACTGGGTGAAACGAACGGGGCGGAGAAATGGGGTTGAAGATGCGCAAAAAAATTTCCGATGCCCCGACGGCGTGGTGGGGAAGGGCGCTGACAGGTAGCAGGCAGGCCACGCCCGGAGCCGCGTTGATCCGGGAAACCCCTTACGCACCCGACAGCGCATTGACAGGTGCAGGCAGCAAACTGGCCCAAAACCATCCAACAACGAGAGTTCCACCATGTCCGTACCGTTCTCCTTCGCCGCCCGCCTGCGGCGCACTCCGCTGTCGCTGGCCAGTGCCGTGGCTGCTGCTTCCCTGCTGTGTGCGTCGCCGGCCGCATCGGCCGCCGACTCCGAGGTCGACACCTTCAAGAGCATCTACAAGCAGCTGATAGAGATCAACACCACGGACTCGGTGGGCAGCACCACGGAGGCCTCGCAGGCCATGCGGCAGCGGCTGCTGGACGCGGGGTTTGCTCCGGGCGACTTCGAGGTCATCGAGCCGTACCCGCGCAAGGGCAACCTGCTGGGCCGCTACAAGGGCACGGGACAGAAGAGGCCGCTGCTGCTGCTGGCCCACATCGACGTGGTGGAGGCCCGCCGCGAAGACTGGAAAACCGATCCCTTCAAGCTGCAGGAGGTCGACGGCCGCTACATCGCCCGCGGCGCCATCGACGACAAGGCCATGGCCGCCTCCTACGTCTCTGCGCTTGCACAGTTGCGCCGCGAGGGCTTCAAGCCCAACCGCGACATCGTGCTGGCGCTGACAGCGGACGAAGAGTTGGGGGATTCACCGGCCAACGGGGCTTCCTGGCTGCTCAAGAATCGCCGCCAGGACGTCGACGCGGAATTCGGCATCAACGAGGGCGGCCGCGGCGAACTCAAGAACGGCAAGCCCCATGCGCATGTGATGCAGATCGGGGAGAAGACCTTTCTCCAGTACCAGTTCGAGGCCACCGGCCCGGGCGCGCACAGCGCCCGGCCCACCCCGGCCAACACCATCTACGACCTGGCCGAAGCCCTGGTGCGCCTGCGGCAGTACCGCTTTCCGGTCGACATCAACCCGGCGGCGCGCACCTATTTCGAACGCAGCGCCCCCATGCAGGCTGAAGACGTGCGTGCGGATTTCCTGGCGGTGGCGGGCGGAAATCCGCCGGCCGACGTGGTGGAGCGGCTGTCCAACCGCGGCCCCATCATCGGCCTGCTGCGCACCACCTGCGTGGCCACCATGGTGCAGGCCGGCCATGCCGTCAATGCGCAGGCCCAAAGCGCCAAGGCCACCATCAACTGCCGTGCACTGCCCGGCCAGGATCTGGAATTCGTGGAGCAGAAGCTGCGCGAGATCGCAGGCCCCAAGGTCAAGGTGACGCAGCAGGTGCGCGAAGAGCCGGCACCCGGTTCGCCGCTCAAGCCGGAACTCATGCAGGTCGTCGAGTCCATCAGCGGTAGCATGTGGCCAGGGGTTCCCGTGGTGCCGACCATGGGGGTCAGCACCACGGACAGCCGCCATTTCCGCGCTGCGGGCATCCCCATGTACGGCGTGTCCGGACTGTTCGTCGATCCCGACAAGACGGGGGTGCACGCCCTTGACGAGAACATCGGCGTGGCCGAACTGCTCAAGGGCCGCGAGTTCATGTACCAGCTCATCAAGCGCCTGGCGTCCCAGCCTTGAAGGATCAAGGCTGGAGCATCGGCGGTTCCCGTGTCTGGCCGCGCAAGGCCGGTGGGAACCTCAGTTGCGAGCGGCCGGGTTTGGCGGGGCTGACACGTGCAGCTTCAGTCATGCTGATTGCAGTGTCCGCCTAGCCACCTCTGTCGATTCGAAGGGCGAGAATGACCGAGGTGTTTGTTCTAGTGACTCCCTCGATCTCCCCAATTTGATCAAGCAGCACGTCAAGCCGCGCCGTGTTGTCTGCCCGAAGGGTGGCCATGTAGTCAAACTCGCCGCTCACCGATGCAAGCTGGAGCAATTCGGGAAACTTCGTCAGCTCCCTGATGACTTCTTTGCCAGCTTTGGGCTGCACCACGATGCCCACAAATGCCTGTACGCCCCGTGCGACCGCTTCGCCTCCGAGGCGCACCGAGTAGCCACCGATGAGGCCGTTTGCTTCGAGTCTTGCAAGACGTGCCACGACCGTTGTTCTGGCCACGCCGAGCTTGCGGGCCAGGTTGGCGGTGCTTTCACGCGCGTTGGCCTGCAGCAGCGCAATGAGTTCCCGATCGAATTTGTCGCGTAGCAGTGTTTCGGGAAGGTTTGTCGGCACGTTCAGGCGAGGGGCAGAAGTCAAAAAAGATGGAGGGTGACGATTCGGCGGTATTTTCTGTCATTTCGGCGATGAAGAGGGATATTTCGTCGAACTCATGCTTTTTTTCGTCAGCGGGTTTCGGAACACTGGGGTGCATCGCCTCTACCCACCACGTTCCTCAAGGAAACTCGCATGAAAGTAGCTCTTCTCGGCGCAGGCCACATCGGCCAGACCATTGCCCAACTGCTGCACACCAGTGGCGACTTTGCGTTGACGGTCTTCGACCGCGACCAGGCAGCATTGGATCGGCTGGCCCAAAAGGGCATCCGTACCACGTGCATCGACACATCAAGTGCCGAAGAACTCACGAATGCCCTGGACGGACACACCGCAGTGGTCAATGCGCTCCCGTACCACCTGGCGATTTCTGCTGCCCAGGCGGCCTTGCGCGCCCGTTGCCACTACTTCGATCTGACGGAGGACGTGGCGGCAACCAAGGAAATCAAGCGTCTCGCACAGGACGCTGAAACTGCGTTCATGCCGCAGTGCGGCCTTGCCCCGGGCTTCATCGGGATAGTGGCCCACCACCTTGCCAGCGGCTTTGAGGCTCTGCACGACGTGAAGATGCGTGTGGGCGCGCTTCCGGCGTTTCCCACGAATGCGCTCAAGTACAACCTGACGTGGAGCGTGGATGGCCTGATCAATGAATATTGCCATCCGTGCGAGGCGATACACGATGGTCGGGTGATCTCGGCCCTGCCGCTGGAGGGGCTGGAGCACTTTTCGCTGGACGGGGTGGAGTACGAAGCCTTCAACACGTCTGGCGGTCTGGGGACCTTGTGCGAGACGTGGGACGGAAAGCTGCGCAACCTCGACTACAAGACGGTGCGCTACCCAGGGCATCGTGCGTTGATGCAATTTCTGCTGGACGAGCTGCAACTCAAGAGCGACCAGGACACGCTCAAGACCGTTCTTCGGCGCAGCATGCCCGCCACCATGCAGGACGTGGTGCTGGTGTTCGTCACCGTCTCAGGAACCAAGAACGGCTCGCTCGTGCAGGAGGTATTCGCGCGCAAGATCTTCGCCGAGCGTGATGGCGCATACCCGTTGTCCGCCATCCAGATCACAACCGCTGCGGGGATCTGTGCGGCCCTGGACCTGTTTCGGGAGCAGAAGCTGCCCCAGCGCGGGTTCATTCGCCAGGAGCAAGTGGCCCTCCCGGACTTCCTGGCCAATCGCTTTGGCCGGGCGTATCAACAGTACCGCCAGGTTGAATCGATTGGTTGAGTAGGGCGGGGCAGCCGCCTTGGCGCAAGCCATCGGTCCCTTCACATGCTTACGGCAACAAGCCAAAATTGTAAGACTGTATCCAATTGACTGCCGGCTTGGTCAAGGATGCATGAGCTTCGCGAGCGTTACCAACGTGCTGCTGACGTGCTCGCGGACCACTGCTTCGATCAATTCCGGGCGCTTGCGGCGCAGCGCGTCGATGATGAAGCCGTGCTCCTCGCGGCTTGGCCTGGGTTTGTAGGTCGACTGCAGCCATAGCCGCATATGGGGCTCGATGCACACGTGAAGCGCCGCAATCTGCGCCACCAGCCGCGGACGCGCGCTCAAGCCGCACAGGTACAGGTGGAAGTCGCGGTGCTCGGTCACCCACGCGGAAAGATCTTCTGCGCACCGGTCCATGGCGTCCAGCCGTCGCTCCAGTTCATCGATGTCTGCAGGGACGATCCGGTCCAGCGCAGCGGTTGCTGCCAGACCTTCGAGCACCGCACGCATCTCGAACACCTCGATCGCCTCTTGGTGGTTCAGGCCGCGCACCACCGCACCGCGGTTGGGGCGGATGGTCAGCAGTTCTTGCGTTGCAAGGCGCCGGAACGCCTCGCGCACCGGCATTCGGCTCATCCCCAATTGCGACGCAATTTCCTCGGGCACCAAGCGGTCGCCCGCCTTGAACTGGCCCATGCGGATTCCGTCAAGGAGGAAGCGATAGGCTTCTTCCTCGGCCGTGGCGGGGCTGGAAAAGGGTGTAAGCATGCTGGCCATTCACTTTGATTGGATACACGAATATACTTTGAGGCATGCAGCCCCTTGACTGGTCGTTCCCCTATACCTCGCAAAAGATGCCACTGCTCGCGGCCAATGCCGTGAGCGCCAGCCAGCCTTTGGCGGCACAGGCCGGTCTGAGTATGCTGTACCAGGGGGGCAACGCCATCGATAGCGCGCTTGCTTGCGCGATTGCGCTGACGGTGGTCGAACCTGTCATGAACGGCATAGGCGGCGACATGTTCGTGCTGGTGTGGCACGAGGGCAGGTTGCATGGTCTGAACTCCAGCGGAGGCGCGCCCTCGCTCTGGACGCCGCAGTATTTCGGCAGGCATGAAAAAATGCCGGAGAAGGGCTGGGATTCGGTGACCGTGCCGGGCCAGGTTGCGGGATGGAAGGCGCTGTCGGATCGCTTTGGCAAACTGCCTTTTGCACGCCTGTTCGAGCCGGCTGTTCGGTACGCGCGGGAAGGCTTCATGGTTTCGCCGCAAATTGCGAGGCAGTGGGCCAACCAGATTCCACGACTGATCGACCAACCGGGCTTCCGCGATGCGTTCACATGGGATGGGCGCGCTCCTCGCGCAGGCGAGCTTTGGCGGTTTCCAGCGCAAGCCAGGACACTCGAGCTCATTGCCGAGAGCGGCGGCGAGAGTTTCTACCGGGGCGAACTCGCCGAGAAAATCGAAGCGTTTGCCAAGCAGTGCGGCGGTGCGCTGCGCGCAACCGATCTCGCGGCGCACCGGGCCGAATGGGTCGAACCCATCGAGCAGTCGTTTCGCGGCTACACCTTGCACGAGATTCCACCGAATGGCCAAGGGCTCGCAGCACTGATTGCATTGGGCATCCTGGACCACTTCGACCTGGCAAGCATGGGAGTGGACAGTGCCGACTACTACCACGTGGGCCTGGAGGCGATGAAGCTGGCCTTCGCCGACCTCCACCAATATGCTGCAGATGCGCCTGCCATGTCGCCTGTCTCTGCGGCGCACTTGCTCGACGCGGCCTATCTGGCGGAGCGCGCCAAGCTCATCGACATGAAGCGCGCGGCCAATCCAGGCCCCGGCATGCCGAAAACCGGCGGAACGGTCTACCTTGCGTCAGCGGATGCGGCTGGCACCATGGTCTCTTACATCCAGTCGAACTACCATGGCTTTGGCTCCGGCGTGGTCGTTCCAGGCACCGGCATCAGTCTGCACAATCGCGGCGAAGACTTCAGCCTGGTCTCGGGCCATCCGAATCTCGTTGCTCCGGGCAAGCGGCCACTGCACACCATCATCCCGGGTTTCATCACGCGCGATGGCTCACCCGTGATGGCGATGGGCGTCATGGGCGGCTCGATGCAGGCACAAGGGCATGTGCAGATGGTGACACGGCTTGCCAGCTTCGGACAAAACCCGCAAGCCATGAGCGATGCTCCACGGTTTCGCGTGGAGCCAGGCCCCACGGTCACGCTGGAATCGCATGTCCCTGGCGATGTGCCGGACTCCCTGCGCGCCCGCGGACACAGCGTCACTGTCGCGCAGCGTCAAAGCCTGGACTTCGGGTCAGCCCAGCTGCTCTACAAGGCGGAGCACGGGTACATCGCAGCATCCGACTCGCGCCGGGACGGACAGGCGGTTGGCTTTTAGCAGCAGCGGTGCCAGATCAATCCAGCCTTTGAAACTGCACGCATCACTGGCGCACCGGATTCCCCTTCCATCAACCGCAACAGAGCAACAAGCCAGGAGACACCCAGAATGAAGCGACGAATCTTTTCCGCAGCAGCTGCAGCCTCAGCACTCTCACTGGCTTTGCCGGCATCTGGGCAAGACCGGACCCTGAAGCTCATTGTCGGGTTCGCGCCCGGTGGCTCATCCGACCAATTGACGAGAATTCTTGCCGACAAGCTGCGCGCTTCGCTGGGACAAAACGTCGTCGTAGAGAACAAACCGGGCGCATCGGGGCGGGTGTCGATGGCTGAGCTCAAACGATTGCCGCCGGATGGGCAAACCCTGGTCATGGCCACCAGTGGCACGCTGGTGGTGGCTCCCTGGCTCTATCCCAATCTGCCGTACGATGCCGTGAAGGACTTCACGCCGATCGCGCGTGCCGCGAGCTTCGACTTTGCCCTCACGATCGGTCCTGCAGGTCCCCAACGCGATATCAAGCATGTGCTGGCCTGGATGAAGGCGAACCCTGACAAAGCCAACTTCGCCACCTCGGGAGCCGGAACATTGGGCCACTTTACGGGCGTGCTGCTTTCGCAGACCACGGGCGTCAATCTCACGCACATACCTTACAAAGGGGGCGCACCCGCAGCGCAAGACCTGGTAGCCGGGCTGCTCCCGCTCATGGTGGACACAGCCTCTGAGACCTTGGAGCATCACAAGGCGGGCAGGGTGCGGATTGTCGCGGTGACTGGACAGGAACGCTCCAGCGCTTTGCCCGACGTGCCTACGTTGAAGGAAGCCGGAATCAACATGACTGCGGATGGGTATTTCGGCCTGTACGGTCCTGCGGGAATGCAGCCGGCAGTCGTGCAGCGCATCGAGCGGGCCGTCGCCGAGGCGCTTCGCGCCCAGGATGTGCGGGACAGGATTTCCGCGCTGGGGTTGGTTCCGGACTACCTGGATTCATCCGGGCTCAAGAAGCTGCAAGCCGAGCAGCTCAAACGCTGGGAGCAGCCGGTGAAGGCCTCTGGCTTCAAGCCAGACTGACCAAGCGTTCGTCTGAAACCTCAGTTGCGTGTGGCCGCGTTCAGCCGCCGGATCTGAGGTCCGTGCAAGGTGCAACCAGCCAGATCGAGCACTGGGTGGGGCCAGGTTCAGCTCTTCTGCAGCCTGGGCATCATGACTAGATACGATGTATATTATGTTAAATCAAAGAAGCGCGATTTGAGTGATTTCTGACCAGGCATGCCAGGCCCGTCTGGCCGATCCCTCTTTGCTCCCGCCCCTTGCTCTTCTTTTCGCTTCCCGGGAATTCGAGCTCCAGACAGGTCCGATCCCGTCGCCCTATGATCGCGGCCATGCTGATCTCCCACCTCCAACGGGCGCTCCTGGTGGCGGCCGTCCTTGTCTCGACCACCGTGGCTGCCCAGTCCGCCAGGGAATCCTTCAGCGTGGCCGAGTCCAAGGCGGCCATCCTCGACACCTTGCCCCATCCCAAGGGCACCAAGTTCCGCCAACTTTTCCTGTCGGAGCATGGCGACTCCAAGGTCACGCTCTGTGGCGAGATCAATGCGAAAGACCGCTCGGGTACGTACCTCGGGTTCCGGCGCTTCATGGTGGATGACCTTGGAGAATCGATGCGGGACCCGATGGACACTGCCGCGGGCTCCTGGCAGCAATCGATCTTCGACCGTGTCTACAAACGGGCGTGCTCCGACCGGTTCAGGGACGTCAAATAGTCTAGGCCCTGTTCCTGCGCACCCTCGTTTTCGGTGCAGCCCCCGGAGCGGGCGCTGGCGGCGTTGTGGGGAGCCGGTCGCGCAGTTCGTTGAGCACGGCCAGCATGTCGCCGCTGCGCGCGTCGAGCTTCGCCTGCAGGCCTTGCACCTCGTCGCGGGCGGATTGCAGTTCCTGGGACAGGCCTGCCTTGTCGATCTGCAGCGCGCCCACCTGGGCGTCGCGCTCCCGGGTCCTGTCCATCGCATCGGCCAGGGCCTTGGCTGCCTTCTTGCCGTCGCCCTCCAGTTGCAGCGCCAGCCGCCTGGATTCCTGGCGGGCGCGGTCGACCTCGGCATGGAGCCTGCGTTCCTGGGTCTGTGAGCGCTCTTCGAGCCGGGAGCGCTCGGCGTGGTGTTCCATCTCCCTGGCCTCCAGGCGTCGCCGATCTGCATCCGCTGCCTGGCGCAGCTGCACGCCCTCGGTGCGTGCGCTGTCCCATTGCTGCTGGCAGGCCTGCAGTTGCTGCTGCAGTTCCTGGGTCTGGCGCACCAGGTCGGCGACCTGGGCATCGCGGGCCTGCATGGCCACCGCATAGGCCGCGCTGCGATCGTCCAGGCGCTGCTTTTCCCGCGCCAGCCCATCCTGCTCCTGGCGTAGTGTTTCGACCTGGGCATCCAGCTCAGCGCGGGCGTCTGCCAACTGGGCGGCCGCCTGCTCATCCGCATGCTGGAGCGCCCTGCCCCACAGGGTTTTCGCTGCCCTCATCACAGGCCCCGGCAAGGGAATCCCGGCATCGGTTGCTCCTTCCACCGGGTCTGCCGGCGCCTGCAGCCGCCTGGCCAGCGAGCCATACCACCCATCGAGCATGGGGCCCACCGTATTCGGCGAGCCGCGACCCAGCTGCAGGCGCACCCGCTCGATGGTCGGCCTTTCCCCGAGCGCGAGAACGGCGTCTGCCGCGGCCCACACCTCTTCCATCTGAACGCCGCGCGGCCCTCTCGCACTTTTCGCTTGCATTGCGCCACTCCATTCCTAAAATTACCATCGATAATTGAAGATTATCGTGAGTAAATTGTTAAATTCATAGTAAACAATACATCATATGTTTGATAAATGCAAAAAATGGCCTGAAGGAGCATGAATGCGCTTGCCAGCCCTGAAAACGCATGCCGCGCTGCAGCCTGGCGTGCTCTCGGATGTGACGGCACTCGCCGTCGATCAGCTGCTGCGCGAGGGCGAGTCCGCCAACACCCTGGCCAGCTACCGGTCGGCCCTGCGCTACTGGGCTGCCTGGTTCAATGTGCGCTACGGCCAGCCGATCGCGCTGCCGTTGCCGCCAAGTGCCGTTCTGCAGTTCGTCGTCGACCATGCGCAGCGCACGACCGCCCAGGGCCTGGCCCACGAGTTGCCGGCGGCCATCGATGCGACGCTGGTCGAAGCGGGTTTCAAGGGCAAGCCGGGGCCCATGGCGCTGAGCACCTTGCTGCACCGCGTTTCGGTGCTGTCCAAGGCCCACCAGGTGCGGGGCATGGAAAATCCCTGCCAGGACGCCAAGGTGCGCGAGTTGCTGTCGAAGACCCGCCGCGCCTACGCCAAGCGGGGAGACTTGCCGCAGAAGAAGGACGCCCTGACCAGGGACCCCTTGATGGCGATCCTGGCGACCTGCGATGCCTCCAGCCTGAAAGGGCTGCGCGATCGCGCCCTCCTCCTGTTTGCCTTCGCCAGCGGCGGGCGCCGGCGCTCGGAGGTCTCCTCGGCGGACATGAAACACCTGCGGCAAAGCGGGCCGGCCGCGTTCGTCTACACCCTTGCCCACTCCAAGACCAACCAGGCCGGTGCGGACCGACCGGAGAACCACAAGCCGATCCAGGGGATGGCGGGCGAGGCCTTGCAGGCTTGGCTGGCGGCCTCGGGGATTGCCGAGGGTGCGATCTTCAGGCGTGTGCGCAAAGGCGGCAGGCTCGGTGAAGCGCTGTCGGCCGCCGCAGTGCGCGGCATCGTTCAGGAGCGTGCGCAGGCGGCCGGGCTGCCCGATGGGTTCTCGGCGCACTCGCTGCGCTCCGGCTTCGTGACCGAGGCCGCGACCCAGAAGGTTCCCATGGCCGATACTATGGCCATGACCGGCCACCGCAGCGTGGCCAGCCTGCTCGGGTATTTCCGGGCCTCGGACGCCAGCCCGGCTGCGCGGCTGCTGGAAGAAGACGCCGAGCACTGACGCAGCCTGCTGGCTTTTCAGCAGCCGGCACCAAAGCGTGCAACGGCCTGCTGAAATTCCAGCAGTGCCCGCATTGGGGGACCGGTCCGCCATGGCCCCCTGGTGGCGGCTTCGGCGCCCCCCCTCCCCTGCCCCTTCTGCCCGTCCCGCTGGGACGTGGCCGGCTGCCGGGCCCATCCACGATTTCCGCATAAGCAGCCTCGTCGCCGTGGCACGCGGGTTGCGAAAGCGGGTGGGTCTGGTACTGCGCCAAGTGCGCCCTGCAAGCCCCGCTGAACGGGGTGGTATGGGTGCCGACAAGGCGGGTACCTGTTGATGGACACACCACTGACCCCAACGGAATGGAGAGAATCCCGATGCCCGATCTGTCGAAACGTTTTCTGCTGGCCTCCGCCCTGGCGCTGGGCCTTGTCGCCGCCCCCGTGGCTGCGCAGAACCTGGAAAAAACCGAAATCCGCTACCAAGGCTGGGCCGGCCAGGTGGCCTGGATCGAACTGGCCGAAGACCTGGGCTACCTGGCCCCGCTCAAGACCAAGTGGGTGGGCAACACCATCAGCGGCCCGCAGGACATCCAGGCCGTGGTCACCGGTGATGTGGACGTGGGCGGGGCCTTCTACGGCGCCATCGTCAAGCTGGTGGCCAAGAAGGCGCCGGTGAAGGCGGTACTGGGCTACTACGGATCCGACGACCACACCTACAACGGCTACTACGTCAAGGACGACAGCCCGATCAAGGGCCCGAAGGACCTGATCGGCAAGAAGGTGGCCGTGAACACCCTGGGCGCGCACCACGAATTCATGCTGCGCGAGTACCTGGAGCGCGGCAAGCTGAGCACTGCCGAGGCCAAGCAGGTCACCCTCGTGGCCACGCCTCCGGTCACGGGCGAACAGGCCCTGCGCCAGGGCCATGTGGAAGTCTCCACGCTGGGCGGCGTGCTGCGCGACAAGGCCCTGGAGCGCGGCGGCATCCGCCCGCTGTTCAAGGACCGCGACCTGTTCGGCAACTTCACGGGTGGCGCACTGGTGCTGCACAACAAGTTCATCGAGCAGAACCCCAACGCCAGCCGCCACCTGGTGTCGGCCCTGGCGCGGTCCATCGAATGGGCCCGCAACACACCGCCCGCCGAGGTGCGGGCGCGCTACACCAAGATCATCGAGGGCCGCAAGCGCGCCGAAACCGCCGAAGCCATCCAGTACTGGAAAAGCACGGGCGTCGCGGGCAAGGGCGGCCTGATCACCGACAAGGAGCTGCAGATCTGGATCGACTGGCTCGTCAAGGACGAGGTGATCAAGCCCGGCCAGCTCAAGGCCGCCGACCTGTACACCAATGCCTTCAACCCCTACGCCCATGGTGGCGTGGACAAGTTGGCGGCCAGCAAATGAGCAGCGGCGCCAACAGCAACCCACCACCGGCCAAGATCCGGTTTGAGCACGTGACCAAGGAGTTCACGGTGCGGGCCGACGACGGCGGCCCCGCCAAGCGCTTCGTGGCCGTGCAGGATGTCACGCTGGACATCCGGCCCGGCGAGTTCCTGGTGCTCGTGGGCCCGAGCGGCTGCGGCAAGTCGACGCTGCTCGACCTGCTCGCGGGCCTGTCGCTGCCCACCAGCGGCCAGGTGCTCATCGACGGCCGGGCCATCACCGGCCCGGCACGGGACCGGGGCGTGGTGTTCCAGCAGTACGCCCTGTTCCCCTGGCTCACGGCGCTGGACAACGTGGCCTTCGGCCTGGAGGTGGCGGGCCTGGGCAAGCGCGAGCGCCGCGCCAAGGCCGCGCACTACCTGCAGCTCGTGGGCCTGGGCGATTTCGCGCAACGCTACCCGCACGAACTGTCCGGCGGCATGAAGCAGCGCGTGGCGATTGCCCGCAGCCTGGCCTACGAACCCCAGGTGCTGCTGATGGACGAACCCTTCGCCGCGCTGGACGCCCAGACCCGCGAGACGCTGCAGGAGGAGCTGGTGGACATCTGGCAGCGCACGGGAAAGACCATTGTCTTCATCACCCACGGCATCGACGAGGCCGTGGTGCTGGGCCAGCGCGTGGCGGTGATGACCACCCGCCCCGGCCGCATCAAGGAGATCGTGGAGATCCCCGAGTCGCTGCGCGCCGACACCGATGACATCCGCTCGCTGCCCCTGTTCGGCGAGCTGCGCCACCAGATCTGGAGCCTGCTGCACGACGAAGTCGCCTCCGCGCGGCACGAACGCCGCAGCCGCATTGCCGCCCAACCCCCCCTGAAGGAATCCAGCCATGTCTGACATCGCACTGTCCGCGCCCGGGGCGCAGCACCCGAGCCCTGCGGCCTCCCCGGCTGCGCCGCCGCTGCCCACGCTCTGGCTGCGCCTGGCGCGCCGGCTGCTCAATGGCGCCTGGCGCTCCGGCCTGGTGCTGGCGCTCGCCGCGCTGTGGGAGGTGGTGCCCCGCCTGGGCCTGACCGATCCGACCTTTCTGCCGCCCCTGAGCGAGGTGCTGGCCGCGGGCTGGGTGCTGGCGCAGAACGGCCAGCTGTGGGAGCACACCTCCATCAGCCTGGCGCGCTCGCTGGGCGGGCTGGCCATCGCCACGGTGGCCGCCATCCCCCTGGGGCTGGCGATCGGCTGGTACCAGCGCTTGGGTCAGGCCGTCAACCCGCTCATCGAGCTGCTGCGCAACACCGCACCGCTGGCGCTGTTGCCGGTGTTCCTGCTGCTGCTGGGCATTGGCGAGGTGTCCAAGCTGTCCATCGTGGTCTACGCCTGCGCCTGGCCGCTGCTGCTCAACACCATCGCCGCCGTGCGGCAGGTCGATCCGCTGCTCATCAAGTCCGCGCGCACCATGGGGGCCACGCCCCGCCAGCTGTTCGTCAAGGTGATCCTGCCGGCGTCGGTGCCCACGATCTTCGTCGGCATCCGCCTGGCGGCCGCCTCGGCCATGCTGGTGCTGATCGCCGCCGAAATGGTCGGGGCCAAGGCCGGGCTGGGCTACCTCATCATCTATGCGCAGTACAGCTTCCTGATCGGCGACATGTACTTCGGCATCATCGCCATCACGGCCATCGGCGTGACGCTGAACTACGCGCTGCAAGGGCTGGAGCGGCACTTTACCGCCTGGCAGGGCACTGCGCGCTGAAGCGCAGGCATCCTCGGCCCCAAAGCACAAAGCCACTGCGCGCGAGCGCAGTGGCTTTTCTTTTGTTTTGTCCTGGCGCCTTATCCCGTACGTTTTCAGCGCAGCGAGGCGCCCAGCAGGTGGTAGCTCTGGTCCAGCCCGGCCGTGCTGCCACCCTGCTCGTGCCAGCCCACGGCCCGCCGGTAGCTGCCCCAGGCGACGGGCGGCAGCCCGGTGCCGCCCGCAAGATTGGCCAGGGGCACGGTCTGGGGCGCCACATACAGGGCATCCACCGGGCAGTACAGCTCGCACATGAAGCAGGTCTGGCAGTCGCCCTGCCGGGCAATGGCCGGAACGGCTGCCACCTCGGAGCCCGGCGCGGTGCGCGCGGCCGGGGCCGCGGCGTCGAACACGCGCGTGGGGCACACCGCCACGCAGATATTGCAGCCCGTGCAGCGGGCCGGGTCCACCAGCTCGATCATGCGGCCGCCACCTGGAGCGCCGCGGCGCCTGTAGAGCCTGTGGCACCGGTCGCCTGCTGGCCTACCCACACCTGTTGCAAGCCGCCCACGACCACGTGGTGCTGCTGGGCCGGGTCGAGCTGCGCAAAGTCGGTGCGCCGGTGCATGCCCCGGGTCTCGTTGCGCGCCAGGGCGCTGCGGTACATCCAGCGCGCATGCGCCAGCAGCGCCACGGCCTGGCGGGTGCGCCGCAGCACCTCGGGCGATGCGGGGGCGCTGCGCTCTGCCTGGACCCACAGGGCGTCGAGCCGTGCCAGGGACGGCAGCAGCCCGTCGCGGCTGCGAAACCAGTTGCGCTCCAGCGGAAACACCTCGGCCTGCACGGCGGCCACCAGGGCTTCGGGGTCGATGCGCTGTGCGCTGGCCGGTGAGCGCGCCGCCAGCCCCACCTGCCCTGCCCGCCACACGGGCGCCGCGGCCGGCGTGCTGCGGTGCACCAGGGCATGGTCGGCCGCGGCCGCACCGCCCCAGAAGCCGGTGGACAGCGCCCAGGCCGCGTTGTGGCTGCCGCCACCGGTGAAACCGCCACAGATGGGTTCGCGCGACGCCACGTCGCCGGCTGCATACAGCCCGGGCACGCGCGTTGCGCAGTCGAGCCCCTGCAACTGCAGGCCGCCGGTGCCGCGCACCGTTCCCTCCAGCCGCAGGGTGATGGGAAACGGCTGGGTGAACGGGTCCAGCCCCAGGCGGTCGAACGGCAGGAAGAAATTGGGCTGCGCCTGGCGCATCCACTGGCGCACCGCGCCATCGGCCTTGTCCAGCACGGCATGCACCGGCTCGCTGATGAGGCGCCGGGCAATGATGCTGCGGCCTTGCGCCGAGCCCGCGCCTTCGATCACGGCGCCGCCGGGGTCGCGAAAGCTCGCCCAGTTGTAGAACAGCGACTTGGTCACGCTCGAGAACGTGGGCCCCAGCCCATAGGCGCTCGAGAATTCCATGCCCGAAAAAGCTGCCCCTGCCTCGGCCGCCATCAGGTGGCCATCGCCGGTGAGCACATCGGTCCCCAGTGCCTTGCTCAGGAAGGCACAGCCCCCGCTGGCCAGCACCACGGCGCCGGCATGCACCGCCCAGGGGCGGTCGCCCGGCTCGGCCACGCCCGTGGCGCCCCGCACTTGTCCGGCGGCGTCCACCAGCAGCTCCAGTGCGGGGTGGTGGTCGAGGATGCGCACGCCGGCCTCCTTCACGCGCTTGCGCATCAGGCGCATGTATTCGGGCCCCTGCAGCGAGTTGCGCCGCTCGTGGCCGGCCTCGTCCACCGGGAAGGGGTAGCCCCAGTCGGCCAGCTGCTGCAGATTGGTCCAGGTCTGGTCGAGCACCCGGTCCATCCATTCGTGGCTGGCCAGGAAGCCGCCGACGGTTTCGCGCTGGGCCTTGGCGGCAGAGCGGGCCTGCAGGTCCGGTGGCACCCACCAGGTCCCGGTGCCCGAGGGCGCGGTGGCGCCCGAGGTGCCGCAGAACCCCTTGTCCACCAGCACCACCCGGGCGCCGCGCCCGGCGGCGGCAATGGCCGCCCAGGTGCCGGCCGGCCCCCCGCCGATCACCAGCACATCGGTTTCGTGGGTGGGTTGTGCCAGGCGCTGCGCGCCGCGGATGTCAACGGGTTCGGGCATGAAAAGCCTCCTTGGTGGAAATGGGACCGATGGGGGATCAGGCGGCCTGGCGGGCGGCCTGCGCGTAGCGGCTGGGCGGGCGCTGCAGGCCCAGGTTCTCGCGCAGCGTGGTGCCTTCGTAGGCCGTGCGGAACAGCCCGCGGCGCTGCAGCTCGGGCACCACCAGGTCCACGAACTCGTTGAGCGACTGCGGCAGCACCGGCGGCATCACGTTGAAGCCATCGGCCGCGCTGTTCTCGAACCATTCCTGCATGCGGTCGGCAATGGTCTCGGGCGTGCCCACCACCACCCAGTGGCCACGCGCTCCGGCCAGGTACTCGTAGAGCTGGCGCACGGTGAAGCGCTCGCGCCGGGCCAGCTCCAGCACCACGTGGGCGCGGCTGTTGATCCCTTTGGGCGCCTGCGGGATGTAGGGCGGCGGGGCATCCAGGTCCCAGCGCTCGAGGTCCTCCCCGGGCCAGAACGGCGCCAGCGTGGCCAGGCCCACTGCCGGGTGGATGAGCGCCTGCAGCTCGGCCCACTTTTCCTGGGCTTCCTCTTCGGTGCGGCCGATCACCGGCGAGATGCCGGGCAGCACCAGTAGCTCTTCGGGCCGCCGGCCGTACTTGGCCAGCCGGCCCTTCACATCGCTGTAGAAGGCCTGGGCCTCGGCCAGGCTGGTCCAGGCGGTGAAGATGGCCTCGGCCGTGGCGGCGGCCAGCTCCTTGCCGTCCTCGGACGAGCCGGCCTGCACGATGACCGGATAGCCCTGGGGGGGCCGCTCCAGGTTCAGCGGGCCCTTGACGCGGAAATGCTTGCCCACGTGGTTGAGGGTGTGCAGCTTGGCCGGGTCCAGGTAGACGCCGCTGGCCTTGTCGCGCTGGAAGGCATCGTCGTCGAAGCTGTCCCACAGGCCCTTGACCACGTCCACGAACTCGGTCGCGCGTTCGTAGCGCACGGCGGGGTCGGGGTGGGCCTCCTGGCCAAAGTTGCCGAACACGTTGTCGGCGCTGGTCGTCACCACGTTCCAGGCGGCGCGGCCCTGGCTGATGTGGTCCAGCGAGGCGAATTTGCGCGCCAGCAGGTAGGGGTCTTCGTAGGTGGTGGATGCCGTGGCCACGAAGCCGACGTGCCTGGTGACCGCCGCCAGCGCCGCCCACAGCGTCACCGGCTCGAAGTACGACAGCCGCCCCTGGCGGCTCAGCGACTCGTCGTTGCCGTGGTTCTGCACGCCGGGGCTGTCGGCCACGAAGACCTGGTCGAACAGGCCGCGCTCCGCGGTCTGGGCCAGCTCGATGTAGTGCTGCAGGTTCACACCGGCATCGGCCTGCGCGCCGGGGTGGCGCCAGGCCGCGATGTGGTGGCCGGTGGCCATGATGAAGGCGCCCAGGCGCAGTTGTCGTTGGGTCATGTCAGGCTCTTTTCCAAGGTCGGTGGTTGCTTCAGATGCTGATGCGGGTGCCGTCGAAGCGCGTGAACGAGAAGCCCTCGAACGGCTCGCGGAAGGTCTGCTTTTGCTCGCGCAGCAGGCTGATCACCAGGGCCTCGCCCTGGGCGTAGGCGGCTGCGGCGTCCGAGCGCCAGTGGATGCCCGCCGCCGTGCGGCCCGAGCCGTAGTTCAGCGCCAGCTTGTTGAGCTCGCCGCCCACGGTGAGCGCCGGGCCCTGGTAGGGAACCAGCCGCGTGGGGTCGTTCGGGTCGGGCTGCACCGGGTTGGGGATGACCAGCGATTCGTCGTAGACGGCCTTGAGCAAGGTGGCCGTCACGGCCGCGATGATGGCGGCCCCACCGGGGTAGGACGAATGGATGGGCGCCCCTTCGGGGTACACGTGCGACAGCAGGTAGGAGCCGTTGCGGGCGCGGCTGCGCTCCAGGGCCTGCGAGCCCAGGAAGGATTCGTGGATGGGGTATCCATCCACCTTGTTGGCCAGGCGGTGGTGCACCAGGCCGCCGAAGGCCTCGGGGCGCAGGATGCGCTGCTCGTACCACTTCTGGTAGTAGTTGACCCGGATCGCCAGCGACCCGGCGAGCGACAGCAAGGACTGGAAGTAGGCCGAGCCGAAGGTGCCCGAGGCGCCCCCGCTGGTCTTGAGCCGCAGGTAGGGGTTGCTCGGGGCCAGGCTCTTGTCGGACGCGAACAGGCCCCCATAACCCGGGCTGGCCGCCGACAGCGGTGTGCCCAGCAGCTGGTTGGCCGCGAAGCTGAAGGCCACGGCCGCATGCGCATAGGCGGCCAGGTCGCGCGTGGTCGCGATGTAGCGCAGCGTGGGGTCGAAGGCGATGCGCCCGGCCGGGGCCTTGCCGTTCTGCACGTTGAGCCACTCGTCGTAGTTCGTGAGGAACTCGTTGGCCGGGGTGTAGGTGCGGATGCGTGCCGACAGCGACTGCGGGCCCAGGGGCACGTCGCGGTAGAGGAACTGCGAGATGTAGGGTCCGTCGGTCACGCCCGGGGGCGTGGCCCAGCGGCCGGTGCGCCCCGAGCGGTCGCTGGCGTCCACATACCAGGCGGCGCCCCGGAACAGGGTCTGCGGCGTGACCTTGCCGTTGATCCGGGGGCCATGGAAGTCCGGCGCGCGGCTCAGCTCTTCGGCGGCGGCGATCACGTCCGCGTGGCGGGTCCCTTCCTGGAACTCGCTGAAAGGCACGTCGCGCAGCAGCGACACCCAGTAGATCTCGGTGGCCTCGCCCGCGCGCTGGGTGCCGGCCAGGGTGGGCGCGGGCGGCAACGCGAACTGGGCGGCGTTCAGGCCATCCAGGCTCACGGCCAGGGTGCCGATGGGGTTGACCAGCTTGCGCGTGCCGCCCAGGATGATCTTTTCGAAATCGGCCGGGTCGCGCGATGCGAAGGCCGCAGTGGCGAGGTTCCAGGCGGGCAGGTCCACCTCGCCCCGGGCGTTGTGCGGCAGGCCCCGGGTGTCCGAGCCGATCTTGTTCGGGTACAGGGCATCGTCGCCGTTGACCGGGTGCGGGGGGATGGGCGTGGCAGCGCTGGCGCGTGCCAGCTCGATGCGCAGCTGTTCCGTGCGCCGCACGAACTGTGCGTCGTAACCCGCGGCTGCCCCGCCCTGCTGCGCATGCACCGCGCCGCTGCCGGCCAGCAGGGCCGGCGCCACGCTGGCGCCGCCGGCCAGGCCCGCCAGCCCTGCGCCGGCCTGGCCCAGAAAGTGGCGGCGTGGCGTGCTGTGCGGCGCGCCCGTGGGGTGCGCAGTGTCGCGCAATGGTGATGTGCTCATGAAAGAAAACTCCCTGGTGTGTCGTGGTGTCGGGTTCATCGGGGCCGCAGCCGCGTGGCGCGGCAACGGCATGGGTTCATTGCGCATAGCGCCAGGGGCTGGGCGGGTGCAGCGGCACGCGGGAGGCCGGTGGGGCCGGATCGGCCAGCAGGCCATGGCGCTTGAGCAGGGTGCGCAGCGTGTTGCGGGTGACCCCCAGCAGTCGGGCGGCCTGCACCTGGTTGCCATCGGCCTGCGCGAAGGCGCAGCGCACCAGTGCGGCCTCGGCATGCTGGTGCAGCCGGGGCGTCCCCTGCTCCAGCAGGTCTTGCAACACCGCCTGGAGCGATTCGGCGGCCGACGGCGGCTCGGCCATCGCTGCCGGCCCGAGCGCGGTGCCAGGGGGCGGTTGCAAGGCGGGTACCAGCTTCAGGTCGTCCGGCTCGATGACCCCACCGCGGGCCACGATGAGCGCGAAGTGCACCACGTTCTCGAGCTCGCGGATGTTGCCGGGCCATGCATACGACTGCAGCGCCTGGCGCGCGCTGGCGGACAGCCGCGCCGGTGCCTGGCCCAGGCGCTGGGCATACAGGGCCATGAAATGCCCGGCCAGCGGCAGGATGTCGCCGGGGCGTTCGCGCAGTGGCGGCAGTCCGACTGCGGCGACGTTGAGCCGGTAGTAGAGGTCGGCCCGGAAATGCTGCGCCTGGACGGCCCGCGCCAGGTCGATGTTGGTTGCGGCGACCAGGCGCACGTCCAGCGCCACGGGCTTGCGCGAGCCCAGGCGCACCACCTGGTGCTCCTGCAGCACGCGCAGCAGCTTGACCTGCAGGGTCTGCGGCAGATCGCCGATCTCATCGAGGAACAGGGTGCCGCCCTGGGCGGCCTCGAACCAGCCGGCACGTGCCTGCGTGGCCCCGGTGAAGGCCCCCACTTCGTGGCCGAACAGCTCGGCGTCGATCAGGGATTCACTGAAGGCGCCGCAGTTGACGGCCACGAAGGGGCCCCGGCGCCCGCTTTCGGTGTGGATGTGGCGCGCGATGAGCTCCTTGCCCGTGCCGGTTTCACCCACCACCAGCACGGAGGCGTCGCTGCGCGCGATGCGGTCCACTTGGTCCAGCAACTGCACCGAGCGCGGGTCGTGGAACAGCAGCGCCTTGGCGCGGATGGTCGGCGCCCCGCCCAGGGGCGACTCGGGCAGCGTCAGCACGCGCTGGGGCAAAGGGCTCGCAGAAGCTGGCAGCAGGCTGGACATGCCGCCAGACTATGTTGCCCGGCACCTGGGGCGAACGCAGGTTTTCGCATGTGGATATGCGGCAAACTGCGCGGCCCCGCGGGCACGCAGTATCGGCAGCGCGCTGGCGCGCAAAACGAGTTTGCATATTCAAAAACATTCCGTGGCCTGGTGGCGCGTGGCCTTATCGTGCGCGCCTTGCTCCTTTTCTCGCGCCGCAACTCCGGGACCCTGCCGCGGAGCGGCCTGCCACCATGCCCCAATCCGCACCGATCTCCCCCGACACCACCCACCAATGGCTGCACGATGGCCATGAAATCGCCCTGCTCGATGTCCGCGAGGCCGGCCAGTTCGGTGAAGGCCATCCCTTTTTCGCGATTCCTGCGCCCTACAGCCGGCTGGAGATCGATATCGGCCACCTGGTGCCCCGCCTGGAGACGCGCGTGGTGCTGGTGGACGCGGACGATGGCGTGGCCGACCGGGCGGCCCGGCGGCTGGCCGGCCTGGGCTATCGCCAGGTGCATGTGCTCGAAGGCGGCGCCCCCGGCTGGGAGCGGGCCGGGTTCACGCTTTTCAAGGGGGTGAACCTGCCGTCCAAGACCTTTGGTGAACTGGTGGAGCATGCCTACGACACCCCGCACATCAGCGCCCGGGAACTGCAGGCCCGCCTGGATGCGAAGGAAGCCCTGGTGCTGCTCGATGGCCGCACGGCGCAGGAGCACCAGAAGATGGCCATCCCGGGCGCCGTCTCGGTACCCAACGGCGAGCTGGCCCTGCGCTGGCGCAGCCTGGTGCCGGATGCCACCACGCCCATCGTGATCCATTGCGCCGGCCGCACGCGCAGCATCATCGGCGCGCAGATCCTGCGCAGCCTGGGCGTGCCCAACCCTGTGCTGGCGCTGGAGAACGGCACCCAGGGCTGGGCCCTGGCCGGGCTCGCGCTGGAGCATGGCAGCACCCGCAGCGGCGTGCAGCAGCAGCCCGTGGCTGCACATGCCGATGACCAGGCCGCTGCGCGCAGCCTGGCGCAGGACGCGGGCGTGCACCTGTTGAGCACGCCCCAGGCCCAGGCCTGGATTGACGACACCACGCGCACCACGTATGTGCTCGACGTGCGCACGGCCGAGGAATTTGCAAAGGGTACGCTGACCGGCGCCCGCCATGCACCGGGCGGGCAGTTGCTGCAGGCCACCGACCAGGCCATCGGCGTGCGCGGCGGCCGTGCGCTGCTGCTGGACGATGACGGCGTGCGCGCCCCGGTCGTGGCCGCCTGGCTGGCGCGGCTGGGCCACGAGACTGCCGTGGTCGAAGGTGGCATCGGCGCGGCCTTGCGCGTGCCCGCCCCGCTGCAGCAGCTTGCCGCCCTGCCCTCCCTCCCCGAGGTGGCTGCAGAAGAACTTGCGCAGTGGGTAGCACAGCAGCAGCCCGTGCTGCTGGACCTGCAGGCCTCGCTGGCGCACCGCCGGCAGCACCCCGCGGGCGCCCGCTGGGCGGTGCGGCCCCGCATCGTTGCCACGGCGCAATCGGCCGCCGCTGCGCCGGATGCCCCGGTGCTGCTGATCGCGCCCGATGCAGCCACGGCCCAGCTGGCCGCGGTCGACCTGGCCGAGGCGGGTTGGCGCCAGGTCCATTGGACTGCCCATGCCCATTGGTCTGCTGCGGGCCTGGCCCACGGGGCATCGCCCCATGGCCCCAGCGATGCCGATGCCATCGACTACCTGTTCTTCGTGCACGACCGGCACGACGGCAACCTCGATGCGGCGCGGCGCTACCTAGCATGGGAAACCGGGCTCATCGCCCAGTGCTCGCCCGAGGAGCTGGGCGCCTTCCGCCTGCCGCAGCACGAAGCTGTGCACGCCTGAGTCGCACGGGAGTGGAAAGCACGCGCAACAAAATCCGGATATGGATATCTGGAAACATTTGTTTTCAGAGGACATGCAGAGCGGCACCATGCGGGTTTTCCTGTAGTATCCCCATGCCGCTTCGCCTCCCCTGCCCTTCCCTCCTCGCTTCCACCCTTGCCGCGGCCTCCCTGCTGGCCTTTGCCAGCCCGGCCGCGCATGCCGACGCCACGCTCGACAAGATCAAGCAGCGCGGCAAGGTCACCATCGGGGTGCTGATCAACGGCGGGCCCTTCGGCTCCATCGACCCGGCCAACCAGCAATTGGTGGGCTGGAACCCCGAGCTGGCCCGTGCGCTGGCCAAGGGCCTGGGCGTCGAAGCCGACCTGGTGCAGGTGCAGACGGCCACGCGCGTGCAGTTCCTGCAGGGCGGCAAGGTGGACCTGCTGATCGCTTCCATGGAACTCACGCCCGAGCGCGCAGAGATCCTGGGCTATGCGCCCACCCCGTTCTACCGCGTGGGCGGCACGGCGGCGACGCTCAAGAACAGCGGCATTAGCCGCTGGGAAGACCTGCGCGGCAAGCCGGTCTGCCTGTCGCAGGGCAGCAGCTACGCCAAGCCCCTCACGGCCGAGTACGGCGCGCAGGTGCAGGGCTTCAAGAGCTCGTCCGAATCGCTGCTGGCGCTCAAGGGCGGCAACTGCGTGGCCGCCGTGCACGACGCCACGCTGATCCATCCCCTGCTGCGCACCAACCCCGAGTGGAGCGGGCACAACGCCCCGATCACGGCCGAGCTGCTGCCGGCCCCGTCGGTGGTGTGGACCCGCAAGGGCGAGGCCGACACCATCGCGGCCGTGGACAAGGTGGTGCGCGACTGGCACCGCAGCGGCTGGCTCATCGCCACCGAAAAACGCCTGGGCATCGAGCCTGCGCAGCCCCTGTTACCCGAGCTGCAAGCCAAATTCAAACAGGGCTCCTGAACCGCCCGCCGCTTAGATCCGCCCCTGTGCCCAGCCCCTGCCGCCCGCAGGGGCTGCTGCTTTTGCGTACCAACCCACGTGAATCACCCATGAACCCTTTGCACCGCCTCTTCGCCCAGGCCAGCGCTGCCCTGCCCCTGCTGCTGGCGCTGGCAGCGCCCGCCCACGCCGACGCCACGCTCGAGCGCATCAAGCAGCGCGGCAAGATCGTGGTGGGCGTGATCCTGTCGGGCCCGCCCTTCGGCACCATCGACCCCGCGACGCAAAAGCACATCGGCTACAACGTGGAGCTGTCCGAAGGCGTGGCCAAGGGCCTGAACGTGGCGGTGGAGACGGTGCAGGTCCAGCCCTCCAACCGGGTGCAGTTTTTGCAGCAGGGCAAGGTCGACATCCTGATCGCCAACATGCAGTGGACCCAGGAGCGCAGCGAGATCCTCGACTTCGTGCCCACGCCGTTCGAGGAAGTCGGCGGCGCCGCCATCGCCCGCAAGGGCAGCGGCATCGCCCGCTGGGAGGACGTGAAGGGCAAGCCGGTGTGCGTATCGCAGGGCAGCAACTTCACCAAGCCGCTGGCCGACCAGTACGGCGCGCAGATCAAGGCCTTTCGCGGCCAGCCCGAATCGCTGCTGGCATTGCGCGGCGGCAATTGCGCCGTGGCCGTGCACGTGAGCCCCACGCTGCGCGAACTGGTGGCCGACAACGCCGACTGGAAGGACTACGAGATCGTTTCGCCCGCGGACCTGATCCCTTCGCCCTCGGTGATCTGGGTGCGCAAGGGCGAGGCCGATACCCAGGCGGCACTCGACAGGATCGTGCAGCACTGGCACCGCACCGGCTGGCTGATCGAGGTAGAAAAGAAGAATGGCATGACGCCCACGCCGCTGCTGCACCAACTGCACCAGAAATTCAAGAAAACGCCCGCCTGATGGGCCTGGCCTGCCTTCCATGACCCAGCCTACCCCCACCCACGTCGCCCCGCTGCGCCTGTCGCAACGCGCCCAGCGCGTGCGCCTGTCGGCCGTGGCCGCTGCCAGCGCCCGGGCCACGGCACTGCGGGCCGAGGGGCGCGACATCGTCACGCTGACCTCGGGCGAGCCCGATTTCGACACGCCGGACTTCATCAAGCAGGCGGCCACGGCCGCGCTGGCCCGCGGCGAGACCAAATACACCGCCACGCCCGGTACCCCGGCCCTGCGCCAGGCCATCAGCGCCAAGTACGCGCGCGAGAACGCACTGTTCTATCCGCCCTCGCAGGTCATCGTCGCCAATGGCGGCAAGCAGGTGCTGTACAACGCCTTCGCCGCCACGCTGGACGCGGGCGACGAGGTGCTGCTGCCCGCGCCGTACTGGACTTCGTTCCCGGACATGGTGCGCGTGAACGATGGCACGCCGGTGTTCGTGCCCTGCACCGAGGCCACGGGCTTCAAGCTCACGGCGGCGGCGCTCGAGGCCCACATCACGCCGTGCACGCGCTGGCTGGTGCTCAACACCCCCTCCAACCCCACCGGCGCGGTGTACAGCGCTGCCGAGCTGGCGGCCCTGGCCGGGGTGCTGCAGCGACACCCTGCGGTCTGGGTGCTGGTCGACGAGATCTACGAGCACATCTGGTTCGGCACCCAGCCGCCCGCGCACCTGCTCGGCGTGGCGCCGGACCTTAAGGAGCGCACGCTGCTGGTCAACGGCGCCTCCAAGACCTATGCCATGACCGGCTGGCGCGTGGGCTGGGGCGCAGGCCCGCAGGCCCTGGTGCAGGCCATGGCGGTGATCCAGTCGCAGGTGTCCTCGGGGGCCAACGCCATCGGCCAGGCCGCCGCCGCTGCGGCGCTGGCCGCGCCCGACCAGTCCTTCGTCGCCCACGCCCGTGCCAGCTATGCACGGCGCGCGGCCTTCGTGGTGCAGGCCTTCAACGCCATCGATGGGCTGTCGCTGCTGGCGCCCGAAGGCGCCTTCTTCGCCTACGTGAACTGCGCCGGGGTGCTGGGCCGCCTGCGGCCCGATGGCCAGCCCATTGCCTCGGACACCGACTTCGTCGAATGGCTGCTCGAATCCGAAGGCGTGGCCGTGGTGGATGGCCCGGCCTACGGGCTCTCGCCCTACTTTCGCGTTTCCATCGCTGCCAGCGATGCCGCCCTGGCCGAGGCCGCAACCCGCATTGCCCGTGCCGTGGGGGCCTTGCGCCCTGCCGGTGCGGCAGAACTGGCCACGGCATGAGTGACACCGAATGGCTGGCCCAGGGCGTGGCCGTGCTCAAGGGCATCGGGCTCAACTATGCGTTCGTGCTCAATGCCGGGGAGCGCCAGGCCTTCGTCCGGGGCCTGGGCGTCACACTGCAGCTGTGCCTGTTGACCATTCCGTGCAGCCTGGCGGCAGGCGTGGTGCTGGCGGCCCTGCTCACCTCGGGCCGCGCCTGGCTGGTGCTGCCGGCGCGGGCCTTCGTGGAGGTCACGCGCAACACGCCCACGCTGGTGCAGCTGTACTGTGCCTTCCTGGTGCTCAACATGCTCATCAGCCAGCAGCTCAAGGGCACGGGCCTGGGCAATCCGCTCACGCCGCTGGTGTGGGTGGTGATCGTGGTGTCGCTGCACAAGGGGGTGTTCCATGCGGAGGCGCTGCGCGCCGGCATCGAGGCCGTGCCGCGCGTGACGCTGGAGGCCGCGCGCTCGCTGGGCTTCTCGCGCCAGCAGCTGCTGGCGCGGGTGCAGCTGCCGCTGGCCCTGCGCTTCGCCCTGCCGTCCCTCGTCAACAACCTGGTGGACCTGGTGAAGATGACCGCCGTGGCCTCGGCCATCGCGGTGGGCGACGTGACCTACGAATCCATCATGATCTGGACGCACCGCGACAACGTGCTCGAGCTGCTGCTCCTGATCCTGCTGTATTTTGGCCTGCTGACCTGGCTGGTGAGCCGCGCCGGCCGCTGGCTCGAACACCGACTGAGGATGCCCGGCTATGGCCAATGAAATCGTCCTGCGCCGCCCCGTGCCGCTGGCGCTGGTGCGCAACCCGTGGCTGATCGGCGCGGCGGCTGTTCTGGCCATGCTCGGGTTCTGGAACGCGACGGGCACTACGCCCACGGCCCTGGTGCACCTGTGGAAGTGGTCCCCGGCCCTGCTGCGCGGGCTGCTGGTCAACATCGAGATCAGCGTGCTGGCGGTGGCGCTGGGCACGGCCGTGGGGCTGGTGCTCGGGGCCCTGGCGCTGTCGCCCATCGGCGCGGTGCGCACGGTGGTGCGCTGCTATGTGCAGGTGTTTCGCAATGCGCCGGTGCTGGTGCTGGTGTACTTCACCACCTATGTGTTCCCGTTCGAGCTGCACCTGGTGTCCTGGACCCTGCCGTTTCCCGACTGGATCAAGGTGGTGCTGGGCCTGGCCCTGCCTACCAGCGCCAACGTGGCCGAGATCTTTCGCGGCGCGATCCAGTCCATCCCGAGCACGCAGTGGGAGGCGGCGCAGTCGCTGGCCTTTCGCCGGCGCGACATCTTCCGGCTGATCGTGCTGCCCCAGTGCCTGCGGCGCATGCTGCCGCCGTGGATGAACCTGTACGCCAGCATCACCATGAGCACCTCGCTGGCTTCGCTGGTGGGCGTGCACGACGTGGTGGACACGGCCCAGATCGCCAGCAACACGGTGGCCCGCACCGATTTCACCATCCTCGTGTACTTCACGCTGCTGGCCCTTTTCTTCGCCTATTGCTACCCCATTGCCCGCGCCACGCGCGCGCTGGAGCAACGCCATGACCACCATTGACACCACCGCCCCCTCCACCCCGAACGCGGGCACGCCGCTGGTGCAGCTGAGCGACGTGCACCTGTCCTTCGGCAGCAACCAGGTGCTGCAGGGCATCGACGTGCAGGTGCGCCGGGGCGAGGCTGTGTCCATCATCGGGCCCTCGGGATCGGGCAAGTCCACCATCCTGCGCTGCATCACCGGCTTGCTGCGGCCCCAGCGCGGCAGCATCGCGGTGGGCGACACGCGCGTGGACGCGCTGCGCACCGAGGCCGAGCTGATCGCGCTGCGCAAGCGCGTGGGTTTCGTGTTCCAGCAGTACAACCTGTTTCCGCACCTCACGGTGCTGGAGAACCTGGTGATCGCCCCCACCCGCGTGGTCGGCCGTGCGCGGGCCGATGCCGAGCGCACGGCGCGCGAGCTGCTCGACCGCGTGCGCCTGTCGCACAAGGAGGCCGCCTACCCGGGCGAACTGTCGGGCGGCCAGCAGCAGCGCGTGGCGATTGCCCGCGCCCTGGCCATGCAGCCCGAGCTGATGCTGTTCGACGAAGTCACCTCGGCGCTCGATCCCGAGACCGTGGGGGAGGTGCTCACCGTGATCCGCGAGCTGGTGCAGGGTGGCATGACCTGCGTGCTGGTGACCCACGAGATGCGCTTTGCCGAGGAGGTGAGCGATGCCGTGTACTTCACCGAAGCCGGGCGCATCGTCGAGCAGGGCCCGCCCGCACGGATCTTCGGCCAGCCCGAGAGCGAACGCACGCGCGCCTTTCTCAGCCGTACCCTGGGCGATGGCGGCCGCGCCCGGGCCACCACCCAGCACCCCACGGTGCCGGCCACGCCGTTCGGCGGGCTGCGCTTTGCCATCTGAGCCCGAACCGCATAACGTATACCTTGACCGGAGCCACCCCCATGACCACGACACCCCACACCACCCCTGATCTCGCCACCGCCACGGCCAGCCAGCGCCGCGCGGCCATCGACCAGGCCCTGGCCGACATCCGCCGCACGGTGGAGGCCGGCCCGCCCGACCGCGCCACGCTGGCCCGGGTCACCGCCCGGCTCGAGGCCCTGGCCGCGCAGGGCACGCTGTTCACGCGTGCGGACTTTCCACCACCGGCCGAGACCGAAGGGGTGGGCGCTTCTACCCGCTACCGCCTGAACGCGGCCGATGGTGACGAAGGCATCGCGCTGTACCTGAACTCCATCAACCCCGGCAAGACCACGCTGCCGCACAACCACACCACCTGGGCGGTGATCGTGGCCGTGCAGGGCCAGGAGGAAAACCGCCTGTACGAGCGCACCGACGACGGCAGCAACCCCGACAAGGCCCAGATCCACGTGGTGCGCGAGCTCACGGTGCAGCCGGGCACCTCCGTGGCCTTCCTACCGGACGACCTGCACAGCATTCACGTGGTGGGCACCGAGCCCACGCTGCACTTCCACCTGTACGGCAAGCCGCTTGAGCGCCTGTCGGGCCGCATCGGCATCGACCCGGCCACGGGTGCGGTGATCAACTACAACGCCACGCAGTTCAAGCCCAGCACGGCCGCGGCATGAGCGCGACTGCACCGACAACCCCCCTGAACGCGGTCACCCGGCTGCTGCATGCGGGCCAGCCTGCGCTGCGCGAGGGCGCGGCCCCGGTCAACGTGCCTGTGGTGCGCACCAGCACCGTGCGCTTCGAGAGCATGGCGGCCTACCACCGCTACCACGAGCGCCGGGCCGAGGGCGAACGCGTGGCTGCCTACGGCCGCCATGGCATGGACACCCACCGCGCGCTCGAAGATGCGGTGATCGGCCTCGAAGGCGGACACCGCGCCTTCCTCACGCCGTCGGGCCTGTCGGCCATTGCGCTGGTGCTGGTGGCCCTTCTGTCGCCTGGCGAGCATGCCCTGGTGGCCGACAGCGTGTATGCCCCGCTGCGCCGCATCGACAAGTTGTTGTTGCAGCGCCTGGGAGTGGAGCTGGAGTTTTTCTCACCCTCAGAGGACGACTTGGCCGGCAAAATCCGCCCCAACACCCGGCTGGTGTACCTGGAATCCCCCAGCTCGCTGCTCTATGAGGTGCTCGACCTGCCGCGCCTGGCAGGCATTGCACGCGAGCGCGGCCTGACCGTGGTGGCCGACAACACCTGGAGCGGCGGCTGGTTCTACCAGCCCCTGGCGCATGGCGCCCACATCTCCGTGCAGGCAGCCACCAAGTACCTGGCCGGGCATTCCGACGTGATGCAGGGCGTGGTGGTGGTGGACAGCCCCGCCCTGGCCAAAAAGGTATCGAACGCCTACGAGGCCCTGGGCCTCACCGTGGGCGCAGATGACGCTGCCTTGACCCTGCGCGGCATCCGCACCCTGCCCGTGCGGCTGGCCCAGCACCAGCGCCATGCGACCGAGGTGGCAACGTGGCTGCAGCAGCAGGCGGGCGTGGCGCGGGTGTTCTACCCCGCCCTGCCCGACGACCCCGGCCATGGGCTCTGGCAGCGCGACTTTCGGGGCGCCAGCGGCCTGGTGTCGTTTGCGCTGGACAGCACCGACCCAGCGGCGGCCGACCGGGTGGTCGATGCGCTGCAGCTCTTCGGCATCGGCGCATCCTGGGGCGGGTACGAAAGCCTGGCCATCACTGCCGCGCCCGAGCGGCTGCGCGAGCACAGCCACTGGCGCAGCGAGGCACCGGTGGTGCGCCTGCACGTGGGCCTGGAAGACCCTGCCGACCTGATCGCCGACCTGGCCCAGGCGCTGGGACGGCGCGGCTGAGCTTCGGGCTCAGTGCCGGGGGGGAATGGCCAGCCCCAGGTGCTCGCGCAAGGTGCTGCCTTCGTATTCCGTGCGGAACAGGCCGCGGCGCTGCAGGATGGGCACCACGCCATCGACAAAATCCTGCAGCCCGCTTGGCAGCACGTCGGGCATGAGGTTGAAGCCATCGGCTGCACCGGTGAGAAACCAGTGCTGGATGTCATCCGCGATCTGCTCGGGCGTGCCCACGATGACTCGGTGCCCGCCACCCCCCGCCAGGCGGCGCACCAGTTGCTGTACGGTCAGGTTCTCGCGGCGGGCCGTGGACAGCGTGGCGTGGAAGAAGGTGTGGTTGCCATTGCCACCGGCCGGCAACTCGATGTTGTCGGGCAGCGGCTGGTCGATGTGCAGACGGTCCGGCGTGATGCCCAGGATGCCGGCAAGCCGCGTGACGTTGTACTCCCACGGAATCAGGTCCACCAGTGCGTCGCGCCGGCGCACGGCCTCTGCTTCGGTCGCGCCGACGATGGTGGTGAGCCCGGGCAGCACCTTGATAGAGCTGGCCGGCCGCCCATTGGCCTGCACGGCAGCGCGCAGCCTGTTGGCGTAATCCAGCGCCTCGTCCAGCGTGGTGGAGGCAGTGAACACCGCTTCGGCATGCTCGGCCGCCAGCTGGATGCCGTCGGCCGACCCGCCGGCCTGCACCAATACCGGGTGGCCCTGGGCGCTGCGCGGCAGAGTCAGCGCGCCGTGCACGGCAAAGTGCGCGCCCCGGTGCAGGATGGGATGAACCTTGGCCGCATCCACGAACTGCCCTGTGGCCTTGTCAGCCACAAGGGCGTCGTCCTCCCAGCTGTTCCATAGCTGCTTGACCACGGTGGCGAACTCCCCGGCCCGGGCATAGCGCTGCTGGTGGTCGGGCACATCCTGGCGGCCGAAGTTGCGCGCCGAGGCCAGGTCGGCGGTGGTCACCATGTTCCAGCCCACCCGGCCTTCACTCACATGGTCGACCGAGGCGAAGCGCCGCGCGATGTTGTAGGGCTCGTTGTAGCTGGTGGAGGCGGTGGCGATCAGCCCGATGCGCGAGGTGGCTGCTGCCATGCTGGTCAGCAGAATGGTCGGCTCGATCGCGGTGATGGGGCGCAGGTGGATCTGGTCGGCAATGGCCGCGTTGTCGGCCAGGAAGACCGCATCGAACTTCGCGCCCTCTGCGATCTGCGCCACCCGGGTGTAGTGCTTCGCGTCGATGAAGGCGCGCGGGTCGCTGTCCGGCAGCCGCCAGGCCGACGGCAGGAAGCCCGAATGCAGGATGTTGACGTTCAGGTGCAGCTGGCGCGGTGGGATGGCAGTCGTCATGGAATGTCTTGTGGGCAGAAGTGACCGCTCCTGCGGATTTGCATTCAGCCGGATAGCCAGGCGGGGAGCCGCAGACAGTGCTGTAGCACGGCAAGGCTCCCCAACGACGCTGGCCGGTTGAAGGCAGATTCGTATCAATGAACCTTGGGATAGCCGTGGCGCTCGGCCAGCAGCTCCAGGATGCGCTTGGCATCGTTCACGAAGCGGACCGCGCCGATCGCCTTGGCGTCCTCGGGCACGGGGTGCTCGTCGCCCAGGATCAGCGCGGGCAGGCTCTGGTGCTCGGCGTCCAGCGCGGCGATGACCACGGGACGGGGGCGCGGGTACGGCAGTCGCTCGATGTCCAGGCGCGGGGCCAGCTCGGGGTTGCCGGCCAGCAGGCCCTCGATCCCGATGCAGTGCGGACAGACGAAGCGCTCGCCCGGATGGCGGGCATCCTCGAACCCGGGTTGCAAAAGCAGAAGGCGGTCGCGGCTCATGGAGGTGTCTTTCTTTCGTCGGTGGAAATGGCCAGCGTGCGGTCCCAGGCACGGGCAGCGCTGCGCCGCCGCGCCAGGGGCGGCCATTCAGTTCAGGGGGGTATGTCACGCAGAACGGATACGCAGGGATTTGCGTCCCACCAATATAGCCAGGCGCTGCCTCCAAAGGGCACTGAATATGTCATATGGATATTTCTGAATACCTCATATGGATATGACCAATCCAACGGACGGCCCCCGTTATTCGCCAAATCCCCGGCTAGTGCAGATACCATCGCCCGAGGCCCGTGGCGCCCATTAATGCCGCACACCGTTTTTCGTTGCTTATTTTCAAATTCGGGGACATTCACGCATGACCTATACCGCATCGCCCTCCCGCTACGAAGGCGCGGCCTACCGCCGCGTGGGCCGCAGCGGCCTGGTGTTGCCCGCCCTGTCGCTGGGCCTGTGGCACAACTTCGGCGACAGCACGCCGATCGACACGCAGCGCAAGCTGCTGCGCACCGCGTTCGACCATGGCATCAACCATTTCGACCTGGCCAACAACTACGGCCCGCCCTACGGCAGCGCCGAAATCAACTTCGGTCGCCTGCTCAAGGAAGACTTCCGCCCCTACCGCGACGAGCTCATCATCTCGTCCAAGGCCGGCTGGGACATGTGGCCCGGCCCCTATGGCAAGGGCGGCGGCTCGCGCAAGTACGTTCTCGCCAGCCTGGACCAGAGCCTGCAGCGCCTGGGCCTGGACTATGTGGACATCTTCTACTCGCACCGCTACGACCCCGACACCCCGCTGGAGGAAACCGCCGCCGCACTGGCCCAGGCCGTGCAGCAGGGCAAGGCGCTGTACATCGGCATCTCGTCGTACTCGGCGCGCAAGAGCCGCGAGATCGCTGCGCTGCTGGCGCAGTGGAAGGTGCCCCTGCTGATCCACCAGCCGGCCTACAACCTGTTCAACCGCTGGATCGAGAAGGACCTGCTCGACGCCACGGAGGAGATCGGCGCCGGCGTCATCGCCTTCACCCCACTGGCCCAGGGCCTGCTGACCGACAAGTACCTGGCCGGCACGCCGGCCGATGCGCGGGTGAACCGCCCCGGCGGCGGCTCGCTGCGCGCCGAGCACCTGTCCGACGCCAACATCGAGCGCGCCCGTGCGCTCGACAGGATCGCAAAGCGGCGCGGCCAGAGCCTGGCCCAGCTCGCGCTGGCCTGGACACTGCGCGACCCGCGCGTGAGCTCGGCCCTGATCGGTGCCAGCCAGCCCGAGCAGATCGTGCACAACGTCGCGGCGCTGCAGAACCTGTCGTTCACCGCCGAGGAACTTGCCGAGATCGACCAGCACGCGGTCGAAGGCGGGATCAACCTCTGGGAAAAGCCCTCGACGGAATACGCCTGAGGAGCGCTGGCGCAGCACCTGCGGGTGCTGCCCTGCTTCAAGCGTAGGCGCCTGCCGGGGCGCCTTTTTCCATTCCCTCCGCCTCCAGCACATCGGCGTAGTGGCGCTCGGCCACGTCGGGGTGCGAGCGCAGCCGCCCCTTGAGCAGGTTGCGGCCCGTGTGGGCGATCAGCGGGTTGCGCGGATCCCGGTCCACACCCCGTGCGCGGGCCGCCAGTTCGGGCGGCAGCGGCAGCGCCGGCAGCTCCGCATCGAGCTGCGGGCTCAGGAAGAAGGCGATGGAAAACCGCTCGCGGCTTTGCGGCGGGCTGACCACGCGGTGGATGTTGGCGCGCAGGTAGCCGCTGGACTGCACCTCCAGCACCTCGCCGAGGTTGATGACCAACGTGCCCTCGATGGGCGGCACGTCGATCCATGCCTCGCCGGGCACGCTGCGGTCCAGCACCTGCAGGCCGGCCTCGCGGTGCTGCAGCAGCAGGGTGAGGCAGCCCGAATCCTTGTGCGCACCCACGCCCTGCTGCGATACATCGGCCCCGCGGCCCGGGTAGCGGATCAGCTTGACATGCTGGATGGGCGCACTCGCAAAGGCCGCATCGAAACGCTCCTGCGGCTGGCCCAGCGCCAGGGCCAGGGCCTGCAGCAGTTGGCGGCCTGCCACGGTCAGCGTCTGCTGCCAGTCCACCACCGCAGTGCGCAGGCCGGGCAGTTCGGCCGGCCACTGGTTGGGGCCCTGCAGCCGGGTCCAGGCCGGCACGCCGGGCCCCTGGGGAATGGCGGCGTACTCGGCGCCGATGTCGATCTGCTCGCGCCAGTCCTGCGCGCCGCGCGTGATCTCCAGGCCCGGCCCGGTGTAGCCGCGGAAATGCGGCGAGTTCACCATCTGCAGCGCCTGCTTGCGCTCGGCCGGCAGGTCGAAGAACGCCTGGGTCGCCGCAAACAGCGCCTCCTCCTGCCCGGGGGCAGCGCCATGGCCGCGCAGATAGAAGAAGCCGACCCCATGGGCCACCTCGCGCAGGGTGTGCACGAAGCGCTCGCGCTGCAGCGCATCGCCCTCGGTGAATTCACGCAGATCGAGGACAGGCAGGGTCGGGGCAGGCAAGGCAGTGGTGGCGGTCATGGAACAGGCAGGCATTGAGCCATCGGGTCGGGAGCGCATTGTCCGCAGCGCCTCCCGCAGGGCCAACGAAGTTTTTCGCCCAAGCACATGCAAAAAGCATCGCTGAGCGCCCTGCCAGGCGCTTGCTTGGCAATGGCATTTGCTTACTCGAAAAGCTTCGCAGCCGGGGGCCTGATTGCTGCCTAGACTCCGCCTCTTTAAAACCGATTCATTGATTTTCTGGTCATCCATATGCAAAAACGCTCTGTACTCCGCACCCTTGCCGCCACCGCCCTGCTTGCCACCACTGCTGCCGCATGGGCGCAGAGCAGCCAGACCCTGCGCGTGGGCGTGCGCGGCGGGGTGGACGAAGAGATCTGGGACGTCGTCACCCAGGTGGCCAAGAAGAACGGCCTGACCGTCAAGCCCATCGTGATCACCGGCACCGCCAGCCCGAACGAGGCGCTCAACAACGGCGACCTCGAAGCCAATTCCTTCCAGCACAACCCCTTCCTGCGCGACCAGATCCAGCAGCGCGGCTACAAGCTGGCGGCCGTGGGCGACACCTACATCTCGCCGATCGCGTTCTACTCCAAGAAGGTCAAGGCCTTCAAGGATCTGCCCGATGGCGCGCGCCTGGGCATCCCCAACGACCCGAGCAACCAGACGCGCGCGCTCGTGGTGCTGCGCGACCAGGGTGTGCTCACCCTGCGCGACGGCTTCAACCCGGCCGCCGGCACGGCCACGCTGGCCGACGTCACGGGCTACAAGAAGAAGGTGCAGCTCGTGGAAGCCGCCTCGGTGGTGCTGGCCCGCTCGCTCGACGACCTCGACGCCTCGGCCATCGTGAACACCTTTGCCTACCAGGCCGGCCTGATCGCCACGCGCGACGGCATCGCCGTGGAAAAGCGCGAGAACAACCCCTACGTGAACATCCTCGTGGTGCGCGAGCAGGACAAGGGCAAGCCTTGGGTGGCGCCGCTGGTCAAGTCCTACCAGTCGGAGGAAGTGCGCCAGTTCATCCTCAAGAAGTTCGACGGCTCGGTCATCCCCGCGTTCTGACGCGCCCCGGTTCTTCCGCCGATTGTCTGCAGGGCGCCGAAACGGGCGCCCCGCCCTGCCCTTTCCCCTTTCGCATGACTGCTCCCCAGAGCGCCGCGCCGGCTTCGGCCGGCGCGCACATTGTTTTCGACCGCGTCCACAAGGATTACCCGGGCACCTCCGGCCCGGTGAAGGCCCTCGACGCGATTTCCTTTGACGTACGCCGCGGCGAGGTCTTCGGCATCATCGGCCGCAGCGGCGCGGGCAAGTCCACCTTGCTGCGCACCATCAACCGGCTCGAAGACGCCAGCGGCGGGCAGGTGCGCGTGGACGGTGTCGACGTGAACAGCCTCGGCGAAGACGCCCTGGTGGCGCTGCGCCGGCGCATCGGCATGATCTTCCAGCACTTCAACCTGCTGTCGGCCAAGACAGTGCGCGA
This sequence comes from Acidovorax sp. GW821-FHT09B03, assembly GCF_059418305.1. Taxonomy (NCBI): domain Bacteria; kingdom Pseudomonadati; phylum Pseudomonadota; class Betaproteobacteria; order Burkholderiales; family Comamonadaceae; genus Acidovorax; species Acidovorax sp. GW821-FHT09B03. The sequence continues at coordinate 124,596 of NZ_JBWKPP010000013.1, forward strand.
GAACGTGGCGCTGCCGCTCAAGGTGGCCGGCGTGAAGCCCGCCGAGATCGCGCCGCGCGTGGACGCCCTGCTCGACCTGGTCGGCCTGCGCGACAAGGCCGACGTGTACCCCGCCAAGCTCTCGGGCGGCCAGAAGCAGCGCGTGGGCATTGCCCGGGCGCTGGTGCACCAGCCTGAAGTGCTGCTGTGCGACGAGGCCACCTCGGCGCTGGACCCCGAGACCACGCAGTCCATCCTGGCGCTGCTGTCCGACATCAACCGCACGCTGGGCCTGACCATCGTGCTCATCACCCACGACATGGCCGTGATCCGCGAGGTCTGCGACCGCGTGCTGGTGGTCGACCAGGGCCAGTTGGTGGAGGTGGGCGAGGTCTGGCGGGTGTTCGGCGAGCCGCAGGCCGATGCCACGCGGGCCCTGCTGCGGCCGCTGCAGCACGACCTGCCGGCCGACCTGGCCGCCGCGCTGGTGCCGGACCTGGGTGGCCGACCCGGCCAGGCCGTGCTCAGCCTGGGCTTTGCGGGCGCAGCGCGGCCCCAAGGCCTGCCGCTGCAGGCGCTGGCCGCCCTGGGGCCTGGCGCCACGCTGCTGCATGGCGGGCTGGACCGCATTCGTGGCCACGCCCAGGGCCGGCTGCTGGTGTCCGTGCCCGCCGACGGCAGTTTCCACATCGACGACACCGCACGCGCGGCGCTGGGCGCCGACCGCATCGAGATCCTTGGCTATGTCCACTCCACTGATTGACAAGTACGTCCAGGCGTTCCTGGAAACCCTGCTCATGGTCAGCGTGTCGGCGGTGATCGCCATCGCGGTCGGCCTGCTGCTGGCCGTGGTGCTCACCGTCACCGCGGCCAAAAGCCTGTATCCGCGGCCGCGCTTCCACAAGGGCCTGTCGATCACGGTCAACGTGTTCCGCGCCATTCCCTTCATCATCCTGCTGGTGGCGCTGCTGCCGGTCACGCGCTTCCTGGTGGGTACCACGCTGGGCACCTGGGCGGCCGTGGTGCCGCTGTCCATCAACCTGATCCCGTTCTACGCCCGCATCGCCCAGGTCAGCCTGAACGACGTGGACCCGGGCCTCGTCGAGGCCGCGCGTGCCATGGGCTGCCGCCGCTGGCACATCGTGCGCCACGTGCTGCTGCCCGAGGCGCTGCCCGGCATCATCGGCGGCATGACGGTGAGCGTGATCGCCATGATCAATGCCTCGGCCATGGCCGGCGCGGTGGGTGCCGGCGGCCTGGGCGACCTGGCCATCCGCTACGGTTACGAACGCTACGAGACGCGCGTGATGTTCGAGGTGATCGTGGTGCTGGTGGCCCTGGTCACGCTGATCCAGTTCGCCGGCGAATGGCTGGCGCGCCGCGTGGACCACAAGCGCTGAGCGGCTAGATCGCGAACAGCAGCACCCGCCCGCCCGTGGGCGACGGCGGGGGCAGCAGGATGCGGCCGATGTCCGGCACTGCCGCCATCAGCTCCTGGGTGTAGGGGTGGCGCGGCGACGACAGCACCGCGTCGGCCGGGCCCACCTCCACCAGCTGGCCGCGCTGCATCACGCCCACGTGGTCGCACATGTGGCGTACCACCGCGAGGTTGTGGCTGATGAGCAGGTAGGTCAGGCCCAGCTCGTCCTGCAGGTCGCGCATGAGGTTGAGCACCTGGGCCTGCACCGACACGTCGAGCGATGAGGTGGGCTCGTCGCAGACGATGAACTCAGGCCGGCTGGCCAGCGCCCGCGCGATGGCGATGCGCTGGCGCTGACCGCCCGAGAACTGGTGCGGGTAGCGCAGCCCGTCGTCGGGTGACATGCGCACGCGGCGCAGCGCATCGGCCACGCGCTCGCGGGTTTCCTCGCGGCTGGCGGTGAGGCCCAGCACATGCAGCGGCTCGGCGATGATGCGGTCCACACGCCAGCGCGGGTTGAGGCTGGCATACGGGTCCTGAAAGATCATCTGGAAATGCCGGCGCAGCAGGTCCGCGCCGCGCGGGTCGGCCCAACGGTCGATGCTGTTGATCAGCACCCGCCCCGCCGCGGGTGGCGTGAGGCCGGCGATCATGCGCGCGACAGTGGACTTGCCCGAGCCCGACTCGCCGACCAGGCCGAAGGTGGTGCCGCGCGGGATGTCGAACGACACGTTCTGCACCGCCTGCACCACGCGCGGTGCCTGCCGGGTGAGCGTGCGCACCAGCCAGCTGGCCGAGGTATCGAAGTCGCGCGACAGCCCTTGCACCTGCAGCAGCAGGCGTGGCGCCAAGGGGCGCGGCTTGCCCGGCAGCGGTGCGGCGGCCGTCGCCCGCGGGGTGGATGCGACCAAGGCCAGGTGGGGCGCGGGGCCAGGCGCGCCGGGCTCGGCCACCGACGGCGCGAAGGCGGCCGCGATGTCCGAACCCACCTCGGGCACCGGCAGGCGCCGCACGCGTCGCTGCAGCGAGGGGATGGCGCCCATCAGGGCCCGCGTGTAGGGCGCGCGCGGATGGTTGAGCACGGCGTGCACGCTGCCGGTCTCCAGCACCCGGCCCTGGTGCATCACCATCACGCGGTCGGCGGCCTCGGCGATCACGCCCATGTCGTGGGTGATGAGCATCACGGCCGTGCCGCGCTGCTGGCACACGCGCCGCAGCACGCGGATCACCTGGGCCTGCACCGAGACATCGAGCGCGGTGGTCGGCTCGTCGGCGATCAGCAGCGCAGGCTCGGCGCACAGGGCCAGGGCAATCGCCACGCGCTGGCGCATGCCGCCCGAGAACTGGTGCGGGAACTGGTCGATGCGGGCCGCCGGGTCGGAGATCTCCACGTCAGCCAGCCACTGCAGCGCCCGCTCGCGCGCCTGGGCGGCCGAGAGCGGCAGGTGCACGCGCAAGGTCTCCACCAGGTGCTGGCCGATGGTGAGCACGGGGTTCAGGCTGGTCAGCGGGTCCTGGAACACCATGCCGATGTGCCTGCCGCGCAGGGCGCGCTGGTCTTCGCCGCACAGGGTGTCGATGCGCTCGCCGCGCAGCAGCACCGAGCCGGCGCTGATGCGCCCCGGCGGCGCGATGAGCCCGATGACGGCATTGCCCGCCATGGACTTGCCGGCCCCGGACTCCCCGACCACGCCCAGGATTTCGCCCGGCGCGATGTCGAACGACACGCCATCGAGCACCTGGACGGGCCCGCGGTGGCTGTCGAACACCACGCCCAGGCCGCGTACGCTCAAGGTCGGTGATTCACGGGCGGAGGCTTTGGTGGGCAGCGACGAATCGGTCATTGGAGCTTGGGGTTGAGCGCGTCGCGCAGCCAGTCGCCCACGAGGTTGACGGACAGCGCCAGTGCCAGCAGCACCAGGGCCGGGAAGAACAGGATCCACCACTCGCCCGAGAACAGGAAGCCCTGGCCCACACGGATCAGCGTGCCCAGCGAAGGCTCGGTGGGCGGCAGGCCCACGCCCAGGTAGGACAGCGTGGACTCGGCCACGATGGACAGCGCGAAGCTGATGGTGGCGATCACCAGCACGGGGGCCAGCAGGTTGGGCAGGATGTGCAGCACCAGGATGCCGCTGCGCGAGCGCCCGATCACCTGCGCGGCAAGCACATAGTCCTTGTGCTTTTCGACCATGACGGCGCCGCGCACCGTGCGTGCGTACTGCACCCATTCCGACAGGCCCAGCGAGAGCACGATCACATACACCGCCATGTCGTCGCGGTAGTTCTCCGGCAGCACGCCGCGTGCAACGCCGAAGATCAGCAGTGCCACCAGCAGCACCGGAAAGGTCAGCTGCACGTCGGCCACGCGCATCACCAGGGTGTCGAACCAGCCACCCACATAGCCCGACACCAGGCCCAGCGGCACGCCGATGGCCAGCGACAGGCCCACCGCGGCGCAGCCCACCAAGAGCGACTTGCGCAGCCCGTGCAGGATGGCCGAGTACATGTCGCGCCCCTGGTCGTCCGCCCCCAGCGGGTAGACCATGCCCGAAGGCCCGGCCTGCCCTGGCGGCGTGAAGGCATCGAGCAGCTCCAGCACCGCGGGGTCGAAGGGGTTGTGCAGCGACAGCCAGGGCGCGAACACCGCTGCCAAAAGCAGGGCCACCAGCACCAGCAGGGCCAGCTGCACCGTGCGCGAGCGCGCCAGCGCGCGCAGCACGGGCGAATCGGAATTCCGCCAGGGCGTGCGCAGCCGGGGCAGGGAAAGCGGAGTGCTCATGGAAATGTCACCAGAAAGAGGATTCACTGGCGCCGCAGCCGCGTGTCCACCAGCAGGTAGACGAGGTCCACCACCACGTTGATGGCGACGTAGAGCACGGCGATGAGCAGCAGGTAGGCGGCGATCACCGGCACGTCGACCGCCTGGATGGACGAGATGAACAGCAGGCCCACGCCGGGCCACTGGAACACCGTCTCGGTGACGATGGCGAAGGCGATCAGCGAGCCGATCTGCAGGCCGGTGATGGTGACCACCGGCACCAGCGTGTTGCGCAGCGCATGGCGCAGATGGATGCTGCGCCACGGCAAGCCCCGGGCCTGCGCAAAGCGCACGTAGTCGCTGCGCAGGGCCTCGAGCATTTCGGCGCGCACCAGGCGCATGATGAGCGTGAGCTTGAACAGCGCCAGCGTGCACACCGGCAGCACCAGCGAGGCCCAGCCCGACGCTGTGAGAAAGCCTGTGCTCCAGCCGCCCAGCGCCACGGTGTCGCCGCGCCCGAACGAAGGCAGCCAGCGCAGCTCCACCGCGAACAGGTAGATGAGGCCGATGCCGATCAGGAAGGTGGGCAGCGACACCCCCACCAGTGACACCGCCATCAGCGCGCGGCTGAGCCAGCCTTCGCGCCGGATCGCGGTGTACACGCCCAGGGCCACCCCGGCGCCCACGGCCAGCAGGCCGGCCACCAGGGCCAGCTCCAGCGTGGCCGGCAGGCGCTCGGCGATCACGGCCGTCACCGGGCGCTTCAAGCGGTAGGAGATGCCGAACTCGCCCTGCCCTACCTGGCCCAGGTAGCGCAGGTACTGTACGGCCACGGGCTGGTCGAAGCCCAACTCGGCCAGCACCGCCTGGCGGTCGGCCAGCGAGGCATCCTCGCCCAGCAGGCTCAGCGTGGGGTCGCCGATGTGGCGAAACACCAGGAAGGCGATGAAGGAGACGGCCAGCAGCACCAGGACGGACTGGCCGGCACGGCGCAGCAGCAGTTGCAGCATGGGACCGCGCCGCTCAGCGCACCGCCTTGTAGTACTTGAAGTGGATGGCGCCCGAGGGGTTTACCGGAATGTCGAAGCGCCGCGCCATTGCGAAGGTCAGGATCTGGTGGTGCAGCGGCAGGTAGACCAGGTCCTTCTGCACCTGGGTCCAGATGGTCTTGATGGTCGCGTCGCGGGCCTTGGTGTCGCCCTCGGACGCCAGCGAGAGGATTTTCGCGTCCAGATCGGGGTTGCTGTAGCGCGTGGCGTTGGTGGCGCCGCGCGAGGCCTTGCCCCGGGTGTGCACCAGGTAGTCGAAAATATAGGCCGCGTCGTAGGTGGGCACGCCCCAGCCGTAGAGGTAGAAATCCGTGTCCTGATTGTTGATGGCCGCCGACTGGATGGCCAGCGGCCGCGCCACCACCGAGACCTTGACCCCCGCGCGGCCCAGGAAGCCCGCCACGGCCTGGCAGATGGCCTCGTCGTTGATGTAGCGGTCGTTCGTGCAGTGCAGGGTGATGCCGAAGCCGTTGGGGTAGCCGGCCTCGGCCAGCAGCTTCTTGGCCTGCGCCGCGTCGGCCTTGCCCACCACGTCGAAGGCCTTGTCGTAGCCGTGCACGAAGGGCGGCGAGACAATGTTGGCCGGCACCGACAGGCCGCGCATCACGGCCTTTTGCAGCGCAGCCCGGTCGATGGCCAGCTGGAAGGCCTGGCGCACGCGCAGGTCGGCCAGCGGGTTCTTGTCCTTCACGTCCGAGTACCTGAGCGGCTCGGCGCCCACGTTCAGCCCCAGGAAGATGGTGCGGTTCTCGGCCGCCTGGGTCACGCGCAGCTTGCTGTCGGCCTGCAGGCGTGCGATGTCCTGGATTGGGAGGTCCTGCACGAAGTCCACCTCGCCCGAGAGCAGTGCCGCCACGCGGGTGGCCGGCGCCTTGATGGGCAGGTACACCAGCTCGTCGATGCCCAGCGGGAACTGCCCGCGCCCCCAGTAGCCCGGGAACTTGCGCAGCACCGTGCGCGCATCGGGCTCGCGCGAGACCAGGGTGTAGGGTCCCGTGCCATTGACATTGCGCGTGGCGTAGGTCTCCTCCTTGGCCGAGGCGTTCTGCGGCTGCTCCACCCCGTTGGCCCGGGCCCAGGCCTGGCTCAGGATCTGGATGTTGGTGAGGCTGCTGGGCAACAGCGGGTTGGGCCCGCCGCCGGTGGTGATGTGCACGGTGAACGGGTCGGCCTTGGCCACGCCGGTGATGGACACCAGCAGTGACTTCATGTCCGAGGTGGGCGCGCGCGCCCGCTGCAGCGAGAACACCACGTCGTCGGCCGTGAGCACGCTGCCGTCGTGGAACTTCACGCCCTTGCGCAGCCGGAACTCCCACACCTTGGGATCGGCCGTGGGCTTCCACGACTCTGCCAGCGTGGGCTGCAGCGAACCGTCGGGCGCGCGGATCAGCAAGGGCTCGTAGACCTGGTGCAGCAGCGCATGGTTGGGGCCGTTGTTGAGCGCGTGCGGGTCGAGCGTGGAGGCATCGACCGAGCGCGCCCAGCGCAGAGTTTCGGCGTGCAGCAGTGCGGGCGCGGCCAAGGCGGCGGTACCCAGCGCAATGGCCAGGGCCAGGGGGCGGATCATGGGGAAAAGTCCTCTCGACAATGCAGTGGCAGGCCGCGGATGGCCTGCGGTGCGTGCATTGTTTCGGGGCGCACCCGCCCTGGCAACGCAGAAAACCGGCTAAGCAAACACGAAGTTCATGCTTGGCCGGCGGCGCTCACGCCGGTGGCGCAAAGCGCTGCTGCAGCAGTGCGAACACCGCACGCAGCGCCTGGGCCTCGCCGCCCTTGGGGCGGCCGGGGCGCTCCTCCTGGTTCCAGGCGAACAGGTCCAGGTGCAGCCAGGGCGTGCCCGCGGGCACGAAGCTTTCGAGGAACAGCGCCGCCGTGATGGCGCCGGCCAGCGGCGCGCTGGCGGCATTGGCCAGGCCGGCGCTGCCGGACTTGAGCATGGAGCGGTAGGGCTGCCACAGCGGCAGGCGCCACACCGGGTCGGCCACCTGCTGCGCGCTGGTGGCCAGGTCCCGGGCCAGGCCTTCGTCGTTGCTGAAGTAGGCTGGCAGGTCGGGGCCCAGTGCCACGCGTGCGGCACCGGTCAGTGTGGCCAGGTCGATCACCAGCGCGGCGGCGGGACCCGCCTCGGGCCGCAGTGCATGGTGCAAGGCGTCGGCCAGGACCAGGCGGCCCTCGGCATCGGTGTTCTCGATCTCCACCGTGGTGCCGTTGCCCGCGCGCACCACGTCGCCCGGCCGCAGGGCGCCAGCGCCCACGGCGTTTTCCACCGCCGGCACCACCAGCGTCAGGTGCACGGGCAGGCGCGCACCGATGACCAGTTCGGCCAGGGCCAGTGCATGGGCCGCACCGCCCATGTCCTTCTTCATCCAGCGCATGCCGGCGGGCGGCTTGAGGTCGAGCCCGCCCGAATCGAAGCACACGCCCTTGCCGACGATGACCAGGCGCGGCGCGGCCGGGTCGCCCCATTGCAGCTCGGCCACACGCGGCGCGTCGGCCGCGGCGCGGCCCACGGCATGCACCAGGGCGAAGCCGGCTTCGGACAGCTCATCGCCTACCCACTGGCGGTACTGCGCGCCATGGCGCCCGGCCAGGGCCTGCACCTCGCCTGCCAGCTCTGTGGGGCCGAGCACATTGGGCGGCGCGTTGACGAGGCGGCGCACCTGTTCCACCGCGCGCACCAAGGGCTGCACTGCCTCGCGAACGGAGGCCGGCAGGGCCAGGCGGGGTGTCTGGGCGGCGTCCTTGCAAGCGGCCAAGGCACCCAGCGCCCAGCCCAGGGCGCGCAGCGCCTGGGCATCGGTGGCTTCGCCGTCGGCACCGGACGCCACGGTATAACGCCCCGCCGGCAGGCTGGCCGGCAATGCCGCGAGCTGCCACAGAGGTGCAGCGGCCTCCACGCCCACCAGCACGGCGGCCAGGCGGCCATCGGTGCCGGGTAGCCACAGGGCCCGGCCCGGCTGGGCTTCAAAACCGTGGGCCTGGGCCCAGGCTGCATGGGCAGGTGCTTGCGTGGCCCAGAAGCCGGCCAGCCCGGCGGGCTCCAGAAGGTGCAGGGGCACGGGTGCATCGGCACCCGCGTCGGGGGAAATGTCGTAGAAGAAGGCGGAGGGTTCGGACATATCGGATGGGCTGGGAAGAGAAATCGGGCTGTCGTCGGTCCACCGGCATGAAGGCCAGGCCGGACCGAAAGCCACGGTCGAGATGGTAGCCGTCCGATGCCCCCGTTCTGAACGTCCGTCTCAGGCCGCAGCGGGCACCAGGCGGATGCCGATGTCACCCTCGCGCTCGAGCTGCTCGACCAGGCCCAGCTCCCAGGCCAGGTAGGCGCGAAAGCCCGCGTCGCGTGCGGCCAGGTCGCGGTGGTGGTAGGGGCTGAACCAGTAATCGTCCTCGCCCGTGAGCACGCCCTCGGGACCGCGCCCGATGGGCAGGCCGGCGGCCACCCAGGCCTGGGTGCCGCCCGTGATGGCGCGCACGTCGCGCCCGGTGCGCGCCTTCAGCTCGGCGGCCACGCTCTGCGCCAGCACACCGTCGGATGAGGTGAGCAGCACCGTGCGCCCCGCCGGCTCATCGGCCAGGAATTCCTGCAATCGGTCGGGCACGGCAAAGCGCGCGGCCTCGATGTGCAGGCGCTCGAATGCGGCGCGGCGCTCCACGTCGAACACCAGGGCCCCCTCCTGTGCCCGCTGGGCAGCCTGGCGGGCCGACACCGCGGGCGCCGCAGGCTGCGAGCGCAGCACGCGCACCGGCTCGCCCCCGGTGACCACCGTGGCGCCCGCGGGCGGGCTGTAGACCAGCACCTCCAGGCCGCCGAGCTGGGCAAGCCAGGCCCCGGTGGTGAGGGCGCGCACACCGTCCCAGTCGGCCAGCACCAAGCGGGCGCGGCGCGTGCCCAGGTACTCGTCGGTGGCCTGCACCAGTTGGCCGCCCGGTGCCCAGCGCCAGCCCTCCAGGTGGCCGGTGGCATACTCCTCGCGGGTGCGTACGTCGAAGCGGTACAGGGTGCGTTCGTTCGCCGTGGCCTCCAGCAGCGCCAGGTCGAGCGCGTCGATGCGGCGCACCCCGGCCCGCTCGGCCACATGGGCGGCGCGCGTGCGGGCATCGGCCAGGCCCTGTGGCCCGGGCTCCGGCAGGGGCGAGGCCCGGCCATGCGACAGCGTGCGGCCCGAGAGCAGCCAGGCCATGGTGCCGTCGCGCAGCGACACCACGGGATTGGGGATGCCCGCATCGATCAGCGTCTGCGCGCCCACGATGCTGCGCGTGCGCCCCGCGCAGTTGACGACCACCAGGGTGTCCGGGCTGGGCGCAAGTTCGCCGATGCGGTAAACCAGCTCGGCGCCCGGCAGGCTGTGCGCGAACGGCAGGCTGAAGTCGGCGAACTCCTCGGGCGTGCGGCTGTCCACCACCACCAGGTCGTCGCCCCGCTCGATGCGCTGCTGCAGGTCGTCGGCATCGATGCTGGGCGTGTGCTTTTGCACCTCGATCACCTCGCCGAAGGCCTTGCTGGCCACGTTGCTGCCGCTGAAGACCTCGTAGCCCGCGGCTTCCCAGCCATCGGTGCCGCCCTGCAGCACCGATAGGTTGGCCCAACCCAGCCGCAGCAGCTTGAGCGCCGCCTGGTGGGCCAGGCTTTCGTCGGCATCGACCAGCACGATGCGCGTGCCGCGCCGCGGCACTAGCCGGTCGATCAGGCCCTCCAGCCGCCACAGCGGCGCGGGCGCGGCCCACAGGATGTGGCGGCGCACGAAGACCCCGGCCTCGCGCACGTCCAGCACGGCGATCTCCTCGCCGTCGGCCAATGCCGCCTTGAGCGCGGGTGGCGTGATGGCCGCATGGCGGATCGATGTCGGTGGCGGGAAGGTGCGGTAGCTGCCGCCCTCGGTGCCTTCGAAGACCACGCGGCCGTGCAGACGGTCCAGCCCCAGGCCGTAGAAGTGCAGGTGCAGGCCCGGCTCGTCGCCCACGAGCTCGATGGTGTGCACGTCGGCGGGCGAGAGCGTGACGGACACGCCGCGCACCACGTCCACCGTGCGATCTGCGCTCAGGCGGTCGCGCCCGGGCTCGTTCGTCACCTCGCGGCGGTAGAACACGTTGCGCTCGTTGCCCGCCACCCCGGCGATCAGCGCCCAGGTGGTGTGGTCGTGCGGCGGCTGGAACTTGCCAGGCAGCGCCGCCGAGGCGTAGAGCGCAAAGTGGCCGTCCAGGTCTTCGAACAGCCGGTAGACCTGCGCGGGGCGCTCGGCCGACACCGGGAAGTGGTCCGCAGGGAACAGGCCCTTCTGCAAGCCCAGCTCCTGCAGGGCGACGGCCACGGCGCGCAACTGCTCTGCCGTGGGGCGCACGGGGTCGGGCAGCAGGCGGCGGGCGGTGCGGATGAAGCCCGCGACGGCATGGCCGCGCTGGCTGGCCAGGTCGCTGCCACTGAAATCGAGGCGGATGTCGGTCTGTGTCATGGGGGAGGCCCGCGCATGCGCGGCGGGTGGGGTGAGAAGGGTGGCCCCACCTTAGGCGCCAGGGCAGGCGCCCGGCAACGAAGCAAACCGCCTATGGATATGCACTGGCGCCGGCGCCGCGCTGCCTGGCAGCTGCCGACTATCGATATTCGGAAAGCTTCGTTCACGGCCGGGGCCTGGGCTCCTACGCTCGCTCCATTCCATCTGCCCCTGCGGCGGAGCCTTTTCGCAGTGCCATCGCCGGCGCTCGCCTCCCCACCCTGCCCCACCCGATTGCCATGAACAAACGCCACCTCCTGCGCGCCCTGGGCGCCACCGCTGCCGCCGCTGCGGCCCTTGCCGGCCTGCATGCGCCCCTGGCCCATGCCGCCGACGTGAAGAGCTTCCCCTCCAAGACCGTGCGCATCGTGGTGCCCGTGGCCCCTGGTGGCAGCGCCGACAAGCTCACCCGCACCCTGGCGGAAAAGCTCAGCGTGCTGTGGGGCCAGAGCGTGGTGGTGGAGAACGTGGCCGGCGCCAGCGGCACCATCGGCGCGGCGCGCGTGGCCAAGGCCGCGCCCGACGGCTACACCCTGCTGCAGCAGGGTGAGGGCATCACCCTGAACGGCATCCTGTTCAAGGAGCTGCCCTACGACACGCAAAAGGCCTTCACCCCCGTGATCAAGGCCGTGGTCAACCCGCAGATCCTGGTGGTGAACCCCGGCACCGGGCTGAACAGCTTCGCCGAATACCTGGCGCGTGCCAGGTCGCAGCCCGAGAGCATCAGCCTGGGCCTGCCCGGCAACGGCGGCATCGCCCACGTGGCGCACGAGATCCTGGCGCAGGAGACCGGCGCCAAGGTCAACTACATCCCCTATCCCGGCGGCGGCCCGGCCACCCAGGACGTGCTGGCCGGGCACACCAATGCCACCTTGATCACGCTGGCTGCGGTGACCGAGTTCGTGCGCGCCGGGCGACTGCGCGCACTGGCCGTCACCACCAGCTACCGCTCCGCCGCGCTGCCCGACGTGCCCACCGTGGCCGAGGCCGGTGGCCCCGCGGGCTTCTCGGTGGAAAGCTGGCAGGGCTACTTCGCCCCGGCGGGCACTCCGCCCGAGGTCGTGGCCAAGATCAACCAGGACATCCAGACCGTGCTCAAGGCCCCCGACGTGCGTGCCAAGCTCGAAGACCTGGGCTTCAAGATCGCCGGCGGCACGGCCGCCGACCTGGCGGCCAGCCTTCAGGCCGAGCAGCCCCGCTATTCGCGCGCGATCAAGACCGCCGGGCTGAACCTGCGCTGACGGACCTGCCCCGTGACCGACCTTTCCAGCACCCCTGCCACCACCGCTCCCTGGATCGCCGCGCTGGAGCAGCTCATCGCCACCCTGGCTTCCACTGCCGCCGAGCGCGACCGGGCCGGCGGCTCCGCACTCCATGAACGCCAGCTGCTGCGCGCAAGCGGCCTGCTGACGCTGGCCATTCCGCGCCGCTTCGGCGGCCAGGAGCTGCCCTGGCCCGACATCCACCGCATGGTGCGCAGCATCGCGGCGGTGGACAGCTCGCTGGCCCACCTGTTCGGCTTCCAGCACCTGCAGGTGGCATCGGTGCTGCTGTTCGGTTCGGCAGCCCAGCAGGAGCACTACCTGCGCACGGCCGTGCAGGAGCGCTGGTTCTGGGGCAATGCGGTGAACGCGCGCGACACCCGCCTGGCGGTGGCAGCCCACCCCGATGGCTACGTGCTCGACGGCATCAAGGCTTTCTGCTCGGGCGCGCGCGACTCGGACGTGCTCAACCTGTCCGTCACCCTGGGCCAGCACCCCACCGACCGGATCTTTGCCGTCGTCCCTACCGCCCGCGCGGGCATCACGATCAACGACGACTGGGACAACATGGGCCAGCGCCAGACCGACAGCGGCTCCGTGCACTTCGACAACGTGGTCGTGCGCCGCGACGAGATCCTGGGGCCGCCCGGCGTGGCCTCCTCGGCCCGTTCCACCTTGCGCAACCTGATCGGCCAGCTGGTGCTGACCGAGATCTACCTGGGCAATGCCCAGGGCGCGCTGCGCAACGCGGTGGAATATGTCGCCAGCCATGTACAGCCCTGGGCCATGGCCGGCGTGGAAGCGGCGGCGGACGACCCGGTACTGCAGCTCAATGCCGGTGACCTGTGGATACAGCTGCGCGCGGCCACCACATTGGCCGATGTGGCGCTGGAGCGCTTTCAGGCGGCCTGGGACGCGGGCGATCAGCTCACCGAGGCGCAGCGCGGCGAGCTGGCCATCGACATCGCCGCGGCCCGGGTGCAGGCAGGCCGCACGGCGCTGGCCGTGACCTCGCAGATCTTCGAGCTCGTCGGCGCCCGCGCCACCGCGCGCCAGTACGGCTTCGACCGCTACTGGCGCAACGTGCGCGTACACACCCTGCACGACCCGCTCGACTACCGCCAGAAGGCGGTCGGGCGCTGGCTGCTCACGGGCCAGGTGCCCGATCCCTACGGCTACGGCTGAAACCGCGCAGGTCCTGGCCCGCCTTCCCGTCACCTTTCCCAACCGCTCAAAAAAATGCAAATCAACCGCCGCCAATTCAACCTGGGCCTCGGCCTTTCCGGCCTGGCCCTGGGCTCGGCCCCCCTGTCTGCCGCTGCCGCGCAGAAGATCGTCATCGCCGAGAGCCAGGGCTTCAGCTGGGCCATCCCCTACCTGGTTTCCAGCAAGAACCTGTGGAAGAACTACGGCATCGACGCCAGCACGCTGCAATTCACCTCGGGCCGCCTGGCCTTTGATGCCGCCGTGAGCGGCAAGGCCCAGTTCGCCACCACCACCGACAGCGTGGTCGGCCTGGCCGGCGCCAATGGCGTGCAGTCCGTGATCGTGGCCGAGTTCACCCGCCTGTCCAGCGGCATGGTGGTGGTGGCACGCACCGACCGCGGCATCGACACGCCCGCCCAGCTCAAGGGCAAGCGCGTGGCCACCACGCTGGGGTCGAGCGGCCACTTCTTCCTGTCGCGCTACCTGTCGCTGCACGGCCTCACGCTCAAGGACGTCACCGTCGTCAACCTGCGCGGGCCCGACGCCGTCACCGCCATCACCCAGGGCGGCATCGATGCCTTCGCCTGGGGCTGGGACGCCGGCCAGCAGGCCATCACCAGCGCGGAGGGAAAAGTGCGCCAGTTGCGGGCCGATGGTTTGGAGAAGGTGTTCCTAAGCCACTATGTGCTCAGCGCCAGCGAAGAACTGGTCAAACGCGACCCCAAGCTCGTGGAATCCGCCGTGCGCGCCCTGCTGGACGCGGAGAAGTTCTACCGCGGCAACACGGCCGATGCGGTCGGCCTGGTGGCTGAACGCACCAAGACCTCGGTCGAGACGACCAAGGAGGGCCTCTCCAACGTGCAGATCGGCGTGCGCCTGGACGACCGCCTGATCGACGACCTGGTGCTCAACGGCGAATGGGCCATCGAGGCCGGCCTGGCGCAGCGCCCCAAGGAAGACCTGCGCCAGCTGTACAAGCGCCTGGTCTACCCCGACGCGCTGCGCGCCGCCGCGCCGGACCGCGTCAGCCTTTCCCGGTGAGCGCGGTGACGACCGGCGCCGCCGTGCGCATCCGCGAGGTGTCGCAGCTATACGCCTCGGCCTCGGGCCAGATCCACTGGGCGCTGAGCGACGTGGGCCTGGACATCGCCGACGGCGAATTCGTCTGCGCCATCGGCCCCAGCGGCTGCGGCAAGACCACTTTGCTGAACATGATCGCGGGCTTCCTGCAGCCCACGCTGGGCAGTGTCGAGGTGCATGGCCAGGCCATCCAGGGCCCGGGGCCCGACCGGGGCGTGGTGTTCCAGGAGTACGCGCTCTTCCCCTGGCTGTCGGCGCGCCGCAACGTGGAGTTCGGCCTCAAACAGCAGGGCCTTTCGAGGGCTGCGCGGCGCCAGAAGGCCGATGAACTGCTGGCCCTCACAGGCCTGGCGCATGCGGCCGACCGCTTTCCCTTCGAGCTCTCGGGCGGCATGCGCCAGCGCGTGGCGGTGGCACGCGCGCTGGCCACCGAGCCCAAGGTACTGCTCATGGACGAGCCCTTCGCGGCCATCGACGCACTGACCCGCGCCAGCCTGCAGGACGAATTGCTGCGCATCTGGCAGAAACTGGGCCTGTCGGTGTTCTTCATCACCCACAACATCGAGGAGGCCGTGTTCCTGGCCCAGCGCGTGGTGGTGATGAGCCCGCACCCGGGCCGCATCCAGCGCATCGTGAAGATCGACCTGCCCTACCCCCGGGACCGCGGCGACCCGGCCTTCGGTGCCGTCTACGCGCAGATCCACGAGGCCTTTGCCGACATCGCCCAGGAGGCCACGGCATGAGCGCGCTGCCCGAAACGATTCTGCGTGCCCCGGGTGGCACGGCCCCAACCGCGCCCCGCCCCGCAGCGCAAGCCCCTGGCGACAAGCAGCAGGCCGAACGGGATTTCGTCGCGCGCGAGCGCGGCCGGCGCCTGAATGCGCTGCGCTGGCAGGTGCTGCTCGGCATCGCCGGGGTGCTGCTCTTCCTGGCCGTCTGGGAGATTGCGCCGCGCATCGTGCCGGGCGTGAACCCGAAGATGTTTCCGCCGCCCTCGCACATCGCCTCGGTGTTTGCCGACATGACCTGGGGCAGCGGCGAGATCTGGCCCCATGTGGGGGCCAGCCTGCAGCGCGCCCTGTGGGGCTTTCTGCTGGGTTCGTCCCTGGGCATCGTGGCCGGCGTGGCCACCGGCCGCAGCAGGCTGCTGCGGCACCTGAGCGATCCGGTGATCCACGGGCTGCGCTCCATCCCGGCGATTGCCATCGTTCCGCTGGCCATCGTCTGGTTCGGCCTGGGCGATGTGTCCAAGGTGGCGCTGATCGCCTGGGGCACTTTCTTCCCGGTGTGGCTCAACACCTTCATCGGCGTGCGCGACATTCCGCCGGTGTTCATGCGCTCGGCCGCCTCCCTGGGTGCCAGCCGCCTGGCCGCCGTCACGCAGGTGGCCCTGCCCGCCGCCCTGCCCTTCGTGTTTGCGGGGCTGCGCCACGCGACCTCGGTGGCCTTCGTGGTCGTGGTGGCGGCGGAACTGGTGGGTGCCGAGAAGGGCCTGGGCTTCCTCATTTCGTTTGCGCACCTGGTGTTCCGCGTGGACATCATGTTCGTGGGCCTGATCTACCTGGGAGCCATCGGCTTCGTGGCCGACCAGTTCTTCGCCTGGCTGGTGCACCGGCTGTTCCCCTGGTACGGAGCGGAGGCGCGGCGGTGAGCAGCGTTTCCTCGGCCACCGTGGCCGACCTCGTCCTGACCGGCGGACATGTGCTCAGCATGGTGCCGGGCGCCGCGCCGGCCCAGGCCTTGGCGATTGCCGGCGATCGCATCGTGGCCGTGGGCAGCGACGAAGAGGTCCTGGCCCTGCAGGGCCCGGGCACGCGGCGCATCGACCTGCAGGGGCGCACGGCTGTTCCGGGCCTGATCGATGCCCACGCCCACATGGAGCGCGAAGGGCTCAAGACCCTGCGCCCCAGCCTGGCCCATGCGCGCAGCATTGCCGACGTGCTGGCCATCGTGCGCAGCGAGGCCCGCAAGGTGCCCCGGGGGCAATGGATCATTACCATGCCGGTGGGGCAGCCGCCCTACTACTTCGGCGGCCCGGCGACCCTGGCCGAAGGGCGCATGCCCGACCGGCACGAACTCGATGCGGCGGCACCCGACCACCCGGTCTACATCCCCGGCCTGTTCGGCAACTGGGGCGTTCCGCCCGGGCACAGCGCGCTCAACACCCTGGCACTGCAGCGCAACCACATCACCGCCGACACTTGCCCCGATTGCGCGGGCCTGGACATCGTGCTGGGCCCCGACGGTGCGCCGAACGGCGTCATCGTCGAGACCAACAAGCGCCCGGCCATCGAGTTCTCCATCCTCACCCAGGTGCCGCCCTTCTCCTTCGCCGACCGGCTGGAGGGCCTGCGCCGCTCGCTGCCGCTGTACCACGCCTGCGGCACCACCAGCATCTACGAGGGGCATGGCTCCGCCCCCGAGACGATTGCCGTCTACCGCGCGCTTTGGGAGCAAGGCGGCCTGAGCATGCGCACCCGCCTGTGCGTGAGCCCGACCTGGGGCAACGTGGCCGAGGCGAAGCTGGCCATGCGCGACTGGCTCTCCTACGCCCGGGGCAAGGGCAGTGGCGACCCCTGGCTGTCCATCAGCGGCATCTACCTGGGCTTGGGCGGCCAGGCGGCCACGGCCAAGGCGGTGCGGCGCGCCCTGCCCAATACCGGCTGGACGGGCTTCGTGGAGTGGGCCAACCGCATCGAGGACTTTGGCGAGCAGGCCTGGCTGGCGGCCGAGCACGACCTGCGCGTGCACAGCGTGGTGGTGGACCGGCTGGCCGAGGTGCTCGACGTGTTCGAGCGCATCGATGCCCGCTTTCCCCTGGCCGGACGGCGCTGGGTGGTGGAGCACATCGGGCGCGTGCAGGCCGCGGACATCCCCCGGATCATCGCGCTCGGGCTGCAGGTCACGACGATACCCATGTACATGCTCTGGAAGAACGGCGCCACCTACCTCGACGAACCCGATGGGGGCAACGGCTTCCTGCCCCAGCGCAGCCTGCTGGAGGCCGGCATCGCGGTTGCAGCGGGGAGCGACAACATCCCCATCTCCCCTTTCAGCGCGGCCTGGGCCTCGGTGGTGCGCAGCGAGCGCACCACCGGCCGGGTGATCGGCGCCGGCCAGCGGCTGACCCGCCTGCAGGCACTGCAGACCATCACGCGCAACGGGGCCTTCCTCAGCTACGAGGAAGGCGCCAAGGGCACGCTGGAGGCCGGCAAGTGGGCCGATGTCGCCGTGCTGTCGGCCGACCCCCTGGCCGTGCCCGACGAAGAGATCGCGCTGATCCGGTCGGACCTCACCCTGGTGGCTGGGCGGACGGTGCACGAGACCACCCGCTGACCTGCTCTGGCTAGTGCATGCAACACATAAGCATGCACACAAATCTTCGTTGGCCGGGGTGCCCCGCCACCGTAGATTGCCCGTACCCGTCACTTTCCAGATTCCGGAGTTGTCCCCATGCTGTCTTCCTCCCGCACGCCCGGTGCGCGCACCCTCTTTCGCCTGAGTGGCCTTGCGGTCTCGCTGCTGCTCACCGGTCTGGCCAGTGCCGCCGACCTGAGCATCGGCTTCATGCCCGGCCCGTACCGCGATGCGTTCACGAAGGGCATCGAGCCGCTGCTCAAGAAGCAGGGCTACACCATCAAGTACGTGGAGTTCAGCCAGGGCGTGCAGCCCAATGATGCGGTGGAGCGCGGGCAGATCGATGCCAACATCTTCCAGCACTCGCTGTACCTGAACGCCACCAACAAGCAGCAGGGCTTCGACCTGGTGCCCGTGATCCACGTGCCCACGCCGCCCATGGGCCTGTACTCGCAGCGCCACAAGACACTGGAGTCGGTGCCCGACTGCGCCACCGTGACCCTGCCCGCCGACCCGGTGAATGCCGCCCGCGCGCTCAATATCCTGGCCGCCATCGGCTGGATCGAGCTCAAGCCCGACGTGAACCCGATCACGGTGTCCGAGCGCGACATCGCCACCAACCGCAAGAAGCTGCGCCTGGTGCCCCTGGACGCCGCGCAGGCACCGCGCTCGCTGGCCGATGCGGACCTGGCCGCCGTGCAGGGCAACTTCGCCGTGGCGTCCGGCCTCAAGCTGACCGATGCGCTCAAGCAGGAGAACATGACCCTGCCCTACGTGAACGTGGTGGCCGTCAAGCGCGGCAACGAGAACGCCAAGTTCGCCCGGGACATCGCCCAGGCCTACCAGTCGGCGGAATTCCAGCAGGTCTTCAAGGCCAACCCGACCTGGGCAGGCTACCGGCTGCCGGACTATTTCTCGAAGTAAGCAAAGGACAACGGCCTGGCACCCTGCCAGTGCCCATGCCATGCCCTTCGCGCTGCACCTTGCCGACTATGTCCAGGCGCTCCCGTCGTCTCCCTTGGCGCACCTGGAAGGCCTTCCCCCCTGGGAATGGACCAGCCAAGCCCAGGAGATCGTGCAGGGCTTGCTTGCGGCGCTGCCAGGCGATGAATTCGCCATCGAGGGAGACATCGCCTGCCACCGCGGCGCCAGGGTGGAGGATGGCGCCGTGCTGAAAGGCCCGCTGGTCCTTGGCGCCCGGTGCCTGGTGGCATCCGGTGCCTGCCTGCGCGCAGGCAACTGGGTGGGCGACGACTGTGTGCTGGGGCCGGGAACGGAACTCAAGTCGTCGTTCCTCTTCGCGCAGAAAAAACTGGCGCACTTCAATTTCGTGGGTGACTCGCTGATCGGCAGCGGTGTCAACCTCGATGCGGGCAGCGTGGTGTGCAATTTCCGCAATGAGCGCGCGGACCCCGAAGTCCGGGTTCTCAGCAATGGGGTGCTTCACCCCACCGGCAAGCACAAGTTCGGCGCATTGATCGGGGACGGCGCCCGGATCGGCGCCAATTCGGTGATTGCGCCCGGGGCCCTGGTGCGCCCCCGCACCGTGGTGGCTCGCCTGGAGCTGCTGGACCAGGACCCTCCATATGATGGATCAACCGTTGGCCCCGCCGCCGGCACCCCGGCGCATTTTCTTCGCGTCGGCCATGCAGGCCGCATAGTGCCAGGCGGCAATATTGCTGTTGGAGCGTCGGGCCTTCTGCTCGTAGATGAGCTCCACCATCGGCAAGAGGTCGGGTTGGGCGGCCATCAGCCGTTTCATCTGCTGTTCACTGACCCCGGCATCGGCCTTCTGGGCGATGGTCAACACCAGATCCCGATAGCCTTCGCAGGCCTGGCGGTCGTCCTTCGGAATCGCGTGGACAGGAAGTGCCAGCAGGACCAAGGCAACCCACACCGGGCCAGGAAACCGCGTCCCTTCGCCGCTAGTCTTCGGCGGCATAGCCCGTCAGCTCCAGCAGGGTGGCGACAAACGCATCGTGGGAGGGGAGTGCCTTGCGGCCCGCGGCCACCGCTCGCGGCGCCTGCACCGGCTGGCGGGCCGTCGCAGCGGGCAGCACGAGTAGCTCGAGTTCCGGCGCCTCCCCCGCATCCATCTTGAATGGCAGGCCAGCGGGCAGTGCCAGCCATTCCCCGGCTTCGCAGAACACGGCGCTGTGGCCCTGCTCCGACTCCAGGTAGACCAGCAGGCTGCCTTCGACCACCCGGAGCACGAGCACGCCATTGCCATCTGCCTGGTGGCGGCTCCATTCGCCCCACCGGGCCTGCCAGGAACCCGCCTGCAGCGGCAAGCGGATGCACTCTGCGGAGTCCGTTCCCCGCGCGCGCTCGGGCAGCGGCAGATTGCTGTCGTCCTGGCGGCCGAAATCGGCGCCCAGGGCACGCAGGTGCAGCTTCAGCAGGCTGTCGCAGACATGGGTGGTCCCCCAACTGCCGTGCACGTCGAATGCGACCAGCGCGCCCATCGCGTGCCTGCCCTTACTGCAGGAAAGCTGGTTTGGCGTAGCCGCGGAACTTGCTGTCCACCACGGCCTGGAAGTCCTTGGAGCGGTAGGCCTCCACCAGGTCCTTGGCCCAAGGCGCTTCCTTGTCGGTGCGCTTGACGGCCACGACATTGAGGTAGTGGTCGGGCGTCTTCTCCAGCGCCACGGCCTCGGTCAGCTTCAGGCCCGAGGAAATCGCGAAGTTGCCGTTGATGATGGCGTATTCGGTATCGCCAAGCGAGCGCGGCAGCTGGGCCGCTTCAAGCGGGATGAACTTGAACTTGCGCGGGTTCTGCTCGATGTCCTTCTCGGACGCGCGGATCGGGTCGATCCCGGACTTGAGCGTGATCAGCTTGTTCTGCTCCAGCAGCACCAGCGCCCGCGCCAGGTTGCTCGGGTCGTTGGGCAGGGTGAAGCGGTCGCCGTCCTTGGCCTCGGCCAGGGTCTTGCGCTGGGTGGAGTAGACACCCAGCGGCGCGATCGGGCCCTGCACCAGCTCGACGATGTCGAGCTTCTGGTCGGCCGCGAACTTCTTGAGGTACACCAGGTGCTGGAAGAAGTTGGCGTCGAGCGAGCCCTGGGCCAGCGCCAGGTTGGGCTGTACGTAGTCGTTGAACTCGACCAGCTTGACCTTGTAGCCCTTCTTTTCCAGGATGGGCACGATGCCCTGCTTGAGCTGGTCGATGTTGGAGCCGGCGGTGCCGCCGATGGTCAGCTCCTTCTTGGCCGCCTGGGCGCTGGCCTGCAGCGGCACCAGCACGCCGGCGGACAGGGCCAGCAGCGACAGGGAGAGGACGGAACGGCGGAGCAATGCGTTTTTCATGGGAATACGGGAGAAGAATGGGGAAAGAAGGGTTCAGCGCTTGTCGAGCCGGCGTGCGGCCGTGGTGCCCACGAACTGCAGGATCTGCACCAGCACCACGAGCAGGGCCACGGTGAGCACCATCACGTCGGTCTGGAAGCGGTAGTAGCCATAGCGGATGGCCAGGTCACCGATGCCGCCGCCGCCCACCACGCCGGCAATCGCCGAGTAGGAGAGAAAGCTCACCGACAGCACGGTGAAGGCCAGCACCAGGCCGGAGCGGGCCTCGACGATCAGCACGCGCCAGATGATCTGCAGCTCGCTCGCGCCCATGGCATGCGCGGCCTCGATCACGCCCCGGGGCACCTCGCGCAGGCACTGGTCGACCAGGCGCGCCAGGTAGGGGATGGCCGCCACCGAGAGCGGCACCGCAGCGGCCAGCGGGCCGATGGAGGTGCCTGCGATGAGCCGCGTGAACGGCACCAGCGCCACCAGCAAGATGATGAACGGGAAGGAGCGCACGGTGTTCACGATCCAGTTGAGCACCAGGAACACCGGCCGGTTGGCCAGCGACTGGCCCGGACTCAGCAGGAACAGCAGGATGCCCAGCGGCCCGCCGATCAGCAGCGCGGCGCTGAGGCCGATGGCCAGCATCAAGAAAGTCTGGCCGATGGCCACGCCCAGCTCGGGCAGGATGGCGACGATGTTCTCAGGCATAAGCCACTCCTTGCGTTCCGTTGGCGTGCGCGGCATAGCCTGCGGCGGTGGCTTCCTCGCGTGCATCGCGCGCGCGGCGGCGCACCAGGGCGTCGATCTCGCGGCCCAGCGCGGTCAGGCGCTGTGCGGGCGGTGCGTCCACGGCGAACTGCTCGATCAGCTCGCCCTGCTCCAGGATGGCGACCTGGCGGCACAGCAGTTCCACCACGGGCAGCTCGTGCGTGACGATGACGATGGTCACGCCGATCTTCTGGTTGATGTCGCGCAGCGTGGCCAGCAGCTCCTGCGTGGTCTCGCTGTCCAGGGCCGAGGTCGGCTCGTCGCACAGCAGCACCTTGGGCCGCGGGGCGAGCGCGCGGGCGATCGCCACGCGCTGCTTCTGGCCGCCCGAGAGATGGGCGGGGTAGCTGTCGATCTTCTCTTCCAGCCCCACCAGCATCAGGCATTCGCGCACACGCTCGTTGATCTCGGCACGCGAATGGTGGCCATGGATCTTGAGCGGGAAGGCCACGTTGTCGGCCACCGTGGCGTTCTGGATCAGGTTGAACTGCTGGAAGATCATGCCCAGGCTCTGGCGCGTGTCGCGCAGCTCGCTGCGCGACAGCGTGGTCAGGTCGCGCCCGCCCACGATCACACGGCCGGCGTCGGGGCGCTCGAGCAGGTTGATCAGGCGCAGCAGCGTGGACTTGCCGGCGCCGCTCTTGCCGATCAGGCCGAAGATGTCACCGGCGTGGATGTCCAGGGACAGGGAGCGCACGGCGTCGAAGCGCTCGCCGTTGGGCAGGGTGAACGACTTCTGGACGGATTCGAGCCGGATCACGGGCACGGTGCCGGGCGCCGGGGGATGCAGGGGGGTGACAGCAGTCATGGAAGGGAATGGCCCGTCGGCAGGCACGCGGGTGGCATGCAGGCCGGGAAGGGGCGGAACATCGAAGCTCTCGAGTATGGGAACGCACGCCCCCGGAAGGAACGACGCATTCGGCGCGTGCATATGCGGATTTCAAGTAAGAGCGGCTGCACAGCGGCGCGCTTGTGTGGTGCGCGCATAAGGTTGCGCGCATTTCTTCGTTGGGGAATGCGCCCTGCCCGGCCACAGTCGGCGCCTTCTTTCACACTTTCATGCCGACCACCATGCTCCATACCGTCCGCCGCCGCGCCGCGATGATCACCGCCGTCTCGCTGGCCTCTGCCGCCCTCTTCGCCTCCCATGGCGCCCTGCATGCGCAGGAGAAGAAGACGCTCAAGGTGGGCGTCTCCGTCGGCAACGGCGACCAGATCTTCGAGGTCGTCAAGAAGGTCGCCGCCCGCGACGGCCTGGCCATCGAGGTCGTGGTCTTCAACGACTACCAGTTGCCCAATGCCGCCCTGGCGGCCGGCGACCTGGATGCCAATGCCTTCCAGCACCAGCCCTTCCTGGACAACCAGAACAAGGCGCGCGGCTTCGACATCGTGCCCGTGGGCCTGACCATCACCGCGCCGCTGGGCTTCTACTCGCGCAAGATCAAGAGCATCGACGCGCTGCCCGAAGGCGCCTCGGTGGGCATCCAGAACGACCCGTCCAACGGCAACCGCGCCCTGCTTTTGCTGCAGGAGGCTAAGCTCATCACCCTGAAGCCCGAGGCCGTGAAGAACAACAATGCCACGCCGCTGGACGTGGTTTCGAACCCCAAGAAGCTCAAGCTGGTGCCGCTCGACGCGGCGCAGCTGCCGCGCTCGCTCGATGACCTGACGATCGCCTCGATCAACAACGACTACGCCGAAAAGGCCGGCCTCACCCTGGCCAAGGATGCCGTGATCAAGGAATCGCCCCAGGGCCCCTACGCCAACCTGATCGCCGTGCGCCGCGCCGACAAGGACAAGCCCTGGGCCAAGCAACTGGTCAAGGCCTACCAGTCGCCCGAAGTGAAGAGCTTCATCGAGACCAAGTTCAACGGCTCGCTGGTTCCCGCCTTCTAAAGCGCCTCCGAGCGTGGCCACAGGCCCTGCGCCCTCACCAGGCGGGGCCTGTGCTGTTTTTTTTCCATCCCCTTGCTTGCTGGAGCCCTTCCATGAAACGCCGTTCCGTTCTCCACGCCGCCGCTGCCGGTGCCACCACCCTCGCCCTGCCCGCCGTGGTGCGCGCAGCCGATGCACTCAAGGAAGTGCGCCTGGATTACGCCTACTACTCGCCCACCAGCCTGGTGCTGCGCCGCTTCGGCTGGCTGGAGCAGGAGTTCAAGAAGGACGGCATCGACGTCAAATGGGTGCTCAGCGCCGGCAGCAACCGGGCGCTCGAATACCTCAACGCCAACAGCATCGACATCGGCTCGAGCGCCGGCCTGGCTGCCGTGCTCGCGCGTGCCAACGGCAACCCGATCCGCACACCCTATATCTTCTCCCGGCCCGAGTGGACGGCGCTGGTGGTGCGCAAGGATTCGCCGATCCGCTCCCTTGCTGACCTCAAGGGCAAGAAGGTCGCCGCCACCAAGGGCACGGACCCCTATCTCTTCCTGCTGCGCGCGCTGCAGACCGTGAAGCTGCGCCGCAGCGACATCGAGCACGTGGGCCTGCAGCACGCCGACGGCCGCGTGGCCCTGGAGCAAGGGCGCGTGGACGCCTGGGCCGGACTCGATCCGCTGATGGCGGCCAGCGAGCTTGACGCCGGCTCGCGCCTCCTCTACCGCAACGTGGCCTTCAACACCTATGGCTTTCTCAACGTGCGCGAGGACTTCCAGGCACGCCACCCGGCTGCGCTGCTGCGCGTGATCAGCGCCTACGAGCGGGCACGCAAGTGGACGCAGGCCAACACCGTGGAAGCCGCGCGCATCCTCTCGGAAGAGGCCAAGGTCAGCCTGGAGGTGGCGCTGCTGCAGCTCAAGCTGCGCACCGACCTGGGCAACCCGCTGCCATCGTCCGAGCACGTCAAGGCCCTGCAGGCGGCCTCGCCGATCCTGCTCGAAGAGCAATTGGTCAAACCCGGCACCAACCTGAACAAGGTCATCGCCGACCTGGTGGATACGCAGTTCGCGCGTGCCCAGCTGGCAGGCGCCGCGGCCTGATCCGACCATGAGCGCCGTACCGCCGCTGCCGGCCGCTTCGGTCTCCGTGCCCGGCCCGCGGGAGCCGCAGGCTGCGGATGGCCACCGGCCGGCCCGCAAGCTGCCCTCGCGTTGGCTGGGCGTTGCGCTGCCCCTGGCCTTTATTGCCGGCCTGGAGCTGGCCGTGCGCCTGGGCTGGGTGGCCGCCCACCTGCTGCCACCCCCGAGCGAGATTGCACGCACGCTGCTGGCACTGGCCGAGCAGGGCCTGGCCGGCCATGTGCTGGTCAGCACGGCGCGGGTGCTTGCCGGCTTTGTGCTGGGCGCCGGCCTGGCCATTGCCCTGGGCGTCTGGGTGGGCCTGAGCCGGCATGCCGAGGCGTTGCTGGACCCGAGCTTCCAGGCCCTGCGCGCGATTCCTTCGCTGGCCTGGGTGCCGCTGCTGCTGCTGTGGCTGGGCATCGACGAGGGGGCCAAGCTGGCGCTGATTGCCATCGGCGCCTTCTTCCCGGTCTACATGGGCGTGGCCTCGGGCCTGCGCGATGTGGACCGCAAGCTGGTCGAGGTGGCCGAGATGGCAGGCCTTGGGCCCATCGCCCTGGCCCGCCGCGTGCTGCTGCCGGCCTCGCTGCCCGCGGTCTGGACGGGCCTGCGCAACGGCCTGTCGCTGGCCTGGATGTTCATGGTGGCGGCCGAGCTGATCGCCGCCACGCGCGGCCTCGGCTACCTGCTGACCGACGGGCGCGAAACCGGGCGTGCCGACATCGTGCTGGCGGCCATCGTGCTGCTGGCGCTGATGGGCAAGCTCACGGACAGCGGCATGCAGGCGCTGGAGAACCGCTGGCTGTCCTGGCGCGACACGGTGGCCACACGATGACAACGACGACGAACACCCCCCATTCCCCCCTGCTCGAGGTGCGCGTGCGGCGCAAGCAGTTTGCCGGCAACGAGGTGCTGCGCGACGTGCACCTGCAGCTGCACCAGGGCGAATGCGTCACCCTGGTTGGCGCCAGCGGCTGCGGCAAGAGCACGCTGCTGCGCATCGCTGCCGGGCTGGAGCGCGACTACGACGGCCAGGTGCGCCTGGACGGCCAGCCCACGGCGGGGCCTGTGCGGGACATCCGCTTCGTCTTCCAGGAGCCACGCCTCTTCCCCTGGCTGACCGTGGCCGGCAACGTCGCGTTCGACGGCCAGGGGGCGGGCGATGCGGCGCGCGTGGAGGCCCTGCTGGACGAGGTGGGCCTGGCCGGCTTCGGCCAGCGCCTGCCCAAGGAGTTGTCTGGCGGCCAGGCGCAGCGCGTGGCGATTGCGCGGGGGCTGTTCGTGCAGCCGCGCGTGCTGCTGCTCGACGAGCCCTTTTCGGCGGTGGACGCCTTCACACGCCTGAAGCTGCAGGAGCTGCTGCTGCGCGTGGCCCGTGCCCACCGCATCGCCGTGCTGATGGTCACGCACGACATCGACGAGGCGGTCTACCTGGGCGACCGCGTGCTGGTGTTCGAGGCGGCGCCCGGGCGCATCAGCGCCTCGGTCGCCGTGGACACAGCGCAGCCGCGCGACCGGGACGGAGCCGCGGTGGGCACGGCGATTGCTAGCGTGCGCCAGGCCCTGCATCGGGCCCATGCGCTCTGATCGCTGAACTGCCTCGGTCCACCTGCCATGCAGTGCTGCAGGCAACGCTCATTGCATGACCCCGGCGGACCCGCGCATGCGGGCATTGGCATCGCCTTGCAGGCTGATGCGGTCGGCACCGCTGCTGCTCTCACGGATGCGCGCCGCCAGCATGCGGTTGCGGGCCGCACCCGTGGCCACATCGGCCTGCCGGGCGGCCATGTAGGCCAGGTGGTTGGTCTCGGCCTCGTCATGCGTCTTGCGCCAGATGCCATCGGCATAGGCCAGGGCCTGCGCCGCCTGTTGGAGTTCCAGCGGCGCATGCAGGGCCACGGCCGGGTTGGCGCTGGCGGCGCCCACGGCGGCACGCGCGCGCTCGAGCGCCATCGACGGGGCCGTGGCGCAGGCGGACAGAAACCCGGCAGCCGCTGCGCCGGCGGCGAGAACGGCCGCGGTACGGCGCAGCGCGGAAAGCACACGGGGTGCCAGGATTTCAGGATGGCGAAACAGCATCTGTCGGGACTGTCCAGGGGTTTGCAACGTGGGTGTGCACTGCAGTCGGCAGTGTGGAAGAGGCCCATTCTGGCCACGCCCCCCTTCTCATCCAACGAAGGAATGCGAGTTTGCAGATGCGATTTCTGCTGCCGCTGACAGGGCTGCAGGCGACGCAGCAAGTCCATTGCCCTGGTGCCAGCAACGTTGTTCGGTCTCACGTACAAAGAAACCATGCCTAACCACCGCCAACTCAAGCTGGGCGCCTTCATGCGCCCTGTCAGCATCCACACCGGCGCCTGGCGCTACCCCGGTGCGTATGCCGATGCCAACTTCAACTTCGCGCATCTGAAGCGCTTTGCGCAGACGCTGGAGCGGGCGCGCTTCGATGCCTTCTTCATGGCCGACCACCTGGCGGTGCTCAACATGCCGGTGGAGGCGCTCAAGCGCAGCCACACGGTCACCTCGTTCGAACCGTTCACGCTGCTGTCGGCGCTGAGCCAGGCCACCGAGCACATCGGCCTGGTGGCCACGGCATCGACCACCTTCGACGAGCCCTTCCACATCGCGCGGCGCTTCGCGTCGCTGGACCACCTGAGCAACGGGCGCGCGGGCTGGAACATCGTCACCACCTCCAATCCCGATGCCGCGCTGAACTTCGGCCGCGAGGACCACATGGCGCACGACGAGCGCTATGCCCGCGCGCGCGAGTTCTACGATGTGGTGACCGGCCTGTGGGACAGCTGGGCCGACGATGCCTTCGTGCGCGACCAGGCAAGCGGCCTGTTCTTCGACCCCGCGCGCCTGCACACGCTCGACCACCGCGGCCAGTACCTTTCGGTGCGCGGGCCGCTGCACATTGCCCGGCCGGTGCAGGGCTGGCCGGTGATCGTGCAGGCGGGGGCCTCCGAGCCCGGGCGCCAGCTCGCGGCCGAGACGGCCGAGGTGATCTTTGCCGCGCACGGCACCCTGGCCGAGGGCCGAAGCTTCTACGCCGACGTGAAGGGCCGCCTGGCGGCGCTGGGGCGCGGGCGCGACGACCTCAAGATCCTGCCGGCCGCCTTCGTGGTGGTGGGTGATACGGTGGCCGAGGCCCAGGGCATCCGCGCGCAGCTGGACAGCCTGGTGCACTACGAGAGCGCCATCGCCTCCCTGTCCATCGCCCTGGGGGTGGATGCGTCGAAGTTCGACCCCGACGCGCCGCTGCCGCCGGTGCCCGAGACCAATGCCAGCCAAAGCAGCCAGCAGCGCGTGGTCGCCCTGGCCGAGCGCGAGGGCTTCACGGTGCGCCAGCTCGCGCAGCGCCTGGGCGGCTATGGCGGCCTGGCCTTTGTCGGCACCGCGCAGACCATTGCCGACGAGATGCAGGAATGGCTGGAGTCCGAGGGCAGCGATGGCTTCAACATCATGTTCCCCTGGCTGCCCGGCGGGCTCGATGCCTTCGTGGAGAAGGTCGTGCCCGAGCTGCAGCGCCGCGGCATCTTCCGCACGGAGTACGAGGGCACGACGCTGCGCGAGAACCTGGGCCTGGCGCGCCCGGCGAACCGGTTCTTTGCGCCCCGGCCCTGAGAGCCTGTTCAGGTTCTGAGGCAGGCCTACGCGGCCGCAGGTGCGCGCCAGACGATCTCGCGCACGTTGATCTTGCGCGGGATGATCCCCAGGGCATGGAAGCTGTCGGCCAGTTGCTGCTGCTGGGCCACATGGGCATCGGTCAACGGGCCGAGCGAGAACTCGGCGCGGGCAAAGGCCGTCGACCAGGACCTGGCGTCGATGCCGGTGGCTTCGGACGCCAGCTGGGCCAGCTCGTCCCGGCGCTGGCCCGCCCAGGCGATGAGCTTGCCCAGCTCGTCGAGTACGGCACCGAGCACTGCCGGATGGCGGGTGGCAAAGTCCTTGCCGGCCATGTAGTAGGACGCGCTCGCCAGGCGCCTGTCCGTGGTGTCGGCAATCACGCGCGCACCATAGCGCTCCTCGGCAATGGCGTAGTACGGGTCCCAGACCACCCAGGCATCGATGTTGCCGCCATTGAAGGCGGCCGTGGCGTCGGCGGGCGAGAGGTAGGTGGGAACGATGTCCTGGAAGGCCAGGCCCGCCGTGGCCAGCGCCTTGATCACCACGTTGTGCGCGGCCGATCCCTTGCCGAAGGCCACCCTCTTGCCCTTGAGGTCGGCCAGCGTCCGGATGGGCGAGTTCCTGGGCACCAGCACGGCCTGCTGGGCCGAGGGGGTGGCTGCGGCATACACCAGGTTCGATCCGCCCGCCTGGGCGAAGACCGGCGGTGTGTCGCCCACCGAGCCCAGATCGACCGCGCCGGCGCCCAGGGCCTCCAGCAGGGGCGGGCCGAACTGGAACTCGACCCACTTGACGCTGTGCACGCCCAGTGCTTTCAGGCGGGCTTCGATCACCTGTTGCTTGCGTGCCAGCACCAGGATGGCCGAACCTTTCTGAAAGCCTATCTTCACCTCCTTGGGCAAGGTCGTGGCCTGCTGGGCCCAGGCGGGAAGGCCCGAGGCGCTGGCAGCCATGGCCATCAACGCAGGAGCAACATGGCGGCGACGCAGCTGGAACGGGAAATCGGTAGACACGCAGGACTCCTTGAACTCGATGGGAATGGGCTCTGGAGCTTAGGAGCGGGCCCACGGCGCCGTCCAATGCGCCGTGCATGCTTGCTTATGCGTTTTCAGCCGTGGCCGCAGCGGTCCAGGGGAACCGTGCGCAGCGCCTTACTTCTCCGCAAAAGCCCGTTCCACGACGAAGTCTCCGGGCGTCGATGTATTGCCCTCTTTGAAGCCCCTCGATTCCAGCAGGTGCTTGAGGTCGCCGAGCATGCCGGGGCTTCCGCACAGCATCACGCGGTCCTCGGCCGCATCCAGAGGCGGCAGGCCCAGGTCGTCGGTGAGCTTGTTGCTGGCCACCAGTTCCGTGATGCGGCCCCGGTTGCGGAAGTCCTCGCGTGTCACGGTCGGGTAATAAAGCAACTGTTTGCGCACCAGCTCGCCCAGGAACTCGTGCCGGGGCAAATGGTCGATCACCAGGTCGTGGTAGGCCAGCTCATCGACCTGGCGCACACCGTGCACCAGAATCACCGTCTCGAACTTCTCGTAGGTCTGCGGGTCGCGGATCACGCTCATGAACGGTGCCAGGCCGGTGCCGGTACCCAGCAGGTACAGGCGCTTTCCCGGCAGCGTGTAGTCGATCAAGAGCGTGCCGGTGGGTTTGCGCCCCACGATGACCTTGTCACCGGGCTTTATGTGCTGCAGCCTCGATGTCAGGGGCCCGTCGTCCACCTTGATGCTCAGGTACTCCAGAAGTTCCTCGTAATTCGCGCTCACGATGCTGTAGGCGCGCAGCAGCGGCTTGTTGTCCACGCGCAGGCCGATCATGGTGAAGTGGCCGTTGGAGAACCGCAGCGCGGGATCGCGCGTGGTGGTGAAGGTGAACAAGCGGTCCGTCCAGTGGTGGACGCTCAGCACGGTTTCCTCGCTGAAGGCGCTCATGGGCGTTTCCTTCAGGCGACCGAGGCGGCCACGGCCGCATCGGCTTGCCCAGGCAGGCCCAGCGCCCCGCCGGTGCGCCGGAACTGGGCGCCCGCATGGCGCGCCGGCAGGTGGTCGGCCTCGCCGAACAGCTTCTTGCGCAGGCTGCCCGGTGCGTACTCCGTCTTGTAGACGCCGCGCGACTGCAGCTCGGGCACGATGAAGTCCACGAAATCCTCGTAGCTTTCGGGCACCACGGTGCGGCTCACGTTGAAGCCGTCCACGCCGGTCTCGTCGATCCAGGACTGCAGTTCGTCGGCCACCTGGCCCGCATCACCGACGATGGCCGGGTAGCGCCCGCCGAGCTCGAACAGCTCGAGCAGTTGCCGGCGCGTCCAGCCGTGCTGCGCGGCGGTGCGCGCGGCCGACTCGATGGCATTGGTGGGGCCGTAGACGATGGGCTCGTCCAGGTCGTAGCGCGAATAGTCCACGCCCGTGCTGGCCGCGAAGTGCGCCAACCCGGCCTCGCGGCTGGCGTAGCGCTTGTAGTCCTCGTACTTCTCGTGCGCCTCCTTGTGCGTGGCACCGGTCACCACGGCAGAGCCGACGAAGACCTTGACATCGTCCGGCCGCCGGCCGGCGCGCACCAACTGCTCGCGCAGCGCATCGACGCTCTTGCGCGCCGCCGCCTTGTTGGGGGGCGAGATGAACACGCATTCGGCATGCCGCCCGGCAAAGCGCTGGCCCCGGCCCGAGGCACCGGCCTGGAACAGCACGGGCGTGCGCTGCGGCGAGGGCTCGGCCAGGTGGTAGCCGTCCACCTGGTAGTAGCGGCCCTGGTGCTGTACCTTGTGCACCTTGGCCGGGTCGGCGTACATGCGCCCGGCGCGGTCGCGCCGAACGGCGCCCTCTTCCCAGCTGCCCTCCCAGAGCTTGTAGAGCACCTCGAGGAATTCGTCGGCCCGGTCGTAGCGCTCGTCGTGCGGCAACTGCTCGGCGAGGCCCATGGCCCGCGCCGCGCTGTCGAGGTAGCCGGTGACGACGTTCCAGCCGATGCGCCCGCGCGTGAGGTGGTCCAGGGTCGAGAAGCGCCGCGCCAGCAGGTAGGGCAGTTCGTAGCCGAGGTTCACCGTGACGCCGAAGCCCAGGTTCTGCGTGACGGCCGCCATGGCCGAGATCAGCATCATCGGGTCGTTGACCGGCAGCTGGATCGACTCGCGCAGGGTCACGTCGACATTGGCATGGTAGACGTCGTACACGCCCACGATGTCGGCGATGAACAGGCCGTCGAACAGCCCGCGCTCCAGCGTGCGGGCTATGCCGGTCCAGTGCTCGATGGTGTTGTAGGCGGCCGACTCGTCGCGCGGGTGCGCCCACAGGCCGTGGTTGATGTGGCCCACGCAGTTCATGTTGAACGCGTTGAGCAGGATCTGCTTCTTCGGAGTGGCCATGGGGTCAGAACGCCGGGATCACGCCACCGCCGAAGGTTTTCACGATGAAATCGCGCACCTCCTCGGTCTGGTACGCCTTGACCAGTTGCTGCACCCAGGGCTGTGCCTGGTCCTGCTCGCGCACCGCGATCAAGCAGGCATAGGGGCCGTCCTTGTCCTCGACCAGGATGCCGTCCTTGGCGGGGTTGAGGCCGGCCTTGATCGCATAGTCGGCATTCACCGCAGAGGCGTCGGTATCGTCCAGCGTGCGCGGCAGCTGGGCAGCCTCGATCTCCACGAAGCGCAGCT
Organism: Acidovorax sp. GW821-FHT09B03; assembly: GCF_059418305.1. Classification (NCBI taxonomy): domain Bacteria; kingdom Pseudomonadati; phylum Pseudomonadota; class Betaproteobacteria; order Burkholderiales; family Comamonadaceae; genus Acidovorax; species Acidovorax sp. GW821-FHT09B03. Next base: position 156,533 of record NZ_JBWKPP010000013.1, read on the forward strand.
TCTTCGGGTTCTCGATCACGTCGCGCGGCGTGGCGTTGACGCCTTCGATCGGATCGATGCCGGTGCGCAGCTTGATGTGGCCCGCCTTTTGCAACAGCAGCAGGGTGCGGCTCTCGTTGGCCGGGTCGTTCGGTATGGCCACCCGGGCGCCTTCGGGCAAGGCTGCGATGGACTTGTACTTCCTGGAGTAGATCGCGATCGGCCCGATCCAGGTGCGGCCGAAGCCCACGATCTTGTAGTTGCGCGAGCGCACCTGCGCAGCCAGGAAGGGGCGGTGCTGGAAGCTGTTGGCATCCAGGTCGCCTGCATCGAGTGCGGCATTGGGCCGGCTGTAGTCGGTGAACGGCACGATCTGGATCTTGAGCCCGTAGTCGCGCTCGGCCACGCGCTTGACCACCTCGAAGGTCTGCTCATGCGGTCCGGTGGTCACGCCGACCTTGAGCAGCTTGCCGGTGCCGGGCGGCTCCTTCAGCGCCGCAGTGGCCGGCAGCCCGAGGCCGGCCAGCGCCATGGCAGAGCCCGCCTGCAGCAGGCGGCGGCGCGAGGCCGCAGGGTTGGGGGAAACAGGGCGGGGAGAGATCACGGTGCGGCTCCTGGCGAAATGGGAATCAAGGACATGGCAGCGGGCCCTACAGCGCACCGTGGCGCGGGGGCAGTTGGCCGTTGAGGTAGTAGTTGCCGATGGCGTGGTACTTCCAGCGCACCGGGTCGTGCAAGGTGTGGGTACGGGCGTTGCGCCAGAAGCGGTCCAGCCCCAGGCCGTCGAGCGTGGCGCCGGTGCCGGCCAGCTCGAACAGGCGGTTGCCGGCGTCCAGCGATGCCGTGGTGGTCAGCACGCGGGCCTCGGCCACAGCGATGGAGGCCGCGGCCACGCTGGCCTCGTCGGGCGCGGCCTGGGCTTGGTCGACAAAGCGGCCGGCACGGCGCAGCAGCGCCTGGGCGGCGCGCAGCCGCACCGCCACGTCACCCACCTGGCGGATGGTCAGCGGGTCGTCGCTGGCGCGGTCCACGCCGGCATCGATCCAGGGCCGGGCCTGCTCGCGCACGAAGGGCAGCGTGGCCTGCAAGGCGCCCTGCCCTATACCCAGATCGATGGCCGCGTGCAGCAGCTGCGCGAACGGGCCGATGGGGGTGGGCCGCTCGAACGAGGCGAGAAAGGGAACGACCCATGCCGGGTCGACCGCCACCGCATCGAAGGACACGGACCCGCTGCCGGTGACGCGCTGGCCAAAGCCGTCCCAGTCATCGACGATGGCCACGCCCTCGGCCCTCCGTGGAATGAAGGCCAGCAGCGTCACATCGCGCCCCTCCTGCTGCGCGCTGACCAGCGTGGGAATCCAGTGCGCGAACAGCGCGCCGGTGCAGTAGAACTTCTGCCCGTCCACGCGCCAGCCATCGGGGTGGTCGGTGGTCAGGCGCGTGCGGCGCTTGAAATCCTTGTGGCCGATCTCGGCCAGGGCGTTGCCAAAGCGCTCGCCATCGAGCGCGCGGCGGTAGAAGAAGGCCTTTTGCGCATCGCTGCCGCCCACGCGCAGCACTTCGAGCGCGTAGTAGTGGTTCTGCGGAATCTGGCCCAGCGAGCCATCGGCCGCCGAGATGGTGGCGATGACCTCGGCCAGGGTGACGTTGGACACCCCTGCCCCGCCGTACGCGCGCGGCACGGTGATGCCCCACAGGCCGCTGGCCGTGAAGCGGTCCAGTTCGTCCCAGGGCAGGATGCGGTCGCGGTCGCGCGCCACCGCAGCGCGCGCGAAGTCGGCGGCCAGGGCGCGGGCGACTTCGAGGGCGTGCGCATCGTCGCGGATGCGCTGCACGGGCTGGGCTGGCGGGGGCGCAGGTTCCTCTGCAGCGCCCTGCGGCCCCAGGGCGGGGTTCAACAGTTCGAGGGCCATGTCAGTTCCAGGAGTGCCGCCGTGGGGCGACACCGTTGAGCAGGTAGTTGCCGATCAGGTGCGCCTTCCAGCGCACCGGGTCATGCAGGGTGTGGGTGCGGGCGTTGCGCCAGTGGCGCCCGAGGTTGTGCGCCTCGCGCGTGGCGGACGAGCCCGCCAGCTCCAGCAGCTTCTCGGAGGCGTCGAGCGCGATCTGCGTGGTCAGGATCTTGGCTTCGGCCACGGCGACCGAGGCGCGGGCACTGTCCTCGGCCGTCACCGTGCCGGCGGCGCGGATGGCGTCCAGCAGCTGGCCGGCTTCGCGCAGCACCTCGTGCGCTGCATGCAGGTCCACCTGCAGGCGGCCCACGTCCTGGATGATGTAGGGGTCGTCGGTCGCCTGTTGCAGCCCGGAGTCGATCCAGGGCCGCGCGCGTTCGCGCACGAAGGCCAGGGCGTCGGCCAGCGCCGCCTGGGCAATGCCCTGGTCGATGGCGGCCTGCACGATCTGCGACGCGGGCCCGAACAGCCCCGGCCGGTCGGCCAGTTGCCAGATGGGCAGTACGTCGGTCGCGTCGATGGCCACGTTGTCGAAGCGCACGGTGCCGCTGGCCGTGGTGCGCTGGCCGAAGGACGACCAGTCGTCGACCACCGTGAGCCCGGGCGCATCGCGCCGTGCCCAGACCTGCACGGCCCGGTCCTCGTCGTCCAGCGCGCGCGTGGGCACCCGGTGGGCGAACAGTGCGCCGGTGGAATAAAAGCGTTCTCCGGTCAGGCGCAGGCCCTGCGGCGTTTGCGCCAGGCGCGTCTGGCCATGCAGGATGGTCCTGGAGCGGCGCTCGGGCCCCGCATTGCCCAGGCGGTGGCCGGCCAGCACCTCGGCGTAGAAGCGTTGCTTCTGGGCATCGGTGCCGATTTCACGCAGCACGCCCAGCAGACCGAAATGGTTCTGCGGAATCTGCCCCAGTGCCGGGTCGGCCGCCGAGAGGATCACGAACACCTCGGCCAGCGTGGCGAAGGACACGTCCGCCCCGCCGTAGGCGCGCGGCACGGTGATGCCGCCCAGCCCGCTTTCGGACCACAGGTCGAGCTCGGCCCAGGGCAGGCGGCGCTCACGGTCGCGCCCGGAGGCACCGGGTGCGAACAGGGCCGCCAGCCGGTGTGCGGCCTCCAGGGCCTCCTGGTCGCTGTGCAGGCGCTGCACGCGCGATGCGTCTGGCGCGCGGGGCCGCTGGTCGGGTGCAGCCTGCGGTGGATGGGAATGGGTATCGGTCATGCGGGAGCACCGTCAAGAAAAAACGGGCATGCGGGCGGCGTCTGCGCTGCCCGCATGCCTTGCTGCACGGTGGCTTCCGTCAGGCCAGCGAAAGCACGGGAATCTCCACCAGGCCCTGGGCCCGCTGGCGCAGCGCCGGCAGCGCGCGTTCGACCGCCAGGGCGATGCGGGCCCTGAGGGCGTCGCTGCTCACGCGGTAGTTATCGAACTCCTTGTCGGTCGCATACACGCCGATGGGCAGCGTGTGGGCCTGGAAGAAGCTGAACAAAGGGCGCAGCTGGTGGTCGATGGCCAGCGCATGCCGGTCGCTGCCGCCCGTGGCGGCCAGCAGCACGGGCACGTCGATCAGCGCCTCGTGGTGTACGAAGTCGAACAGGTGCTTGAACAGGCCGGTGTAGGAGCCGCGGTAGATCGGGCTGGCCACCAGCAGCAGGTCGGCGGACTCGATCTCGCGCAGCACGGCCTCGATCGCGGGCGGCAGCTGGGCGCGCTGGAGCACACCGCCGAACTGGGGCACGAGCTCGCCCAGCTCGATGAGCCGCGTGTCCACCGGCAGGGCATCCGACAGCCCTTCGAGCAGCTGTTGCACCAGCGCCAGGGTGCGGGAGGGGCGCTGCAGGCCGCCAGAGACGGCGACGATCTTGGGGGTTCTGGCCATGGGAAGAAAGGGATTGAAGAGGAAAAAGGGGTGGTCGTCCGGTGAACGAGACCGAAGGTCCATACTGTGCGCCCGCCCGGGGCCTTGCGGGGCGTGGTGGCTAGAAGCATTTCGGCTATCGATATGCGCAATGGCCGCAAGGCCCTTCACCGCCCCAAGCGCACTCCGGCGCCCGGCCGCTTATGCGCCCGGCGCATTTGGAGCGGCGCTTTCCTTCGTTCGGGGGCAGCCGGGCACCTCCTAGCATGGCCAGACACCGGCCGCAGCAGGCGCCAGGCCCCTCCCCCTTTCGAGAAAGCTCCACCCCATGTCCCGCAATCCCCCCACGCATGACTTTCTCGTGCAGCGCTTTCACCCCGTCTTTGCGCGCATTGCCGAGCATGCCGTCCAGCGCGAGCACGCGCGCGAGCTGGCGCACGAGGCCATCGGCTGGCTGCGCGAAGCCGGCTTCGGCGCGCTGCGCGTGCCCATCGAGCACGGCGGCTTCGGCGCCATGCCCGAGCAGCTGTACGAGCTGCTCATCGACCTGGCCGAGGCCGACTCCAACCTGCCCCAGGCGCTGCGCGCGCATTTCGGCTTTGTCGAGCGCGTGCTGGCCGAATTCGAGCCCGAGCAGCGCGCGCCCTGGCTGCGGCGCGTGGCCGATGGCGCCATTTTTGGCAATGCCACCACCGAACAGGGCGACGGAGCCCTGGGCCGCCTGCAGACCCGGCTGTTCCAGGAGGAAGACGGTGCCTGGCTGCTGAGCGGCGAGAAGTACTACAGCACCGGCACCCTGTATGCCGACTGGGTGGCGGTCACCGCCGAGCGCGAGGGCGGTGACCCGGCCCAGTGGCGCACCATCGCCCTGGTGCGCACCGATGCACCGGGGGTGGAGTGCGTGGACGACTGGCGCGGCTTCGGCCAGCGGCTCACCGCCTCGGGCACCACGCGCTTCGAGCGGGTGGTCGTGGCAGCGGACGACATCATCGATTTCTCGCGCAGCGGCACGACGCTGATGACCGCCGTGTTCCAGCTGTTCCACATCGCCACGCTGGCCGGCATTGCGCGTGCCATCGAGCGCGATGCCATCGCCTTCGTGCAGCCGCGCAAGCGCGTGTTCAGCCATGCCAGCGGCAACCTGCCGCGCGAGGACCCGCTGGTGCAGCAGGTCATCGGCCACCTGGCCAGCACCGCCTTCATCGCCACGCTGGCCACGCGCGAGGTGGCGCGCGGCCTGGGCGAGCTGGACCGCTGGCGCCTGCGCGGCGAGCCCTTGCCCGGGGATTTGCTGGTCGACGTGGAGCTGCGCGCCGCCAAGGCCCAGGTCGCCGTGACCGAGGCGGTGCTGGCCGCCGCCACGCGCCTGTTCGACGTGGGCGGCGCCAGCGCCCTGCAGGAGGACCGCCGCCTGGACCGCCACTGGCGCAATGCCCGCACGCTGGCCTCGCACAACCCGGTGATCTACAAGTCGCGCGTGATCGGGGAGCATGCGCTCAACGGCACGCGCCCCACCTTCTACTGGGCCGTGGGCACGCGCGAGGCCTCGCCCCCGGCTGCCGGCTGACGCCGGCCTATCTTCACCGTGTCAGAACACCCGCCCCTCTTCGAGGTGGGTGGTCACGCCATTGAGCTGGTAGTCACCCAGCACCCGGGTCTTCTGCAGCAGCGGGTTGTGGTTGAAGATGGTGCGGATGTTGCGCCAGTGGCGGTCGAAGTTGTGCTTGCTGGACGTGGCCGAGGCACCGCCGGCCTCGAACATGCGCTCAGCCGCGCCCAGCGCCAGGCGGGCTACCACGGTCTGCGTCTTGGCTGTGGCCAGTGCGCCCTGCAGCACCAGGTCGGCCGCCTGCGGCGCCTCGGCGGCAATGGCATCGGCCGAGCGGTCGAGGTGGCGCGCGTTGTCCAGCACCAGGGCATCGATGGCATGCGATGCCGCCGCCAGTTCGCCCACCACGAGCTGGTTGAAGTGGTCCTCGCGCGCCGTGGCGGCCGGGCTGTGCATGGCCGGGCGGCCATGGTCGCGCACGAAGCGCGTGGCGTCGGCCAGCACATTGCGCACCGCGCCGGCCGCGGCGGTCACCAGGTGCAGCTGGCGCAGCGCCGAGGTGTGGCGCCCCACCAGCGAGCCCGAGTCGCGGGACTGCACCTCGTGGGCATGCACCAGCACATCGGTGAAGACGATGGAGCCGCTGGCCGTGAGGCGCTGTCCAAAGCCGTCCCAGTCGTCCAGGATGGCGATGCCTTCGCGGTCCACCGGCAGGTTCACGGTGACCATGGTGCCCTCTTCGTCCAGCACGCTCACGTTGGCATAGTCCGAGAAGGCCGTGCCCGTGGCATAGAACTTGCGGCCGCTCAGCCGGAAGTGGTCGCCCTCGCGCACCAGCGCGGTGTGGGTCACGCCGGCCCGCTCGGTGCCGCGTTCGGTGTAGGCGCCGCCGAACAGCGCGCCCTCGAGCGTGCGCTGCACCTGCAGCTGCCGGTAGGCGCCGGGCGGTGCCAGGCGCAGGGCCTCGGTGGCGTTGAAGTGGATGCGCAGCGCATGCGCGACGTTGGAATCGGCCGCGGCCAGCGTGGCCAGGGCGCCGATCAGGTCTTCGAGCGAGCCATCGGGGCCGCCATCGGCCTGGCCGATGCGCAGCGCACCCAGGCCGGACTGGCGCACCAGCCGAAAAGCGTCGTACGGGAGCGTGCGGTCGGCCTCGCGCTGGGATGCGCCCTGGGCGATGGCGTCGGCCAGGGCCGGAACACCGGCCAGAATGGCCGCGCGCGTGCGGGGAATCTGCAGGATGGTGTGTGCCATGGGCCTGGCCTCACTGTGCGGTAGCAGCAGCAGCGGTCACTGCCACGCGGGCCACGCGGCCTTCCACGGGGTGGCTCGGGTCGGTGAAGCCCAGGGTGGAGGCATGGCCGGCGGCCACCAGGCGGTTGACCAGGGCCTCGTCCTCGGGGGTGAACTGGTAGTCCAGCGCGCGCACATAGCCCTCCCACTGCTCCAGCGTGCGGGGGCCGGCGATGGCCGAGGTGATGAGGCGGTTGTTGAGCACCCAGGCCACCGCGAAGTCGGTGGGGTGGACGCCGCGCGCCGCCAGGTCGTCACGGATCTGGCGCGCGATGGCCAGGGATTCGGGGCGCCACTCGGTCTCCAGCAAGCGCTTGTCGGCCCGCGCGGCGCGCGAGCCGGCTTCGGGCTCCGCACCATCGTCGTACTTGGCAGTCAGCACGCCGCGTGCCAGCGGGCTGTACGAGACCACGCCCAGACCGTAGGCCGCGGCGGCAGGCAGTTGCTCGGCCTCGGCCGTGCGGTTGACGACGTTGTACAGCGGCTGGCTCGCCACGGGGCGGTCGATGCCTTCGGCATCGGCCAGGTGGGCCACCTCGGCAATGCGCCAGCCCCGGAAGTTGGACACGCCGAAGTAGCGCAGCTTGCCCGCGCGCACCAGGTCGCCGATGGCGCGCACGGCCTCGCCCAGCGGGGCGTTGAAGTCGGTGCGGTGAAAGTACAAGAGATCGATGTAGTCGGTGCCCAGGCGGCGCAGGCTGCCTTCCACGGCGTCGATGATCCATTTGCGCGAGATGCCGCTGCGGTTGGGCCCGTCGCCCATGCGGTTGGCGAACTTGGTGGCCAGCACCCAGTCGTCGCGGTCGTGGCGGATGCCGCGGCCTACGATCTCCTCGGTGCGGCCCTTCTGGTAGGCGTCCGCCGTGTCGATGAAGTTCACGCCGCTGGCCTTGGCCGCGGAAATGATGGCGTGCGAGGTGGCCTCGTCGGTGGGGCCGCCGAACATCATGGTGCCCAGCGCCAGGCGCGAGACTTTGAGGCCGCTGCGGCCCAGGTAGTGGTAGGTGGTCAAGAAGGCTCCGGGAAAGGGGTGGTGGCACGCGGCCGAGGCCGGTCAGCCGCGAATGGTAGGCAGCGCTGCGCAAAGCACATACTCGCTGCACGCATATCGATAGCCGCTCCTGAATCGGTAGCAGCCGGTGCGCCAGGAGCAAGCTTCATCGGCGCAGATGTCCGCATAAGCAAATGCGGAAAGAACGCTGCAGCCCGCCGCGATATTGGGTGCAATGCAAGGGTTTCCATTCCTGCCCTGCGACCCGTTGCGCAGGGCTTGCCGATTGCCTTCATGACCACCATCACACACCGCGCTGGCTCGCTGGTCGGGCTCGACCGTTTCTCCGCACCCACCGATTTCCCGGGCAGCCCCTTGTCCGAGGCCTTGAAGCAGCCCATCCTGCTCGGGCTGTTCCTGCCCATCCAGGCGGGGGGATGGAGCGCCTCCACCCTGCCCCGCACCACCGACTGGCAGTTCGCCTACAACCGCGACCTGGTGCTCAAGTCCGAGGCCCTCGGCTTCGACATCGTCTTCGCGCTGTCGCAGTGGCTGCCCAAGGGCGGCTACGGCGGCGTGTTCGACGGCAATGCGCTCGACTCCTTCATGGCCACGGCGGCGCTCACCGGCGTCACGCAGCGCATCATCCTGATCTCCACCATCCACGTGCTCTACGGCCCGCTGCACCCGCTGCACCTGGCCAAGTGGGCCAGCACGCTGGACCACATCTCGGGCGGGCGCTGGGGCATCAACGTGGTTACCGGCCACCGCGCCGTGGAGCACGAGGCCTTCGGCTGGGACCGCATCGACCACGACCGGCGCTACGAACTGGCCGCCGAGTTCCTGGAGGTGGTGCAGCGCCTGTGGACCGACACCGAGAACTACTCGTACGAAGGCGGCTCCTCCTGGAAGCTGCAGGGTGCCTTCGTCTCGCCCAAGCCGCGCTATGGCCGCCCGGTGCTGGTCAATGCCACGGGGTCGGACGCCGGCATCGAGTTTGCCGCGCGCTATTCGGACATCGTGTTCATCACCAGCCCCGCGGGCTCGGACTTCGCCAGCGCCATCGCCGCGTTGCCGGCGCACACGGCACGCGTGAAGGCCGCTGCGCGGGCCCAGGGGCGCGAGGTGCGCACCCTGCTCAACCCCATGGTGATCAGCCGCGAGACCGAGGCCGAGACCTGGGCCTACCACGATGCCATCGTGGCCGCGCAGGACCAGCATTCGCCCCAGGGCTTCAACGGCTTCGACAGCGACGCCCATGCCTGGAAGGGCCGCGTGGGCGTGGATGCGCCCAAGCGCCGCGCCATCGGCGGGAACATCGAGGTCATCGGCACGCCCGAGCAGGTGGTCGAGCAGTTCGTGGCCTTGAAGCGCGCAGGCGTCGACGGCCTGCAGCTGAGCTTCTTCGACTTCCAACCCGACCTCGAATTCTTCGGCGACCGCATCCTGCCGCTGCTCAAGCAGGCCGGCCTGCGCTTCTGACCGCGCTCCATCCACCCAGCCCTCCCCCTATTTCATGGCCCTCCACCGCACCTTCGCCCACCTTGCCTTCGCTGTGCTGCCAGCCTTGGCACTGGCACAGCCCGCCACCGATGCCGCCACCCCGGTCAAGGGCGGCACGCTCACCTACGCCAGCGACATCGAGCCGCCCATCCTGGTCTCGCTGCTGGACACCAATACCCGCATCCGCAACATCAGCGCCAAGATCACCGAGGGGCTGCTGCGCTACGACGCGCAGTTCAAGCCCCAGCCCCTGCTGGCCACGCGCTGGAGCGTGAGCCCGGATGGCCTGCGCTACACCTTCGAGCTGCGCAAGGGCGTCAAGTGGCACGACGGCAAGGACTTCACCGCGACCGACGTGCGCTACTCGGTGCTCACGCAGAAGAAGCAGGGCCCGCGCGGGCGCATCACCCTGGCCAACGTGGAGCGCGTGGACACGCCCGATGCGCTGACGGCCGTGCTCGTGCTCTCCAAGCCCGCGCCCTACCTCATCAAGGCACTGTCCTCGGCCGAGCTGCCCATCGTGCCGGCCCACCGCTATGGCGACGGCGACCCGCTGGCCAGTGCCAATGCCACGGCACCGGTGGGCACGGGGCCCTTCATCTTCGAGCAGTGGGTGCGCGGCAGCCACATCATCCTGCGCAAGAACCCGAACTACTGGCGCAGCGGCGCGCCGCACCTGGACCGCATCATCTTCCGCTTCATCCCCGACAAGGCGGCCATCTCGGCCGCACTGGAGGCCGGCGAGGTGGACGTGGCCAGCAACGTGAACCTGGCCGACCTGGAGCGCCTGGGCAAGAACCCGCAGCTCAAGGTCGAGGACACCTACGACGCCTACCTCAACAACGCCGTCTTCCTCGAATACAACCTGGACAACCCGGTGCTGGCCAAGGCCGAGGTGCGCCACGCGATTGCCCATGCCATCGACCGCAATGCGCTGAGCAGCGTGGTCTGGTACCAGCGCGGCGAGGTGGTGAACTCGCCCATCCCCAAGGTGTTCACCAGCTACTACGACGACAGCACCTTCAACTACCCGTACGACGTGGCCCGCGCCAACCAGTTGCTCGACCAGGCGGGCTACCCGCGCCAGGGCGGCGGCACGCGCTTTGCCCTCAAGGTCACCAACATCCCGGGTGCCGACTTCAAGCGCACCTCGGACTTCCTGCGCTCGTCGCTGGCGCGCGTGGGCATCCGCGTGGAGATCCTCGACGGCGACCTGCCCACCTTCCTCAAGCGCGCCTACACCGCGCGCGAGTTCGACCTCAACGTCAACGGCCTGGGCCGCCTGTACGACCCCACCGTGGGCGTGCAACGCATCTACTGGGGCGACGGCGTGAAGAACCCGCTGATCTGGATCAACGCGGCGCACTACAACAACCCGCAGGTGGACGAGCTTTTCCGCCAGGCCGCGATCGAGGTCGACGAGACCCGCCGCGCTGCGCAGTTCCGCCAGATCCAGCAGACCGTGGGGCGCGAGCTGCCGGCCTACCCGCTGGTCACCGTGCCCTCGGCACTGCAGGTCTACAGCACCCGCGTGCACCAGCTCAACACCACCATCGACCTGACGGCAGGCGATCTGGCCGACACCTGGCTGCAACCCCGCAAGTAATCCACGCCATCGCCACCAAGGAGCCTCCATGAGCACAGCCACTGCACCCGTCCCTTCCGACGCCCGCAGCCCCGCCGCCGAACTGAGCTTTGCCAGCGCCGTCGAGCAGGCCCGCGCCCTGGCCGAAGGCCGCATCACCGCCACGGCGCTGCTGGAGCACAGCCTGGCGCGCATCGCCCGGCACGACGCGGCCTTCAACCTCGTCGCCGTGCGCGATTTCGAACAGGCCCGCGCTGCGGCCCGGGCGGCCGACGAGGCCCTGGCGCGCGGCGAGCGCAAGCCGCTGCTGGGCGTGCCCATCACGGTCAAGGAATCCTTCGACGTGCAGGGCCTGGTGACGGCCACCGGCAACCCTGCCCACGCAGGCAACGTGGCGGCGCAGGACTCGTGGGTGGTGCGCGCGCTGCGCGAGGCCGGCGCCGTGGTGCTGGGCAAGACCAACGTGCCGGTGGGCCTGGCCGACCTGCAGAGCTACAACCCGCTGTACGGTGTGAGCAACAACCCCTGGGACGTGGCGCGCACGCCCGGCGGCTCTTCGGGCGGCTCGGCCGGGGTGCTGGCCGCGGGCTTTGTGGCGCTGGAGCTGGGCTCGGACATCGGCGGCTCCATCCGCATCCCCGCGCACTTCAACGGCGTGTACGGCCACAAGCCCACGCAGGGCCTGATCGGCCTGCGCGGCGCCGGCCTGCCCGCCGGGCGCGTGGCCGACCGCGACCTGAGCGTGGCCGGCCCGCTGGCGCGCAGCGCCGCCGACCTGGCCCTGGCGCTCGACCTGCTGCTGAACCTCGACCCGCTGCAGGCCAAGGCCTGGCGCGCCACCCTGCCCCCGGCGCGGCACCAGCGCCTGGCCGACTACCGCGTGCTGGTGATCGACCAGTGGCCCGGCACCGAGCGCAGCCTGGGCGAGCGCGTGGCCATCGAGCGCGTGGTGGAGCGCCTGCGCACCCAGGGCAGCCAGGTGCTGCGAACCAGCGACCTGCCCGCCGGCCTGCTGCCCGACCTGGGCGAGGCCCACCGCATCTACCGCAGCCTGCTCGGCTCCTCGCTGGCCGAACCGCCCGCGCTGTCGGCCGGGGCCCAGGCACGCCTGGACGCCCTGGCGCCCGAAGACACCAGTGCCGATGCCGCCTGGCTGCGCTCGTTCAGCCTGTCGCACCGCGCCTGGCTGCACGACAACGAGGCACGGCTGAAGCTGCGCCAGCAGTGGGAACAGCTGTTCGGGGTGGTGGACGTGGTCGTCACCCCCGTGCTGGCCACCCAGGCCTTTGCGCACAACCACAGCGAACCCAAGGACGAGCGCAGCTACCCCGTGGCCTTCGAGGGCGGCAGCAAGCCCGTGCGCTTTCTGGATCTGTTCACCTGGGCCGGCCTGCCGGTGCTGCCGGGCCTGCCGGCCACCAGCTTCCCGCTGGGGCTGGACGACGATGGCCTGCCCATCGGCGCGCAGGCCGTGGGCCCCTACCTCGAAGACCACACCTGCATCCACTTCGCCCACCTGCTGGAGCAGGCGTACGGCGGCTTCCAGGTGCCGCCCGGGCTTGAAGACTGAGAGATCGCCTGTGAGTGACCTGTCCCAGCCTTTGCAGGCTTCGCCCCGGTCCGCCGCGCACGCCGATCTCATCGCGCATGCGCGCCAGCTGGGCCATGACTTCGCTCTGCTGGCCGCCGAGCACGACCAGAGCGGCGCCCCGCCCGAGGCGCAGTTCGCGGCACTGCATGCCGCGGGCCTGCTGCGCCTGACGATAGACAGCGCCCACGGCGGCCATGGCGCCGGACTGGCCGTGGCGCGCGAGGTCGTCAGCGCCATTGCCTATGGCGATCCTTCGGTGGCGCTGATCCTGTCCATGCACTACAGCCTGCACGGCCACATCGCGCGCAGTCTGCGCCAGGGCTCGGACGAATGGCCCGAGGCGCTGGCACGGCAGCTGATCGCCGAGTCGCTCGAAGGCCGCTCCCTGCTCAACGCCGCGCAGGTGGAGCCCGCACTGGGCTCACCCTCGCACGGCGGCCTGCCGGCCACGGTGGCACGGCGCGTGGGCGACCAGTGGCTGCTGGCGGGCCACAAGCTCTACGTGACGGGCGTGCCCCTGCTCTCCTGGATCAGCGTGCTGGCCGTGACCGACGAGCCCGAGCCGCGCCTGGGCAGCTTTCTCGTGCGGCGCGGTGCGCCCGGTGTGCAGGTGGTCGACACCTGGGACCCGGTGGGCATGCGCGCCACGGCCAGCCACGACGTGCTGTTCCACGACGTCGCCGTGCCGCTCGGCCATACCGTGGGCCTGCGGCCGGCGCACCTGGGCCTGCGGCGCGACGCGACCACCATCGCCTGGTACTTCAGCCAGGTGGGTTCGGTCTACCACGCTGCGGCGCAGGCGGCGCGCGACTGGTTGCTGCGCTTTCTCAACGAGCGCAAGCCCAGCGCACTGGGTGGTGCCTCGCTGGCCAGCGTGCCCACGGTGCAGGACGCCGTGGGCCGCATACAGGAGCTGCTGGCTACCAACGACTGGCTGCTGCTCAGCCATGCGCAGGCCTACGACGCCGGCACTGCGCCCGACCACCTGGGCGCGCTGGTCAAGCAGGTGGTGACCGACAACGCGGCCCAGGCTGTTACAGCGGCCTTCGAGCTGGCCGGCAACCACGGCCTGGCCCGGCGCAACCCGCTGGAGCGGCACCACCGCAACGTGCTCTGCAGCCTGATCCATGCACCTCCCAACAACCTGCTGCGCACCCATGCGGGCCGCGCGGCGCTGCAGGCCGCGGCATAGCCCGGCCTGCCACCGATTCACTCCCACACCGTTCTGTCCATCCATGCCATCCTTCGACGATATCCACACCCTTGCCGCCGCTGCCGTGCAGCGGGATGCCTCGCGCCGCGCCTTTCTGCAGGGCACCGCCGGGCTGGGCCTTGCCACCCTGGTCCCCTGGGCCCAGGCCCAAGGTGGTGAGACGCCCCAGCGCGGCGGATCGCTCACGCTGCTCATCTTTCCCGAGCCACCGACGCTGACCACCATCGCGCACACGGCCAATGCCTCGGTACTGATCTCGGGCAAGGTGACCGAAGGCCTGCTGACCTACGACTTCGACCTGAACCCCAAGGCGCAGCTGGCCACCTCGTGGACCACCAGCGCCGATGGCCTGCAGTACACCTTCAAGCTGCGCCAGGGCGTGAAATGGCACGACGGCAAGCCCTTCACCTCGGCCGACGTGGCGCATTCGCTGAACCTGGTCAAGGAATTCCACCCGCGCGGGCGTGCCACCTTTGCCGCGCTGAGCGAGGTGCAGACGCCCGACGCCCACACCGTGGTGCTGCGCCTGGCCAAGCCCGTGCCCTACCTGCTGTCGGCGCTTGCAGCGTCCGAGACGCCCATCGTGCCCAAGCACCTGTATGGCACCGGCAAGGCCGATGCCAACCCGGCCAACAATGCCCCCGTGGGCACAGGCCCGTTCGTGTTCAAGGAATGGGTGCGCGGCAGCCATGCCATCTTCGAGCGCAACCCGGCCTACTGGGACGAAGGCAAGCCCTACATCGACCGGCTGATCGTGCGCTTCATCCCCGATGCCGCGGCACGCTCGGCCGCCATCGAAAGCGGCGAGGTGCACCTGGCGCCGGGCTCACCCGTCTCGCTGGCCGACGTGGAGCGCCTGCGCGCCAAGCCCAACCTGGTGTTCGAGAGCAACGGCTACCAGTACATCAACTCCATCTACCGCACCGAGTTCAACCTGGAGACCCCGGCCCTGCAGGACCTGCGCGTGCGCCAGGCCATCGCCCACTCCATCCAGCGCGACAACCTGCTCAAGGTGGCCTGGTACGGCCAGGGCAAGCTCATCCCCGGTCCGGTGAGCAACACGCTCAAGAAATACTACGTGCCCGACCTGCCCGTGCTGCCCTACGACGTCAAGCAGGCCGAGAAACTGCTCGACGAAGCGGGCCTGACCCGCGGCAAGGCCGGGGGCAACCTGCGCCTGAAGCTGCGCGCCACGCCCATCCCCAATGAGGGCGGCCTGCGCACGGCCGAGTTCCTGCGCCAGTCGCTGTCGCGCATCGGCATCGAGCTGCAGCTCAGCTCGCAGGACTTCGCGACCTACATCAAGCGCGTGTACACCGACCGCGACTTCGACCTGCACATCAGCGCGATGAGCAACACCTTCGACCCCACAGTGGGCATCCAGCGCCTGTACTGGTCCAGGAACTACAAGCGCGGGCTGCCGTTCTCCAACGGCTCGGCCTACAGCAACGCCGAGGTAGACCGCCTGCTGGAGGCCGCGTCCGTCGAGACCAACGAGGCCAAGCGCATCCAGCTCATCACCGAGTTCCAGCGCCTGATCATCCGCGACCTGCCCGACATCAACCTCGTGGCGCCCGACACCTACACCATTGCCGACCGCCGCGTGCGCAACCACACCGTGGGCGGCGACGGCCCTGCCGGAAACCTCGCCAACGTCTGGCTGGGCAAGGCCTGACCAGGCCATCCCGCCCATCCACAGGAGGAACTGCCATGACGACACACACCACCGCAGCCAACCAGCCCCAGCCCGATAAGCTCTGGTACACGCGCTGCCCCGTGCCTTCGCCCCTGGGCATCGCCGCGCGCCTGGGCTGGCTGGCCGAGGCCTTCGCCGAGGACGGCATCGCCATCGAGTCCATCATCGACTCCAAGGACCGCAGCGTGCGCGAAAGCCATTTCGACCACCACCTGGCCTGGTCCTTCCGCCAGGGCGGCAACATCCCCCCCATCTGGGCACGCGCCAGCGGGCGCGACACGCGCCTGGTGGCCATCACCTGGACCGACGAGTTCCAGGCCCTCATCGCCCTGCCGGGCAGCGGCCTGACCAGCGCCGCCCAGCTGGCGGGCAAGCGCATCGCCATCCCACGGCGGGTGAACGACCTGATCGACTTCCACCGCGCCACGGCGCTCAAGGGCACCGTGTCGGGCCTGTCGCTGGCCGGGCTCACGCACCAGGATGTGACCCTGGTGGACCTGCCCATCGAGGAGTCGGTCATCATCGCCGCGGGCGAGCCCAGCCTGCACGGCCTGCGCCGGCGCCACCCCTACTTCGCCGAGGTGCAGGCCCTGGTGCGCGGCGAGGCGGATGCCATCTTCGTCAAGGGGGCCGAGGGCATCGTGGTGGCCAACCTCATCGGTGCGCAGGTGGTGGCCGAGTTCGGCAAGCACCCGGACCCCAAGGTGCGCATCAACAACGGCACGCCGCGCACGTTGACGGTGGACGCCGCCCTGGCCGACCGGCGCCCCGACCTGGTGGTGCGCCTGCTCGGCGTGGTCGAGCGCGCGAGCTACTGGGCCGAGCAGCACCCTGACGAGACCCTGCGCTTCGTGGCGCGCGAGATCGCCACCACCGAGGAAGCCGTGCTCGCCTCCAACGGACCCGAGGTACACCGCCACCTGGGCCTCAGCCTGGATGCGCCCCTGGTCGATGCCATCGGCCATTTCAAGGATTTCCTGCTTGCATGGGGTTTTCTGCCCCGCGACTTCGCACTGGGCGAATGGGTGGACCCACGTCCCCTGGCCCGGCTGCGTGCGCAGGCCGAGGCCGCCACTGCGTTGCCGTTGGCCGCCTGACGCCTGGGAGACCGCCACATGACTACCGAATCCTCAGTCCAGAGCCTGCGTGTTCTCGTCACAGGTGCCACCGGCAAGCTGGGCCAATTGCTGGTGCCGCGCCTGCTGGCACAAGGCGTTGCCGTGCGCGCGCTGACCCGCCAGCCTGAGCACGCCCGCCGGGTGCTGGGCCCCGCCGTGGAGATTGCCGCGGGCGACCTGGGCCAGCCCGCCACGCTGGACGCTGCCTTGCGCGGCGTGACGCACCTGTTCCTGCTCTCGCCCATCGACCCGCTGCTGGCCGTGCACCAGGGCAACGCGATTGCGGCCGCCGAGCGCGCGGGGGTGCAGCGCATCGTCAAGCTCTCGGGCTCGGCGTGGACCACCACCCCGCCTGGGCGATCGCTCTCGGGCGACCTGCATGCGGCCGTGGAGCGGCAGCTCGCACAGTCAGGCATTGCGCACCTGGTGCTGCAACCCAACGCCTGGGCCCAGGTGGCGCTGGGGCGGCTGGCCGAGCCATTGCAGCAGGGCGATGCGCTCTCCGATCCCTTCGCCGGCGCCCGCGTGGCCTACATCGACGCGCGCGACATCGCCGACGTGGCCGTGGCAGCCCTGCTGGAGACTGCGGTGCAGCCACCGGAAGATGGCGGGCCCTGGGTGCTGACGGGACCCGAGCCGCTCGATTTCGCCGACCTGGCCGCAGCGGCTGGTGCGGCGCTGGGCCGCACGGTGGCCGTGCAGGCGCCAGGACCAGCGAGCCAGGCGCCGGCCGCCCTGCCGGCGTTCACCGCGCAGGTGCATGCGCAGTTCAGGCAACTGATTGCCGCCGGGGCCGCGCGGGAGACCACATCCACCGTGGAGCGCGTGCTCGGCCGGCCTGCGCGCAGCGTGCGCGACCACGTTGCCGAGCAGGCCCGGCAGGCATTGGCGGGTACCCCTGCGGCAGTGGCGGCGTAAGTACAAAGTAGCACTTGCTTACTCAGAATCGTTCGTTGTAGGGCCCGGGGGGGCTGCCTACATTGGGGCTTGTCTACCAACACGCTCTCATGCAAAGGATCTCCATGCCCCGCCCCCCACAGCGCCCCGCCCTCCCGTGGAAACGCATCGCCGTCGTGCTCGGCCTTGCCGGCCTGGCCAGCCTGTCGGCCATGGCCCAGGCGCGCCACGGCGGCACGCTCAACTGGGCCGTGAACCCGGTGCCCTCGTCGCTGGTACCTCTGACCACCACGGCCGGCGGCAACACCGAGATCGGCCCCAAGATCGTCGAAGGCCTGCTCACCTACGACTGGAACCTGGCGCCCAAGGCCCAGCTGGCCACCGCCTGGGCCGTCAGCAAGGACGGCCTGCAGTACACCTTCACCCTGCGCAAGGGCGTGAAGTGGCATGACGGCAGGGACTTCACCTCGGCCGACGTGGCGTATTCGATCCAGACGCTCAAGCAGGTGCACCCGCGCGGACGCGGCAGCTTCGCCAACGTCACCGAGGTGAAGACGCCCGACGCCCACACCGCCGTGGTGGTGCTCTCCAAGCCATCACCCTTCTTGCTGACGGCGCTGTCGGCGGCCGAATCCCCCATCGTGCCCAAGCACCTGTACGAAGGCACCGACGTCAACACCAGCAAGTACAACAGTGCCCCCGTGGGCACGGGGCCCTTCGTCTTCAAGGAATGGGTGCAGGGCAGCCATGTGCTGCTGGAGCGCAACCCCAATTACTGGGACAAGCCCAAGCCCTACCTCGACAAGATCGTGGTGCGCTTCATCACCGACGGCGTAGCCCGTGCCGCAGGCCTGGAGTCCGGCAGCATCGACCTGAGCGCCGGCAGCTCCATCCCGTTGTCGGACGTGGAGCGCTTCAAGAAGCTCCCGGGCATCGAGATCGACACACGCATCTCGCCCTACGTGGGCAACCACCAGCAGGTGTATTTCAACCTGGACACATCCGCGCTCAAGAACATCGAGGTGCGCCGTGCCATCGCCCAGGCCATCGACGCCAATGCCTACAACAACACCGTGTGGTATGGCCTGGGCAAGCTCTCGGCCACGCCCATCGGTGCGCACAGCCGCTACCACGATGCCAGCGTGCAGCGCATCGCCTACAACCCCAAGGCGGCCGAAGCGGCGCTGGATGCCGCCGGCTTCAAGAAGGACGCCAGCGGCACGCGCCTGAAGCTGCGCGTGCTCTACAACCCCTTCGTCGAGCGCCGCTCGGCCGACTTCATCCGCCAGTCGCTGGGCCGCATCGGCATCGATGCCGCCGTGGAGACTTATGACTTCGCCACCTACGTGAAGAAGGCCTATACCGACCGCGAATGGGACATCACGGCCGAGAGCCTGACCAACATCTTCGACCCCTCGGTGGGCGTGCAGCGCATCTTCTGGTCCAAGAACTTCAAGATCGGCCTGCCATTTTCGAACGCCCCGCACTACAGCAACCCCGAGGTGGACCGCCTGCTCGAAGCCGCCGCCGTCGAGGTGGACGAGGCCAAGCGCCGCCAGCTGTTCTTCGACTTCCAGAAGGCCGTGGCGGCCGACATCCCATCCATCGAGTTCGGGGCCAACCCCAACATCACGGTGGTGGCCAAGAAGGTCCGCGACTACGCCCCCACGGGCGAGCATGTCCGCGGCAGCTTCGCCGACCTGTATTTCGCCGCCCCCTGACCTGACACGCGAACGGGGCACGCCCATGACCACACTCTCGCGCGTCGGCCACACCCTACAGCGCACGGCCTGGCAGGCCGTGCCGACTGTGCTGGGCGTGGTGGTGCTCAACTTCTTCCTGCTGCAACTGGTGCCAGGCGACGCGGCCGACGTGATCGCGGCCGAGTCGGGATCGGCCACGGCCGAGACCATGGCCCAGCTGCGCACCCATTTCGGGCTGGACCTGCCGCTCTTGGACCGGCTGCTGGCCTACCTGAACAACCTGGCCCACTTCCACCTGGGCACCTCGCCGCGCCACAACCAGCTGGTGCTGGACCTGATCGGCGGGCGCCTGGGCAGCACCTTGCTGCTCATGGTCACGGCCCTGGGCATGGCCCTGGCCACGGGGGTTCTGCTCGGCACCATCATGGCCACCTGGGTCGGCAAGTGGCAAGACCGGGTGCTGTCCGTGCTGGCGCTGCTGCTGTACTCCACGCCGGGCTTCTGGCTGGGGCTGATGGCCATCGTGCTGTTCTCGGTCAAGCTCGGCTGGCTGCCCACCGGGGGCAACCTCACCATCGGCGCCGGGCTGACCGGCTGGGCCCTGGTGAAGGACGCCGCGCGCCACCTGGTGCTGCCGGCACTGGCCATGGCCGGCTTCTTCGTCGCCATCTTCTCGCGCCTCACGCGGGCCGCCATGCTGGAGGTGAGCCACCAGGACTTCGTGCGCACCGCCACGGCCAAGGGCCTGACCCCCGTGGCCATCACGCTGCGGCATGTGCTGCGCAACGCACTGATCCCGGTGACCACCGTCGCGGGTATGCACTTCGGCACGCTGCTGGGCGGAGCCATCGTGGTCGAGTCGGTCTTCAGCTGGCCGGGCCTGGGCCGCCTGGCCCTCGAATCGGTGCTGGCCCGCGACTACAACGTGCTGCTGGGCATTCTGCTGCTGTCCTCGCTGCTGGTCATCGTGGCCAACATGCTGGTGGACCTGCTGCACGCCTGGCTCGATCCCCGCATCCAGGTCCGTTGAGGCGTTTTCCGCACCTGTTGCATCCCACAAGATTGCCATGACCACCGCCGCCACCACCTCCCCCCAGAACCGCTTCCTGCGGCTCATCCGCGCATCATCGTCGTCCGCGGAAAAGAAGCCCGCGCTGGACGCCCTTTCCCCCGTGCCCGTGCAGCGCCACGCGGCCTTGCAGGCCTTCGTGCGCAACCCGGCGGCCGTCACCGGCGTGCTGATCCTGCTGCTGGTGGCCGGCCTGGCCGTGCTGGCGGGGGTGATCTTCCCGAACGACCCGCTGGACATGGCCACCCGCCCGCTGCTGGCGCCCCTGCAGTCGGCCGAATTCCCGCTGGGCAGCGACTCGCTGGGCCGCAACGTGGCGTCCGGCATCGTGCACGGCGCGCGGGTCTCGCTGGCGGTGGGGCTGTCGGCCGCCACGGTCAGCGTGCTCATCGGCATTCTGGTTGGGTCCGTCGCAGGCTATTTCGGCGGCCGGGTGGACGACCTGCTCGTGCGGCTGACCGAGCTGTTCCAGACCGTGCCCACCTTCTTGCTGGTGATCGTGATCGTGGCCATCGGCCAGCCTTCGGTGAAGGTCATCGTGCTGGCCATCGGCCTGGCCTCCTGGCCGGTGATAGCGCGCCTGGTGCGCGCCGAGTTCCGCTCGCTGCGCGAATCCGAGTTCGTGCTGGCAGCGCGCAGCCAGGGCTTTTCGGACCTGCGCATCATCTTCCAGGAGATCCTGCCCAACGCCCTGCCCCCGGTCATCGTGACCGCCTCGGTGCTGGTGGCCACGGCCATCCTCATCGAATCGGCCCTGGCCTTCGTGGGCATGGGCGACCCCAACGTGGTCTCCTGGGGCAGCATGATCGGCGAAGGCCGCGAGCAGCTGCGCACCGCCTGGACGTTGACCGCCATCCCGGGCGCCGCCATCATTTTCACCGTGCTGTCGCTCAACTTGGTCGGTGACGGCCTCAACGACGCCTTCAACCCCCGCCTGCGAGGCCTGCGATGAGCCACCCGACCCTGATTCACCCTGTGCACGGCGATGGAGCCGCCGGCACCCAGCGTGCGCCCCTGCTGCTCGACATCCGCCAGCTGGACGTGCGCTTCAAGGGCTCGCAAGGTGTGCTGCACGCCGTGCGTGGCCTCGACCTGCAGCTGCACCAGGGCGAAACCCTGGCCCTGGTGGGCGAATCGGGCTGCGGCAAGTCGACCACGGCGCTGGCGCTGCTGCGGCTGCTGGCCCCCGGCGCACAGATCGGTGGCCAGATCCTGTTCGACGGCCGCGACATCGTGCAGTTGCCGCTGGACCAGCTGCGCCAGTTGCGCGGGCGCGAGATCTCGATGATCTTCCAGGAGCCCATGACCTCGCTGAACCCGGTCTACACCGTGGGCACGCAGATCGCCGAGACCTTGCGCCAGCACGAAAGGCTGTCGGCCCCGGCGGCCCGCCAGCGTGCCATCGAGCTGCTGGACCTGGTGCGCATCCCCGAACCCCAGCGCCGCGTGGACGACTACCCGCACCAGCTCTCGGGTGGCCAGCGCCAGCGCGTGATGATCGCCATGGCCGTGGCCTGCCGCCCGCGCCTGCTGGTGGCCGATGAACCGACCACCGCGCTGGACGTGACCATCCAGGCACAGATCCTGGAACTGCTGGACCGGCTGCGGCGCGAGCTGTCGATGTCGCTGCTGCTCATCACCCACGACCTGGGTGTGGTGGCCCAGTGGGCCGACCGCGTGGCCGTGATGTATGGCGGCGAAAAGGTCGAGGAGGCCAGTGCCCCCCAACTATTCGCAGCGCCCTCGCACCCCTACACGCGCGGCCTGCTCGGGGCATCGCTGCACGCCGGCCAGGACCTGCACTACACCGATGCACGCCTGCCCGAGATCCAGTCACGCCTGAACCTGGAGACGGGCCAGCGCAGTTTCGACCTGCACATCCCCAAGGTCCGGCCACGTGAGGAATCCGCAGCGTTACAGGACAACACTCTGCTTTCGGTGCAAAACCTGCGCACGGACTACGCCACGCGCACCGGCACCGTGCATGCGGTCGACGATGTGTCCTTCACCATCGGCGTCGGCGAGACCGTGGGCCTGGTGGGCGAGTCGGGCTGCGGCAAGTCCACCCTGTCCAAGACCCTGCTGCACTTGGTGCCCGCCGCGGCCGGGCGAATCGTGTTCGACGGCACGGACCTGACCCGGCTCAAGGGCCGCGCCCTGCAGCCCTGGCGCCAGCGTATGCAAATGGTGTTCCAGGACCCTTATGCTTCGCTCAACCCGCGGCGCACGGTGTATGACATCCTCGACACGGTGCTGTACGTGCACGGCAACCGCTCGCGCCAGGACCGGCAGCAGCGCATCGCCGCCATCCTGGACCGGGTGGGACTGCCCCTGAACGCGGGCAACCGCTACCCGCACGAGTTTTCGGGTGGCCAGCGCCAGCGCATCGGGATCGCGCGCGCGCTGGTAGTGCGGCCGTCGCTGGTGATCTGCGACGAGCCGGTGTCTGCCCTCGATGTGTCCATCCAGGCGCAGATCTTGAATCTGCTGGTGGAGCTCAAGGAGGAGTTCAAATTGTCCTATTTGTTTATCTCGCACGACCTGGCTGTCGTGCGCTACATCGCGGACCGGGTGTTGGTGATGCACCGGGGGAGGTTCGTGGAGTCGGGGGACCACCAGAGCATCTGGGCGGCGCCGCAGCATGAATACACACGCAGCCTGATCGCCGCAGTCCCACGGGGTGAGCAGCGCAAGGCAGCGTGAGCAGGACTGCGGCAATCAAGAAAGCCAAGGGGCCCGCAGGCCCCTTTCTTCTTCCCGAACCTCTCGCTACCCTACACGGCTGCCTAGAGGCCGCACCAATCTCAGGTTCTCTCGCAAGGTCGCGCCGTCGTATTCCGAACGCGCCAGCCCCCGTCGGCGCAGCTCAGGCAACACCAGCTCCGCAAAATCCGTCAGCCCTGTAGGCAACACCGGCGCCATCACATTGAACCCATCGGCTCCGCGATGGACGAACCGCTCCTCGAGCTGATCGGCTATCTGCACCGGCGTGCCCACCAACTGCCAATGCCCCCGTGCCCCCGCCACCCTCAGATACAACTGACGGATGGTCAGGTTTTCGCGGCGCGCGAGCTGCAGGGTCAACTCCTGGCGGCTCTTGCTGGCGTTGGTCTCGGGCAGCTCCGGGATGGGCCCGTCGAGGTCGTAGCCCGACAGGTCCACGCCTCCGGTCAGGCCTGAGATCATGGACAGGCCGAGCACCGGGTCGATCAGCGACTGCAGCTGCTCGAACTTCTCCTGCGCCTCGCCCTCGCTGCGCCCCACCACCGGAAACACGCCGGGCATGATGAGCAGGCTGTCGGGGTCGCGGCCATAGGCTTCGACACGACCCTTGAGGTCGGCGTAAAAATCGACGGCGTCCTGCAGGGTCTGCTGCGCGGTGAACACCACCTCGGCCGTGCGCGCCGCCAGGTCCTTGCCGGCGTCGGAGGAGCCGGCCTGCACGACAACTGGCCGCCCCTGCGGTGAGCGCGCAACGTTCAGCGGGCCTTGCACCTGAAAATGCTTGCCCTGGTGGTTGAGCACATGGCGGCGCGCAGGGTCGAAGACCCGGCCGCCCTGCTTGTCCCACAAAAACGCTCCGTCATCCCAACTGTCCCACAGGCCCAGCACCACGTCGGCGAACTCGCTGGCGCGCTCGTAGCGCTCGGCATGAACGTAGTGTGTATCGCGATTGAAGTTGCGCGCCTCGTGCTCGCTCGACGAGGTCACGAGGTTCCAGCCCGAACGGCCGCCGCTCAGGTGGTCTAGCGAGGCGAACTTGCGCGCGATGTGGAAGGGCTCGTTGAAGCTGGTCGATGCCGTGGCCACCAGGCCGATGTGCTCGGTCACGGACGACAGTGCTGACAGCAGGGTCAGCGGCTCGAACTGCGAGACATAGCTGTGCGCCGTGCGGCTGAGCACCTCGGGGTTGCTGCCGCGCGTGCCCACACCATCCGCCAGGAAGATCAGGTCGAAGCGCGCCGCCTCGGCCGCCCGGGCCAGTGCCCGGTAGTGGTGGATGTCCAGGCCCGCGCCGCGCACCGCGTCAGGGTGGCGCCAGGCGGCCAGGTGGTGGCCAGTGGGGTAGAGAAAGGCGCCGAAGCGCAGGAATCCGGAACGTTGGGGCATGGAAGGAGCAAAGAATCGGGTGCTAGACCGGGGTTTCATCGGGGGAGGCAGGCAGAAGCGCCAAGGGCTCATTTCTCCAGGTACACGTCGGCAAACGAATCGTTGAGCCCGTTGGAGTTGGTGGTGTGGTTGCGCACCTTCCTGTGGGCCACCGTGAGGGGCTGGAAGGCGGTGAGGTTGACCACCGGCAGGTCGCGGTGCACCAGTTGCTGAAAGCGCGCGAACAGCTCGCGGCGCTTGGCCGGGCTGGCCTCGATGGCGGCGGCTTCGAGCAGCTGGTCGGCCTCGGGGTTGCTGTAGTGGCTGGCGTTCGAGAAGCCCAGGCCGGGCTTGAAGTTCTTGGACCAGTAGATGCGCTGCACGCCCACCGTAGGGTCGAAGTTGTTGTTCAGGTTGTTGACGCTGATGTCGAAGGCCCGGTCGGTGTACACCGCCTTGACGAAGCCGCCGAAGTCATAGGCGGCAATGGTCGCGTCGATGCCCACCCGGCCCAGCGCCTGGCGCACAAACTCGGCCGTGCGGCGGTTGCCTTCCTGGTAGTAGGGGTTGTAGGTCAGGCGCAATGCAAAGCGCTTGCCATCGGCCTTGCGGGCAAAGCCGGCTTCGTCCAGCAGCTTTTCGGCCAGGGCCGTGTCGAATTTGTGGTGGCGGATGCTGGTGTCGCTGTACTGCCTGAGCACCGGGCTGATGGGCGATGGCGAGGGTTGTGCAAAGCCATACCAGGCCACGTCGACCAGGGCCTTGGCGTCCACTGCATGGGCGATCGCCTGGCGCACCTTCTGGTGGGCGAGCTGCGGCGTGTCGAGGTTGAACTCGAACTGCGACTGGTTGGCCACGTACTCATAGCCCTTGGTCTGCACTTCCAGGTGCGGCAGGGTCTTGATGCGGGCCACGTCGCCCAGGGGCACGGGCGAATCGCCGCTCAGGTCGATCTGCCCGGCCTCGAGCCCGGCGGCGCGGGCGCTGGCATCGGTGACGATGCGCACCACGATGCGGTCCAGGTAGGGTTTGGGCTTGTCCCAGTAGTCGGGGTTGCGCTCCAGGATCACATGGCTGCCCTTGCCCCATTCCTTGAACACGAAGGGCCCCGTGCCCACCGGCTTGGCGTTGTAGGGGTTGGTGCGGATGTCGGTGCCTGCGTACAGGTGCCTGGGCACGATGGGGGATTCACTGGACGCCAGTGCCGTGAGCAGGTACGGCGCGGGCTTGGAGAGCACGATGGTGGCCGTGAGCGCATCGGGCGTCCTGACCTCCGTCACATTGGCAAAGGTCGCCCGGCCGCGGGGATGGAACTCCTTGAGCGTGAGGATGGAGAACGCCACGTCGGCCGAGCTGAAGTCCTTGCCATCGTGCCACTTGACGCCGGGGCGCAGCTTGAAGCGGTACTGCAGGCCATCGGGCGACACGGCCCATTCCGTGGCCAGCCGCGGCTGCGGGCTCAGGTCGAAGTCGTAGGCCAGGAGCCCTTCCAGGACCTTGGTACCCACCTTCTGCGGAAAGCCGAACGTGTTGTCGATGGAGACGATGGTGGCTGATTCAGGCCCTGCCACGAACTGCAGCGTGCCGCCGCGCACCGGCTCAGCCTGGGTCTGGCCCGCCAGCGAGGCAAGGCACCAGGCCAGTGCGACCAGGACGTGAGTGGCCGGCCGTGGCAAGGCGGCGGATGAGGACGGGCGGGCAGGCATGGCGGACTCCTGAAAAAGGTGGCAGCACGGTGAAAGGCGCCCATGCTAGGGGCCATGCCCGGCCCAGGCTTAGACCGATTTCGAGGAAACAAACGCGGAAAATGGCAGGTCTGCGCCCGCTGGCGCTGGCATCCGACGCCGGGGCGCACCGCCAGGCGCTAAGGCAGATCCTGCACGCGTGCGCCCAGGCGCAGGCTGGCGCAGAAGGCCGAGAACTCGCCCGTGTTGTCGATGGGCGGGTTTTGCAGCTGCACGAGGAGGTTGGGCGCGAACTGCACCAACGTGACCTCGGCGCTGCCCGAACCGGCATAGATGCCCGTGTACGGGGTGCGCGTGCGCAGCCAGAACATGCGCACGATGGTCTCGCCTCTCCAGGCGGGCTTGCCGCAGAACTCGCCCGCTTCGGCGGGCTGGTCACCGGCATGCGCGTTCGGCACCATCCAGCGGCCATCCTCGGCGCGCGTGAAGGACTCCAAAAGCGCAGTGCCCCCGGAGTCCGCGCGCGCCACCCGCACACTGGGTGTCGGAGGGCCGGCATCGATCCTCCAGTCGCACACCTTGTAGGGCGGCTGGCCGCCCTGCTCCTGGTCCTTGCATTCGCCGCGGGGTGCGGGTTCGGCCCGGACCTTGACGATGTCGAAGGCGCATGCGCGGCCATTGCGTTCATCCGCGGAACGTTGGGGCCGGGTGACTTTGTAGCCGGCAGGCAGATCGAATTCAAGGCCACAGGCTGCGACATGGACGGTGGCCGCCTGCTCGGCCCGGGCGGCGGGAAGGACACCCATGGAGGCCAACGCCGCCAGGAAGGCCAGGGTGCGGTGCGCGTGGCCCTTCATGCGGCTTCCGGCCGGCCATCGGTGAGCTGTCGCAGCAGCTCCGCCCGGAAATCCGCGCTGAAGCCCCAATGGCCATCCACCTGCACCAGTTCGCCGGTGCTGGCGCGCGCCTGGAACCAGTCCTCTACGAAGCCCGGTGCCCAGCCGCCAGTGCCGAAATTCGCGCTGCCCACCATCGCGATGACGCCGGGGTAGGACTGCATGAAGCCTTCCATCGAGCGCACCGGGCGGCTGTGGCTGAGCAGCAGGAACTGCGCGGCGTACATCCGGTGCGAGTTCGCGTCCGCATGCAGCGCGAAAAAGCCCTTGTCCTCCACGATGGCCTCGGCCAGGCGGCGGATGGCCGCGGGCATCCGCGGGTCGGGCCACTGGTCGCAGAGCTTTTGCAGCCGCGAGTGGAAAGGCGCGCTGCGCACATGGTCCAGCGCGTCGTTCTTCACGTCCTCGGGGTCGTCCTCGTATGCGGATTCATGCACCAGACTGCGCACAAAGGTCTCGAAGTCCGGCGCGAGCGGCGTGATGCGGTAGTCGCTCTCCTGGTCCACGTGCACTACGGCGGGCTCGCCGGCCGGCCCGCAGGCACGGTAGTCGAGCGCGATCATGTCGTGCCCGGCCGAGGGGCAGTCGCCGAAGTACACGCCGATGTCCGGGTAGTCCCACTCCTCGATCTTGAAGCGGCTGCCCAGGCCGCCGCACATGCTCCACTGCTGTGCGAAGCCAATGCCTTTGAAGGCGCTGATCGCCACATGGTCGTCGGCCCAGGAACTCGGCTGGTCGGTGGGGAAGCAGCAGCGGGCCGGAATGCCGCCGTTTTGCGACTGCATCAGCGCGATGTAGCTGGCCGGAAGCCGGTAGCCCAGCGCGGCCTCGACGGCGGCAATGGCCGCAGGCGTGGGCGGCGGCTCGACATATTCCTTGCGCGCGTAGTCGCTGTCCTCCCAGAAACCGGACAGATCGAAGCCCGAAAACGGAGTCGTCCTGGTGTTCATGCGCCCTGCCCCCCTTCCCCTTGCGCGGCCCGCGCCTTGTCCAGCAAAAATTCGATGCACAGGCGCACCGCGCGCGTCTGGTGGCGGTTGGGCATGTACAACAGGTGCATGCGCGTGCCGAAGATGCTCAGGCGGTAGTCGTCCAGCGTGGTCAGCACCTCGCCCGATTCGATGGCGTCCTTCACCACGTAGTCCGGCACCAGGCCCACGCCCAGGCCCGCGAGGATGCCCTGGCGCAAGAACGGGAAGTGTTCGGATATCAGCGTCGGCTCCAGCAGCAGTTCCTGCCGCTCATCGCCCTGGTAGGCGCTCAGGCGCAGTTGCCGCCCCGTCACGCCGGCGGTGATGAGCGGGGCGCTGCGCAGTTCGAACAGCGTCTGGGGCAGGCCGTGCTGCTGGGCAAAGGCGCGCGAGGCGCAGGCGATGTAGCGCACCGTGCCCAGGCTGCGCGCCACCAGGGACAGCGGCGGCTCCTGGATCACGCGGATGGCGATGTCCACCTCGTCGCGCAGGTTGTCGGCGCGGTTCTCGAACAGCACGTCCAGCACGATGCCGGGGTACAGGCGCTTGAACTCGATCAGCCAGTCGCTCATCACGATCTGCCCATAGCCGCTGGGCACGCTGATGCCCACGCGCCCTTGCAGGCCCTGCCCCAGGGTGGCGATGGTCTCGCGCGCGGCCAGCATCTCGTTCTGGATGCTGCGGCCGTGCTCGTACAGGCGCATTCCCACCTCGGTGGGTTCTACCCGGCGGGTGGTGCGCCGCACCAGCTGCACGCCCACGGATTTTTCGAGCTGGGTCAGGTGGTAGCTGACATTGGCGCGGGACACCTTGAGCTTGCGCGCGGCCTGGCTCAGGTTGCCGCTGTCGATGATTTCGACCAGCAAGGCCAGAGAGTGGGAATCCATGGGGGCGATTGTTTCAAATGTTTTGACAGTCTGTCAATTCCAGCGGGGATTGTTATAAATCATTGTCACCGCAAGAATCCCGGTTTCCTAAAAGCCCATAGAGGAGACATGCGCGTGACCCTTCCAGCCCCTGCTTCTGTCGTTCGGTGGACCCCGCAAGAGGGCGTGCTGCTGGTCAGCGTGGACAACCCGCCGGTGAATGCCCTGGGGGCGGCCGTGCGCCAGGGCTTGCTGGCGGCGATCGCAGTGGCCGAGGCCGATGCCGGCATCCAGGCCGTGCTGATCGTGGGCGAAGGCCGCGCCTTCATTGCCGGGGCCGACATCCGCGAGTTCGGCAAGCCGCCGGTGCCGCCGGCCCTGCCCGAGGTCTGCCAGGCCATCGAGGCCTGCAGCAAGCCGGTGGTGGCCGCCATCCACGGCGCGGCGCTGGGCGGTGGGCTGGAAGTGGCGCTCTCGGCCCACTACCGGCTGGCGCTGCCCGGGGCCCAGTTGGGCCTGCCCGAAGTGTTGCTGGGCCTGCTGCCCGGCTCTGGCGGCACGCAGCGCGCACCGCGCCTCATGGGGGTGAAGGCCGCCACCGAGCTCATGCTCAGCGGCAAGCACCTCAACGCCCAGGCGGCGCTGGCCTCTGGCCTGGTGGATGCGGTGGCCGAGGGCAGCGACTCCGTGGCCGCCGGTCTGGCCTATGTGCGCGAGCTGCTGGCCCTCCAGGCGCCGGTGCGCCCCACCAGCGCCCTGCCCGGGCGCCTGGCCGACAAGGCCGCGGCCCAGGCCGAACTCGATGCCCTCAAGGCCGAGACCGCCAAGTCCGCGCTCGGCCTGTTCTCCCCCATGAAGATCATCGACTGCGTGCAGGCCGCGCTGGACCTGCCTTTCGCGCAGGGCATGCAGTTCGAGCGCGCGCAGTTCCTGGCCTGCCTGGACAGCCCGCAGCGCGCCGGCCTGATCCATGCCTTTTTTGCCGAGCGCGAAGTCGCCAAGGTGCCCGAGGCCAAGGCCGCCGCACCGCGCCCCGTCACCTCCATCGCCGTGATCGGCGGCGGCACCATGGGCGCGGGCATTACCGTCTCGGCCCTCGACGCGGGCCTGCCCGTGACCATGATCGAGCGCGACGAGGTCTCGATCGCCCGCGGCCGGGCCCATGTGGAAAAGGTCTACGACGCCCTGGTGGCCAAGGGCCGCATGAGCGCCGAGACCAAGGCCGCCACGCTGGCGCGCTACACCGGCAGCACCCGCTACGAGGACATCGCCAGCGCCGATCTGGTGATCGAGGCAGTGTTCGAAGACATAGAGGTCAAGAAGACCGTGTTCCGCGAGCTCGACCGTGTCTGCAAGCCCGGCGCCGTGCTGGCCACCAATACCTCCTACCTGGACATCGACGCGATTGCGGCCGCCACGGCACGCCCGCAAGACGTGATCGGCCTGCACTTCTTCAGCCCCGCCAACATCATGAAGCTGCTGGAGATCGTGGTGCCCGCCCGGGTCAGCGCCGACGTGGTGGCCACGGCCTTCGAGTTGGCCAAGCGGCTCAAGAAGGTGCCCGTGCGTGCCGGCGTGTGCGACGGCTTCATCGGCAACCGCATCCTGGCCGTGTACAAGCAGGCAGCCGACTACCTGATGGAAGACGGCGCCAGCCCGTACGAGATCGATGCCGCCGTGCGCGGCTTTGGCTACCCCATGGGCCCTTTCCAGGTGACTGACCTGGCCGGTGGCGACATCGGCTGGGCCACGCGCAAGCGCCGTGCCGCCACGCGCGACCCCAAGGCGCGCTATGTGGAGATTGCCGACCGCATCTGCGAGCGCGGCTGGTTCGGCCAGAAGACCGGCCGGGGCTTTTACCTCTACCCCGAGGGCGCCCGCGTGGGCCAGAGCGACCCCGAGGTGCTGGCCATCGTCGACGCCGAGCGCGCCAGGAAGGGCGTGGTGCCGAGCCCGTTCAGCGCCGACGAGATCATGCGCCGTTACATGGCCGCCATGGTCAACGAAGGCGCCAAGGTGGTGGCCGAGGGCATCGCCTTGCGCCCGCTGGACGTGGACGTGACCTTCCTGTCGGGCTACGGCTTTCCGCGCCACCGCGGTGGCCCCATGAAGTGGGCCGACATGCAGGGCCTGCCCCAGGTGCTGGCCGACATCCGCGAATTCGCCCAGGATGACCCCTTGTTCTGGAAGCCCGCCGCCCTGCTCGAACAGCTGGTGGCCGAGGGCCGCAATTTCGACAGCCTGAACCAAACCGCTTGAACCAGGAGACACCCACCATGCGTGAAGCCGTCATCGTTTCCACCGCCCGCACCCCGCTGGCCAAGTCGCACCGCGGCGAATTCAATGCCACGCCGGCTGCCCAACTGGCCGCGTTCTCCGTCACGGCGGCCGTCGAGCGCTCGGGCGTGGACCCAGCCATGTTCGAGGACTTCATCCTGGGCTGCGGCAACCCCGACGGCTTCCAGGGCCGCAACCTGGGCCGCCAGACCGTGCTGCGCGCCGGACTGCCGCTGTCGGTGGCGGGCACCACGGTCACGCGCTTTTGCGCCTCGGGCCTGCAGTCCATCGCCATCGCGGCCGGCCGCATCGTGGCCGAGGGCGTGCCGGCGATGATCGCGGGCGGGGTGGAAACCATCTCCGGTATCCGCCCGGGCAACAACCTGCCCACCGACATGGACCCCTGGCTCGTGGAGCACAAGCCCGCGCTGTACATGGCCATGATCGACACCGCCGATGTGGTGGCCCAGCGCTACGGCATCTCGCGCGAGGACCAGGACGCCTTCTCGCTGCAGAGCCAGCAGCGCACGGCGGCCGCGCAGGCTGCTGGCCTGTTCGACGCCGAGATCATCCCCTGCGCCACGCGCATGGCCGAAAAGAACAAGGACACCGGCGAGGTCACCTACCGCGACGTGGTCGCCACGCGCGACACCTGCAACCGCCCCGGCACCACGCTCGAAGGCCTGCTGGCGCTCGAACCCGTCAAGGGCCCCGGCCAGTTCGTCACGGCCGGCAATGCCTCGCAGCTGTCCGATGGCTCCTCGGCCTGCGTGCTGATGGAGGCCAGGGAGGCCGAGCGCCTGGGCCTGCAGCCGCTGGGCGCCTTCCGCGGCATGGCGGTGGCCGGCTGCGAGCCCGATGAGATGGGCATCGGCCCGGTGTTCGCCGTGCCCAAGCTGCTGGCGCGCCATGGCCTCACGGTCGAGGACATCGGCCTGTGGGAGCTCAACGAGGCCTTCGCCTCGCAGGCCCTGTACTGCCAGCGCCGGCTGGGCATTCCCATGGAGCGGCTGAACGTCAACGGCGGCGCCATCTCCATCGGCCACCCCTTTGGCATGACGGGCGCACGCCTGGCCGGCCACATCCTGCTCGAAGGCCGGCGCCGCAAGGCGAAATGGGGTGTGGTGACCATGTGCATCGCCGGTGGCATGGGCGCCGCCGGGCTGTTTGAAATATTCTGAAGCGAGGCACGACATGGATCTGCAATTCACCCCTGAGGAACAGGCCTTTCGCGAGGAAGTGCAGGCCTTTCTGAAAGACCAACTGCCCGCCTCCCTGGCGCACAAGGTCAAGGCCGGACAGCGCCTGACCAAGGCCGACCAGGAAGGTTGGCATGCCATCCTCAACGCACGCGGCTGGCTGGCCAACCACTGGCCCGCGCAGTACGGCGGCCCGGGCTGGGGCGCGGTGCAGAAGTTCATCTTCGACACCGAGTGCGCCGTCGCGGGCGGGCCACGCATCGTGCCGTTCGGTCTCAACATGTTGGGACCGGTGCTGATCAAGTACGGCAACGAGGCACAGAAGCAGTACTGGCTGCCGCGCATCCTGAGCGGTGCCGACTGGTGGTGTCAGGGTTACTCCGAGCCGGGCGCGGGCTCAGACTTGGCCTCGGTCAAGACCACGGCTGTGCGCGGATCGGATGGAAAGGGCGAGCACTACATCGTCAACGGCCAGAAGACCTGGACGACCCAGGGCCAGCATGCCAACATGATCTTCTGCCTGGTGCGCACCCAGCGCGAGGCCAAGGCCCAGGCGGGCATCAGCTTTCTGCTGGTGGACATGGACACCCCGGGCGTGGAGGTGCGCCCCATCCGCACGCTCGACGGCGACAGCGAGGTCAACGAGGTGTTCTTCACCGATGTGCGCGTGCCGGTCGAGAACCTGGTGGGCGAAGAGAACAAGGGCTGGACCTACGCCAAGTACCTGCTGACCTACGAGCGCACCGGCATTGCCGGCGTGGGCTTCTCGGTGGCCGCGCTCGAAAAGCTCAAGGTCATCGCCGCCAGAGTGCAGCGCAATGGCCGCCCGCTGGACCAGGACCCGCAGTTCGCCACGCGCATGGCCAAGGTCGAGATCGACCTCGAGAACATGAAGACCACCAACCTGCGCGTGATCGCGGCCGTGGCCGGCGGCGGCGTGCCGGGGGCCGAAAGCTCCATGCTCAAGATCCGCGGCACCGAGATCCGCCAGGAGATCCTGTCCTTGATCCGCCGCGCCATGGGCCCTGCGGCCCTGCCCTACATCGAGGAGGCGCAGCACCAGGACCTTGCAGGCCCCTCCACGGGCCCTGCCGAGGCGGCCACGGCGGCAGCCAACTACTTCAACTACCGCAAGCTGTCGATCTTCGGCGGCTCCAATGAAATCCAGAAGAACATCATCTCCAAGATGATCCTGGGCCTGTGAGGTTGCCGCGATGAACTTTGAACACACCGAAGACCGCCGCATGCTGGCGGACACCCTGGACCGCTTTGTCGCCGGGCAGTGCCCCATGGAGACCCGCAACGCCATTGCCTATGGCGCGACCGGCATGTCGCCGGACCTTTGGGGCCAGTTCGCCGAGCTGGGCGCCATTGGCGCCCTCTTCCCCGAAGCCGATGGCGGCTTTGGCGGTGCCGGCTTCGATATCGCCGTGGTCTTCGAGGCCCTGGGCCGTGGCCTGGTGGTGGAGCCCTTTCTAGGAGCCCTGATGGTCGGGCGCGCCCTGGCGGCGGCTGGAACGCCTGCGCAAAAGGAGCGCATTGCGGGCCTGATCGACGGCAGCACCGTGGCCGCGCTGGCGCACGACGAGCCGGGCAGCCACTACGAACTGGCGCGCGCCGCCACGCAGGCCGTGCGCAACGACAAGGGCTGGGCACTTTCGGGCACAAAGGCCATGGTTGTGCAGGGCGCGCAGGCGCAGCTGTTGCTGGTCTCGGCCCGCACCGCGGGCGCGGTGGACAGCGAGGACGGCATTTCGCTGTTCCTCGTGCCGGCCGATGCGCCGGGCGCGGAGCGCCGCGGCTATGGCCGCATCGACGGTGGGGGCGCTGCCGACATCACCTTCAACAATGTGCAGGTAGGCGCGGACGCGCTGCTGGGCACCGAGGGCCAGGGCCTGGCCACGCTGGAGCTGGCCCTGGGCTGGGGCGTGCTGGCGCTGTGCGCCGAGGCGCTGGGCGCCATGGAGGTGGCCAAGAAGGATACGCTCGAATACCTGCAGACGCGCAAACAGTTCGGCGTGCCGATCGGCAGCTTCCAGGCGCTGCAGCATCGCATGGCCGACCTGCTGCTGGAGGTGGAACAGGCACGCTCGGCCGTGATCAACGCCGCGGCCGCCATGGATGGCGAGCGCGTGGAGCGCGAACGGTCACTGTCGGCCGCCAAGTTCACCATCGGCCGCATTGGCGCCCTGGTGTCCGAGGAGAGCATCCAGATGCATGGCGGCATCGGCATGACCTGGGAGCTGCCGCTGTCGCACTATGCCAAGCGGCTGGTGATGATCGACCACCAGCTGGGCGACGAAGACCACCACCTGGCGCGCTACATGGCGCTGGGCTGACACCGGGCCCCCATTTTTCCGGGACATCCAAGGAGACTGAACCATGACCATCCAACAACCGTCCCAGGAAATCGACCTGCCCCTCGAAGGCGTGCGCGTGCTGGACCTGTCGCGCGTCTTCGCCGGGCCGCTGTGCGGCCAGGTGCTGGCCGACTTCGGCGCCGAGGTCATCAAGGTCGAGCACCCGGGCCGCGGCGACGACACGCGCGACTGGGGCATGCGCATCGGCAAGACCGAGACCACCTACTACAACAGCATGAACCGCAACAAGCGGTCCATCACGCTGGACCTGCAAAGCCCCGAGGGCCTGCGGATCATCCACGACCTGCTGCCGCAGTTCGACGTGGTGATCCACAACTTCAAGACCGGCGGCGCCGAGAAGCTGGGCCTGGGCTACGAGCAGTTGAGGGCCATCCGGCCCGACCTGGTCTACTGCGCCGTGGCTGGCTACGACGCGAGCGGCCCCGAGGCCAAGCGCCCCGGCTACGACCTGGTGATCCAGGGCGAAGCCGGCCTCATGGCGCTGAACGGCGAAGCCGAGCAGCCGCCCCTGAAGTTCGGCGTGGCCGTGGTGGACCTGGTGACCGGCATGCATGCCGCCCAGGCCGTGCTGGCCGCCCTGTTCCGCCGCGAGCGCACGGGCAAGGGCCGGCTCATCGAGATGGCGCTGTACGACTGCGGCATCATGGTCACCGGCTACTACGGGCTCGACGCGCTGCAGCTGGGCCGCGACCCGGCGCGCTACGGCAACGCCCACCCCTCCATCGTGCCCTACGGCATGTTCGAGGCGGCCGACGGCCCACTGATCATCGCCGTGGGCAACAACACGCAGTTCGACAAGTTTTGCCGCCAGGTCATCGGGCGGCCGGACATCGTCGAAGACCCGCGCTTCGCGACCAATGTGGAGCGCGCCAAGAACAGGCCGGCACTGGTGCCGCTGCTCAACGGCATGATCCTCTCACTGCCGCGCGATGCGCTGCTCGAACGCATGGCGGCCGCCGGCATCCCTTGCGGCCGGGTTGCGGGCCTGCACGAAGCCCTGACCAGCGAGCGCACGCGCGCGAGCGGCCTGGTGCAGGACATGCCCCACCCCGTGACCGGAACCACACCGGTGTTTGCGCCGCCCTATCGGCTGGACGGCCAGCGCCTGCCTGTGCGCAATGCACCACCCACGCTGGGCGAGGGCACGCGCGAAGTGCTGCAGCGCCTGCTTGCGCTGGGCGAGGACGAACTGCAGCAACTGCAGCAGCAGGGCGTGCTGACCCTTCCGACCGCCTGACGCCACCCGTGCAAACCGACATTCACAACACCGAGACAAGACCATGAGAACCTCTTTCAACCGCCGCACCGCCCTGCAGGGCCTGGCCGCCCTGGGCGGCGCAGCCCTGCTGGGCAGCAGCCTGGCCCAGCCCGCCAAGGACGCCTGGCCTGCCAGCCTGATCAAGCTGATCGTGCCCTTCCCGGCCGGCGGCCCGACAGACACGGCCTCGCGCATCGTCGGACAGAAGCTGGCCGAGCGCCTCAAGCAGGCCGTGGTGGTGGAGAACCGCCCGGGCGCTTCGGGCTCCATCGCCGCGCTGCAGGTGATGAAGGCCGAGCCCGACGGCTACACGCTGATGATGCTGGCCACCCCCACCCTGCTGGCGCCCCACCTGTACAAGAAGGCGGGCTACGA
Source organism: Acidovorax sp. GW821-FHT09B03 (assembly GCF_059418305.1). Taxonomy (NCBI): domain Bacteria; kingdom Pseudomonadati; phylum Pseudomonadota; class Betaproteobacteria; order Burkholderiales; family Comamonadaceae; genus Acidovorax; species Acidovorax sp. GW821-FHT09B03. The sequence goes on from NZ_JBWKPP010000013.1 coordinate 192,522, forward strand.
CACGGTGAAGGACTTCGCCCCGGTGGCCACGGTGTACGACCTGCCCATCGTCGTGGTGGTCAACCCCACCCAACTGCCGGACGTGACCGACCTGCGCAAGCTCATTGCCCACGCCAAGGCGCAGAAGACGCCGCTCAACTACACCAGTTCGGGCGCGGGCAGCTTCGGCCACCTGAGCATGGAGCTGCTCAAGCAGATGGGCGGCTTCGACATGCAGCACGTGCCCTACAAGGGCGGCGTTCCGGCCATCACCGACACCATCGGCGGCCAGGTGCCGGTGATGTACGCCGACCTGGTGGCCGCCCTGCCCCACATCAAGGCCGGCAAGCTGCGCGCCATCGCCATCGGGTCGCCCCAGCGCGTGGCCATGCTGCCTGATGTGCCGACCATCGCCGAGCAGGGCTTCAAAGGCTATGACGCCGTCTCCTGGGGCGGCCTGCTGGCCCCTGCGGGTACGCCCAAGGCGGTGGTGGAGCGCATCGCCGGCGAGGTCCGCCAGATCCTGGCCGACAAGGAGATCCAGGAAAAGCTGCTGCATGCCGGTGCCATCGCACGCTTCCAGGACCCGGCGCAGATGGGCCAGCACCTGCAGCAGGACTATGCCAAGTGGGGCCAGCTGATCCGCGAAAAATCCATCGCCACGGAGTGACACCGCCATGAAGACACGCATCACCGAACTCTTCGGCATCGAGCACCCGATCATCCAGGGCGGCATGCACCACGTGGGCCTGGCCGAGCTGGCGTCGGCCGTCTCCAATGCGGGTGGCCTGGGCATGGTCACGGGGCTGACGCAGCGCACGCCCGAGCTGCTGGCGCGCGAGATCGCGCGTTGCCGCGCCATGACCGACAAACCCTTTGGCGTGAACCTCACTTTTCTGCCCTCGGTCAACCCGCCCGACTACCCGGGCTACGTGAAGGCCATCATCGACGGCGGCGTGAAGGTGGTCGAGACCGCGGGCAACAACCCGCAGAAGTGGCTGCCGGCGCTCAAGGAGGCCGGCATCAAGGTCATCCACAAATGCACCTCGGTGCGCCATGCGCTCAAGGCCCAGGCCATCGGCTGCGACGCGATCAGCGTCGATGGCTTCGAGTGCGGCGGCCATCCGGGCGAGGACGACGTGCCCAACTTCATCCTGCTGCCGCGGGCGGCAGAAGAGCTGAGCATCCCCTTCGTCGCCTCGGGCGGCATGGCCGACGGCCGCTCGCTCGTGGCCGCGCTGGCCCTGGGCGCCGAGGGCATGAACATGGGCACGCGCTTCATCGCCACACAGGAGGCGCCGGTGCACGAGAACGTCAAGCGCGCCATCGTCGCGGCCAGCGAACTCGACACGCGCTTGGTCATGCGCCCGCTGCGCAACACCGAGCGGGTGCTGAGCAACGCCGCCGTGGAGCGCCTGCTGCTCAAGGAGCGCGAGCTGGGCGCGGCGATCACCTTCGAGGACATCCTGCCCGAAGTGGCCGGTGTCTACCCACGCATCATGCAAAGCGGCGAGATGGATGCCGGCGCCTGGTCCTGCGGCATGGTCGCCGGGCTGATCCACGACGTGCCCACGGTGCAGCAATTGATCGACCGGACCATGGCCGAGGCCCATGCCCTGATCCACGAACGCCTGGCAGGCCTGGCCCGCTGAGCCTTCCACCCACTCAGAAAGAATTCCATGAAAGCAATCGTCGCCGTCAAGCGCGTGGTGGACTACAACGTCAAGGTCCGAGTCAAGTCGGACCAAACGGGTGTGGACATCGCCAACGTGAAGATGAGCATGAACCCCTTTGACGAAATCGCCGTCGAAGAGGCCGTGCGCCTGAA
>NZ_JBWKPP010000014.1:0-194010 GCF_059418305.1 Acidovorax sp. GW821-FHT09B03
GGGGTCGCCTTTTCTTGGCCTACGTTCTTTTGGCGAAGCAAAAGAAGGTAGGTGCGCCGCCGGGCGCACACCCCGGCCTCCGCCCTCTGCAAAAGCATGCGTCATCAACCACCAACTCCCAACTCCCAACTCCCAATCATCAACCATCAACCCCCACATTCGCAGCGCTCGAACAGCGCATGCTGTCTTACACGCTCGTGCGCGGCATTCCGGCGCGGGGCGCGGGTCGTGCCTTCCCACAATCGGCCCCATCACACGCAGCACCACAACCGCCAGCGCAGGCCCGACATGAGCACCCACACCACCACCAGCCGCAAGACCGCCCAGCCCCCCTCGGCCCCTGCATCCATCGCTATCGCCAGCCCCGACGCCATCCAGAAAACCCTGCGCAAGGTCTTCGGCTTCCAGCGCCTGCGCCCCGGCCAGCTGGACGTGGTGCAGCGCGTGCTGCAGGGTGCCAGCACGCTGGCGGTGATGCCCACCGGCGCGGGCAAGTCGCTGTGCTACCAGTTGCCGGCCCTGCTGCTGCCGGGCACCACCGTCGTGGTGTCGCCCCTGGTCGCACTGATGAAGGACCAGTGCGACGCCTTGCGCGCCTTGGGCGTGGCCGTGGTGCAAGTCAACAGCGCCATCGGCAGCGATGAGCTGGCCGCGGCGCGCCAGGCCATCGAGAGCGGCAGCGCGCGCATCGTGCTGACCACGCCCGAGCAGATGGCCGACCCGGCGCTGATAGCCGCGCTGGCCCGGCACACGGTGAGCCTGCTGGTGGTGGATGAGGCGCACTGCATCGCCCAGTGGGGCCACGACTTTCGGCCCGCCTTCCTGGAGATCGCGCCGGCCGTGCGCGCGCTGGGGCGGCCCACGGTTCTGGCGCTCACGGCCACGGCCAAGCCGGCGGTGATGAAGGAGATCGTGTCCCAGTTCGGCATTGCCGCGGCCAACGTGGTGCAGACCGGCGCCTACCGGCCCAACCTGCAGCTGGCGGTGGAGCAACTGGGCCGCGCTGCCGACCGGCTGCCGCGTGCGCTGCAACTGGTGGCGGCCAGCCAGGGCCCGGCCATCGTCTATACCGCCACGGTCAAGAATGCGCAGGAGCTGCACGCCAAACTGGCCGCCGCTGGCGAAAGCGTCGGCCTGTACCACGGACGCCTGCCCGCTGCGCAGCGCACGCAGGCGCAGGACGACTTCATGGACGGCAGGGTGCGCGTGATGGTGGCCACCAACGCCTTCGGCCTGGGCATCGACAAGCCGGACATCCGCTTCGTGCTGCACTACCAGATGCCCGCCAGCGTGGACGCCTACTACCAGGAGGCCGGTCGCGCAGGGCGCGACGGTAACGACTCGCATTGCACGCTGCTCTACGTGCGACAGGATCGCGCGCTGCAGCAGTTCTTCGCCTCGGGCCGATATCCCACGCTGGATGACCTGCAGGCCGTGCATGCCGCACTGCTGCACACGGCACCCGAAGGGGGCTGGACGGCCGATGCAATGGTCGACGCCGTGTCGAGCCCCCGGGCCAAGGCCCTGGTGGCGCTGAGCCTGCTGCGCAGCCACAAGGTGGTGCGGCGCGACCGGGCCGGCCGTTTCACCCTGGCCCGCGAACTGGACGATGCGGCGCTGGAACCCCTGCTGGCCAGCTACCGCAGCCGCCGCGAGCAGGACAGCGCGACGCTGGAGGCCATGGTGGCCTACTCCCAGAGCGGCAGTTGCCGTTGGCAGGCGGTGCTGTCGGCACTGGGCGACGAGTCTGCTGCCGCCGATGGTTGTGGCCGCTGCGACAACTGCCTGCGCATTGCCGCGCTGTCGCGCCTGGCGCCGGCCGTGGCCACGCCAGAGCAGCCCATCGAGGTGCGCACGCAGCCGACGAGCGCCAAGCCGGCCTTCACCGGCGGCGAGGCCGTGCGCGCCAAGCGCTATGGCACCGGCCAGGTGGTCGAGGCCAATGCGCATGGGGTGACGGTGGAGTTCCCGAACGGGGCGCGGCGCACCTTTTTGCCGGAGTTCGTGCGCGCGGTGCGGCGGTCCGCGCAGGTGGCGCTCGCGGCGTGAAGCGGCCCGCCCAGCCCATGCGCAGGCGCATCCAGCGCGTTGGAGGGGCATTGCGGGTCCCCGCACCCAGTGCCAGCCCCTAGACTCGCTGGATGAACCAAACCTTCGTCAAGCTGCACGCCACCTGCCACATGACACTGTCCGCCGACGCAGACTGTGCCGTGGTGGCGGTGCTGCGCCCAAGAAGCGGGGATGCGCAGTGGATGGTGCAGGAGCGCTACGAGCTGACTCCGGTCGTGCCGATGACGGAGTATGTGGACGACCATGGCAACCTGTGCCAGCGGCTGAAGATTCCGCAGGGCCAGATGCGCATCGAGGTCGACATGATCATGATCACCGACACGCACATCGCGGTGGACGGCAGTGCCAAGGCCGTGCCGGTGGAAGACCTGCCGTTCGAGGCGCTCAAGTACCTGCTGCAAAGCCGCTACTGCCCGTCCGACAAGATGCAGGACAAGGCGCGCGAGATCGTGGGCGATGCCTCGCCGGGCTACGGCCAGGTCGAGGCCATCCGCAGCTGGGTGCACCACAACCTGGAGTACCGCTACAACGTCAGCAGCGGCACCACCGATGCGCTGGACACCCTGAACGACGGCGCGGGCGTGTGCCGCGATTTCTCGCACGTGGCCATCGGCCTGTGCCGGGCCCTCGATATCCCGGCGCGCTACGTGGTGGGCTACCTGCACGAACTCGATCCCATGGACATGCACGCCTGGTTCGAGGCCTTCGTGGGAGACCGGTGGTATGCGTTCGACGGAACCCAGGCCCATGCAAGGGGCGGGCGCATCGTGGTAGCCTACGGCCGGGATGCGGCAGACGTCGCGTTCCTGTCGTACTACGGCCCGCTCGAAATCACGCTGATGGACGTGCGGGTGCAGGAGATTGCGCTGGAGGCCCCGCTGACCTTTCCGATCAGCGCCTGATACGGGTACCCGCACAGGCCCCCCGGCACTGCAGCGCCCGCACCGCCGGTGCGGCCGCGTGCATGCACGCACCGCGTTCCGACACAGGCCATTGCGCCCAGCCCAACCATTGAATGAAGCCCATGCAGCGCCTTTGCCGGGCGCTGCATTCCCATTGAAGATGTCCCTCATCACCCTTCTTGTAGAAGACAACAAACCCATCTGCGACACCCTGGTCCCGGCGCTGGAAGAAACGGCCAACGCCCAGGTGGTTGCCATTGCCAAGACATCGAAAGGGGCCGGGCAGGCGCTGGCGCGCTGGCGCGGCAAGTGGCACCTGCTGGTGGTGGACCTGCACCTGGGCCAGGGCTCGGGCCTCGATGTGCTGCAGGCCGTCGGGCCGCGCTCGCCAGACCAGCATGTGCTCGTGCTTTCCAACCATGCCACGCCGGAGATGCGCGCACGCTGCCTCGCACTGGGTGCCGACGCGGTGTTCGACAAGGTGACCGAGCTGGCGGCCTTCTTCGAGCACTGCACGCAGCTGCCCGAAGTGGTGGCCTGAGAGGCTCACCAGCGCAGCGGTGCGGCCTCGTTGCCCCAGAAGACCCAGCGGCGCAGTTCCACATACGGTGATGTGCCGATGGCGTAGGGGTCCGCGCCCACCATGGCGTCGGCCTGTGTGCGCCGCTCCAGCCGCACCAGGTAGCCGCCACTGGTGCCGACCAGCAGCAGGCTGCCGTCGGGCGACACCTCCAGCGCGCTGATGGTGCCGCCGATGTAGTGGCGCCACAGTGCCTTGCCGCTGTCGTCCCGGGCGTGCAGGTAGCCATAGGCGTCGCCCATGATCACCATGCCCGGCAGCGTGGCCGATGCGTAGACGCGGCATTCGGTGTCGAACGGTGTGCCCTCGCTGTCCTGTGCATCGCCCACGCGGCTGGCCACGGTGTAGCCGTTGTAGAAGTGGCAGGAGTTGGCCCACAGCAGCGCGCCGTCGTGCGAGAAGCGGGTGTGGTGCGGGTAGGACTCGGTCATCAGCGTGCGCAGCACCCGGCCCTGCGCGTCGAGCAGGATGTGCATGCTGTCCTGGTCGCCCAGGGCAATGTGCCGCTCGTCGGGCGACAGCGCCATGTGCAGCATGTCCAGCGCCAGCTGGCGGGGGCCGGTGTTCTCGTCCCCGCCATCCTGGTCGTCGTCTTCGCCATCATCACTGGCGTCCGCGCCGTTCTCCACCCCCTCCTGCAGCTGGTTCTTGGGCCAGCTGCAGGGGCCGTCTTCCTCGAACTCCTGCGGGTGGATGCGCTGCACGCCGCCGGGTGTGAGCAGGTACACGCCCGTGGGGTTGCGCAGCAGCGCGCGCTGGCCGTCGTTGAAGGGGATGAGCTCGTCGCAGCGCTGGCCCAGCGCGCCTGCGGACAGGCCCAGCGCGGTGGGCAGCCCCTCGTTGCCCTGCGGCAGCGGCAGTTGCGCGATCTGGGGCCCGCCAAAGCCCTGGTGCGTGGTGATGTGCGTGCCATCGCTCTGCGCATAGCAGCGCCCGTCGTGCGAGCGGCCCAGGCCCTTGAGCGCCGGCAGTGGTGTGAGCGCCGGGCCCTGCAGCTGCACCCAGTGCAAGTCGGGGCTGTAGTCGGCACCCCTGCGCAGCACCGTGCCGGCACCGTCCGCCAGCTGGAACACCGGGCCGATGCACTGCCCCTGTTCCGACGCCAGGGCGGCATAGGCATCGGGCGCAAACGCAAAGCGCCGGCGAAACCGCCCGGTGAGGGCTTCGTCCGCCTGGCGGCTCACCACCCGGGCCAGCTGCAGCACCGTGGCGGCGCTGGCCCCGCGCGGGTCGTCGGGCAGCGGGTCGCCGGCGCCTTGCTGCCCTGCGCCGGCCTCGTCGTCCCACCGTGGTGGCTGGTAACCGGCCGCTTCGGCGGCAGCGGCGGCTGCCTGCGCCGCGCGCTGATGGGCGAGGACGGCCGCCACATAGGCCTGGCCACCGGCCTGCCATTCCCCGGACAGCCGCAGCAGTTCGGGCGGGAACACGGCCGTATCCGGCAAACCAGGGGCCAGCGGCGGCGTTGCCAGCAGCTGCACCGCGGCTTCGATGCGCCGGGTCTCGGCGTTCTGGGCCTGCTCCTGGGCCCGCTCGGCCAACTGCTTGTCGTGCGCCTCCAGCAGCGATGCCTCCGCCATGCCCACCAGGCGCAGCAGCCGCGCGCAGTGGTCGGCTGCACCGCGTGGCAGCGGCGGCCGGTGTTCGCTTTGCCGCTGGCTGTAGGTGAACTCCACCGGCTCCCGGCCCTCGCCTGGCCGGTCGATGTCGATCTGGTAGTTGCCGTGGGCGTCGTGCTCCACGTCGCCTGGGGCGTCCTCGCCGTTCTCCCAGCTCACATCGAGCGCGCGGCACCAGAACTCGCCATCGTGCATGGCGGGCTGGCGTGCGCCCAGCCACACGTCGTCGAACCAAGTGCCGCGCTTGTCGGCGTCCCACCAGTCGTTGTACTCGTGGGTGAACACGGGCAGGCGGGTGATGCGTTCGATGCGCTGGGCGCTGAGCTCTGCCTTCAGCCGCTGGTGCAGCGGGTAGCCCGCGCGCGCCTGGCCCACGGCGCGGCGCACATAGTCGAGCACGCCGCGCCATGCTGCTTCGCAGGCCTCGTGCACCTCCTCGTCGGCGTCTTCGTCCAGCGTGGTCCATTCGCCGGGTTCGCCATCGGTGAACTCGCGGTACAGCAGGGTGATGGACTCGACTGCTGCCGCAGCACGCCGGCGCCGCGTGGCCCGGCCCGGGGTTGCGCAAGCCTGCGGCACAGCCAGGTAGAACTCCCAGGTCTTCCACACCGTGATGTACACCCGGTCGTCATGCTGCGTGCCTTCCGCGTCCACATGGCGGCGGCACAGCGAGAAATGGGTCTGCCCGAACCAGCCGTCGGTGTGCTCCTCATCATCACCCTCCAGCACGGGCGAGTTCACCATGGCCTGGATATTGGCCGCGCTGATGGCCTCGTCGGCAAACAGGTCGTCGGCCAGGGGCAGGTCGGCGTGGATGTCGCGGCTGCTGCGCACCGGGCTCTGGCCTGCACGCACGGCGGCCAACACACGGTCGCGGTCCAGCAGGTCGGCCAGGCCGCCTTCGCCATCGTCGATGCCGTTGTAGAAGCCCGGGAAAAACACCAGGCCTGCGGCCTCGTTGGAGAACTCCACCAGGTTCGGTACGCCGCGCACCTCGTCGAGCAGAAACTCCACTTCCTCATCACCGTCGATGTGCACGGCGCAGTCTTCGGTGAACAGCGCCACGCGCGCCGCAAGGCCGCCGTCCACGTGCAGTTCGCCTGGCTCGCCGTGGGCCCACAGCAGGCCGTCGACCTGCAGCGTGCCCTGCACATGCAGTAGCAGTCCTTCCACCACGGCGTGCTGCAGCTGCGCATTGCCCAGCACGGTGAGGTGGCTGCTGCCATAGGCGTCGCCACCGCTCAGTGCCCCGTCGATCTGCAGATTGCCTTCGATGAGCACGAGGTACAGATGACCTGGGGGCGGCCCTGGCAGACCGGAGCTGGCCTGGGCCAGGGCGCGCAGCGCGCTGCCGGGCTGAAGGGGCGCGTCCAGGTCCAGCGCGGGCAACTGCAGGTCACCGCTGACCCAGGCCACAGTGGCCTCGGCCAGGGTGTCGGGCTCCGACTGCCATTGCGCGGCGGTCGGGCCATCGGCAGGGAGCAGGTGGGCCACTTCGGCCAGGGGTACGAAACGCAGGGTGGGCATGGGCAAGACAGGCGTGGCACGCCCGAGGGTCGTTGGGGGAATGGGCGGGGCGGTGGAGCGGGGCGCGGACAGCGGTCCGCAGTGGGCATGGCGCGACGCACCCGTGTGTTGTTGACCCCCTCCGTTCAGCCAATGTATGCGCCAACGGCGTGTGGCCGCGGCCTTCCGTCGCAATGAAGAGCCCATCCGTCGATTTGTTCCGGATTGGCGTGCCATCCTCGAACAGGTTCTAAGATGGCGGCCATCCGTTCTGTTCTGTTTCACGCCAGGAGCCGTGCTGTGAGCTTTTCCCACAAGGCGTTTGCGTTCGATGGGCACGCATTCGAACGCCAGTTGGCGCCAACGCTGCGCCAGGCGCTGGCCCAGGGCGGTACCTCGGCCCTGGAGGCTTTCATCGACACCCATCGGGCGTCGCTCAAGGACCCGTACGAAGGGGAGCCTCTGTCGCCCGACTGGCGCTCGCAGCTCGAGGCCGGCGATGTGCAGGAGCTCGCCGACTTTGCGCTCACCCGCTACTACGACCCCAAGGCGGACTTCGGTATCGGCGCAGAGTGGGCCGGCCTGGAGCCGGACCTGCCCGGCGTGCAGCGGCAGGCGTTGCTGGGCACCGCGCTGGAAGAGGGCGGCCAGGCCTTCGATCCAGGCCGCATGGGCAGTTACTTCCAGGATCAGCCGTGTGCCGCCAAGTCCCTGCAGGTGCTTGGGCATGTGGACGATGGCGGAGCACTGGGTACCTTCAAGCGCGGGTTGCAGCAGGCCGTCCGCGCGGGGCGGGGGATTTATGTCAGCTTTTGAGGCGAGCGCACTGCCGTTGGCAGCAGGCACTCATGGCAGCGGATAAAAATCGCAGCCGTTCAGTGCATGGTGCTGGCTTACTGCGCCGCCCAGCCCCCATCCATGTTCCACGCCACGCCGCGCACGTTGTTGGCGGCGGGGGAGCAGAAGAACACGGCCAGTTCGCCCAGTTCTTCGGGGGTGGTGAACTGCATCGAGGGCTCTTTTTCGCCCAGCAGCAGCTTCTTGGCGTCTTCGTTCGACAGGCCGTGCTCGGCGGCCTTGGCGTCCACCTGTTTTTGCACCAGGGGGGTCAGCACCCAGCCGGGGCAAATCGCGTTGCAGGTGACGCCGGTGGTGGCGTTCTCCAGTGCGGTCACCTTGGTCAGGCCGACGATGCCGTGCTTGGCGGCCACGTAGGCGGCTTTCTGGGCCGAGCCGACCAGGCCGTGCACCGATGCCAGGTTGATGATGCGGCCCCAGTTGGCGGCCTTCATGGCGGGCAGGGCCAGGCGCGATGCGTGGAAGGCGCTGGACAGGTTGATTGCGATGATGGCGTCCCACTTCTCGACGGGGAAGTCTTCCACGTTGGCCACGTGCTGGATGCCGGCGTTGTTGACCAGGATGTCCACGCGGCCGAACTGGCTGGCGCTGTACTTCATCATGTCTTCGATGTCGGCCACGCGGCTCATGTCGGCACCGTGGTAGGCCACCTGGGCGCCGGCTTCCTTGCCGGCGGCCAGCACTTCGGCGCGGGGCGTGTCCACATCGCCAAAACCGTTCAGTACCACGTTGGCGCCTTGTCGCGCGAGGGCTTTGGCGATACCGAGGCCGATGCCGCTGGTGGAGCCAGTGACGAGGGCCGTTTTGCCTTTGAGCATGAGTGTCACTCCGAATGAAAGATGAATATGAATTACGATGAAGGCAACGCCTTGCCAGGGCTCCTGGCCGGCGCTGATTGAACGCAGGCATTATCAAGTGCCGCTACCGGATTTCGCACCCATGATAGAACCTACGCTGAACTACGTACTGTGCCCTGGCCCCGGGGCCGCTGCGGTGCCCGCCGGTCAAGACCCTGCTGCCGCCAGGCCTGTCACAGGCCCGCAGCACCGCATGGCGTATTGGGAGTGGAATGCCACGGGCAACCCCGCGCATCCGCACGTGATCGTCTGCGTGCACGGCCTGTCGCGCCAGGGGCGCGATTTCGACGTGCTGGCCCGTCAATTGAGCCAGCACGCCCGCGTGGTCTGCCCCGACGTGGTGGGCCGCGGCCAGAGCGACTGGCTGGCCGACCCCATGGGCTACCAGATCCCGCAGTACGGCGCCGACATGGTGGCCCTGCTGGCGCAATTGCACCAGCAGGCACCCATCACCACGCTCGACTGGGTGGGTACCAGCATGGGCGGGCTGATCGGCATGGGCATTACGGGCCAGCCCGATCTGCCGCTGCCCGTGCCGGTGCGCCGCCTGGTGCTCAACGACGTGGGCCCGGTGATCCAGTGGCAGGCGCTGCAGCGCATCGGCCAGTACCTGGGCTTTCTCGCCAAATTCGAATCGCTGCAGCAGGCGGCCGATGCCATGTGGGCCATCTCCACCAGCTTTGGCCCGCACACGCCGGCCCAGTGGCTGGAGCTGTCGCGCGCCATGGTGCGCAGCCTGCCCGAAGGCGGCGTCACGCTGCACTACGACCCGGCCATTGCCGTGCCTTTCAGGTCCCTGACGCAGGAGGCCGCCACCGCGGGCGAAGCCTTCCTGTGGCAGCTGTACGACCAGATCACCGCGCGCACCCTGCTGCTGCGCGGCGCGCAGTCGGACCTGCTCTCGCACGAGACCGCGCAGGCCATGGCCGCGCGCGGCCCGCGTGCGCAACTGGTGGAGTTTGCGGGCGTGGGCCATGCGCCCACCCTGGTCGCAGCCGACCAGGTGGCGGCGGTGCGCGATTTTCTGCTGGCGGAGGAAGGTACTGCCGCCGCATGAAGACGCTTGCCCCGCCCCCCGGCCCGCTGCTGAACACGGCCGAGGCCGTACCCCAGCTGATCGCGGCCACGGCCCACACCTTGCCCGAACAGGTGAATGCGCTGGTGCGTGCCCGCGCCTTTGCCGAACCGCTGATCGCCAGCGAAGCGCTGGACTCCGGCGAGAACACCCTGGCCCATGCCGATGCGGTGGCCGCCATCCTCAAAAGCATTGGCGGGTCCGAAGCCATGCAGGCCGCCAGCTACCTGGTGTACTCGTGCGTGCACCTGAACAAGCCCGAGGAAGTGATCACCAAGGCCTTTGGCGCCAACTTTGCCGCGTTGGCGGTAGAGACCACCAAGCTCGTGCGCGTGCAGCAGCAGGCGCGCGGCGCCCAGGCGCTGGACGACCCGGCCCTGCAGACCGAGAACGTGCGCAAGATGCTGCTGGCCTTCTCGCGCGACCTGCGCGTGGTCATGCTGCGCCTGGCCTCGCGGCTGCAGACGCTGCGCTTTCACGCGGCCACCAAGCTGCCCATGTCGCCCAGCCTGGCGCGCGAGTCGCTGCAGGTGTTTGCCCAACTGGCCAACCGCCTGGGCATCTGGCAGGTGAAGTGGGAGCTCGAAGACCTGTCCTTCCGCTTTCTGGAGCCCGACACCTACAAGGAGGTGGCGCGCCTGCTCGACGAGAAGCGCGGCGAGCGCGAGGTCTACATGGAGCAGCTGCGCGCGCGGCTCGAATCGGACCTGCGTGCGCGCAGCATCAGCGCCAGCGTGCAGGGCCGGCCCAAGCACATCTACAGCATCGTCAAGAAGATGCGCGGCAAGTCGCTCAACTTCGACCAGGTGTATGACATCCGCGCGTTGCGCGTGGTGGTGCCCACGGTGAAGGACTGCTACGCCGCGCTGAGCTGGGTGCACCAGCGCTTTGCGCCCATCGTCGAGGAGTTCGACGACTACATCGCCAAGCCCAAGGCCAACGGCTACCAGTCGCTGCACACCATCGTGCGCGACGACCTCAACGGCAAGCCCATCGAGATCCAGATCCGCACCCAGGCCATGCACGAGCATGCCGAGCACGGCGTGGCCGCGCACTGGGCCTACAAGGAGGCGGGTGCCAAGGGCTATGTGGGCGTGTCGGCCACCGGCGAGTACGACGCCAAGATCGCCGTGCTGCGCCAGCTGCTGGCGTGGGAGCGCGACCTGGCCGGCCATGCGCAAAAGAGCAACGGCCTGTTCGAGGACCGCATTTACGTGCTGACCCCCGAGGCCGCCGTGGTCGACCTGCCCCAGGGTGCCACCCCGGTGGACTTTGCCTACAGCGTGCACACCAGCCTGGGCCACCGCTGCCGCGGCGCCAAGGTCGACGGCGTGATGGTGCCGCTGAACACCCCGCTGCAGAACGGCCAGACGGTGGAGATCGTCACCGTGAAGGAGGGCCGCCCCTCGCGCGACTGGCTCAACGCAGAGCTGGGCTACCTCACCAGCAACCGTGCCAAGGCCAAGGTGCGCGCCTGGTTCAACGCCCAGGCCACGCACGAAACCGTGGCCCGTGGCCGCGAGGCCGTGGAGCGCCTGCTGCAGCGCGAGGGCAAGACGGCCGTGAAGCTCGACGACCTGGCCGTGCAGCTGGGCTTCAAGTCGGCCGAGGCCCTGTTCGAGGTGGTGGGCAAGGACGAGTTCTCGCTGCGCAACATCGAGACCGTGCTGCGCCCGGCCGAGCCGCCGCCCAACAGCGACGACTACCTGCTGCTGAAAAAGCCGCGCGGCAACGAATCATCGAGCCCCAAGGGCGGGGTGCTGGTGGTGGGCATCGACTCGCTCATGACCCAGCTGGCCAAGTGCTGCAAGCCCGCGCCGCCGGACGACATACGCGGCTTTGTCACGCGCGGCAAGGGCGTGAGCGTGCACCGCTCGGACTGCAGCAACTTCCGCGAAATGGCCGCCAAGAGCGGAGAGCGCGTGATCGACGTCGATTGGGGCCTGCCCAAGGCCACGGCCGCAGACAAACCCGCCGTCTACCCCGTGGACGTGGCCGTGGAAGCCGCCGACCGCCAGGGCCTGCTGCGCGACATATCGGAAGTGTTTGCGCGCGAGAAGACCAACGTCATCGGCGTGCAGACCCAGTCCGTCAAGGGCACGGCGTGGATGACCTTCACCGTGGAGGTGGCGGATTCGGGGCGGCTGAACAAGGTGCTGGGGATTGTGGCGGGGGTGCAAGGGGTTCGGTCGGCCCGGCGCCGGTAAGGCGGTTGTGATGGGCGCCTGGAGGATGTTTAGCAAAATTTTGCTGAGACTTTCCAGGACGACCTTTTTTTGTGGCTATAATCGTGGTCTTGAACAGAACAACACAGGCGCGTAGCTCAGCTGGTTAGAGCACCACCTTGACATGGTGGGGGTCGTTGGTTCGAGTCCAATCGCGCCTACCAAGGTTCCTTCTGAAGAGACCAGCTTCAGAAATCAACGGGATCTTGAAGAAGACTGCAAACAAGCAGTCTTGGAAAAAGCAAACAGCCACCTTCGGGTGGCTTTTTTGTTTCCCCACCGGTTCCAGCTTGGCGCGCTCGCTGTCATGGCGGCTCCTGCCAGCCCACTCCGCCGTACGCCTGGAGCAGCATCTTTGCATTCTTGTGTCCCTCACCGGCCTCCCCCATGCCGACTTCTGCCCCGCATAGGCTCGCCCGTAGGTGCTTCTGCGTCCGCCCTGGCTGGGATCGACCGGCCCGAGGGACATGATGTGCAACTGCGCGCCACGCTGTGGCGTTGTCTATCACCCGTAGAGGTGGATACAAATTGAAACAGTGCGGTGTACTATCTCCGGCGGAAACCCCCGATTCGTGCCGTCGCAAGCGGTGCACTCGGCACTGCAATTGAGGCCGAGCCGAAATCAGGCGACGCGCAGCGCCCCGACTGCGCAGGAGGAGAACTCGATGCTCAAGAAAATAGCGGCCCTCGCGGCCATGCTCGTAGCGGGCGCAGCACAAGCAGCAGGGCCATATGACGGCATTTACTTCAACCCAAGCAGCAGCTCCTATTTTTCCGTCCATACCAACGGAACCTCGATGATTGCAGTGGGCCTTTCAGCGGTGCCGGCCAGCAACCTTCAGTTCACAACCGCGCTCGGCGTCGTACGGGTGAATTCAGTCGCGACGTGGGAGGTGGCCACCGGAGGCATCTCAGGCAACAATGCCATCCTTCTCGGCACCAATCTCTACGGCGCCTGCGATGTCACCTATGACATCGATTTCGTACCGGGCGCAGCCATCGTTCGCATTGCCGGTTCCATCCAATCCGCCGTCGGCCGGCAAAGCGGGATTAACTGCGCGGCGCTGACCTCGACGCCTGTGCTGACACTTCCGAAGGCATTCTGAAGGTTTCATGCCATGTGGCGGCTCGGGATCCATGCGCACCAACCCAGAGTGGCTAGAACGAGGAGAGAGGGATGAAGAAAATTGCAATCGCAGCGGCCTGCCTGGTCGTCTTTTCCGCCCTGGCCCAGAAGAAGCCCGCAGGCTGGCCGAACGAACCCACTGCCGTGTTTGGCGTGCCCATCGGTCAGAAGCTTGAAAACGACCGAATTGGCCAGTGTGGCGGCGTCAAGGCCGATGCGGAGAAGAACCCAGTTGCCGTCTGCGCAATGGAACGGCCTGGCTATGGAGGAATCATCATTGCAGGCTTCCCTGTGCCAGTGTTCGACGGCGGTTACATAGACCGGGACGATGGGGTGGTGACCTCAGTCATCCTCCATGGGAAGCACTCCAACTACCGGGACATCAAGGCGTTGCTGATGGAGCGGTATGGCAAGCCCACACGAACATGGATCGAGAAGCTGCAGAACAAGATGGGAGCCACCTTCTCCTCAGAAGCTTTGGACTGGGAGGGTAAGTCGGTAACGCTGAAACTCCGCGAGCGCTCCGACACAGTTGATCAGACGTCAGTTTTCTTCACCAGCCAGTCCCATCTCAACAAGAAGGCAACCGAGCGCGAGAAGTCGCTGAAAGAGTCGGCAACGAAGATGTGACCGCCACCCCAGAGTAGCTAGAACAAGGAGGGGAGATGAAAGCCATTCTTTTAGGCATCGCTCTTGCCACAGGTTCCGCAACGGCATGTGCCCAGGCGAGATCTGTTGCTGTGTCGGCCACGTCTGAAGATGTAGTTGGGCAGCGGTTGGTCTATCAGGTTAAAGAGGGCATTCGCAAAAGTAGTCTGATGCGCTATCAGGAATCAACGACGAATGCCGTTGTTGTAGTGCACATAGTCACGATGCCAGGTACCACGAACTCTTCGACGGTGTACTCGGCGGTGTGGACCTTAGGTCCGGATATGTTGTTCTACGATAACGTAGTGGGAGTGTGCGGAACCGAGCGTGTGGCGACCTGCGCGGAGGGGGTTGTCGCAAAGACTGACGTGTTGCGAGAGCGGTTGGCCAAGAAGTGATTCCGGCCCTTTTCTGTCCTGTCATCTCAATTACTGACGGCGAAACCATACAAGCTCGTTGCGGCGATCCTGCTGCCTATCAGCAGATCACCGTGCGCATGGCTCCATCGATGCGCCCAAGAAGCGCCAGCCCTTCGGCGAGGCCTCGCTGGCCGGCCTGTGCTTCAAGACTTGGGATCGCATTACCCCCGCCCATGTACACCGGCCGCTACGCACGCACTGAAGGAGATTTGGAGTGCCGCGGGCAGGATGTGGCGGCCGAGCAGGTGCGAGTGCGGATGGCTTCGTACTGCGGCAAATACGGGCGGGGGTATGAGGCCCTGGTCGGGCTGGAAGCCGGCGCGCGGGCTGCAGGTCGGGGCCTGTGGGTTCTACTTGGGGCGGTGGGGTCTTGGGAGTGGCGAAGAAAAGCTAGCCATGCTGATGGCAATACGTCATGATGTGTTTCAGAACGTTTCTTTGAGTATGGCAGATTGGGAAATCTCCAATACGGGAATTTTTACTAAAAATATGGAGTGAGTTAATGGGCGATAAGTTGACCGCAACGCTACTCAAGTCGATGAACATCATTAAATTTCGCGGGCTTGAGGATTTGAAATTTACTCTCGGCAATCAAGTTACGCTGATCTGCGGAAAGAATGGCACTTCGAAGTCCTCGCTTCTAGGAATTGCAGCGCAAATCTTTAGCTTTGAAAAAGACAACGTTGACGGCAGCGACTTGTCGTTTAGAACGATAACTGGAAAGCAGTTCAAGTCGTTGCCGGGCGAGCATTTTCGATTCTCTCAAGAACATGACAGTCCATCTTCAATGTCCGTTAATTTCAGTGTTTTCGACGGATATTCGGAAGCAGACTATGACTCGTCATTGGAACTGACGACTAGAACGACTGATTCTGGAATGAAGAAGGCGCGCCCGGTGGTGAGGGGCAACACTTCCGAGCCCAGCAATAAAAACACCAGTAGAAATTATACACACCCCGTTATTTATCTCAGTCTTCGTCGTTTGATGCCAATTACCAGCCGCCTGAACTACAAGGTTCATGAATATGCATATTTGGAGGAAAATCGAGAAGAATTCATGAATCTGAATAACGAATTGCTGAACAGGACCTCAACCGATTTTGCAGGAACGAAAGGAACAGTAAATTCAGCTGTAACTTTTGGAGACAATTACAATCAAGACTCAGTCTCAACGGGCGAGGATAATGTGGGGCAGATAGCATTGGCGCTATTTTCATTTAGAAAATTAAAAGAAGAGTATACAAACTATCGAGGTGGGCTGCTGCTAATCGACGAAGCAGACGCCGGGCTTTTCCCAGCCGCACAAATCAAACTCCTCGACATACTGCACAGGGAGTGCAACCATCTGAAAATTCAGGTCATAATGACCTCGCACTCCCCGACAATGATTGAACACGTGTACGGCCTCAGTCAGGTCTACAAGAGGAATTTTAAAACGCTATATCTCACAGATACATTTGGGCCTGTCCAGGCCATGGATAATTTCTCTTGGCCCGAGATATATGCTGACATTCACACGACAACCATCGCTGTTGCCGACAATGCAAAAGCACCACTGATAAATGTCTATTTCGAAGATGCGGAAGCTCAAGACTTTTATTTTCAGCTAACAATGCGTCAGCCGGTGAAGAAAATTACAAAGCCGGTCAAAAATGTTTCCCTAGGGTGCACTAACTACGTCAATTTGATTGATGTAGGAATTGACGAGTTTTCAAAAAAGAGTATTGTCGATACTCGACGCGGACGCAAGAAGTAAAGGCTCCCATTGCAAGACCATCGTATTCTTGCCGGGAGATCTTCCGCCAGATCAGCTAATCTTCGAGCATCTTTTCAACCTGCCGCCAAATGATGAAATTTGGGTCAATGAAGTCAAATTCACTAGAAAAGTCTTGACGCAGTTGGCAAGTGCTATAATTTCTGAGCTAAATATCAAAGGCGACAAAATCCGCCTGTTGGCAATGATTGAGCAAAGAAAAAATTCTTCGAAAGAGCAGAAGGCAAAACTTAGAGGTTTATTTAAAAACTTCTATAAAACCAGGGATTTTCAGGCATTCCTGAAAAAGGTTAATCCATGGAAGCACTGGATGTCTTCACACGAGTCAGAAGTTGAGGAGTTTCGGCAACAAATGAATAATACGGCTACCTATGCACTGAAAAATGGCTATGGGATGGACACTGCATTGATTGCGAGCCTCCTCCCGTTAGCGGGCAAAGGGCTGGCCAAGCCTACAAAAACCGAATAGAGTTCGCTACTATGTTCTCTAACAAGCTCTACACCCCGCTCCGCTACCCCGGCGGCAAGGCGAAGTTCGCGCCTTACGTTGCTCGCGTAATGGAGGTAAACAAGCTGGATGGGGGGCACTACCTGGAACCGTATGCGGGCGGGGCTGGAGTGGCACTTGAGTTGCTCTTTCATGGCACAGCAGCGCACATTCACATCAACGACTTCGACTCTGCAGTTTTCGACTTCTGGAGCGCTGTCACAGTCGAGCCAGAGGCCATGCTCCGCCTTCTGGCAGACACTCCAGTGAACATCAGCCAGTGGCATCACTGGCGCGCAGTTCTTCGAGGTGAAATTGAAGTTGGGCAAGTGGAGCGCGGTTTTGCCACCTTGTTCATGAACCGGACTAATCGATCCGGCGTATTGAAGGGCGGCGTCATCGGGGGGCTTGGCCAAGATGGACCTTACAAGTTGGACGCGCGCTTCAAGAAAGAAGTGTTGGCCAAGCGGATCGAAAAAATCGCCCCGCATGCTTCGCGGATCAGCGTCTACAACGAGGATGCCCTTGGCCTACTAAAGCGAAGTTCCAAGTTCCTTCCCACCAAGTCCCTCATCTATCTGGACCCTCCCTACTACGTCAAGGGCCAGGGGCTGTACCGAAACTTCTACGAGCACGATGATCATGTTCGTATTGCGAAGTTTCTACAATCTGCGACATTCCGGCGCCCTTGGATGGTCTCCTATGACAACGTTGCAGAGATCGCGGCAATGTATGCGCTGGCCAATGACCTTCAGTACGGCCTGAACTACACGGCGCAGAAAAGATATTGCGGTTCCGAGATCATGTTTTTCAAGCCTTCCCTTGAATTGCCGAGTGACATCCTGCCAGGCGAGGCTTTAGCAGCCTGAGTCTTATCCCCAAGCCCGCCCATTGCGGGCTTTTTCACGCCCACCTCCTACGCCCAATTCGTTCCTCATGCCGCCCAATGGATCCTTGCCCCAAGGAGCGCACCATGGGCAGAGACCCAGCCCCAACCAGTCCCGACTGGGGCCCCCTTTCGAAAGACTTTGCCGACCGACCAAGTCGAGGGTTCCAAACTAAACCGTGGGAACCGTCCCGCCATCGATCACATGCTCTGAACCCGCCACCGATGCCGCGCGCGGCGACACAAGGAAGGTGATCAGGTCCGCAACCTCCTGCGGCCTGGCGGGCCGCCCGACGGGGATTCCGCCGAGCCAGTCCATCACCATCTTCTTGCCGCCCTCGTAGTCGGTGCCTGCCTGGGCTGCCATTCGCTCGGCGAACACCACCGAAGCCTCGGTCTCGATCCAGCCTGGCGAGACGCGCAGCACCCGAACCCCCTTGGGCGTGACCTCCTTCGACAAGGATTTGCTGTAGGTCGAAAGGGCCCCCTTGGCCGCGGCGTAGGCGGTGGTCGATTCCGGCAGCGGAAGCACGTGCTGGATCGAGGTCACGTGCAGGATGACGCCTGCGCCCTGTGCCAGCATGGCGGGCAGCAGTGCCCGGTCAAGACGAACCGCAGACATGAGGTTCAGGTTCAGCTCGCTGAACCACATGGCGTCATCGAGGGCTGCGAAACCACCTGCTGGCGCGTTGGAGCCGCCGAGGGAATTGATCACGATGTCCGCGCCGCCCCAGCGTTCGGTGACTGCGCGCGCAAGCTGTGCCACGCCTTCTGCGGTGGTCAAGTCGGTCTGGACATACGCCACACCCTCCAGCGGCTTGTCGGGAGCAGAGCGCGCAGTGGTCATCACCTGCACGCCCGCATCCTGCAGGCTCTGGACGAGGGCCGCGCCCAAACCCTTGGTGCCGCCCGTGACCACGGCACGCTTGCCTTGAAGTTGGAGGTCGAAGCTCATGCTGTGATCTCCAGCGATGCGATCAGCCCGCGTTCAAGGCGAAAGCGGTAGGACAGGTCGATGGGGCTGCCTGGAAAGTTGCCCGTCACCTTGGCCTTAACGATCTGACAACCGTCCTCACGCTCCAACGCGAACGGCACGGTGGTAGCGCTGTACTTGGCAGATGCCTCGGCCATGAATGCCTTGATGGCATCGACGCCCGTGTACGTGTGGCCCTCGTCCTTCATGACGGCTTGCGCGGTGAAGCAACGCGCCAGCGCCTCGGGCTTGTGTTCGGCCGCAAAGTACGCGGCAATGGGTTCGGGAAGGGTCAAGGCGTTCATGTCGATGGCTCCATGGGGTTGATGAAGACCTGAGGATGCGCGCCGGGGTCCATTTAGGGAATATCCTAGAATCCGCATGGGCTGTGTAGAAAGGAATACATAATGCGCGGGTTCGAATTTGCCGAGCTGAAAGCCTTCGCTGCCGTGGTCGAACGCAAGAGCTTTGCCCGGGCGGCAGAACATCTGGGCCTTTCGCCTTCTGCGCTCAGCCAGACCATTCGGCAGCTCGAAGTCCGCATCGGCACGCGCCTTCTCAATCGCACCACACGCAGCGTTGCGCCGTCGGCCAGTGGCGAGCAGCTCTATGGGCGCATCGCCCCGCTGTTCCGGGAAATGGATGCTGCAGTGGCCGAAGCCAGTGAAGCCGCAGGACAGACCACGGGCACGCTGCGCATCAATACGCTGGGGATCGCAGCGAGAACCATCATTGCGCCCAGGCTGTCACGCTTTCATCAGGCGTACCCTGACGTGGTGCTCGACATCGTGGTCGACGACGCGCTGGCCGATATCGTTGTGGGCCGCTTCGATGCGGGCATCCGCGTGGGTGGGAGGGTTGAGAAGGACATGATTGCTGTTCGCCTCACACCCGACCTGGACATGGTTGCCGTGGCGTCCCCCGGCTACCTTGCGGCCCGGGGCACACCCAGAACACCCGCCGATCTGCACCGCCACGCCTGCATCAACTGGCGGCTGCAGATGGACGGCAGGCACTACCACTGGGAGTTCGAGAAAAAGGGGCAACGGCTTGATGTGGCGGTGGACGGCCCCGTCGTGACCAACCATGCCGACATTGGCGTTGCTGCTGCGCTGAATGGGCTCGGTATTGCCTACCACTTTGAGCGAGACGGCGTGGGTGAGCTCCTGGCCCAGGGCCGCCTGGTCCAGGTGCTGGCGGACTGGTCGATCTCGCGCCCGGGGCTGTTCCTGTATTACCCGAACAGGCAACATCGACCCGCCCTTCTCAGTGCTTTCATCGACTGCCTGCTGGACAAGGACCTGGAGGCGGCCGCGCGCAGGCCGCAGATCGCCTGATGACGCTGCGGGGCTTTGCAAAAACATCCATCACCGCGCCGAGATGATCATGCGGTGCGGCGGGTGGGTCAGCGAAAATTGGTTTGGCGATATTTCAAGTCCGGTGCACGCACAGGTCCCATGAGTGGCCATCCGCCCCGGTGAGAGTTTTGCATGTAATGCTGTGCAATCATTGCACTGTGCAACCATTGCGCATAAAATTACCCCGTGCCGACACTTGCGCGATTCCCCCAAAGCAAGATCACTATGTACGCTGGTGACCATCTTCCTCCCCACTTCCATGTGCTGATAAGCGACGGTCGCGAAGCCCTGGTGGAAATCTCAACGCTGGCCGTCATGCGTGGTTCGGTTCCCGCACGCGAACTGACCGACGCCCTGACCTGGGCAGCAGCCAACGGCGTGTATCTGTCTCAACAATGGAAGGTACTGAACCCATGAGCAAAGCTTTCACCCTCACCGCGGTGAAGGCCAAGGCAGGCGGCATTCTGCATTTGGTCTTCGCCGACGAAGCGACTTTTGATGTGGACCTGAACAAGGTCATCCAGCGGCACCCGACCCTGGCCTCCCTGGCCGATCCCGCCACCTTCAAGCGGGCCAAGCTGGGCGATTGGGGCCGCACCGTCACCTGGGGAACCGACGACCTCGAGCTGGCGGCCGACAACCTGCGCGCGCGCGCCGTGGAGCAGGCGGGCGGTTACTCGCATGAAGGCATCGTGGTGTGGATGCACAGGCACGGCATGACCCAGCAGCAGGCCGCCGACGCTCTGGGCCTGTCGCGGCGCATGCTGGGCTACTACCTGAGCGGGGAAAAGCCCGTTCCTCGCGTGGTGGCCCTGGCTTGCATCGGTTGGGTGCATGCGGCAGAGGATGAGCGGTTCGCCCTGGCCGTCTGAGTTCAGCCGGCACCTTGCCCAGGTAGTTGGCGGCCTTGCTGGAGCGGTTCCGTCACTTCGTGCTGCCCCCGCGTCGCACCGAGCGCAGCTTTCCCAGGGTTTTCAAAAATCGCGCTCCCGAATTTCCAACAAAAAATCCAGTCAGGGTTAACTGACTGGCATTGCGGCAGCGCCAGGGCTTTTTCACGCCCACCTCCTACGGCCCGGCGCCGCGACAGGGCGCCCAATGTTTCTTTCAACAGGAGCGCACGATGGCCACAGACCCCAAAGACCACCCCCTGCACCAAGTGCCGGACAACCTGCCCCGGCCGCCCGGCGACCTGCCGCCCAGCACCGAGCAGCCGGCTCGCCCCAACGAGCCGTTGGACCCGAGCGCGCCAGACACTGCGCCCTGAGTCGGACGCTGGCGCGCTGTCAGCACCCTTTCGCTTCCGCCCGCTCAGTGCGGGCTGCTACCTCGCTCCTGCACAATTGCCCCATGCTGTCATCCCTGCGCATGGACAAGCCGAGCCCAGCCACTCGCGTTGTGCTCGTGCTCATCAATCTTTTAGGCCTCAGCCTGTGCGCAGGGGTTGTCGCACTGCTACGAAGCCCTTGGCATAGCCCAGCCATGCTGGTGAACCAGCTGGCTGCGGTGGCTTTTGTGCTGGCACTGTGCGCTGCGGCGCTTGGCGGCGTTCCGGGTCGGCTACACGCTCTGGCCGGCGCGGCCAACGCACTCGCGCTGGTCGGTGTGTTGGGCTTGGCAGCGTGGGAGTTGGCGAAGGCTGCGCCGTGGCAATCGGCAGCAGGATTTGCTGCCATGGCGGGGGCCATCCCGGCTATCAATACCGCTTGGTGGCTTCTGCAAACGCGCATCCATAGCGACAGGGCTGGATGATCAGGCTGGTTGCGGCCTGAGGGCCTTTTCAATACATCCTGCAAAGCGCCCTGGACCGTGCGGTATGGGCATCACACCGGCAAGGTGTCGAGGAGGGACCGGTTGATCCGCAGGTGCTCCTCGATCTGGGTGATTCGGGCGTCGATGGCTGCCGTGGCTTCGCGGCCGTTGTCCATGGGCAGCCGGGCTCTTTTGTAGACCCAGATCGGAGCAGCAATCAAGGCCGCCAGCCAGGCATATGCAAGTACGGTCCCCATGACTCCATCGATGTCAGGGATGGTGAGCAGACCGAGGAGGAAAGTCACGCCAAAGGTGATCTGCGCGTACTTGCGGCGGGCCCGCTTGGCGCTTTCCAGCTTCGCCTTGGCAGCCAGGAGGATGCCGGCCCTGGCCAGCTCTGCCTCGGTGAGTTCTTTGGTCAGGCGCGGTATGGCCAGTTCTGCTGCGGTACGGGCCGTTGCGCGCTGCACGGCCTTCAGGTCGGTCTCGGCTTTTGGTGCCGGGATGGCGACGCCAGAGCGCTCGATGATCTGCGCGGTCCCGCAGTAGTCGCACGAAAAGTACCCGAGATCCTCCCCGACCTCCAGGGGGGCGGTACAGCTTGCGCAGGACAGTTTCAGCAAACGCACGCAGGTCTCCTGTTCATTCAATCAGCCAATGCCATGGCGGTGACTGAATGTAATCGGATTGGGTGATTTCTGCGGGCCGGTCGGGTCACCCAAACCGGTGATCCAAGACCCCGACGGGCCTTCACCCCGCATGAGGACGCGGCGCTGCTGTGCGCCGATGCCTCAGCCTCTCAGGCCCCACCCGTGCGGGACGGGCGCAGATTTCAGGCGCGCTGGGCGCACTGCTCGCGCTGCCCGGCACGATCTCCATGGGAGATCGTGAACGGGCCTTCACAGCCGCGTATAGCAGCCCTTGCCCGCGATCGAAAGGTCGGCCGTGCGCTCGACGGTGGCTGCGTCCGGCAGTACCGACGGCGTGCTGTCGGCAAGGATGCACAGCGAAGCGCCCTTGCGTGCCCAGACCGCGGGCGTGACCACGGGGACTGCGGCCGGGGCCGTCCAGGTGCCCCAGAAGGCGGTGGCCGTGGCGGTGCTGCCGGTGCGCGCCAGCACGAAGCTGCCGCCGCCGCCGGCTGGGCCGGGTGCCGGGGTGCCCGTGCCCGAGCAACTGGCGTCGCTGTACATCACCAGGCCGAGTGTCACGTTCACGCGGGTCTCGCTCTCGCGCGTAATGCGCCAGAGACCGCGGCCCCACTGGTTCGGCCGCACCTGGCTGCACAGGTCCTGCTGCCAGTCGCCGTCGGGCAGCGCCACGCTCGTGGCGCAGGCCACTTCTACCGCGCCGACATTCGTGCTGCCCACCGTGCCGCTGCCGCTGCGCACCGTGCAGCCCTGGCCGGCGGGCTGGGTGCGGATGGTGACGGCATAGGCCGCGCCGCCGGCCAGTGCCGTCGAAAAGGTAAACCCCCCGTTGCTGCCCACGGCCAGGTCGTCGCCGCCGTTGTTCTGCAGCGTGAGGCTGGTGCCCGCGGCCAGGCCGCTAACGTTGCCGCCCACGGTGTAGCGCGCGGGCGGCAGGTTGCCGCATTGCACCGCGACGCTGTTCACGTTGCCGTTGGCAGTGCCGCTGCCCTGGGCCACGGTGCAGGTCTGCCCGGCCGGCTGGCTGCTCACCGTCACCGCATAGGCGCTGCCCGTGGCGATGCGGCTGCCAAAGGTGAAACCGCCATTGGCGCTGACGGCGAGGTCGGCGCCGCCGTTGTTCTGCAGGACCAGGCGGCCGTTCGCGGCCAGCCCGCTGACGCTGCCGCCGAGCGTGTAGCCGTCACCGACGGGGGGCGTGCCGCCGCTGTTGTCGTCGTCCCCGCCGCCGCAGCCCGCCAGGGCGAGTGTCATCGCCGTGGCGGCGAACAGGGCAATACGCTGTGTGCTGGTGCGCATGGTCATTCCTTTGCTGGTTGAATATGAACAACCGGCAATTGGACTGGCACACGGCCCGCCTGTGTTTGTCAGTTCTGACAGTAGACGGGCACACCTTGGTGCAGCTTTGATCCCACGAAATCGAATCAGGAGCCCATCCATGGCGCGAGGGCTGGATATTCAGCGAGGTGGCCGCATCTGCGGAGGTCTGCGGCCCCGCCGCGCCACCCTTGCCCGCCATGCCGCTGCGCCCGCTGACCATCCTCACAACCCTTCTGCACCTGTACATCGGCCTGCGCCTGGTGGGGGCGCTGTCTGCATGGCCCGGTGCCGGGCCTGCGCTCGCGGTCGCTCTGCTGCTCTCGGCCATCGCCTTGCCGATGCCCTTCCAGCACCGCTCCGGCCGCCGTGGCGCCGCGCACCCCGCGTGGACCTGGCTGGGCCTGCTGGCCATGGGCTGGTTCTCGTCGCTCTTCCTGCTCACGCTGCTGCGGGACCTGGTGCTGGTGGCTGCGTGGGCCGGCGGCTGGATGCAGGAGGGGGGCGGTGCGGCTCGGGCCGACAGTGCGGCAGCGGTGGTGGCCCTGGCCACCCTGGCATCCCTGCTCGGGTTCTGGAACGCGCGCCGTACCGCCGGTGTGCGGCGCATCGATGTGCCGCTGGCCGGGCTGCCCGCGGCGCTGCAGGGCTTCACCATCGTGCAGCTGAGCGACCTGCATGTGGGGCCCACCATCCGGCGCGGCTACATCGCGCGCATCGTGGGCCGCGTGAATGAACTCAAGGCCGATGCCATCGCCATCACGGGCGACCTGGTGGACGGCAGCGTGCCCGAGCTGCGCGAGCACATCGCGCCGCTGGCCGACCTGCAGGCGCGCCACGGCAGCTTTGTGGTGACGGGCAACCACGAATACTACGCGGGCGCCGGCCCGTGGATTGCCGAACTGCGCCGGCTGGGCCTGCGCGTGCTGCTCAACGAGCATGCAGTGCTGCGGCCAACGGAGGGCCAGGGCGACGCGGATGCCCTGGTGCTGGGCGGTGTGACCGATTTCACGGCGGGGCACTTCGATGCCAGCCACGCCAGTGATCCGCAGCGTGCACTGCTAGGCGCGCCGCCCGAGGCCCTGACCCGCGTGCTGCTGGCGCACCAGCCACGCAGTGCGCCGGCCGCCGCGCAGGCGGGCTTCTCGCTGCAGCTGTCGGGCCACACGCACGGCGGGCAGTTCTGGCCGTGGAACCTGTTCGTGCCCTTGCAGAACCCCTTCGTCGCCGGGCTGCACAGGCTGCAGACCATGTGGGTCTATGTGAGCCGCGGCACCGGTTACTGGGGGCCGCCGATGCGGCTGGGGGCACCGTCGGAGATCACGCTGATACGGTTGGTGGCGGCCTGAAATATTGTGTTTGCGTGCCGCAAAGCTGTCGAAAAGCAGCCCGCCGAACGCAGGGCCTGTCACATCTTGGACGCCGACTCTTTCAGGGCCTTTTCGCGCTCTGCGGCCTTTTTCCCAGCATCCTCAACGTACACAAACAGGGCCGTGGTCTTGTCCACCGTCTCGTTGCGTTCGTGGAGCGTCAAGTTCACTTTGCTTCCAAACCAATACGAAACCTCTGACGAAAAAACCGCTCCCATCTTGTTCTGCAGTTTCTCCACTGTTGTCTTTTGGGGCTTGCCGTACCGCTCAACCAGAAGCGCCTTGATGCCTGCATAGTTGGTTTGCTTGCCATTGAGCATGACCGCCTTCACTACTTCATCTTCGCGATTGATGTAGCCATCATTGAAGACATCCACAGGGAATCCAGCGATCAGCACCCCTCCATAGCTTGGTCGGGACATGGAGCAGACCGCAACGGGGTTTTTTTCCGGGTCGGCCTTTGTGCCACCACACTCGCTGATGCGTTCGTTCTCCAGCTTCGCACCAAGAGGCACCCCGAAAACGGCAGTGGGCTCCTTCGGCCATGCCGGCTTCTTCTGGGCATAGGCGGACAGTGCGAGCAGACAGGCTGCGGCGATTGCAATTTTCTTCATCGTGCTCCCATGTTCGAAGGCAAAACGCTGGCTCAGCGCAAGTGACTGAATGTAATTGCAATTCGCGGCGTGGGAGCATGGCTTTGCTTCGCTCCAATGGGTGTGCACTCGCCGGGGTGGGGCCGTGCGGTCAGTATCGAATGCAGTGGAAGGGTTGCCCGTGCCGCTGGAACAGCAGGGGCCATGAATCTGCCCGCTGTGGCGAGGTTGAGCGTGCGTGATGTGCACCGCGGCTGCCGGCCGAAGGCCGGGACAGCCTTGATGGCTCAGCTTGTTTCGAGGAAGAAATCCATGGGAATCAACTCTACGCCCCAGCCGCCCGCCTCGCCCAGCGTGGCCGCCGGGTGCATGGACGCCAGGCGCACGGCCTCCTCGCGGCTGTCCGCCTCGATGATGAACAGGCCGCCCACCATCTCCTTGGACTCGGTGTAGGGCCCGTCGCTGATCTGCGCCTTGCCGCCACGCGGGCGTAGCGAGACCCAGTTCTCGGCGTCGCCCAGCGAGGCGGACACCAGCACCTTGCCGGTGGCGCGCATCTTCTCGTCGAGGGCAGGGCACTGGCTCACCAGGGCCTGCACGTCGGCGGGCGCCATGGCGGCGAATTTTTCAGGGGCGAAGTAGGCAAGGCCGAGGTATTTCATGGCGCAGTCCTTTTACAGGTGGGTTGAGGTTGCTGCCACTACGACGAAGCGGGCGACCGGGAATCGACAGGATTCGAAAAAATTTCCTGCGCTGCAAGAATACCCGTGGCCCCGAACGGCCCGGTTTTCAGCGGCAGGTTAAAATCCGCCCCAACGCTCCGGGGTGCACGCAAGTGCTGAGATCCACACCCGAGAACTTGAACCGGGTAATTCCGGCGGAAGAAGAGCTGTCACCCCCCCCGGCATGGGAGCGCTTGGCTGCGCTGCCCGGCGCCATGGAGCGGGTGGCCTCGGAGCATCCTGTCAAAGATAGACCCAAAGGATGCCCATGGACAAGGCCACACCGCTGGTGGCGGACCTCCTCGATTTCATTGCGATGGATGGCTGCACGGACGCGCAGTTCGACCAGATGGCACTGCGCCTGTTTGCGCACCAGCTCGCGGCCAATGAACCGTTCCAGCGCTTTTGCCGGCTGCGGGGCGTCAACGCCCGCAGCGTGAAGACGTGGAGCGACATCCCCGCCGTGCCCATCGATGCCTTCAAGGCCCTGCCGCTGCGCTGCGCGCCGCCGGCCGCTACCGACCGCATCTTCATGACCAGCGGCACCACGCGCGGCGGCAACACGCGCGGGCAGCACTTCCACCCGCTGCTCGATGTGTACGACCTGTCGATGGCGCGCAATTTTGCGCAGCGCTTCATGCAGGGCACCGAGCGCATGCCCATGGGCATTCTGTTCCCCGACGAGGTGGCCATGCCGAACTCTTCGCTGGCGCACTACCTTGATTTGGCCAAGTCGGCTTTCGGCACGGGCGCCAGCCAGACCTTCATCACACCGCAGGGCATGGACCTCGACGGGCTGTGGGCCGCCCTGGAAGCGGCCGAGCGCAGCGGCGAGCCCTACGCACTGCTGGGCGCGAGCTTCAGCTTCGTGCACGTGATCGACGCCTTGCGCCAGCAGGGCAAGAGCTTCCGCTTGCCGCCGGGCAGCCGCATCCTGGACACCGGCGGCTACAAGGGCCAGTCGCGCGAGCTGCCGCTCGACGCCTTCTACAACGAGCTGTCGCAGGCGCTGGGCGTGCCGCGCACGCACTGCATCAACATGTACGGCATGACGGAGCTGAGCACGCAGTTCTACGACGATGGCAATGCATCGGTGCCCTCGGTCAAGTCGGGCCCGCACTGGATCCGCTCGCGCCTGGTGGACCCGGTCACGGGGCACACGGTGCCTGCCGGCGAGCGCGGCATCCTGGTGCACTGCGACCTGGCCAACTTCAATTCGGTCACCACCATCCTCACGGAAGACGTCGGCCTGGACGCCGAGGGCGGTTTCCTGCTGCTGGGCCGCGCCGAAGGCGTGGAGGCCAAGGGCTGCTCGCTCGCGGTCGAAGAGTTCGTGCGGGCCACTGCGGCATGAGCATCCCGCGCATCCAGGCAGGCTACCTGCCGGGGCTTGATGCCAGCGAGGTCGACTGGCAGGTGCTGCGCTTTGCGCAGGGCGGCCAGGCGCTCGATGTCGAAGTGCCGGTGCTGTCCGCCGCGCAGATGGATGCGCTGGCCGCGCGCGTGCGCCAGGCCAGCGCACGGCACCTCAAGACCATGGCGGTGTCGCAGATCATTGCCGTCATCGACCAGGCTATTGCCCGCCTGCTGGACCGCAGCGACCCCTACCGCCAGCAGGCCGAAGCCTACCTGCCCCTGGTCAGCGGCTATGACAGCGACATGGTGCGGCTGGGGCTCACGGGCTTCTTCAAGACCTTCCGCGCGGCGCAGCTGCACCGCTTTGTGGCCGAGGATTTTGCCAACCCCCAGCTGCTCGACGGCTTTCAGCCCACGCCCAAGGGCGGCGCGGTGCGCGCCTTCGGCCCCGACCTGCTGGTGCACAACTGGGCTGGCAACGTGCCCGCGCTGGCGCTGTGGAGCCTGGTCTGCGGCCTCTTGGTCAAGGCCGGCAACATCGGCAAGCTGCCCAGTGCCGAGCCCCTGTTCGCGGGCTGGTTCGCGC
This sequence comes from Acidovorax sp. GW821-FHT09B03, assembly GCF_059418305.1. Taxonomy (NCBI): domain Bacteria; kingdom Pseudomonadati; phylum Pseudomonadota; class Betaproteobacteria; order Burkholderiales; family Comamonadaceae; genus Acidovorax; species Acidovorax sp. GW821-FHT09B03. The sequence goes on from NZ_JBWKPP010000014.1 coordinate 27,707, forward strand.
GCCTGCTGGCCGAGGTGCACCCGCCGATTGCCGACTGCCTGGCCGTCGTCTGGTGGCGCGGTGCGGGGGAGGAGGGGGCCTCGGCGCTCTACGCCCAGGCCGACACGGTGCTGGCCTATGGCGGCAACGAGGCGCTGGACGCGATCCGCCAGCGCCTGCCGGTGACCACGCGCTTTTTGCCCCACGGGCACAAGCTGGGTTTTGGCGTTATCAGCGCCACCGCGCTCGATACGCACAAGGCCCCCGCCCTGGCGCGGCTGGCCGCGTGGGACGTGATGCGCTACGACCAGCAGGGCTGCTATTCGCCGCATGTGTTCTATGTTCAGCGCGGCGGGGCGGTGTCGCCGCGCGTGTTTGCCGACTACCTGGCGGGCGAGCTGGCCAATCTGCAGCGGCGCTTTCCGCGCAGGCCGCTTTCTGTGGAGGACTCGGCCGCCGTGGCCAAATGGCAGCAGGGCGTGGAGTGGACGGCGCTGTCTGCCTCGGCGACGGAATCCACCGATCGACTGATTGGCTCGCCCCAGGCCGCGTGGAGCGTGGCCTGCAGCGATACGCCCCAGCCCCTGGCGCCCACCGCCACGCAGCGCACCATCCAGGTGGTGGGCGTGGATGCGCTCGATGAGGTGGTGCCCCTGGTGGCGCCGCACAGCCGCTTTCTGCAGACCGCCGGGGTGGCGGCTGCGCCAGCAGAGCTGTTCCGCCTGGCCGGGCTGCTGGGCGCCGCGGGCGTCACGCGCATCAGCGCCGTTGGCTCGATGAGCGCGCCCGAGGCGGGCTGGCACCACGACGGCCGCTTCAACCTGCTCGACCTGGTGCGCATGACCGAGATCGAGCAGTCCGCCGAGCTGGCGGCCGAGCCGTTTGCCCCTTATGCAGACTGAGGGCCGGCCATGAGCTTTCTTGCGATGGAGCAGCTGGTCTTCACCTACCCCGGCCGGCCGCCGGTGGTGGATGGCATCGACTGGCACATGCAGGCCGGCGAAATCCACTGCCTGGTGGGCCGCAGCGGCTGCGGCAAGACCACGCTGCTGCAACTGGCCGCGGGCCTGCTGCGGCCGCAGTCGGGCCGCGTGCTGTTGCAGGGGCAGGAACTGCTGTCGCCCGGGCCGCAGCTGGGCTTCATGTTCCAGGCGCCGACCTTGCTCGACTGGAAAAGCGCCATCGACAACGTGCTGCTGCCCGTGTCCCTGCAGCGCCGCCCGGGTGCGGCCGATGTGGCGCGGGCGCGGGCGCTGCTCGACCAGCTGGGCCTGGCCACGCATGCGCAGCACTACCCGCGGCAGCTCTCTGGCGGGCAGCAAAGCCGCGTGGCGCTGGCGCGCGCGCTGGTGCTGGAGCCCGCGCTGCTGCTGCTCGACGAGCCCTTTGCCGCGCTCGACGCCATCACCCGTGCCGAGCTGCAGGACGACCTGCTGCGCACCTGCCGCCAGCACGGCACTACGGTGCTGTTCGTCACGCACGACATCCGCGAGGCGGTGTACCTGGGCGACCGCATTGCCGTGATGCATGCCGGCCGCATCGTGGACGACATCCGCGTCGACCTGCCGGGCCCGCGCCAGCAGGCCATGCGCGACGAGGTGCCTTTCAACCGCTTGTGCGGCTGGGTGCGAAGAAGCATGGACGGGGTCGCCGCATGAAGCTGACGACCTTGCAAACCCGGCTCCTCTCCGCTGCGCTGCTGCTCATGCTGCTGGCGGCGTGGGAGCTCACGGTGCGCCGCTCCGGGCTGTCGGCGCTGGTGCTGCCCGCGCCGTCCTCTGTGGCCGCCGCGCTGTGGAACGGCGTGGCCACCGGCTACTTCTGGCCCCATGTGCGGGCCACCCTGTCGGCGCTGCTGCTGGGGCTGGCAGGCGGCAGCGTGGCCGGCCTGCTGATGGGCATGGCCCTGGCCGAATCGGCCCTGCTGGAGCGCGTGTTCCGGCCCTATGTGGTGGTCAGCCAGGTAGTGCCCAAGCTGGCGCTGGCGCCGCTGTTCGTGCTGTGGTTCGGCTTTGGCATTGCGCCCACGGCGCTGATCACGGGGCTGATCTGCTTTTTTCCGCTGATGGAGAACACGCTGACGGGCCTCAAGCACGTGGACCCGCAGCGCCTGCAGCTGTTTCGCATGCTGGGTGCCACGCGCTGGCAGACGCTGCTGCGGCTCAAGCTGCCGGTGGGGCTGCCCTCCATCCTGGCCGGCCTGCGCATGGCCGTGGTGCTGGCGCTGGTCGGCGCCGTCGTCGGCGAATTCATCGGTGCCAGCCAGGGCCTGGGCGCCGTGGTCATCGCCTCGCAGGGAATGATGGACACCGCCCTGATGTTCGCCGCGCTCTTTCTCATCGCCCTCATCGGGCTGGTGCTCTACCAGGCCACGCTGCTGCTGGAGCGCCGGCTTCTGACCCCTTACCTCGACAACCCTTGATTGCCATGAACCGCTTCACCCACCCCATGCCCCTCTCCCGTCGCACCGTGCTTGGCGCCGCCACAGGCCTCGCCGCCTTGCCCTTCGCCGGCCTGGCCACTGCGCAGTCCAAGGGCAAGATCACCGTCGGCGGCTGGAGCAAGCCCATCAGCGAAATCACCAACCTGCTGGCCGAGCCGGACAAGGGCTTCTTCAAGGCCCAGGGCGTCGAGCTGGGCTACGCACCCGGCGCGGGCGGCGGCGATGCCATCCGCAACATGCTCAGCGGCCAGGCCGATGTGGCCTTCACGGACCCCGGCTCCTTCTTCACTGCGCTGGACAAGGGCGAAAAGCTCACGGCCATCTACGACATCTACCCGCAGAACGTGTTCAACGTGGTCTCGCTCAAGTCCGCCAACATCCACAAGCCAGCGGACCTGAAGGGCAAGAAGATCGGCGTGTACAGCCTGGCCAGCGGCACGCGCCAGAACCTGCTGGTGATGCTGCACCAGGCGGGGCTCAAGGAGTCGGACGTGACCATCGTCGTCACCGGCCTGCTCAACTTCGCGCCGCTGCTGCAGGGCCAGGTCGACGCCACGGCCGCGACCGATACCGGCCTGGTGGTGGGGCAGCGCAAGGGCCTGGGCGAGGTCAACGTGATGCAGGTGCGCGACTACCTGAACGTATCGAGCGACCTGTTCGTGGTGCGCCAGGAGGGCTACCAGGAGAAGAAGGAACTGCTCCGGGCCTTCCTCAAGGGCTACCGCGACAGCGCGGCCTGGATGATCGCCAACCCCGAAGAGGCCGCGACCCTGGCCGTCAAGCACGCCATCGACGGCACGCAGCGCGACATCAACCTGGAGGTGATCCGCCTGCGCAATGCCTCGTCGACCCCGTCCGCGTCCGGCAAGCTGGGCGCCTTCAACCTCGACTCGCTGCAGAAGGCAGCCGACGCCTACCGCGCGCTGGGCCTGGTGCAGCGCCAGATCAAGGTGGCCGACGTGGTGGACACCAGCTTGTTGCCATAAGAGGAGAGCAAGCCATGAAGTTCCAGGGCAAGGTGGTGCTGGTCACCGGCGCCAGCCGCGGCATCGGTGCCGCGATCGCCAAGGCGTTTGCGCAGGAAGGGGCGACGGTCGCCATCAACCACCTGAGCAATGACGCGGCAGCCGCCGACACCGTGGCGGCCTGCCAGGCCGCCGGCGGCGATGCCTGGGCCGCCAAGGCCGACGTAGGGTCGGCGCCAGCGGTGCAGGCCATGGTCGACGCGGTGGTGCGCGAGCTTGGGCCCATCGACATCGTGGTGAACAACGCCTTTCGGCCCTATGCCTTCGACCCCCAGCGCCGCACGCTGTTCGACGACCTGCAATGGAGCGACTACCAGGCGCAGTTCGACGGCGCGGTGGGCGGCGCCTTCAACGTGTGCCGCGCGGTGCTGCCGCAGATGCGCCAGCGGGCGCAGGGTGCCATCGTCAACATCGCCAGCAACCTGGTCGAACACCCGGTCGTGGCCTACCACGACTACACCACGGCCAAGGCCTCGTTGGTGGCCTTCAGCCGCAACCTGGCCACCGAGTTCGGGCCTTTGGGCATCCGCGTGAACTGCGTGGCGCCCGGCCTCGTCTACCCCACGCAGGCCAGCGAATCCACGAAGGAGTCTTTCCGCGAATCGCTGATGGCCGCCACGCCGCTGCGGCGCATCGCCCGGCCCGAAGACATCGCCGGGCCCGTGCTGTTCCTGGCATCGGACTGGAGCGGGTTCATGACCGGGCAGGTGCTGTTCGTCGATGGTGGGCTGGTGATGCGCTAAGCGCTTGCGGTGGGAGGGGCGGTCAGGGGCGGTGTGAATCGGGCAGGAGCAGAATCTTCCCCACACTCACCCCCGTCTCCATGCGCCGGTGCGCGCCGGCCGCGTCCGCCAGCGGGTAGGTGCTGTCGATCACCGGCCGCAGCGTGCCGTCGGCCAGCGCGCCCATCCAGCGCTGGGCAAAGCGCTGCGTCATGGCCTGCTTGACCTCGGGCGGGCGCGATTTCATCACCGTGCCGTAGATCTGCAGGTGGCGGTAGAGCAGCACGTCGATGGGCAGTTGTGCGCCCTCGGTGGCGCCGCCCAGCAGGCCCACGACCGCCATGCGCCCGCCCACGGCGAGCGAGCGCACGTTGCGTTCCAGGTAGGGGCCGCCGATGAAGTCGATTACCACGTCCACGCCCTTGCCGCCGGTCTGCTCGGCCACCACGGCCTGGAAGTCCTCGCTGCGGTAGTCGATGAACACGTCGGCGCCGAAGCCCCGCACGGCATCGCGCTTGTCGGCGCTGGCGGTGGCGAACACGCGCGCCCTTGCGGCATGGGCCAGTTGCACGGCGGCCGAGCCCACGCCGCCCGCGGCCGCGTGGATGAGCACGGATTCGCCCGCCTGCAGCCGCGCCAGGTGGAACAGGGCCTCGTGCGCGGTGACGAACACCTCGGCGATGGCGCCGGCCTCGGTGAGCGAGAGGTTGTCTGGCACGCGCATGGCCATGCGGTGGTCGATGCGTGAATACTCCGCATACGCGCCGCCGCCCACGATGCCCATGACGCGGTCGCCCACGGCAAAGCCCTGCACCTCGGGCCCGACCTCGGCCACGGTGCCGGCGATCTCCAGGCCCATCAGGTCCGAGTCGCCGAAGTAGGCGCGGCCATAGGCGCCCTTGCGGTGCGAGAGGTCGGCGCGGTTCACGCCGATGGCGGCGTTGTGCACCAGCAGGTCGTGCGGGCGCACTTCGGGGCGGGCGATCTCGCGCGCCACGAGCACTTCGGGGCCGCCGAATTCATCGAAAACAATGGCTTGCATGCTTGGGGTCCTTTTTTTCCGATCCAGGGATGGTCCAGAGCTTAGGGTACGAATGCGCCTGTGAAATGCAGCATTTTTGCGTTGATGTGATGCAAAATTGCATCATATGAACTGGGACGACACGCGCATCTTTCTGGCCCTGACCCGCAGCCCCTCATTGCGCGCCGCCGCCCGCAGCCTGGGCGTGGACCAGGCCACCGTGGGCCGGCGCCTGCAGGCGCTGGAGGCCGAGTTGGGCACCACGCTGTTCCTGCGCGCCAAGGGCGGCTACCAGCTCACCGCCGCGGGCGAGGCGGCGCTGGGCGCCGCGCGGCGCATGGAGGCCGCGGCAACGGACCTGCGCACCCGCATCGAGGGGCAGGACGAGAGCCACGCCGGGCTGGTGCGGGTGACCAGCTCGGACTCCATCGCCATCGATTTCCTGCTGCCCGCCATCGAGCGCCTGCAGCAGCGCTGGCCCGGCATCCGCGTGGACCTGGAGGTGTCCACCCAGGTGCTGAGCCTGAGCCGCCGCCAGGCCGACATCGCCTTTCGCAACGTGCGGCCCGATGCGCCCGACCTGGTGGTGCGCCGCGTGGCCTCCTGGCCCGTGGGCCTGTTCGCCAGCGCGGCGTATCTGGAGCGCTTTGGCATGCCCGTGCCCGATGACGAACTGCGCGGCCACCACCTCGTGGCCTATGGCCCCTACCTGGAGCAGCGGCCTTACCCCACGGCGGCCGAGGTGCCTGCGCGCCAGGCGCGCATCGCCATGGCGGTCAACTCCGGCCTGCTGGTGCGCAAGGCGGTGGCCGCCGGTATCGGCCTGGGCGAGATGCCGGTGCACCTGGGCGAGCGCGAGCGCCTGGTGCGCATCTGGCCCGAGCGGCGGCGCGCCAGCGACCACGAGGTCTGGCTGGTGATGCACCCCGACCTGCAGCGCACGGCGCGGGTGCGGGCGACGGCGGAGTTTTTGTCACAGGCGCTGGGGGCGGGTTGAAGCCCCGGGTGTGCCCGGTCACCGGGCGTGCCGCGCCGCCCCCTCGGCAATCACCGCATCCCACGGCGCTGGCGACGGGAACAGCTCTTGCAGAAACCCGATGAAGGCCTTGACGTTGGGGCTGGCGCGCCGGCTCTCGGGCCAGACGGCGGTGATGGGGGGCATGTGGGTCGCGAAGTCCTGCAGCACGGGCACGAGCAGGCCACGCTCCACATATGGTGCGGCAATGAACGATGCCGACATGCCGACGCCGCCCCCGGCGGCGATGGCCTCCACCACCGCATCGCTCACGTCCACCACGATGGCCGCGTCGGGTGTGAACTCCACCGTGCGGCTGCCCACTTCGAACACCCAGCGCATCAACTGGCCCGAGGCCTGGTAGCGGAAGTTCACACAGTCGTGGTCCTTCAGGTCCTCGGGCCGGCGCGGTGTGCCGTGGTCGGCCAGGTAGGCGGGTGACGCGAATGCGCTGACGCGGGCCTGCGTGAGGCCGCGCGAGATCAGGTTCGAATCGGCCAGCTCGCCGATGCGGATGGCCACGTCGATGCCTTCCTGCACCAGGTCGACGAAGCGGTCCGCAAGCCGCAGGTCCACCTGCACCTGGGGGTAGCGGCGGCGAAACTCCGGCAGGGCGGGTGCCAGCAGGCGCGTGCCGATGGGCAGCGGCGCCGCCACCTTGAGCGTGCCGGAGGGTTCGGCCCGCACGGCGGCGGCGGACTGCACCACGTCCTCGGCGGCGCGCAGCAGGTGCAGCGCGCGCTCGTGCAGCTCGCGGCCCTCGGGCGTGAGCACCAGCGAGCGGGTTGTGCGGGTGAACAGGCACAGGCCCAGTTGCTGCTCCAGCCGCTGGATGGTCTTGCTCACGGCCGATGGCGACACCGACAGCGAGCGCGCCGCCGCGGTGAAGCTGCCTTGCGAGGCCGCGCGGGCGAACGCAACGATGCCGGTCAGGCGTTCCAGGCTGATTGGTTCCGTCATGGCATAAAACAAGTGATTTACCAAGTGATTATCAAGCAGAGGGAGAAGATCGACACTGCCCACCTGTTTTTTTGATTCAGGAGATGGCAATGGCGACGACAGCAACGATGAAAGCGGTCCGGCTGCACGCATTTGGCGGCCCCGAGGTGCTGCGCTGCGAGGACGCGCCCAGGCCCACGCCGAAGGCCGGCGAGGTGCTGGTGCGCGTGCACGCGGTGGGCATCAACCCGCCGGACTGGTACCTGCGCGAGGGCTACCGCATGCTGCCGCCCGAGTGGCAGCCCGCCATCGCGCTGCCCACCATTCCGGGCACGGACGTCTCGGGCACGGTCGAGGCCGTGGGGCCGGGCGTGCAGGGCCTGGCCGTGGGCGACGAAGTCTTCGGCATGCTGCGCTTTCCGAGCTATGGCGAGAGCGCGGCCTATGCCGAGTACGTGGCGGCACCTGCCACCGACCTGGCGCGCAAGCCCGCCGGCATCGGCCACGTGCAGGCCGCCGCGGTGCCCATGGCGCTGCTCACGGCGTGGCAGTTCCTGGTGGCGCTGGGGCACGACCATCCCAACCCGCTGCAGCCGCACAGGCACCAGCCGGTGCCGCTGGCCGGCAAGACCGTGCTCGTCAACGGCGCGGCCGGTGGGGTGGGGCACCTGGCAGTGCAGGTGGCCAGGCAGCAGGGGGCGGCGCAGGTCATCGCGGTGGCGTCGGGTGGGCACGAGGCCTTCTTGCGCGGCATCGGCGCCGATGGCTTCATCGACTACACCCGGCACGCGCCCGAGGATGTGGCGCGCGGGGTCGACCTGGTGCTGGACACCCTGGGCGGGCCCACCACCGGCCGCTTTCTGCAGACGCTCCAACCCGGCGGGGCGCTGTACCCCGTGTTCCCGCTGGGCTACGGCGGTGCCGAGGACGCTGCGCGGCAGGGCTTCACGGTGTCGGCCACGCAGGTGCGCTCCAGCGGGGCGCAGCTCGGGCAGCTGGCTCGCCTGCTCGACGCGGGCACGGTGCGCGTGGCCATCGACAGCACGTTTGCACTGGCCGATGCGCGCAGCGCGCACGAGCGCGCGGCGCGCGGGCACATCCGCGGCAAGATCGTGCTCACGGTGCGCTGAGCGGGGCCGGCGGGCGCTGCGCCCTCAGAGGTCCCGCACCAGGGGGTAGGCCTTGACCAGGCAGGCGACACCCAGGCCGGTGAAGGCGATGGCCGGGCCGTAGTCGCCCATCAGCCAGTAGGCGACGTACATGGCGGCGGAGATCCATTTCGCATTCATGGATGGCTCCCCAGGGTGGAAACACATCACCACCCCTGCGGCGAGGAGACCGGTGCCCAGCAGGGAAAAGCCGATCCAGGCCAGCGGATGCGGCGCCTGGTCGGCGGCGGCATGGGTGGGTGGAGCAGGCTCCTTGCCCTGGCGGGAAGCCCACAGGATCGCTGCAGCGACCGCGATCACGCCGAAAAGTAGGTAGAAGTTGGGCACAGGGGGAGCGGGTTTTGCGGGCCCTGCATTGTGGGCCCGGGTGCCCGCATTTCCAACGGCAAATGGGCAGCGGCAGCCGCCTGGGCCTACCCGTTGATCCCCGCCATGCGGGTCAGCAGCCGGTTGAGCGTGTCGACCTCGGCGCGGGTCATGCCGGCGGTGATCTCCGACTCGCGCTGCACCACGTAGCTGCGCAGCTGGGCCAGCACGCGCTCGCCCTTGGGGGTGATGCGCAGCTCGTTGGAGCGCTTGTCCGTGGCGGACTGCTTGCGCTTGACCAGGGCCATCTCCTCCAGCCGCACGATGGCGGGCACCAGGCTGGACTTTTCCAGGCCGATGGCGCTGGCCAGGCGCGAGTGGCTCAGGCCCGGGTTGCAGCTGAGCAGCTCCAGGATCTCGAAGCTGCCCGGGCTGAGGCTGGTGCCCTCCACCTCCATCGAAAAGTCCTTGAAGGTCCGCAGGTAGGCGATGCGCAGCTGCCTGCCCACCAGGGTGGGCAGGACGCCCATGCGCATCGCGCCCTTGCCATCGCTATCGAGGGCGTCTGCATCGTGGGGGGCTTGGCTGGCACTCATCGGTTGCGGAGTCTCCTGGGTTTCGGCAGAACCTGCCGCGGGTAAACCCCAGGGCAAATTGGTTTGACGTCGAACCATATCACACCTAAACTAGTTTTACATCGAACCAATTTGCATGGTCCGGGAACAGGGGCAGCAAGCCCTCAAGGAGACAAGCGATGAAATGGATGATCCACGTGGCCGCCCTGGCCATCGGCCTGTCGGCCCTGCCGGGCAGCTGGGCGCAGGCCCCGGATGCCAAGGCCTATCCCACCAAGCCCGTGCGGCTGGTGGTGCCGTATGCAGCAGGGGGTGGGGGGGACGCGGTGTTCCGCCTGGTCACCGAGCCGCTGGCCGCGCGGCTGGGCCAGCCGCTGTACTTCGACTACCGCGCCGGGGCCGGTGGCACCATCGGCCTGAACCTGCTGAGCAAGGCCGAGGCGGATGGCTACTCGCTCGGCGTGGGCAGCAGCGATGCCGTGGCGCTGGCGCCCAACTACCACGCCCGGCTGGGCTACGACCCGCAAAAAGACCTGCTGCCCATCGCCATCGTGGCCGAGATGCCGCTGGTCCTGCTGGTCAAGGCCGACTCCCCCATCAATGGCTACAAGGACCTGGTGAAGATGGCGGCCGACAAGCCCGGCTCGGTGGCCTATGGCACGCCCGGCTCGGGTTCGGCGTCGCACATCATGGGCGCGCTGCTGGCCAGCGGCTCGGGCGTGGAGTTCACGCACATCCCCTACAAGGGCACGGCCCCGGCGATCCAGGACCTGCTGGGCGGCCAGGTCACCACCATCATCACCTCGGGCTTCGATGCCGTGCCGCTGGACAAGGCCGGCCGCGTGCGTGCGCTGGCGGTGTCGGGCACCCAGCGCTACGCGCTGCTACCCAAGACACCCACGGCCAGGGAGCAGGGCGTGGACCTGGTCGACGAGCTCAAGGTCTGGTTCGGCGTGTTCGCGCCGGCCGGCGTGAGCAAGGCCATCGTCGCCCGCCTGTCACGCGAGATCGACCAGATCATCTCCACCGAGCAGTTCAGGACACGCTCGGCCGAGCTGGGCTTCGTGCCCATCCACACCACGCCCGAGCAGTTCCAGCTGCGCGTGCAGGAAGACACCACGCGCCTGGCGGCGCTGGTGCGCCGCACCGGCGTCAAGCCCGACTGATCCCCGCGCCACCACGAGAACCGACCCATGATTGAAGACTGCTTCATTTTCGACAACGTCATCCACCTGTACGACCTGTCCAACGCCAACGTGCGCCAGGACGTGGCCGACGCGCAGGAGGCGCGCGACCACACGCTGGAAGAGGTCGCCCGCCTGCGCTGGACGGGCTACCCCCTGCACGAGGACAAGGCCTTCGACTGGGGCCGGCGCTGGGGCGTGGACGACATGTACGACCTGGTGTTCAAGAAGGCCCCGACCGACATGGCCATGGCCCAGGTGGTGCCCATGTTCGACTGGTTCAAGGACTGGTATGCGCCGGTGAAATCGCAGCACGCGATGGCACAGGCCCACCCCGGGCGCGTGTTGCTGTGCGGCGGCGTGGACCCGGCCTACCAGGGCCTGTCGGCCGCGCTGGAGCAGATGGAGTACCAGGTCAAGGAACTGGGCGCGCGCTCGCTCAAGTTCTACAACGGCCATGTCAACACGCGCCAGTGCTGGCGCTGCGACGACGAGAAGATTGCCTACCCGCTGTACGAGCGTGCGCGCGAGCTGGGCATCAAGGTGATCCAGTTCCACAAGGGCAACCCGCACGGCCTGCAGAACATGGAGTACCTGAGCCCCATCGACCTGCAGGCCCCCATGCGCGACTTCGCGGACATGGATTTCATCGTGCACCACTTCGCGCTGCCGTACTTCGACGAGATGGTGTCCATCACCGCGCGCTTTCCCAACGTCTACCTGTCGCTGGCCGGCTACATGGCGATGTACCGCATCGCGCCGCGGCGCGTGCAGCACCATATCGGGCGGCTGCTGCAAGTGGGCGGTGCGGGCAAGCTGCTGTGGGGCTCCGAGGCGGCGCTGGCCGGCGGCCCCAAGCCCTACCTGGACGCCTTCATGGGCATGCAGATCCCCGACGACCTGCGCGACGGCTACGGCTACCCAGAGATCACGCACGAGGACAAGCGCGCCATCCTGGGCGAGAACTTCGCGCGGCTGATGGGCGTGGACATCGCTGCCAAGCGGGTCGAGTTCGATGCCCTGGGGCGCTGACATGGCCACCGCTGCCATCGACACCCAGGCCCTCGCCACGCGCATCGCATCGGTCAACGTGCTGGTGCGCTCCCATGCCGGCGAGATCGAGCTCGTCGGCGTGGCCGGCGACGGCCGGGTCACCGTGCGCTACACCGGCATGTGCGCGGGCTGCGACTACCGCCCCGTGACCACCGCCGGCACCGTGGAGCCCGCGCTGCTGGACGTGGCGGGCGTCACCTCCGTGGCGGTGGCCGGGCCCCGCATCTCGGAAGCCGCCAGCGCGCGCATTGGCGCCACCCTGGACCAGACCGCGGCGCGCGAACGCGCCGTGCAGCTCGTGCGGCAGATCGAACACGACAAGAGGAAATCCATCCCATGAAACTGGCCACCTACCTTCCCGCCGGCCGGCGCGAGCCGCGCATCGGCATCTACCTGGAGCATGCCGGTGGCGCCTACCTGGTCGATGCCGTGCGCGCCTATACCCAGGTGCTCTCGCAGGTAGACCGCGAGCCCGGCGCGGCCGCCACGGCCACGGCGCTCATCACGCACGACATGAAGACCCTGCTGGCCGGCGGTGCCACGGCCATGGCCGCATGCCAGCGCGCGTTCGACCAGGTCCGGCACTGGCTGGGCAGGGGCGCCGGTGGCGTGCAGCAGCTGCTGGAGTGCGGTGTGCTGCATGGGCGTGGCAGCGTGACCCTGCTGGCACCCATCCCGCGGCCGGGCAAGGTGGTGGCCATCGGGGCCAACTACCGCGCGCACATCGAGGAGGGGCGCGACACCGGCGCCATCACCGAGCTGCCCAGCTACCCGCCGGCCTTCCTCAAGATGTCGACCGCGGTGGTGGGCTCGGACCAGCCCATCGTCTACCCCGGCTTCGGCCACGAGCTCGACTACGAGGTCGAGCTGTCGATGGTGGTGGGCCGCAACTGCCGCGACGTGGCCGCCGAGGACTGGCTCGACTGCGTGGCCGGCTTCACCATCGTCAACGACCTGAGCATGCGCGACGTGATCCTGGAGGAGAAGGCCTCGGGCATCGTGTTCGCGGGCAAGAACTTCGAGTCGGCCTGCCCGATGGGGCCATTTTTGGTCACGCGCGACGAGATCGCCGACCCCGGCAACCTGCGCATCGGCCTGCGCGTCAACGGCCAGGTGCGGCAAAGCGATTCCACGCGCAGCATGCTGTTCAGCTGCGGCCAGATCTTTGCGTACTGGTCCCGGCTGGGGCTCGAATGCGGGGACGTGATCACCACCGGCACGCCGGGCGGCGGCGCCGGCTTTCACCGCAGGTTCCCCGAGCGCCTGCTGCAGGTGGGCGATGTGGTGGAAGCCGAGATCGAGGGCCTGGGCACGCTGCGCAACCAGGTCGTGAAAGCCGATGCGCACCCCCGTTTTTGATGCCATGCAGAAAAGGAAACCGACCATGAAAAAACTGTTTGCGTTGTGGGCTGCGGCCCTGTTGGTGGTGGGCTGCTCGTCGCCGGGGCCCGGCGCGCCGGCCCCATCGGTGGAGCAGGCCAACACCCGGCTGGTGCTTGAGTTCTACGAGGTGGTGCTCAACGGCAAGAATGCCGATGCCGCGGCCCGCTACGTGGCCGGGGACTACATCCAGCACAACCCGCGTGTGCCCACGGGCCTGGCGCCGCTGCAGGGCTTTGTGCGCGAGCTGCAGCGCAGCGCGCCGCAGGCACGCTCCACCGTCAAGCGCGTGGTTGCCCAGGGCGACCTGGTGGTGCTGCACTCCCATGCGCAGCGCGGCGGGCCCGACGACCGGGGCATGGCCCTGGTGGACATCTTCCGCGTGCACCAGGGAAAGATCGTCGAGCACTGGGACGTGATGCAGCCCGTGCCCGAGACCGCCGCCAACCAGAACGGCATGTTCTGAACCCGCCGCGGCAGCACACCGGCTGAACACCGGCCGCACCCTGACCACCACAGCCCCGTGACCGCTGGCCGTCCGCCGGCGGCGGGAGCGTGCGCCCACGCCGCCCATGAATCAGGGGCGGGGCCCAGCAGTTCCTGCATGCGCTTCCTGGTGCCCGGCTTGCCCGGTGCCTGGCCGCCGCATGCCTGAAGCAAGCAACCAAGCAACCAAGCAAACCAACTGGATGGATGGAGACAATCCCATGAAGAAGACAGCAACCCTGTTGGCCGTATGGGCCGTGGCTGGCACGGCAGCGGCGCAATCGTCCGTGACCCTGTTCGGCGTGGTCGACGCCACGCTGCAGCACATCTCGAACACGGGTGGCGCCAGCGTCAGCCGGCTGACCAATTCGGGCTTCAGCAACTCGCGCCTGGGCTTTCGCGGCGTGGAGGACCTGGGCGGCGGCCTGTCCGCATCGTTCTGGCTCGAGGCGGGCCTGAACAACGACGATGGCACCGGCCTGGCCACCAACAGCAACAACCAGGCTTCGGGCGCGGCCCCGGCGGCTGCAGGCGGGCAGGGGCTGACCTTCAACCGCCGCTCCACCGTGAGCCTGGCGGGCCCCTGGGGCGAGGTGCGCCTGGGCCGCGACTACACGCCGCAGTTCTGGAACCTGACCATCTTCGACCCGTATGGCAACGTGGGCGTGGGCGCCACGCTGACCTTCGGCAGCATCGTCACGGGCGCGCCCTTCACCGCGGCGCGGGCCTCCAACAGCATCGGCTACCTGCTGCCGGGCAACCTGGGTGGCTTCTATGGCCAGGTGATGCACTACCGCGGCGAGAACGCCAGCAATGCCGCGGGCGGCACCGCCAGCGACGGCACGGGCATCGGGGCGCGCTTTGGGTACGCCAGCGGGCCTGTGAACGTGGCGCTGGCCCTGGGCCGCACCCAGCGCGCCGGGGCGCTGGGCGATATACGGCAGGCCAACATCGGCGCGCAGTGGGACCTGGGCGTGGCGCGGCTCATGGGCCAGGTCACCCGCGACACGGGCTCTGCCAGTGCCGTGGCAGGCGGCCCGGCGCTGCGTGCCGACGGGCATGGCTGGCTCGCCGGTGCCCTGGTGCCCGTGGGCGTGGGCGAGGTGCGGGTGTCGTACTCGCAGTACCGGCAGGAGTTTGCCGCGTCCGACAACCGCGCGCGCAAGCTGGCACTGGGCTATGTGCACAACCTGTCCAAACGCACGGCGCTGTACACCACCTATGCACGCTTGAACAACCGTGGCGGTGCGTTCGCCACGGTCACCCAGGGCGCGGGCAGCCCGGCGGCCAACGGCAGCTCCAGCGGCTTCGACGTGGGCTTGCGCCACAGCTTCTGAGCACTGCCCGCGGGCTTTCCGATCTCCGAGGTGTTGGGGCTGCCGGCCATGCAGGGCTGGCAGCCCGCTTTTTTTCGCGCGGGTGCGCGCCGTGCCATACTGTGGCCCACAACAACCGCGAAAAACGGCCGTTGGCCTTCGCCAGGTGGGCACACCCCCTGCAGCCAGCGGCCGCGCACACGCCATCGGCCCCCACAGGGGTGATCCGGCCAGCGTTTCCCCCGACATCCGTCGGACCTTGTTGCGAGCACCTTGAACTGTGCCCGCACAGACTGGAACGCCTGCCGCCATGCACCACCGTACCCCCTCCCTCTTCGCCATCTACCTGTGCGTTGCGCTCGATGCCATGGGCATCGGCCTCGTGTTTCCCATCCTGCCCGCGCTGGTGCAGGACGTCACCCAGGCGGCCCAGGTGGCGCCGGTCATCGGTGTGATGGCGGCGCTCTACGCCGCCATGCAGTTGGTGTGCGCGCCGGTGCTCGGTGCGCTCAGCGACCGGCTCGGGCGCCGGCCCGTGCTGCTGCTGTCGCTGGCCGGGGCCTGCGCCAGCTACCTGCTGCTGGCCTGCGCACCCAGCCTGCCGCTGCTGCTGCTGGGCCGCGCTGTCGCGGGGCTCACCGGCGCCAACATGTCGGTGGCCACGGCCTACCTCACGGATGTGACGCCCGAGGACCAGCGGGCCCAGCGCTTTGGCCTGTTCAACGCCATGTTCGGTGCGGGCTTCATCGCCGGGCCGGTGTTGGGTGGCCTGCTGGGCGACCACGGGGTGCGGCTGCCCTTCATCGCGGCGGCGGTGCTCAACGGCGCCAACTTCGTGCTGGCATGGGTGTCCCTGCCCGAGTCGCGCCAGGGCCGCGGGGAGCGCATCGACCTGGCCGCCTTGAACCCGCTACGGCCGCTGGCCTGGGTGTTCTCGCAACGGCAGTTGCTGCCCCTGGTGCTCACCTTTTTCATGCTCGCCGCGACCGGGGAGGCCTATGGGGTCTGCTGGGCCCTGTGGGGCGGCGACGCCTTCCACTGGAACGGCACCTGGATCGGGCTGTCGCTGGGTGCGTTCGGCGTGTGCCAGATGCTCGTGCAGGCCTTCGCGCCCGGGCCGGCCAGCCGCTGGCTGGGCGAGCGCGGCGCGGTGCTCACGGGTGTCGCCTGCGCCTGCGGGGCCCTGGTGGCCATGGCCTTCATGCGCCAGGGCTGGATGGTGTTCGTGGCCATGCCGGTGTTTGCGCTGGGCAGCATCGGCACGCCTGCGCTGCAGGCGCTGGCCAGCCGCCAGGTGGGTGCCGACCTGCAGGGGCAGTTCCAGGGCGTGCTGGCTTCGGCCATCAGCCTGGCGTCCATCATCGCGCCGCTGGGCTTCTCGGCGTTCTACCACGCCGTGCGGTCGGACTGGCCCGGCGCCATTTGGCTGGTGGTGGCGGCGGTGTACGCGATAGCCGTGCCGCTGGTGGTGCTGGGAACGCGGCGCTCCCGCATACCGGACAGGGTGTAGCAGATTTGCCATGGTTTTCGAGTATCGGGATTCCGACAAGCCAAACTTTTATCTTGGCGCCTGGGCCGTGCCTGCGGGCAGAATGGGGTGATGACACGCACCCCGGACATCGCCCTTACCGATCAGGAACAAGCATGGCTGGGCCAGATCGACTTCAGCCGCCGGCACGACGATGCCACCGTGCGCTCGCTGGAGCCCATGGCGCGGCTGTTCGAATCGCTGCAGGGGCGGGGCGCCATCCCTGTGGAGCGCATTCGCTACTACACCGTGCCCGACCGCTATCCCGCAGGGCGCGGGCGCTCGCGCGAGGACTGGTTCGAGGCCAACGGCAGCCCCGCCGGCGGGGCGCACCTCGCCGCCAGCTTTCTGCCCCGGCTCGAGTACTACCTGTATGGGCCGAACCTTCCGGCCGACATCCTGGCGGCGTTTCGGCAGGCCGCGCTGTCCGATGGCCGGCTTTCCAGCTGGGAGATCGAGCGGCTCAAGCCCAGCGCCATGCAGGTGGTCAAGGCACTGCCGCAGGAAATCTCGCTTTCGGCGGAGGAATTCCTGAAGCTGGCCTTCGAGTGCGGTGCACAGCCGAGCGCGGCGACCTCGCTGTGGGAATCACTGTGCAAGGCGCGGCGGTAGGTTGGTCAGACAGGGCACCGGGCGGCAAGACCCGCCATGCAGCAAGGGCAGCCAGCGGCCTGCTGCCTGCGGCTTGTGGCGCACAATGGCCTGCACCTGTGCGATTTTCGCGGGGGCTGGCCTTTTTTCCCTGCGAAAGTGAACCGACATGAATGATTTCGAACAGCGCCTGCTCGCCACGGCGCATGTACGTGCGCTGGCCGCGGAGATCCGTGAGGAGGCCGCCCTGTCCGCAGAGCGCACGGCCAGCAAGACCGCGCAGACCTTCAACCGGATTGCCTGGAACGCCAGCAACCCCGTGATCGACTTCGTTCCGAACGCCCTGGACGAGTTCGCGAAGGTGGCAGACATCATCCGCAGCCATTCGGCCACCCCATCGGCATAGCGGGCTGGTCGTCTGTGCTGGCGGGGCCCTCGTGCGGCGCAGTGGGTGGCATTGCCGGGCGGCGGTTGCCGAAGGCGCTCTGGCAGCATCGGAGAAGACGGTATGGCAGCGAAGTTCACCGACTACCTGGACGCGGTCACGCCGCACAGGATCGCGTACTCCACGCAGGAGTCGGGCTCGGCGCTGCGCGAGTTCCTGGCGCTGGTCGACGAGTACCGCAGTGCCCTGGCAACCCTGGGCATCACGGTAGGCCAGCACAGCGGCGATGGCGAGAAGCTGCTGACCTTCGGCACGCCGGTGGGTGACATCGACCTGTCCCGCCGCTGGATCCTGGGCGGCGAGAACTACATGGACCGGGTCGCCGTGTTCAGCTGCGCATCGCGGGTGCCGCTGCAGGGCGATGTGGTCCTGGCCTTCGTGCGTTTCAAGGCCGCATCGAACCAATGGGTGCTGCCGGATGGCCAGCCGTTCCCGTTCTCCGGCGGACGGTACCAGCGCAGCGGGGTGGCCACCGCCTTGCAGCATGCCATGGCGCACAAGCTGCGGCTCGACACCGAGGCACTGCTGCCCTGAGCTGGGGCGGAGCACGGCAGTCGAGGGTGGCTTTGTAGGCATTGGCTGACGCGCGGGGCCACCCACCCGCCGTACAGTGGTCCATCGATGTGCTGGCGTGCTGCCCTGCGGGGTTGCCAGCGTGGACAGAAAAGGACCTGCCGATGGCCATGGTGACAACGGAGCACCGCTTGCGGTGCAGCGATTCGGACAGCTGCTGGGTGACCCTGGTGCGCGGTGAGAAATGGTCGGTGGTGTCGGTGGAGCTGACCGGGGGCGAGGTGCTCAACGTAGGCCCCGAGGACGCTTTCGATACCGAGGACGAGGCCCTGGCCCACGCGCGCAGCTGGGTGTGCGAGCACAGCGGCAAGGTGTTCGAGTAGCCGCCGCTCCTGCGATCCATCCTTTCCTCTCCTTTTCCTCCCCTTCTTTTTCGTGCGCTCTTCGTGCGGTATGTCACATCCGCACCCATTTCCAAAGTGCGATCGGGTCCGTCTGCTGCGAGGATGGGAACTTGTCTGACACGGACGGCTGGGCTTGCCAGCTACCTTTGCATACATCCAACCCGGGAGAGCACCATGAACACCAGCAAACCATTCCAGCGCCAGATGTCCTTTGCCGATGCCGGCCTGGCAGATGACGGTGAGCTGGAGTTTGGCCAGTACGGCCCGCGCGTGATGTGGCTGGCCGCCGCCGCGGTCATGCTGCTGGTGGCCGTGGTGACTTTGGCTGCCGGCTGAAGAGCGGCTCCGGCGCGGCCGGTTACCGCAGGCAACGCCGCTTGCCGCAGCGCCGGCCCGCGCGCACACTGCGGGTGGGCCGACAGGACTGCAGGGGGGCGGCACCTGCGCACCAACCACACAAAGATACCGGGGGAAATCCACCATGAGTACCATGCATCCACTGGCACGCGGCGCCGCTCTGGGCGCTGCGCTGCTGTTGTCCTGCGCCGCCATGGCGCAGGACTATCCCTTGCGCTCGCGCGATGAGCTGGGCCCCAGGGCGCGCGCGCAGTACGACCGCTGTGTGGACAACGCCACCAACAAGCCCACGCCCACGGGCATCCAGATCGCCCTGCGCGTGTGCGACGAGAACTTCCTCATGGCCCGTGTGCCGGGGGAGCGCACGCCGCGCCTGAGCGCCGAGGCGCGGGCCAAGCGCCTGGCCGAGGAGTACAACTCCGACGCGCGCGAACGGCGCGACGGGCGCATCCTGTCCACCTCGGCCACGCATGCGGGCCGGCATGTGACGGTGAAGTTCCTGGTAAGCCCAGCCGGGGTGCGGCCGGATTTCGAGGCCGTGGTGGAGCGCGAGCTGATGGGCACGCTGTGCCGTGATCCGCATGTGGTTCCCGACCTGCAGGCGGGTGTGCGGCTGAGCTACATCTACGACGACACCGCCATGCGCCGCTTGGCGAATGTGACGGTATCACAGTCCAGGTGTGGCGAATGGCCCTGGAACCGCATGTAAAAAGCGCTTTCTGCTGCCAAATCCATGCTGCAAAGCCGCCCTCCGGGCGGCTTTTTTCGTGGCGCCACGGGGCTGGCCGGGGTGCGGGTTTTCCGCAGCCAGGAATGGCATTTGTCCGACAGCCCGGACGCTCGCCGGCCGTTAACTTCAGTGCACCACACAAGCCAGGAGGAACCACATGAAAAGCATGAGCAACACATCGGGCCACTACGGCATGCTGCAGGGCGTTGACGGTGCGGGCGATTCGCGGGTGTTCGGCGTGGCCGCCACCATCGCGGTGCTCCTGGTCGCGGCCGTGGTGGCCTTCAAGATGGCCGGGCCGGAGATCAAGGCCAGCGTGCTGAGCCACCTGCCCGTGGCGTCCCAGCCCCTGGCGGCGCAATCGGCGTCGGCCCCGTCCCCGCGTGCGGACACGCCTGCACACGGCCTGACCATCGGCGAGCACTGACACGCCAGCGCAGGTGCATTTTTGCCCGTGGACGCCAAGCCGCTGCGGGCCGCAATACGTCAAGCAACAGCCCATCGGGGCACCAGGTTTTTGGCGGCTGTCACAACTGGAGGGCACAGCTGCAGGCACCATGGAGGCCTGTTTCTTGCAGACGCCTTTTCTGTCTGCAATCCGCCTTCTTCGCCTGCTCCATGGTCCTGTACAAACCCGGCTCCCAATTCCTCTACAAAGGCCGCGTCGTCACCGTCGACTACATCATCATCCGCAAAACCGGCATGTGGATCCGCCTGGTGGGGCATGAGGAGTCGTGCCTGCCCGAGGCGCTGACGCCGCTGTGAGCCCCCGCGGCCCACGCGCCATGCCTTTCGGCGGGTGCAGGGTTCCGTCAGGGTGAATTGATGCTTGCCGGGGTCTCGGGATTCACATCTGACTCGGGCGGGTGGGGTGCCGGGGCCGTGGGTGTGGTGTCACCGCGCTTGGGCGCCGTGTCCGCAGGCTTGCGTTTGCCAGCGGTGGCATCGGTTTCCGTGAAGGCCGGGGTGGGGCGATCCGGATCTTTGCGGGGCTTGCTGTCGGGTGATGGGGACTGAGTGGCCATGGGGCCTCCGCGGCTGCGCAAAAGTACAGTGTGCGCAGGCATCCGGGGCGCGGCTGTAGGACGATGCCGCTACCCGGGCGGCCATCGCACGCAGGCCACAACTGGCGGGCCGCGTTTCTGTCTGCCTATTTCTGGGTCTTGGCGGCGGCGCTTTGCTTGGCGTCGATCTCGCGCAGCAGGTCGTTGGACTTTTCGAGTGCTTCGGCCGTCTCGTTGAGCTGCTGCTCAAGCTCGTCGGTGCGTTCCACGGCGGCCTGCAGGTCACCCTCCAGCGAATCGGGCGGGATTTGCGTGGACAGCACGGCGTGAACCACGTTGAGTTCGCTGGCCGTGGCCTTGATCTGCTCGGCCGCTTCGGCGTTCTGGTTCAGCACATCGGCGATTTCTGCGGCCTGGGGTGGGGTGGCATCACGGGACATATTTCAGGCTCAGTGGTGGAAAAGATCACACAATCGTGTAGCAGCCCCTACACGCGGGGCATATGCCTACACGCCGGATTCGGTTGCGCGCTTAGATTGTAGGCAGCTTCCCTCTATCCGGTGTAACCGGCACGGTCCACGATGCCTTTCATCACCATCCTTGTCGAAGACAACAAAATGATCAGTGAGACCCTGGTCCCGGCATTGGAGGAGCTGGCCAATGCACGCGTTGTTGCCATTGCCGCCACGGCCACCGGCGCCCGGCACGCGCTGGAACGCTGGCACGGCCAGTGGCAGCTGATGGTGGTGGACCTGTTCCTGGCCGCCGGCTCCGGCCTGGAAGTGCTGCAGGCCGTGCGCCAGCGCAATCCCGGCCAGCATGTCTACGTGCTCTCCAACTACGCCACGCCCGACATGCGCCGCCGCTGCCAGGCGCTGGGCGCCGATGGCGTGTTCGACAAATCCACCGAGCTCGATGCCTTCTTCGCGCAGTGCATGGCGCTGCCCGATCCCGCTCCCGGTTGAAGGTGGGGCGGGTCAGAGCGTGCCCACCCCATGAACACCCGGTGGTTCAAATGGGTTTGAGAAGGTACAGTGCGCCATCATTGGGCCATTGGTGGGCGATTCCCGAGCGGGGACCCATCTGCCCACAAGAACGTGTTCAACGAGACACCCCATGCAACTGAGCGCAGCCGCGTTATCCACCGTCATCAACAGTGCCACCGACACGGCCATCATCGCGCTGGACAGCCGTGGCGCCGTGCTCAGCTGGAACCCCGGTGCCGTGCGCCTGCTGGGCTGGACCGAGGACGAGATGCGCGGCCAGACGCTGCTGCGCATCTTCCCTGAGGAGACGAACCCCCAGGCGCGCGTGACCGAGGAGATGGCCGATGCCCTGGCCAAGGGCCGGGGCGGCCACGAGGGCTGGCGCATGCGCTCCGATGGTTCGCGCTTCTGGGCCGTGGGCGAACTCACGCCAGTGACCGACCCTGCTGCCGCGCCCGTGGCCTTTGTGAAGGTGCTGCGCGACCGCACGCAGTGGAAGGTGTCCGAGGATGCGCTGCGCGAGGAAAAGCGCACGCTCGAGGTGCTCAACCGTGCCGGTGCCACGCTGGCGCGCGAGAACGACCTGGCCAAGGTGGTGCAGGCGGTGACCGATGCCGGCGTGGAGGTCACCGGCGCGCAGTTCGGGGCCTTCTTCTACAACCTGGTGAACGAAGCCGGCGAGAGCTACACCCTGTACACCCTGTCGGGGGCACCGCGCGCGGCGTTCGAGGACTTTCCCATGCCGCGCAATACGGCGGTGTTCGGCCCCACCTTCGGGGGCGAGGGCATCGTGCGCTCGGACGACATCACCCAGGACCCGCGCTATGGCCACAGCGCGCCCTACCACGGCATGCCCAAGGGCCATCTGGCCGTGACCAGCTACCTGGCGGTGCCGGTGGTCAACCGCGCCAGCGAAGTGATCGGCGGGCTGTTCTTCGGTCACTCCCGTGCGGGGGTGTTCACCGAGCGCTCCGAACGCTCGGTGGCGCTGCTCGCGGCCGAGGCGGCCATTGCCATCGACAATGCACGTCTGTTCGAGGCCGCGCAGCGCGAGATCGAAGAGCGCCGCAAGGCCGAGGCCGCGCTGCAGACGCTCAACGCCACGCTGGAGTCGCAGGTCGCCGAGCGCAGCGAGCAGCTGCGCCTGCACGAGGAGGCGCTGCGCCAGGCACAGAAGATGGAGGCCGTGGGCCAGCTCACCGGCGGCATCGCGCACGACTTCAACAACCTGCTGCAGGGGATCATGGGCAACCTGCAGCTGCTGCGCAAACGGCTGGGGCAGGGCGTGCAGGGCGCTGCGGCCGACCTGGACACCTACGTGGGGCGGGCCCTGTCCTCCACCTCGCGCGCGGCGGGGCTCACGCACCGGCTGCTGGCGTTCTCGCGCCGCCAGCCGCTCGATCCCAAGGCCGTGCGGGCCAATCCGTTGGTGATGTCCATGCAGGATCTGCTGCTCCAGACCATCGGCGAAAAGGTGGAGCTTGCGCTGCAGCTGTCGCCCACGCTGTGGACCACGCTGTGCGACGAGAACCAGCTCGAAAGCGCCATCCTCAACCTGGCCATCAACGCCCGTGACGCCATGCCGGCCGGCGGCCGCCTGACCATCGAAACCCAGAACGCCGAGCTCGACGCGGCCTATGCCGCCGCCCTGCACGGCGTCAAGCCCGGCCCCTACGTGTGCATCAGCGTGACCGACACGGGCACGGGCATGACGGCCGAGACCCTGGCCCATGCCTTCGAGCCCTTCTTCACCACCAAGGCGGTGGGCGAGGGCTCGGGCCTGGGACTGTCGATGATCTATGGCTTCACCCGCCAGTCCGAAGGCCATGCACACATCTTCAGCGAGTACGGGCAGGGCACCACGGTCCGTATCTACCTGCCGGCCCACTTCCATGCCGAGGACCGTCCCGCTCACCCATTGCCCGCGCCCGCCGCCACGGCGGCAGCGGCCAAGGGCGAGGTGATCCTGGTGGTGGAGGACGAAACCCTGGTGCGCGAGATGGTGGCCGAGGTGTTGCGCGACCTGGGCTACCAGGTGCTGGAGGCGCACGACGGCCTCTCGGGGCTGGACCAGCTGCGGGTGCGCGAGCGGCGCATCGACCTGCTCATCACCGACGTCGGCCTGCCGGGGCTCAACGGCCGCCAGGTGGCCGAGGCGGCCAGCGCCGAGCGGCCGGACCTGAAGATCTTGTTCATGACCGGCTATGCCGAGAAGGTCTCGGCCTCGCAGCCGTTTGTCTCCCCCGGCATGGAGATCCTCACCAAGCCCTTCGAGGTGGACGACATGGCGCGCCGGGTGCGCGCCCTGCTGGATGGCAGCGTGGAGCGCCGATGAGAGCCGATGAGCGCCGGTGACCCCTGTCTGCCCGCAGGCCGATAATCGGCGCATGCAGTTCCAGCCCGTTCTTGAAGAAATCGTCCAGGCCTTGCGCCCAGAGCTCGGGGCCGAGGGCCAGGTGGCCAACTACATCCCGGCGCTGGCGCGGGTGCCGGCAGCGCAGTTCGGCATCGCGCTGCGCACCTGCGACGGCCAGGAGGCGCAGGCCGGCGACAGCGCCACGCCGTTCTCGATCCAGAGCATCTCCAAGCTCTTCGCGCTGACCCTGGGCATGCAGGCCCTGGGGGACAGCCTGTGGGAGCGCATCGGCCGCGAGCCCTCGGGCAACCCGTTCAACTCGCTGGTGCAGCTCGAAGCCGAGCAGGGCATGCCGCGCAATCCCTTCATCAACGCGGGCGCCATCGCCGTCACCGACCGCCTGGTCAGCCGGGGCGATGCCAAGGTCGCCATGCTGGAGCTGCTGTCCAGCCTGTGCAACGAGCCGGTGCACTTCGACGAAGAGGTGGCTGCCTCCGAGGCGGCCACCGGCTTTCGCAACATTGCGCTGGGCAACTTCATGAAGAGCTTCGGCAAGATCGACAACGATGTCGCCGCCGTGCTGGATGCCTACTTCCACCACTGCGCGGTGGGCATGAGCTGCCTGCAGCTGGCGCGCGCCACCGGCTACCTGTGCCGCGACGGCCGCCACCCGTTCAGCGGTGAGCCACTGCTCACCGAGCGGCAGACTCGCCGCATCAACTCACTGATGCTGACCTGCGGCACCTACGATGCCGCCGGTGAATTCGCCTTCCGCATCGGCCTGCCGTGCAAGAGCGGTGTGGGCGGCGGCATCGTGGCCGTGGTGCCCGACCGCCTGAGCCTGTGCGTCTGGTCGCCCGCGCTGGACGGGACCGGCAATTCGCTGCTCGGCATGCGCGCCCTGGAAATGTTCACGGCCAGGACGGGGCTGTCGGTGTTCTGAGCCCCAGGCGCCCCAGGGTGCTTGTGCCCCCGGCCTCGCCACGGCCCTGGCGTTCGCCGAGCGGGGCGCCTGGCCGGCCGGCCGGGATGGGCCTGTGGGTCACAGCACGCTCGCGGGCGTCTCGTCGGTGGCAAAGCCCGCGCGGCCCTGGCCCTTGGCCTGGTAGAGGGCCATGTCGGCGCGCCGGGTGAGGGTGGTGGGCCTGCCGTCCGCCGATGGCGCGACGCAGGCCACGCCGATGCTCAGCGTGACCCAGGGCCCCAGGGGCGAGGCGCCGTGGGCGATGCGCGCGGCCGCCATCGCGTCCAGCAGCCGCTGCGCGACCAGGCGGGCGCCCTCCATGGTGGTCTCGGGCAGCAGGATGGCGAACTCCTCGCCGCCGTAGCGCATGGCGCGCTCGTGCGAGCGCCACAGCGCATCGCGCAGCACGCTGGCCACGCGCCTGAGGCATTCGTCGCCCGCCTGGTGGCCGTGCCGGTCGTTGAAGCGCTTGAAGTAGTCCACGTCCACCATCAGCAGCGACAGCGCGGAGCCCTGGCGCGCGTTGCGCGCCCACTCGGCCAGCAGCGTGTCGTCGAACAGGCGGCGGTTGCCCAGGCCGGTGAGCGCGTCTTGGTAGGACAGCTCGGACAGGGTGGCGTTGAGCCGCTCGAGCTCCAGCGCGGCCTGCTTGCGTGCCGTGATGTCCTGGAAGGCCCCCGCCAGGCGCACGATGGCGCCATCGCGGCGGATGGCCTCGCCCTGCGTGCGCACCCACAGCAGGCGCCCCTTGGCGGAGACGATCTGCAGCTCCAGGTCCCAGGGCGTGCCGTGCTGCACGCACCTTTCCACGGCGGCGTCGATCAGGGGCCGCGATGCCGGGGTGTAGTAGTCGAGCGTGCGCGGCAGGTCGGGAGCGCTGCCGGGCTCCAGGTCGTGGATGCGGTAGACCTCGTCGGTCCATTGGGACTGTCCCGTGGCCAGGTCCCGCGTCCAGCCGCCGATCCGGGCGATCTCGCCGGAGCGCTTTTGCAGCAGGGCGGCATCCGCCAGTGCCGCCTCGTTGGCCTTGCGCTCGGTGATGTCCATGAAGGTGCCGATCATGCGCAGGGGTGCGCCGCCCTCGGCGCGCTCGGTCACCTTGCCGCGGCTGAACAGCCACACGAACTGCCCGCCATCGCCTACGCTGACGCGGAACTCGTTTTCGTAGGCCGGGCTGGCCCCCTTGAGGTGGCTGGCGAAGGCGGCGGTGTTGCCGGCCCGGTCGGCCGGGTGCAGCGTGGCGGTCCATTCATCGACGGAGCGGACCACCTCGGCATCGCCGTAGCCCAGCATGCGCGCGCCCCGGGCGTCGATGCGCAGCTGGCGCGCGTCCACCTGCAGCTCCCACAGGCCCAGCTGCGCGCCGTCGAGCGCACGCTCCAGGCGGGCCGCCGTCAGCTGCAGCGCGGCCTGCGAGGCCTCTTCCTGCGCCAGCAGCCGGCGCAGGCGGCGGCGCTCGAACAGGCGCAGGCCGGTGGCCAGCACCAGCACGGCGGCATACAGGGTAGCATACAGGCGCACCTGGGCGTACCAGGGGGCGTAGACCTCCGAGCGCTCGCGGCTCACGGCCAGCACCACGGTGTTGTCCAGCCCCAGGCCCTGCGGCTTCACGCTGGCCAGCACCACCAGCCGCTCGCGGCCGGTGGCCGGCACCAGGCCCTCGTACACCGTGTTCTGGCGCTGGCTCTGGACATGGGCCTCGAACGCGGAGCCCGGCCTGGACAGGTTGGCCATGCGCTCGGAGCCCGTGCTGGGCACGGTCACGAAGACCTCGCCATCGGCATGCGCCATGGTCGCCCGCATGTCGGGTGCGAACAGCGCCGCGCGCAGGGTGAAGGCAAAGAACTCGTCGTCCAGCGTGGCAGTGACCGCGCCCGTGAACTGCCCGGCGGAATCGAACACGGCGCGCGACAGGTGCAGCGCCACGCCCTCGTCGTCCGAGGCCGAGGGGCGCGAGAGGTAGAGCGCATGCGGGTCCGGCCGGCCCTGCACGGTGCGAAAGAACTCCTTGGCAAAGAAGTCGCGGCCCACGTCGACGGCCCGGTCGGACGCCACGGCCGTGCCATTGGCGTCGTACACCGCCAGCCCGCGCACGGCCTGGATCACGTCGGTGAGCAGGTGCAGCTGGCGCGAGGAGTCGGCGCTCGAGACCGCCAGCGCCGAGGCACGGTAGTCCCGGCTGATGCGCGTGAGCGCCTCGTTCAGGCCCTTGAGCTGGCGTGTGAGGTTTTCCGAGACATAGCGGCTCACGTCCTGCAGGCGGGCCACCTCGACCTCGCGGATGGCGTGGCGCACCGTGTACAGCTGCACTGCGAGGGCCACCCCGGCCAGGGCAAACACGAACAAGAACACCCGCCACGGTTCGAGCCGCAGCGAAGAGCGGTCTTTGGCAGAAGACCCTGGGGAGTCGGTTCGCGAAGAAAACACCTGCCGGGCCTTGCCTTTCATCCATCCCTGTGTGCACAAGGGGCCCGCGCACCGGCTGTCTGGGCAGCACCGGGCGCGCGCGGGTCACGGTGGGGTCACATCACCCGTGGAATATACGACCGATAGGGCCATTGGGGGAGGTCCATACTCTGTGCTTTCCTTCCTGCGAAAGCACCCCATGTCCCTCACCATCCGCGACGCTGCCCCCAATGAAAAGCGGGGCAACGCCATGTCTGCGGCATTGGCCAAGGAACAGCTCCAGTATGCGGTGCAGATTGTCAAGGATGTGCTTCCCACCCAAGCGGGGGATGCCGCACTGATCGGTGCCGTGCTACAGGCCATCGCCTCCAACTACGCCGCGGTGCCGCAGCCCAACCGGTAAACGGGCCAAAACACCCCGGTAACCCTGGGGCAACACAGCCCTCGTGGCCAGATTCTTCCCGTGCACGGCAGGTGCGCGCGCATCGCCTTGCGCACAGCCGGGGGAACTGCGCCCCCGGTACGGCTGCTCAAAAGTGGGGCGGCGGGTCCTGCACGGGCGACTCTGCCGGGCCGGGTGGCGGGTCGCCCTGGGGCGGCTCGGGCGCCCAGGCCGGTTGGGGCGGCTGCTCGAGTGGCGGGGTATCGATGGGGGGCATCGGCTGCGGTGCGGGTGCTGGCATGGTGAACTCCTGTGAGGTGGTGGTCTGTAAACCACCGTACCTCCGTCCCCGGGTTGCGTATGCCAGCCAATGCCTATACCTGGGGCAGATGAAGCCGCCCGCTGGCCCGTCATTGGTGCTGTTGGCTGCTCTTATGTGGCTAGTTGGTGTGTGTTGCCATGTTCTATGAGACGATTGGCAGCGGTGGGTGCTGAAAAATGAGGCGCTATCTGCATCTGGATGTGTTCTTGATCACCAGCATGCAGCCCCACCCTGGCGGACAATACACCCATTAAGGTGTGGTGCATGTGCTACGCCGCCACGTCGGGTTTCGCAGATTGTTGCCCGACTCAGTTGGTTACGATGTACGTTAACGGTTACAGGCCCGCAAGGGCTTCCAGGAGAGATCAGACGTGAAACCGAACCCCAAAAACCTCGCGGTTGCGGCGTTTCTCGTGAGCGCCATGGCCGGGGCCCAGGCAGCGGATCCGGCAGTGTTCGATGGCACGACCGGCACGCTGAGCCTGCCCGTGCTGCAGATCGACAACGCCAGGTACTTCAATGTGGTGATCAAGCTGCTGGACGCGGGCGTGCTCAAGGCCGGTGATCCCGCCGTGGTGGGCGAGGACAACCAGTTCCTCAGCAACGGCAACCTGCTGCTCGTGCCCAGGCTGGCCCTGGGCAAGGATATCTTCACCCAGGTCAGCCTGGGCAACCCCTCCTTTTCGCTGGTGAGCTATGGCGGCGTGGTGACGAACCCGCCCTTCACCGGCGTCGGAAGCACCGGCCACCTGCTGGACGTGCGCGTGACGGCCGTTTCCACGGCGCAAAACCCCATCACCCTGGTCAATGTCACGCGGCCGATGAGCCAGCAGGAGTTCTGCAGCGATGCGTCACTGCGCCTGCCCATCACCCAGAGCCAGCAGCAAAGCGCGCTGGCCGGCAACTGGACGGTCAAGGCCTGCACCTTCAACGTCATTGAAGGCACCGGCGCCATCGCCATGACGCTGAGCGTGTCGGGCCTGGCCCTGCCTTACAGCGCCACTTACGTCTACCACTGACCGGCGCATTGCGCGCGCAGCAACACCCAAAGGGGCGGCACACGGCAGTGCGCGCCCCTTTGGCGTTTCTGGGGCTTTTGTGGCGCGCTACCCTTCGTCCCGCAGGCAGGCAGCGCTGTCAAATGCGCGACTCTTCCCAATCAGGGTATTCCTTTGCCGGTGGCACGGCCGGGACTGCCTAGAATCTGTTGCACTGCAATAGCCATAGACCAGTCACACATGGGCCCGAGCGCCCGAGGAGTCCGTAGTGCCCGACAAGAAGAGCAGCGCCCCCGCTGGAGCCGCAACCGCAACTGCAGCACCCGCCGCCGGCGGCAAGTCTGCACAGCGCGTGATCAAGAAGTACCCGAATCGCCGCCTGTACGATACCGACACCTCCACCTACATCACGCTGGCCGAAGTGCGCGAGCTGGTGATGGCCCACCACAACGTGGTGGTGCGCGACGCCAAGACGGGTGAAGACCTCACGCGCAGCATCCTCCTGCAGATCATCCTGGAAGAAGAGGCCGGCGGCGCCCCCATGTTCACCGAGGCGGTGCTGGCCAACATCATCCGCTTCTACGGCCATGCCATGCAGGGCTTCATGGGCGCCTACCTCGAAAAGAACGTGCAGGCCTTCACCGACGTGCAGGCCCAGCTGGCCGAGCAGAGCCAGAGCGTCACGCCCGAGATGTGGGCCCAGTTCATGAATCTGCAGTCGCCCATGCTCAAGGGCATGATGGGCAACTACGTCGAGCAGTCCCAGTCCATGCTCACGCAGATGCAGGAACAAATGCAAAAACAGACAGAGCAGATGCTGGGGGCCTTCGGCCTCAAGCGCTGACCCAAACGAAGCGGAGGTCGCCATGGGCTTTCTGCAACGCCTTTTCGGGGGAGGGGGCCGCAGGCTCGAACACCCCGTCTTCGGCGACCTGCTGCTCATCCGTGCCAAACACGGTGCTTACTGGGAAGGCGAGACCCAGCTGGCTGGCCGCCCCCTCACCCTGGCGATCGAGGCCCCGGGCGAGGCCGAGCCCGGGCCGGGGCAGGTGGCGTTTTTCGAGCGCTACACCCAGGACCCCGACCTGGCCTTCCACAAAGGGGAGGACCTGCTGGTCGGCGAGTACGAGCAGTGGGTGCGCCGGCAGTTTCCCGCCGACTGGCAGGAGGCGTTCACCTGGGTGGCCCTGTCGATTCCGGCCGATGGCGACGAGTTCAAGCCCTGGGACCTGTCGTTCGAATGCCTGCAGGACGGCACGGCGCGGCGCCATTTCACTTGCTTTATCGAGCGCGGGCATGTGGTGCGGGTGGAGGTGAGCGGGTAGCCACGCCCACCTTGCGGCCAGGCACACCGTCGCCCTGGCAGCCACTGGGCCCCGCCAAAAGGCATCTGCCTGCCCCTGGAGAGCCCCCTCCATACCCCTTTGCCCCCAGAACTGGGACAATACGGGGATATGAGCGAAGTACTGTCCCCCACGAAAACACCCAAAGTCGGATTTGTCAGCCTGGGCTGCCCCAAGGCGCTGACCGATTCCGAACTGATCCTGACGCAGCTGAGCGCCGAGGGTTACGAAACCTCCAAGACCTTCCAGGGGGCGGATCTCGTCATCGTCAACACCTGCGGCTTCATCGACGATGCCGTCAAGGAAAGCCTGGACACCATTGGTGAGGCGCTGGCCGAGAACGGCCGGGTCATCGTCACCGGCTGCCTGGGCGCGCGTGCCGGCGAGGATGGCGGCAACATGGTGCGCCAGATGCACCCCAGCGTGCTGGCCGTGACCGGCCCGCATGCCACGCAGGAGGTGATGGACGCCGTCCACCTGAACCTGCCCAAGCCGCACGACCCCTTCATCGACCTGGTGCCCGGCAACTTCGGCATTGCGGGCCTGAAGCTCACGCCCAAGCACTACGCCTACCTCAAGATCAGCGAGGGCTGCAACCACCGCTGCACCTTCTGCATCATCCCCTCGATGCGCGGCGACCTGGTTTCGCGGCCCATCGGCGACGTGCTGAGCGAGGCCAAGGCCCTGTTCGAAGGCGGCGTGAAGGAGCTCCTGGTGATCAGCCAGGACACCTCGGCCTACGGCGTGGACGTGAAGTACCGCACCGGCTTCTGGGACGGCAAGCCCGTGAAGACGCGCATGCTCGAACTGGTGCAGACCCTGGGCGAGATCGCCGAGCCCTACGGCGCCTGGGTGCGCCTGCACTACGTGTACCCGTACCCGAGCGTGGACGACGTGCTGCCCCTGATGGCCACGGGCCGCGTGCTGCCCTACCTGGACGTGCCGCTGCAGCACAGCCACCCCGACGTGCTCAAGCGCATGAAGCGCCCCGCCAGCGGCGAGCGCAACCTGGAGCGCATCCAGCGCTGGCGCGAGATCTGCCCCGAGCTGGTCATCCGCAGCACCTTCATCGCCGGCTTCCCCGGTGAGACCGAGGAAGAATTCGCACACCTGCTGGACTTCGTGCGCGAGGCGCAGATCGACCGCGCGGGCTGCTTCGCCTACAGCGACGTGAACGGCGCCGCCGCCAACGAGCTGCCCGGCATGCTGCCCATGGAAGTGCGCGAGGAACGCCGCGCCCGTTTCATGGCCGTGGCCGAAGAAGTCTCCATCGCCCGCCTGCAGCGCCGCGTGGGCGCCACCATGCAGGTGCTGGTCGACTCCGCCCCGGGCCTGGGCCGCAAGGGCGGCGTGGGCCGCACGTATGCCGATGCGCCCGAGATCGACGGCACGGTGCAACTGCTGCCGCCCGAGAAGATCAGCAAGACCATGAAGGTGGGCGAGTTCACGCGCGCCCGCATCGTGGGCGTGCGCGGTCACGACCTGATCGCGCAGCCGATCTGATCGGCAGGCCCATGGCAAGGACCTTGCGCGCATGCCTGGTCCTGGCGGCTGCCTTGCTGCTGAGCGGGGCAGGGCATGCCGGCTGCTCCGAGGTCTGGTCCGGGCGCTCCAGCACCCATGAAGTCACCGTCTCCGATGGGGATTGTGAATACGGCAAGCTGATGATCGGGGTGAACAGCCGCAAGCCCGCGAAGCTGCCATCAGGCGCAGCCCAGGCCTCGGCGCCGGGCATGATTGCCTTCGACAGCCAGTGCCAACTGGCCCCGGACCTTGTCTCAAGCTTTGCCTGCCGCGCCGACGGTAGCACGGTGCTGGCCGGCGCCACCTACCGCCGGGTGCCTGGTACCAAGAAGGTCTGTGGCGACCCCCGCTGGTCGGTGTACCAGTGTGTCAAGGGCTGCAGCCAGCCGGGCACGCCGCGGGTGTTCAGGATCGAGCCCTACGAGTGCTGAGGCGCTGGCGCCCCGAGGTATCCTCTTCGACCATGGCGAAACCTATGCTGCGCACTTTCATCATTCTTTGGTTCTGTCTGGCTACGGGCATTTCGGGCGCGGCGCCCGCAGCCGCGTCGGTGCGCGGCGAGATCGACGCCCTGCTGGCCGCGCTCCAGTCCTCGGGCTGCGAGTTCCAGCGCAATGGCTCGTGGCACAACGCCGCGGAGGCCAAGACCCACCTGCTGCGCAAGCTGGAATACATCGAAAAGCGCAGCACCCTGCCCAGTGCAGAAAAGTTCATCGAGCTGGCCGCCTCGTCGAGCAGCGCCTCGGGCCGGGCCTACGAGGTCCGTTGCAACGGCGCCGTTCAGCCCAGCGCCCAGTGGTTTGGCAAGCAGCTGCAAAAGATCCGTGCCCCCGGTGGCGCGGACGCCCCATCCCCCACCAGGTGAGTGCACCGGGCCCACGGGCACGCAGGGGTCGCCAGGGCCTTGCAGTCCCCAGGCCTTGACCCGGCCCCAGGGGCCGGCCCGAGCATGGGCATCCTTGACAATGGAACAAAGGATGACGGGCATGTCGATTTCCCACAGGCGCTGGGGCGCCGCGCAGGCCAGCCGGGCGCTGGGCGTTTCGGCCAAGGCGCTGCGCATCTACGAAGACCATGGCCTGCTGCGGCCGCAGCGGTCGGATGCGGGCTACCGCCTGTATGCCGAGGCCGACCTGGAGCGTGCGCGTGCCGTGGTGCAGCTGCGCGCGCTGGGCCTCACGTTAGCCCAGGTGGCTGCCGCGCTGCAGGGCGACGCCGGGGCTTTGCAACTGGCGCTGGCGGCGCGGCAGGCCGAGCTGGAGGGGCAGTTCCACCAGACCCGCCACGCCATCGACCAGGTGAAGGCCTTGCGTGCGGGCATAGCTGAGGGCCAGCCGCTACGCACCGTGGACCTGGCGGCAACGCTGCAGCCGCGCGCCTTGCCGGTGCTGTCGTTCACGCTGCCCTGGCCCTGGAATGGCGAGCGCTTCGAGCTGGCCGAGGTGCGGCGATTGAACTACATCGTGGGGCCGCTGGGCAGTGGCAAGACACGGCTGATGCACTGCATTGCGGCAGCGCTGCCGGGCTGCACCTACCTGGACGAGGAGCGGCGGGGACTTGCCGCGCCCGATGGCGCCATCGACTCCGAGCTGGCTTGGCTGGGCGAGGAGGGCGCCACGGACTCGCCAGCCCTGCGCATGGTGGTGCAGGCCGTTGTCGCCGATGGCGGCGGACACCGCTGGTGGTGGAGATGATCGAAAACGGCCTCGATCACGCCACGCAGGAGGCGCTGGTGCACTGGCTGCGCCGCCGCGCGCGGCAGGGTGCGCAGGGGGAGGGCGCGCCGGTGTTCATCATGACGAGATCCTCGGCCATCCTGGATCTGGATCTGGTGGGCCCACACGAGACCATCGTGCTGTGCCCGGCCAACCACACCGTGCCCCAGGTGGTCGCGCCCTATGGTGGTGCAGCCGGGTACGAAGCCCTGGGCAGTTGCCTGGCCACGCCGGCTGCGCGGGCGCGCCTGGCCGCAGGGCCGCTGGCTACATAAATCTTTACACATTTACGCGGTGCCGCCGAGCGCGCAGTGCCTGCGAATCCGCGCGGTTCAAGGCACACTCCGGGTCATAAAAAGGCAAGCTGCCACGAGGCTTGCAGCGCACCGCTGCAAGGACCTGTCCGGCCTTGCCTTGCAAAACACAACACCACCAAAGCCGACCCGCTGCCCATGCGCCTGTTCCGCAACGCACTGCGCGTCTCGCTGCTCGAGGCGCGGCTGTTGCGCAGCTTTCCCAAGCTGCGCTGGTCGCTGCTGGGCGTGGTGGTGATCCCGGCGTTCTACGCCTTCATCTACCTCGAATCGGTGTGGGACCCCGTCAGCCACACCGGCAACCTGCCGGCCGCCATCGTCAACCTGGACCGCGGCGCCATGGCCAACGGCCAGGCGGTGAACCTGGGCATGGAGCTGGCGCAGACGCTCAAGGACAAGCAGCAGTTCGGCTTCTACGAAGAGGGCGACCCCGATGTGGCCCGGCGTGCCGTGCGCCAGGGCAAGAGCCTGTTCGCGCTGGTCATCCCGGCCGATTTCAGCGCCGGGGCCATGGCTGCAGGCTCGCCCGGGGCCGGCAAGCTGGTGGTGTTTGCCTCTGAGGGCAACAACTACGCGGGTGCCGGCTTTGCACGGCGCTTTGCCGAGGAGCTGGGGCACCAGGTCAACGAATCGCTCAACGAAAAGCGCTGGGAGGTGGTGCTGGGCGCCAGCTCCTCGGCGGCCGACAGCCTGCAGCGCCTGCACGAGGGCGTGGCCCGCCTGCGCGAGGGCGCGGCGGCGCTGCACAGCGGCATGGGCAAGGCCGAGGGCGGGTCGGCGCAGTTGGCCAAGGGCGCCACTGAGCTTTCCGGCGGAGTGGCTCAGCTGGGCGATGGCATGAAGCAGCTGGGCGCAGGCGCGCGCACGCTCGATGCGAAGAAGCCCGAGGCGACGGACCTGCAGGCCCTGAAGAGCGGCGCCACGCAACTGGCCGGCGGCCATGAGGAGCTGCGCCGCACCCTGCCACAGCTCGAAGAGGGTGCGCAGCGCCTGGCCGATGGGGCCGGGCAGCTGCGCGATGAATCCAAGTCGCTGCTCTTTGGCGGCGACAAGGTCTCTGGCGCCGCCGGGCAACTGGCCGATGGCGCCAGCCAGTTGCAGGGCGGCCTGCAGCAGGCCAGCCAGGGCCAGACGAAGCTGGCCGAAGGGGCAGGGACCCTGTCCCAGGGCGTGGCCCAGATGGCGGACGGGTTTGGCGCCTATGCGGCCGGCGCATCCACCCTGGCGGCCAAGGTACCGGCCGATGCAAAAGTGGACCAGCTGGTGGAAGGCAGCAAGGCGCTGGCAGGCGCCGCCAGCGAGCTGCGCACCGGCCTGTTGAAGGTGAGGGACGGCTCCTCGCAACTGGTGCTGGGGCTCGACACGCTCGAGGCCTCGCTGCCCTCGGGCGGCCCGGGGATGGAGGGCACGGCCAGCGGCCTGGCGATCTCGGTCAAGCCGCAGATCGAGATCGACGCGCCGGTCAAGAACAACGGCATGGGCCTGGCGCCCAACTTCATTCCCATCGCGCTGTGGCTGGGCGCGGTGATGACGGCCTTCATCTTTCACCTGCGCCGCCTGCCCGACGAGGCGGCGGGCTACTCGCGCGTGTCGCTGCTGCTGGGCAAGCTCGCGGTGCTGTGGAGCGTCAACCTGGTGCAGGCCGCCTGCGTGCTGCTCATGGTCTGGTTCATGCTGGGCATACAGGCTGTCAATACCCTGGGCCTGGCGCTGTCCATGGCGGTCACCTCGCTGACCTTCATGCTCGTCATCCTGGCGCTGGTGCGTGCCTTTGGCGACGTGGGCAAGGCCATCGCGCTGATTCTCATGGTGCTGCAGCTGTCCTCGGCAGGCGGCGTGCTGCCGGTGGAGCTAACCAGCGCCTTCTACCGCGACATCAGCCCCTGGCTGCCCTTCACCTGGTCCATCAAGGCCGTGCGCGCCAGCGCCTTCGGCGCCTTGGGCGGCGAGTGGGGCATGGCGCTGGCCGTGCTGGGGCTGTTCGCGGCCGGGGCCTTCGTGTTCTCGCTGCTGGTGGGGCAGTGGAAGTTCGTGCCGCCCGAGGAGCACCGGCCGGCGATGGACATTTGAGCCGCGCCAGTGTGCGCTGGCCGGCTCCGGTGGGGTGACGGGAGGGCAGCCAGGCGAGGGAAGCCGGTGGTAGATTCGTCCAGCCCCTGATTCCCTTGCTGCAAGCACCCATGTCCGCCATTCTGTTCCTGCTGGTCCTCCTGTTCTGGGTGGTCGTTGCGTCGGCACTGGCGTTCAAGCTGGTCCAGCGGATTCCCGTCGCCCTGGGCGCCAGGGTGGTGTTGGGGCTGGTGGTTGTGCCGCTGCTGTTCGTGGCGCCCATGGCCGACGAGATCGCGGGGGCGCGGCAGTTCGAGGCGCTGTGCCGGCCGGAGAGCGCCGTCCAGGTCCACTTCAAGGTGGCCCATCCACGCGACCTGCGCCAGGTCCACAAGGGGCACGGCACGGTCGCCGGCCGGCTGATCCCCATCAGCGTGGAGCAGACGGACTACCTGGACCGAAAAACGGGTGCGGTGGCCGCATCCATCAAGGCCTACAGCACCGAAGGGGGTTGGTTCTCGCGCAAAATCCTGCGGGGCTGGGGCCCCTGGTTCGGGCGCGGGGAGTGCAGCCTGAAGCCGGGTCAGGTGCGCCAGCTGCTGACCACGGCCGGCACTGTGTGAGGCGGGGCGGCCCGTAGCGCGGCGCCCCCTGTCGCTCACGCGAACTCGATCCCCTTGGCGCTGAGCCCCACCAGGTCGATGCGGGCAGCATTGGCATCCAGGTTGGCAGCCATCACCACCAGATCCGCCGCAGACACGCCGCCGGCCATGATGTCGGTGAGGATCTTCAGCTCCGACTCGGTCCCCGCGCGGCCCGCGATGTTGGTCCACAGAGTCTGCGCGATCTGCGTGCTGGTGCTTGCCCCCACCAGCTGCAGCCCCAGGCCGGCGATGGTCTGGCTGCTGGCCCCGGCATCGAGCAGGCGGATCACCTCGCCCACCACGCCCTTGTTGGCCAGCATGCCGGGGCCGGCCAGGGCACCGAGCAGCTTGGCCGCCTGGCCGGCATGGCCGTTCAGGTCC
Source organism: Acidovorax sp. GW821-FHT09B03 (assembly GCF_059418305.1). NCBI lineage: Bacteria > Pseudomonadati > Pseudomonadota > Betaproteobacteria > Burkholderiales > Comamonadaceae > Acidovorax > Acidovorax sp. GW821-FHT09B03. The sequence goes on from NZ_JBWKPP010000014.1 coordinate 64,276, forward strand.
AGCGCCAGCTTGGTGTCCGTGAGGGTCACCCGCTCCACGTTCGTCACATCCAGCATGGCCCCATCGGTCAGGCGCTGCAGGGTGTAGCTGCCGTTCGGGTTGTGCTGCACGAAGGTCTGGCCCAGCGTCGCTGGGATGACCACGGTATCGATGCCCGCGCCCCCATCCACGAAGCGGGCCAGGCCCAGGGTTGGGCTGATGGTGTTGTGGCCGGCGTCCCCGGTCACGGTAACGTCGCGGACAGCATCCACCCGGATAGCGCCGGAACTTGCCATGCCCTCCAGCAACTGCGAAGGCGTCTTGCCGGCACTTTGCGCGGGGAAGAACTGGGCGAACAAGGTGGCCACCTCCAGCGCCGTCTTGCCCGTCAGGCTCTGGATGATGGCCCCTTCGCCCTGGGTCAGGTCCCGGCCAATCCACTTCTGGAACAGGTAGGCGCCAGCTTCTTCTGCAGCACTGTGCGCCACCGTGAGGCTCGGGCCGGTCGCAAAGCGCACCTGCTCCACATCGACGAGCCAGTCCGAGATACCGGAGGCGGTGTGCGTGAGCTTGATGCCTGCGCCTTCGAGGGTCACGGTGTAGTCGCTGCGCGTCCCCTCCTGGATCGCCACATCGAAGCCGGTACCGCCATTGAGCTTGTCGCTGCCCGTGCCACCCGAGAGCAGGTCATTGCCGGCACCGCCAAACACGATATCGTCACCCGCATCGCCATAGACTTGGTCATCCCCGGCCTCGCTGCCCACGGTGTCGTTGCCGCCACCGCCGTGGATGGTGTCGTCATCGGGGCCCAGCACGATCCATTGGTTGCCGTTGTCGCCGCTGGCCGCGTTCTGGCCGGCCCCACCGATCAGGCGCACATTGCCCACCACGGCGATGAACTCGATGTTGTCCACCTGTATCACCGTGCCCGAGGGCAGGGCGCGGGCATCCAGGATGACGGCCTGCTTGCCATCGGCCGGGTTGTTGCTGCCGGTAATCACCAGCGGCTGTGAGCCATCGTAGCCAGCGCCGATAGAGGGCTTCAAGATCTGCACCGACAGGGGCTCGTTGGGTGCCAGCGTGGCATAGAACACCTGGCCGGCATTGGTCAGCTCGGGGTTGTTGCCGGTGACCCGTTCGATGCGGAATCCCAGTTCCGCCAGGGCCGCCGCACCCGCCGTGCTGGTGGTCAGGCCTTCGGCCTGCAACCCGACCCCCGTGGGCACCCCCACCGAGACGATGGGGGTACCATTGGGCGAGGTGACCAGGGGGATGTCGGCCAGGGGAGAGGGGGTGCCCGGGGTGTCGGGCCGGGTGGGCAGCACCACCGGGATGGTGATGACGGTGGAGCCGCCGGGGCCGGGGGCGGTGGTGACGGGCACGCCGTCGATGGGGGTGCCCGGCGGGGTGGAGGTGCCGCCGCCCTCCGAGGGGAATCCTCCCACCGTGACGCCATTGCCCGTGAGGTCGGCTATCACCACGGCCGCATCGGCGCCGGGGTTCCAGTCCTCGGCCAGGGCGATGTTGTAGAGGGTGCCGCCGGTGGAGGACGTGCCCTCCTTGTTGAGCAGCAGGTTCACGGCCGCCTTGTCGGCGGCGCTCAGCGTCAGGCTGAAGCTGGTGGCGCTGGTGATCTCCGCATTGGCGGTATCGGTCAGCGCATAGGTGCCGCCCTGGCCGGTGAAGGTCAGCTTGTTGGCCACGATGTCGTTGGCCGCACCCGCGCTGCCCAGCAAGCCCGTGCCGGTGACCACCAGCACGCCGGTGGCCACGTTGTAGGTGCTGGAGGTGACCGCCGGCACGGCCACATTGCTGGTGGCGACCCCGTTGGTGGCATCGACCACCACCACGGCAGCGTCCGCCCCGCCAGCCCAATCCTCGGCCGCAGCCAGGTTGTAGAGCGTGCCCCCCGTGGAACTGGTGCCGTTCTTGTTGGTCAGGGCACTGACACCCGTGCGGTCAGCCGCGCTCAGGGTCAGCGTGAACGACGTGCTGCTGGTGATCTCCACATTGGCCGTGGTGGTCAGTGTGTAGGTGGCACCGCCCTCACCGGTCAGGGTGAACCTGTTGGCCACGATGTCGTTGGTGGCGCCCGAGAGGCTGGAGAACCCGGTGCCCGTGACCACCAGCGCGCCGGTGGTGACGTCGTAGGTGGCGCTGGTGATGGCCGGCAGGGGGACGTTCGATACGGTGACGACATTGCCCGTGAGGTCAGCGATGCTGCCCCCGGTGACCACACTGTTCCAGTCGTCTGCGGCCGCGAGGTTGTAGGCGGCTCCACCCGTGGAGGCCACGCCATTCTTGTTGAACAGCGCCTCGACGGCGGCGACATCGGCACCGGCCAGGGTCACCGCAAAGCTGTTGGCCGAGGTGACCTCCACGTTGCCCGTGGTGGACAGGGTGCGGGCAAGGCCGCCTTCGCCGCTGAAGGCCAGGGTGGAGACCGTGATGTCGTTGGTGGCGCCCAAGGTCTTGACCAGTCCGGCGCCGGTGACCGTGAGGACATGGGTGGTCGCGTCGTACGTCGCGCTGGTGATGGTGGGTGCCGTGACGTTCGACACCGTGACGGCATTGCTGGTGAGGTCGGCGCTGCTGGTGCGGCTGGCATCCCAACTGGCGGCGGCGGCGAGGTTGAAGGTGGTGGTGTCCACGGCAGAGGTGCCGTTGGTGTTCAGCACACCGTTGACGGCCAGTTGGTCTGCGGCGTTGAGCGCGACCGTGAAGCTGGTGGCGCTGGCAGCCGTGACGTTGGCCGAAGTAAGGGTGTAGCTGCCCCCTGCCTGGCCCAGGACCGACAGCTTGGAGACATCGATGGTGTCGCCGCCGACGATGTTCAGGGCCGAGACCGAGAGCACTCCCGTGCTGGCGTCGTAGGTGGCGCTGGCAATGCCGGGCGCGGCGTTCGATACCGTGATGCCGTTGAGCGTGAGGTCGGCGATGTTGCCGCCGGTGATGACGCTGTTCCAGTCATCGGCAGCAGCGATGTTGTAGGTGGTGCTGCTGGCCGCAGTAGTGCCGTTCTTGTTGAGCAGGTTGTTCACGCCGGCGATGTCGGCCCCGGTCAGGGTGACCGAGAAGCTGGTGGCTGAGGTGACCTCGACGTTGCTGGACGTGGACAGGATGTAGCTGGCACCACCCTCGCCGGTAATGGTGAGTTTGTTGACCGTGATGTCGTTGGTGGCACCGACGGTCTTGACCAGGCCGGTGCCGGTGACGACGAGCACGTTGGTGGTGCCGTCAAAGGTGGCCGAAGTGATCGTTGGCGCGGTGACGTTGGACACGGTGACGCCGTTGCTGCTGAGGTCGGCGCTGCTGGTGCGGCTGACGTCCCAGCTGGCGGCGGCAGCCAGGTTGAAGGTCGTGGTGTCCACGGCCGTGGTGCCGTTCTGGTTCAAGACGCCGTTGATGGCCAGTCGGTCTGCGGCGTTGAGGGTGACCGAGAACGAGGTTGCGCTGGCGGCGGTGACGTTGGCGCTGGTCAGCGTGTAGCTGCCGGCCTGGCCGGTGAGGCTCAATTTGGAGACATCGATGGTGTCGCCGGTGACCATGTTCAGGGCCGAGACCGAGAGCACTCCCGTGCTGGCGTCGTAGGTGGCGCTGGCAATGCCGGGCGCGGCATTCGATACCGTGATGCCGTTGAGCGTGAGGTCGGCGATGTTGCCGCCGGTGATGACGCTGTTCCAGTCATCGGCAGCAGCGATGTTGTAGGTGGTGCTGCTGGCCGCAGTAGTGCCGTTCTTGTTGAGCAGGTTGTTCACGCCGGCGATGTCGGCCCCGGTCAGGGTGACCGAGAAGCTGGTGGCCGAGGTGACCTCGACGTTGCTGGACGTGGACAGGATGTAGCTGGCACCACCCTCGCCGGTGATGGTGAGTTTGTTGACCGTGATGTCGTTGGTGACACCGATGGTCTTGACCAGGCCGGTGCCGGTGACCGTGAGCACATTGGTCGAACCGTCGAACGTAGCGCTGGTGATCGTGGGCGCGGTGACGTTGGAGACCGTCACGCCGTTGCTGGCAAGGTCGGCCGGCGACGAGCTCGTCACTTCCCAGCCGGCAGCGGCGGCCAGGTTGAAGGTGCTGGTGTCCACCGCCGCAGTGCCGTTGCTGTTCAGGATGCCGTTGATGGCCAGCTTGTCTGCCGCGTTGAGCGTCACCGCGAAGGCGGTGGTGCTGCTGGCCGTGACGCTGGCGGTTGTCAGGATGTAGCTGCCTGCCTGGCCGGCGAGGCTGAGCTTGCTGACGTCGATGGCGCCGCCGTTGTTGAGGTTGGTGCCCGTGACCGACAGGACGCCGGTGCTGGCGTCGTACGTGGCGCTGGAGATGGAGGCCGGGGCGTTGGAGACGGTGATGCCATTGCCCGTGAGGTCGGCGATGTTGCCGCCGGTGACCACACTGTTCCAGTCGTCGGCGGCTGCGATGTTGTAGGTGGTGCTGCTGCTGGCCGAGGAGGTGCCGTTCTTGTTGAGCAGGGCATCGACCGCAGCAATGTCGGCACCAGCCAGGGTGAAGGTAAAGCTGGTGGCCGAGGTGACTTCGACGTTGCCGGTGGTGGTCAGGGTGCGCGCGGCACCGCCCTCGCCGGTGATGGTGAGGGCGCTGATGGTGACGTCGTTCGTCACACCGAAGGTCTTGACCAGCCCCGTGCCCGTGACGGTGAAGACATGGGTCGTGCCGTCGTAAGTGGCGCTGGTGATGGTGGGCGCGGTGACGTTGTTGACCGTGATGCCGTTGCTGGTGAGATCAGCCCCCGCACTCGCAGACCAGTTGGCTGCTGCGGCCAGGTTGAACACCGTGGTGTCCACGGCCGTGGTGCCGTTGTTGTTCAGCAGGCCATTGATAGCCAGCTTGTCTGCAGCATTCAGGGTGATCGAGAACGATGTGGCCGTGCTGGACGTGCCGGCCACAGTTGTCAATGTGTAGGAGCCTCCTTGGCCGGCTATCGCAAGCTTGGTCTCATCGATGGCGCCCCCATTGGGCATGTCGACGCCAGTAACCACCAGAACACCCGTACTGGCGTTGTAGGTGGCGCTGGTGATCGTGGCGGGGTTGTAATTGACGTCCAGCGTTCCGCCATTGCCATAAATTTTGGCGACCGCGGCCGGAGACGACCCGACGATGGAGCCGCCATTGACCACGGTCCCCACCGCACCGCTGGCACCGGCATTACCCGTCATCGCGCTGTAGTTGCCGGCGGTAATGTGGACAGTGCCGCCCTGGTTCCAGATGGCGCCCACGCCCTTGCCACCGAGACCCTGGCTGTTGCCTGCGCCACCACCGCCACCACCGCCACCACCGGCACCAATGTTGTTGGTGATGGCAGAGGTGCCAATGATGTTCAACGTGCCGGTGTTGTAGATGGCGCCGGTCGCGGCGCCACCGGCACCGCCGGTAGCGTCCCAGCCGGATCCGCCGCCGCCGCCGCCTACCGTGACACTGTTTGCGGTGCCGGTTGCGCCCGCGCCGCCGTTGCTGTAGCCACTGGAACCGAGGGCACCCGCGCCCCCTCCGGCAGAGGTGCCGCCAAGTCCACCCATATTGGTAGGGTGCCCGAAGCCGCCACCATTGCCACCGCTGCCGCTACCGCCGGCGTCACCGTTGTACGCGCCGCCACCATTGCCGGCATTGCCGCCATTGCCACCGCCGATACCGCCAGCGCCACTGCCGCCGCCGCCGGCGCCGCCGACAGAAGGATTGGCCGCACCTCCTCCGCCACCGCCGCCTGTCGCAAAGTTGGCGGTGATCGTCGTGTTTTTGATCGTCAAGGTGCCCGCGTTCAGGATCGCGCCACCATTGCTGCTGCCGCCAGCGGTAACGGTGTAGCTGGTGCCGCCGTTGCCTGACACCAGGCCATGGGTGAGGGTTGCGCCATCCAGCAGCACCGTGCCGGTCGTGATGTTCATGACGCGGCTGGTGTAATTGGCATCGATGACGACGTCCGGTGTGCCGTTATCGTCCAGGTCGAAATCGAGGGTCAGGTTCTTGTTGATGACGAGTTCGCCACTGCTCAGCGTCACGGTGCGGCTGGCATTCGATGTGATCGTATCTCCCGCCCCCGCCACCGCGATGGCGTTGCGCAAGGAGCCCGCGCCGGTGTTGTTGCCATTGGTAATGGTCACCGTCGCCAGTGCATGGTCGTAGTAGGCGGCGATTTCGGCAGAGATGACGGGGGACGCTTCCACCTGGCCCGTGGTGATCTCCAGCTGCCAGTCTCCACCCGCGCCCGTGCGGTCGTCGCTGGCCGCCACGTCGGCCCCCGTGAGTGCCGCCAGGCTGGAGACGAACTCTGCACCTGCCTCGCCCTGCGCCAGGTTGCAGGCATACACCAGCAGGTCGCCATCGGCCGTCATGCCGCGCCCGATGGCGGCCAGGGCCTCGCTCTGGCCGGCCAGGGTGCTGGCGTCCAGGAAGGTGGTGCCCAGCCACATCTGGCCTTCGCTGCCGTGGGCCAGCACATGCACTGCGCCCGCGTCGCCACGCTCACCCAGCGTGGCCGCCATCTGCGCCAGGCCGTCTTCGCCGGCCTTCAGGTAGACCAACTGCGCGCCTGGCGGAAAGCCCTTGAGCAAGGTGTCGGCGTCCTTGACGCGGCTGTCGACAAAGATGATTTCGCGGGCGGCCGTATCGTTGGTCTGTAGGGTGGTCATGGTGCTGCTTCAGTGGAATAGGTGAATGGGCTGCCCGCTTGCGGCCGGTGCGCGCACGCGCGTGTATCGCGTGCCGGAACGGGGCCTCTGGTACAGGTGATCAAGGGGTTGCCGGGCTGATTGCAGGGGGTGCACATGCGCCAGCGATGGATCAACACAGGCGAAACGCAAGCGATGCGGGCACTTGGCGGCAGGTGTGGTGGCGTGGAGCGCTCAATGCATGCGGGTTCGAGGCATCTGGTGCGTTCATTCAAAGACAAGGCTTGCAGCCGAAATCCCCTTTTTGGGGCGACGGTTGAAAGTAAGTGAAAGAAACATGAGGGTCAACAAAAAAGCTGCCATGTTGCAGCCCTCGTAACATCTTGATTCCAATCACCATGGCCCGCGCCACCGCAGGCCGGACGCGCCCTTGAGCGCATGCCGATGCATGCCATGCAGGGGCCGTCCAGGCGGCTGTGTTGCCGTCTACGTTGCCTTGGCCGTGATGACGCTGGCGCGGCTGTTCGCCTGGTCGTGCCAGAACGACAGCTTGCCGTATTGTTCGAACAGGTCGGGCGGCAAGATGGTCTCGCGCCGCTCCAGGCACACGGTGGGGCGCACCTTGTGCAGGCCGTGCAGGCCCAGGGCTTCGTCGAAGTCGGGGGCGTCGTACTGCACTTTCTCGAAGTTGTGCTCGAAGGCCGGCTCCTGTAAAAACTGGTAGATCAGTGGCAGCACCTTGTGCGGCGCCTGTGCCAGCAGGTCATAGTCCACCAGCAGCAAGGATGCGGCGTGCTCGCCATAGAACGCCTCCTTCAACGCCGTCCATGGGTAGCCCACCATTCGGTTGCGCTGGGCCAGGGTGTCCACGCGGCTGTAGACGGTGTTGCGTTCGGTGTCGTCGTTGAACAGGCGGGTGATCTCGAACGGGTTGGCGCGGTAGCGCCGCTCGATGCTGTCCATGACCCAGGCCACGTTGCGCACGCAGGCGATCAGCTTAGCACCCGGGAACATCTCCATGAGGGCGGGCATCTGCGCGCTCCACATGCGGTTGGTGTCGAAGATGACTTCCTTCTCACCCGCCTGGTCCGCGTAGTAGCTGTCGAACAGGCCGCGCGCCAGTCGGTGGCGCTGCGCGCGGCTTACCACCGGGCCAAACTCACTGCCCGCACCCAACTGGTTGAGCATGCCGCGAAACAGGCCCCCAACGGGGCTGCTCATGCCGGCATGAAAGCGCGGGTTCTGCAGCAGCAGGGCCGACAGCAGGGTGGAGCCCGAGCGGGGCAGGCCGGTAATGAAGTGGTAGCGGGGCGAGTGGGCGGTCATCGGTGCAGGAGCCTGGATGGGAGTGAGGGGACTATCTCACAACCACCCCGGCCCCGCGCCTTCGGGCGAACCCGATTTCCTCTCTGATCACGCGAACTCGATCCCCTTGGCGCTGAGCCCCACCAGGTCGATGCGGGTGGCATTGGCATCCAGGTTGGCAGCCATCACCACCAGATCGGCAGCGGACACCCCACCGGCCATGATGTCGGTGAGCAGCTTGAGCTCGCCGTCCGTGCCCGCGCGGCCCACAATGCTGGTCCACAGCGTCTGCGCAATCTGCGCAGGCGTGCTCGCCCCCAAGATCTGCAGCCCCAGCCCCGCGATGGTCTGGCCGCTGGCCCCGGCATCGAGCAGGCGGATCACCTCGCCCACCACGCCCTTGTTGGCCAGCATGCCGGGGCCGGCCAGGGCACCGAGCAGCTTGGCCGCCTGGCCGGCGTTGCCGGCGAGGTCCAGCGCCAGCTTCGTATCGCTCAGCGTGACCCGCTCCACACGGGTCACATCCAGCATGGCGCCGTCGGTCATGCGCTGCAGCGTGAAGGACCCATTGGCGTTGTGCTGCACATGGGTCTGCGCCAGCGTGGCCGGGATGACCACGGTGTCGATGCCCGCACCGCCATCCACGAAGCGGGCTAGGCCCAGGGTTGGGCTGATGGTGTTGTGGCCGGCGTCCCCGGTCACCGTGACGTCGCGGATCGCATCCACGCGAATCGCTCCTGCCGCAGCCATGCCCTCCAGCAATTGCGAGGGCGTTTTACCGGCCGCCTCGGTCGGGAAGAACTGCACGAACAGCGTTGCCACCTCCAGCGCCGTCTTGCCCGTCAGGCTCTGGATGATGGCCCCTTCGCCCTGGTTCAGATCGCGCCCCAGCCACTTCTGGAACAGATAGGCCCCGGCTTCTTCCGCAGCACTGTGTGCCACCGTGAGGCTCGGTCCGGTCGCAAACCGCACCTGCTCCACATCGAGCAGCCAGTCCGAGACACCCGAAGTGGTGTGCGTGAGCTTGATGCCCGCGCCATCGAGGGTCACGGTGTAGTCGGTGCGGGCCCCTTCCTGGATCGCCACGTCAAAGCCCGTGCCGCCATTGAGCTTGTCGCTTCCGATCCCACCGGAGAGCAGGTCATTGCCGGCACCGCCAAACACGATGTCGTCGCCCGCATCGCCATACACCTGGTCGTCACCGGCCTCGCTGCCCACCACATCGTTGCCGCCACCACCATGGATGATGTCGTCGTCCGGGCCCAGCACGATCCACTGGGCTGCACCGTCACCGCTGGCCGCGTTCTGGCCCACGCCGCCGACGATGCGCACGGCACCCACTACGGCGATGAACTCGATGTTGTCCACCTGGATCACAGTGCCCGAGGGCAAGGCACGCGCATCCACGATCACCGCCTGCTTGCCATCGGCCGGGTTGGAGCTGCCATTGATCACCAGGGGCTGTGAGCCGTCATACCCGGCACCGATGGTGGGCTTCAAGATCTGCACCGACAGCGGCTCGTTGGGTGCCAGCGTGGCATAGAACACCTGGCCGGCGTTGGTCAGCTCGGGGCTGTTGCCGGCAATGCGCTCGATGCGGAACCCGAGTTCGGCCAGGGCGGCAGAGCCCATGGTCGTGGTGGTCAGGCCCTCGGCCTGCAACCCGACCCCGGTGGGCACACCGACCGAGACGATGGGGGTACCGCTGGGCGAGGTGACCAGGGGGATGTCGGCCAGGGGCGAGGGGGTGCCGGGGGTATCGGGCCGGGTGGGCACCACCACCGGGATGGTGATGATGGTGGCGCCACCAGGGCCGGGCTCGGTGGTGACGGGCACGCCGTCCACGGTGGTGGGCGGTGGAGGAGTGGGGCCGGGAGATGAGATCACTCCCACCGTGATCGAGATGGTGTCGGTATCGGTCTGGTTGCCACCCGTGCCCGTCAGACCCTGGTCGTCCGTGGCGATCTGGATGCTTGCCATGCCGTTGTAGCCGCTGGCCGGCGTGAAGCCCATGCCGTTCAGGGCCGTGTTGATGTCGGCCCGCGTACCTTCGAAGGTCATGGTGGCATCACTGGTGCCGCTGCCCACCAGGAAAGCCAGGCCGGTTGTGCCGGACAGGGTCAGCAGCCCGTTGGTCGCGGTCAACGTGACCTTCACGCTGCCAGCGCCGCTGTCCGCATCGCTGATGGAGACCAGATTGCCATTGCCGGTGTTGAACACCAGCACGGTGTTTTGCGGTGTGGCCTGGGTGGCGGGAGCCTGGTTGACCGGGGCGTCGTTGCGGTTCGCTACGGTGACGGTCGTCGTCGCGGCGGTGCTGCTGGAGTTGCCGTCGTTGACCGTGAAGCTCACGGTGCGATTGGCGGTGTTGGGCGTGTCCGAGCTGTTGGTGTAGGTCACCGAGCGCAGTGCGGCCTGCCATTGCAGCAGGGTCGCACTCGCCCCGCTGGAAGTCAGCGTGAGTTCGCCGGTGGCAGCGTCGTACGACGCGTTGATGTTGCCCATGGTGGCGGGGATGTTCGTGAATCCCAGCACGTCCTGACCGGCTTGGAAACTGCCCGTGATGCGCACCGTGGCGCTGGCGAAGGTGTTGTTGTCGGCATCGCTGATGGTCAGGCCGCTGTCGACCACCACCGGAGTGCTCGCAGTGTTGGCACCTTCGGTGAAGGCGGTGGTGCCACCGCTGGCCGTGGCGATCGGTGTCTGGTTGGTGGCAGCCACGGTGACGGTTTTGGTGGCGGTGTTGCCATCGACCGAGCCATCGTTGGTGGTGAAGCTGATGGTGCGGTTGGCTGTGTCGGGGCTGGCCGAGGTGTTGGTGTAAGTGACCGCGCGCAGCGCGACCTGCCACTGCGCCAGCGTGGCCGTGGCGCCTGCGGACGTCAGGGTCATGACGCCCGTGGCGCTGTCGTAGCTGCCGCTGATGTTGCCCATGGTGCCGAAGACGCTGGTGAAGGCCAGTTCGTCTTCTCCGCTTCGGAACGCACCGGTGACGGCGACCGTGGCGCTGGCCAGGGTGGTGTTGTCGACGTCGGTCACGGTGAAGCCGCTGTCCACCACGACGGGGGTGCTGGCGACGTTGTTGCCTTGTAAAAAAGCGGTATTGCCGCCGGATGTGGTGTCCACCGGCAGGTCATTGACGCTGCTCACGCTGAGGCTCGCCTGGGCAGTACCTGTGGAAAACGCGGTGGTGGCTCCGTTGGTAGTGGTGCTTGCCACATTGCGGGTTGAATTGGTGGACGCGGTGCCACTGGTCTGATCCCAGGCGCGCACGGTCAGGATGGCCGTTTCGCCATTGGCACTGTCGGGAACATAGCGCACCTGGGTGGTGGCCGAGAGCAGCAGTGCGGCCGAGGCGCTCACGGAGCCCACACCATTCCACGTCACCCCGTCGGTGGAGTATTGCCAGGTGCCGTTGCCACTGCCGGCTGTGACGGCGACGCCGCTGCCTGGGCCATCCACGTCGCCGTGGGTCAGGCCGGTGAGCAGGGTGGACACCAGCGTGCCGCTACTCGTGGTGTCCTCATCGGTGGGTGTCAGCAGAGCCGGGCCGCCGGAGAGCGTCGGTGCATCATTGACCGCCACCACGGTGACCGTGGCGGCGATGGCCAGGCTGGCCGTGTCGATGCCGCCATTGGCCGTGCTCCCGCTGTCCTCAATGGAGGTGAGCGTGATGACGCGGTTGGCTGCGGTGGTGGGCGTATTGCTGGTGTTCTGGTAGGTCACACCGTTCAGCAGGGTCTGGGCTGTGGCCGCGGAGACCCCGCCGGCCTTGGTGAGCGTGACGGTGGCGGTGCCCGCCGCCACGGTTACCGAGTAGGCGATGCTGTTGGTCGAGGTGGTTTCGCTGTTGCCGTTGGTCAGGCTGATCTGCGAGCCATCCAGCACCAACTGCTCGTTCGCGCCATCCGCCACGCTGGTGACGGTGAACCGCATGGCGGTGATGGTTTGCCCGGCTTCGACCGTGCCGACAGCTGCGCCACTGAACAGGGCGACGGCAGCGCCGTTCTCGGTGTAGGTGGGTGTACTGCCCGTGGCGCTGGCCGTGGGGGCATCGTTGACAGGGGTGACTGAAACTGTGGAAACGCGGGTGGGCGAGGCGGTGTTGTTGGTGCCGCCGCTGTCCGTGATGCTGGTGATCGTGACCACGCGGTTGGCATTGCCGGGGTCCTGGCTGGTGTTGCGGTAGGTCATGCCGTCGACCAGGGTGCCCATCTGCGCGTCGGTGCGTGTCATGCCCGTTGCCGTGACCGTGGCGGTGCTTCCAGACACGCTGACGCTGTAGCTGCCGATGCCGGTCAAGGTGCCGCTGTTTCCATTGACCAGGGCGACATCGGTACCTCCGATGGTCAGTACCTCCGAGCTCCCATTGGTGACATTGCTCACTGTGAGGACCATGCCCTTGAAGGTCTGGCCAGCGTCGTTGGTGGCGGCTGTGACGGTGTTGAACAGATCGACGGTGCTGGCGTTCTCCGTGAAGCTGGGGTTGCCGCCAGTGGCGGCAAGAGACGGCAGGGTGAAAATGATGGGGGTATCGAAGTCGATGTCGTCCAGCGAGACGAAAATCTGCGGGTAGCCTATCGCCGTAGCCGAGAAGGTGAAGCTGGTTATGTTGTAGAAGTCGGTATTGCTAGAGAAGTCGTAAAGCTGGTACTTGGTATCGGTGGTGAAAGTCAGCGGGTTGCCACCCTGCGGAGTGAGGGTGTAGTCAACAAAAGGCGTCCCCGATATGACGCTTTCCTCAACGAGGAAACTCAGTCCCTTCAGTCGAAAGGCGCTGCCATCGGTTGCGCTGACGGTGACGGTCGCAGCCCCGATTCCGGCCGTATCCAGCATCAGGTAGGTGCTGTTGGTTGGTGAAAAGGCACCTGGGTTCTGAACCATGTGTTCGTACCCCGATCCTCCAGTGAGCGTGTACCGGACGCCGTTGTAGTCCAACGTCGAGGTGACGCCGCCAACCTGTCCGGCCGCGACAGCAAAGTTCTGGTCCGCAGGCGGCGCCAGGACCTGTTGGTACTGCGCCAGCCCCGAAAGCGGTGCGGTGCCCACGGCGCCATGCTGCCGGTCCAACCGCCAATTGCCGCCCAGGTGGGCAGCCCCCACCAGGTCGGTGGCCGCAGCCACATGGGCGCCTGTGGCCAGCGCCAGCGCCTGCACGAAGTCGGCGCCCACGTTGCCTGCGCCAGCCTGGCAGCCATACACCAGGATATCGCCATCTTCGGCCAGTGCCGACCCGATGTCGGACAGCACTTGCGCATGTTCGGCCACCAGGGCGGTGGTCAACTGCAGGCTGCCCAACAGCAGGCTGCCCGGGGTGCCATGGCTCAGCACATGCAGCGCAGCGATGCCACTGCGCCCTTGCAGATGGGCGGCCATCTGCGCCAGGCCATCGCCCCAGCCATCGAGCACCACCACCTCGGCCCCGGCGGGGGCGGCGGCCGCCAGGGTCTGCCAGTCGTGCAGGTCATCGAAGACAAACACCATGGATTGCGGCGATGCGCAAGCGCCCTGAGGCTGGTGGTGCTGGTCGATGGCGTGGCGGGTCATGGGCTATTCCTCGGGGATGGGGCGGCCCATTCTTTCTGCTGGTGCAGAGCCGCCCTGTTGTCGGTGGGGTCGGGAAGGCGCGCGCGATCCAGGCCGGGCCGCAAGGCCTGGCAGGATTCGTCACGAGAACTGCGCGCGCTCCCGGCGCGGGGTCACAGCGGGCACCCGCAGGTGCATGTGGAAAGGGCCGCCGCAAGGGGCAGGCGCCTCGTTGTTGTAGTCGACCAGCTGCTCAGCTGATTATTACCAGAAAGTAATTTTTATTACAAAAGTGAATTGCCATCGGGAGCCTGGCGCCGGTCTGGGCAGGCTGCGCTGGCACCGGGCGTGACCTGGCGCGACAGGCATGCCGTTTTGGAAGGGCGCAGGCCTTGGTGAGGGAATCAGGTCAGCGCTGCAGCGCCTGGTCCGGGCGTTGCCGGTACAGGGCAAAGAACTCGCTGAGCGAAGCCGCCACGCGCACGGGTGGGTTGCCAGGCTGCAGGGGGTCGGCAAAGACTTCCGACTGGCCGCTGTCCGTGGTCCGGAGCCGAAAGACGTGGCTGTGGGTAAGGAAGTCTGCAAACTGCACGCCCCATTCAGAATGCTGCCCCTGGTTGGCGCGGCTGACTTCGTCCAGCGACCACAGGCGCCAGAACTCGCCGTCCATGGTCGCCATGCCGCCCAGGGTGGTGTACAGGGTGAGCACTTCGGGGGTGGCGGGCTGGCCCAGCTGGGTAAACAGGGCCTCGATCTGCGCGGTCTCCTCGGGTGGCAGCAGATCGGCCCCGTCGATGCGCCAGCGGGGAAGGAGTGCGCGGAGATCGGCAGACAGGTCCATGGCGGAATTGTCCGCCGGTATTGTGACGCCTGCAAGAATTCCATGGACCTGACTGCGCAGGGCCCTTGGAAAGCTGCCGGGGCCGGCCGTACCTTCAGGCGAACTCGATCCCCTCGCCGTCAGGCGAACTCAATCCCCTTGGCCGTGAGCCCCACCAGGTCGATGCGCACCGCATTGGCGTCCAGGTTGGCCGCCATCACCACCAGCTCGGCAGCGGACACCCCACCGGCCATGATGTCGGTGAGCAGCTTGAGCTCGCCGTCCGTGCCCGCGCGGCCCACAATGCTGGTCCACAGCGTCTGCGCAATCTGCGCGGGCGTGCTCGCCCCCAAGATCTGCAGCCCCAGCCCCGCGATGGTCTGGCCGCTGGCCCCGGCATCGAGCAGGCGGATCACCTCGCCCACCACGCCCTTGTTGGCCAGCATGCCGGGCCCGGCCAGGGCCCCCAGCAGCTTGGCTGCCTGGCCGGCGTTGCCGTTGAGGTCCAGCGCCAGCCTGGTGTCGCTGAAGCTGACACGCTCCACCCGTGTCACATCCAGCATCGCCCCATCGGTCATGCGCTGTAGCGTGAAGGACCCATTGGCGTTGTGCTGTACATGGGTCTGGCCCAGAGTGGCTGGGATCACCACGGTATCCGTGCCCGCACCGCCATCGACATACCGCGCCAGGCCCAGCGTCGGACTGATGGTGTTGTTGCCGCCGTCCCCGGTCACCGTGACTTCGCGGATGGCATCCACGCGAATGGCGCCCGCACTGGCCATGCCCTCCAGAAGTTGCGCAGCCGTCTTGCCAGCAGTTTGCGTCGGGAAGAACTGCGCGAACAGCGTAGCCACCTCCAGCGCGGTCTTGCCCGTCAGGCTCTGGATGATGGCCCCCTCGCCCTGGTTCAGATCGCGCCCCAGCCACTTCTGGAACAGATAGGCCCCGGCTTCTTCCGCAGCGCTGTGCGCCACCGTCAGGCTGGGTCCGGTCGCAAACCGCACCTGCTCCACATCGACCAGCCAGTCGGACACGCCCGAAGCGGTATGGGTCAGCTTGATACCAGCGCCTTCGAGGGTCACGGTGTAGTCGGTACGCGCCCCTTCCTGGATCGCGACATCGAAGCCCGTGCCGCCATTGAGCTTGTCGCTGCCAGTGCCGCCGGAGAGCAAATCGTTGCCTGCACCGCCAAACACGATGTCGTCGCCCGCATCGCCATAGACCTGGTCATCGCCGGCCTCGCTGCCCACCACATCGTTGCCGCCGCCGCCGTGGATGATGTCGTCGTCCGGGCCCAGCACGATCCACTGGGCTGCACCGTCACCGCTGGCCGCGTTCTGGCCCACGCCGCCGACGATGCGTACGGCACCCACCACGGCGATGAACTCGATGTTGTCCACCTGGATCACCGTGCCCGCGGGCAGGGCACGCGCATCCACGATCACCGCCTGCCTGCCATCGGCCGGGTTGGAGCTGCCATTGATCACCAGGGGCTGTGAGCCGTCATACCCGGCACCGATGGTGGGTTTGAGGATCTGCACCGACAGCGGCTCGTTGGGTGCCAGGGTGGCATAGAACACCTGGCCGGCATTGGTCAGCTCGGGGTTGTTGCCGGTGATCCGCTCGATGCGCAGACCCAGTTCGGCCAGGGCCGCAGAGCCGGTGGTCGCGGTTGTCAGACCTTCGGCCGAGAGGCCCACGCCCGTGGGCACGCTGACCGAGACGATGGGCCGGCCACCGGAGCCCGTGACCAGGGGGATGTCGGCCAGTGGGGTGGGAGTGCCAGGGGCGTCCGGGCGGGAAGGCGTGACCACCGGGATGGTGGTCACGGTGGATCCGCCGGGGCCGGGTTGGGTGGTGACGGGCACGCCGTCCACCGTGGTCGAGGGGGGCGTGCCGCCGTCACCGGGCGCGGGGGCGGATCCCGTCGTGAAGTTGAGTGCGGTGGGGCTGATGATCTCGTCGAAATAGTTGCCCACGCCGTCCTTGACGATCCCGAAGTCCGCCAGCAGGTAGTAGTCGGTGTTGTAGGCCAGGTCGCCATGGGGGTTGAGCGTCAGGGTGCTTCCGCTGATGCTCACCGTGCCCCCCAGGCTTCCCTCTCCGTTCGTGACGTTGAACTGCTCGACCAGCGAGTTGTCGCTGGTCTTGCGCAGTGTCACCAGGCCTTCGGCGGCAGTCACGTTCTCCGAGAACGTCAGCGTGAGGTTGCTTGAGGCGCTCACTCCCGTTGCATTGTC
Source organism: Acidovorax sp. GW821-FHT09B03 (assembly GCF_059418305.1). NCBI lineage: Bacteria > Pseudomonadati > Pseudomonadota > Betaproteobacteria > Burkholderiales > Comamonadaceae > Acidovorax > Acidovorax sp. GW821-FHT09B03. Next base: position 80,769 of record NZ_JBWKPP010000014.1, read on the forward strand.
CAGCGGCATGCTGGAGGCCAGCGTAGGTGCCAGGGTGTCGATGACGATGGCCTTGTTGGCGCCCAGTGAACCGGGCGACCCAGGGGCCATGAGCGTCAGGGTGGCGGTGTTGCCAGCCGCATCCTTGATCGTGCCGCCGTTCAGGGCCAGCGCCGTTGTGCTCTGGAAGTCGAGGTCTGCGCTGTTGTCGCCTGGCTGAATGCTGTAGGTAAAGGTCAGCGTGTTGGTGGTGCTGCCACCGGTATAGCTTGCCACTCTGTCGACAGCGCCCGTCTCCAGGGTGAGTTGCGGTGTGCCGGTGACCGTGACGGCTTCGCTGAAGACCACTTGCACCACGACGTTGCCCCCTGCATAGCTGCCGTTGGCCGTGGTGGATGTGACCGACGTGACCGTGGGGTTCGTGATGTCCACGTTCATGGCGATCAGCTTCGATGCCGTATTGCCGTCGGAAGTGCCATCGTTGGTGGTGAAACTGATGGTCCGGTTGGTCGCATTGGGCGCGGTGGAAGTGTCGGTGTAGGTCACCGAGCGCAGCGCGTTCTGCCACTGGGCCGTGGTGGCGGTGGCACCAGCGGAGCTGAGCGTCAGCACGCCGGTGGCGGCGTTGTAACTGGCGCTGATGTTGCCCATGGTGGCCGGGTTGTTGGTGAAGGCCAGTTCATCCTCACCGTTCTGGAAGCCGCCGGTGATGGCCACCGTGGCGCTGGCCAGGGTGGCGTTGTCGCCATCGGTCACGGTGAAGCCGCTGTCCACTGCCACAGGCGGGTTGCTGCCGCTGCTGCCCGCGGTGAAGCCGGTGGAGCCTCCCGAGGTTGTGTCCACCGGTGTGTCGTTCACAGCGGCCACGCTCACGGTCTTGGTGGTGGCCGTGCTGTCGGTCGATCCGTCATTGACGACGAAGCTGACGGTGCGGTTGCCGGTGTTGGGGCTCTCGGAACTGTTGGTATAGGTCACCGACTGCAGCGCGGCCTGCCACTGCGCCTTCGTTGCCGTGGAACCTGTAGACGACAGGGTCAAGACGCCGGTGCCGCTGTTGTAGCTGGCGGCGATGTTGCCCATGGTGGCCGGGTTGTTGGTGAAGGCCAGTTGGTCTTCGCTGGTCTGGAGACCGCCGGTAATGGACACCGTGGCGCTGGCCAGGGTGGAGTTGTTCGCATCGGTGACGGTGATGCCACTGTCGACCACCACGGGCGTGCTGGTCACGTTGACCCCTTCGGTGAAGGCGGTGGTGCCGCCACTGGCCGTGGCAATCGGGGTCTGGTTGGTCGCAGCCACCGTGACGATCTTGGTGGCCGTGTTGCCGTTGGCCGTGCCATCGTTGGTGGTGAAGCTGATGGTCCGGTTCGCCGCATTGGGCGTGGTGGAGGTGTCGGTGTAGGTGACCGAGCGCAGCGCGCTCTGCCACTGCGCCGAGGTGGCGGTGGCACCGGCGGAGGTGAGCGTCAGCACGCCGGTGGCGGCGTTGTAGCTGGCGCTGATGTTGCCCATGGTGGCCGGGTTGTTGGTGAAGGCCAGCTCGTCTTCACCGCTCTGGAAGTTGCCGGTGACGGCCACCGTGGCGCTGGCCAGCGTGGCGTTGTCGCCATCGGTCACGGTGAAGCCGCTGTCCACCGCCACGGGCGTGCTGGGGGCATTGTCACCGGTGACGAAGGCTGTATTGCCTCCCGAGCTGGTGTTCACCGGCACATCGTTGGCCGCAGCTACGCTCACGGTCTTGGTGGTGGCCGTGCTGTTGGTCGATCCGTCATTGACGACGAAGCTGACGGTGCGGTTGGCGGTGTTGGGATTGTCCGAACTGTTGGTGTAGGTCACTGACTGCAGCGCGGCTTGCCACTGCGCCTTCGTGGCCGTGGCGCCTGCAGATGACAGGGACAGGACGCCGGTGCCGCTGTTGTAGCTGGCGCTGATGTTGCCCATGGTGGCCGGGTTGTTGGTGAAGGCCAGCACGTCTTCGGCCGTGTGCAGATTGGCCGTGATGCTGGCCGTGGCGCTGGCGAAGGTGGTGCTGTCCGCGTCGCTGAGGGTGATGGCGCTGTCGACCAACACGGGCGTGCTGGTCACGTTGACCCCTTCGGTGAAGGCAGTGGTGCCGCCACTGGCCGTGGCAATCGGGGTCTGGTTGGTCGCTGTCACCGTGACGCTCTTGGTGGCCGTGTTGCCATCGGCCGTGCCGTCGTGGGTGGTGAAGCTGATGGTGCGGGTGACGGTATTGGGTGCAATGGCGGTGTCGGTGTAGGTCACCGAGCGCAGAGCGTTCTGCCATTGCGCAACAGTCGCCGTGGCACCTGCAGAGGTGAGCGTGAGCACACCCGTGGCGGCGTTGTAGCTGGCGCTGATGTTGCCCATGGTGGCAGGGTTGTTGATGAAAGCCAGCTCATCCTCGCCGCTCTGGAAATTTCCGGTGATGGCCACCGTGGCACTGGCCAGCGCGCTGTTGTCGCCATCGGTCACCGTAAAGCCGCTGTCCACCGCCACGGGCGTGCTGGCGGCGTTGTTGCCCTGCACGAATGCGGTGCTGCCGCCCGAGGTGGAGTCCACCGGCGTATCGTTCACCGCAGCCACGCTCACGGTCTTGGTGATGGTGCTGCTGCTGGTGCTGCCATCGCTCACTACGAAGCTGATGGTGCGGTTGCTGGTGTTGGGGGCGTCGGAGCTGTTGGTGTAGTTCACCGAGCGCAAAGCCGCCTGCCACTGCGCCAGCGTGGCCGTAGACCCGGCCGACGAGAGCGAGAGCACGCCCGTGCCGCTGTTGTAGCTGCCACTGATGTTGCCCATGGTGGCCGGGTTGTTGGTGAAGGCCAGCACGTCCTCGGCGTTGTGCAGGTTGCCGGTGATGGACACGGTGGCAGTGGACAGGGTGGAGCTGTCCAGGTCAGAAATGGTGATGCCGGTGTCGACAGCAACCGGTGTGCTGGTGACGTTGTTGCCTTCGGTGAAGGCGGTGGTGCCACCGCTGGCGGTGGCAACGGGCGTGTCGTTCACCGCGGCCACGCTTACCGTCTTGGTGCCTGCGCTGCTGTTGACCGTGCCGTCGTTGACCTGGAAGCTGATGGTGCGGTTGCCGGTGTTGGGGGTTTCGGAACTGCTGGTGTAGGTGACCGAGCGCAGGGCCGCCTGCCACTGCGCCAGGGTGGCCGTGGCGCCTGAGGACGACAGGGACATGATGCCCGTGCCGCTGTTGTAGCTACCCGTGATGTTCCCCATCGTGGCCGGGTTGTTGGTGAAGGCCAGCACGTCCTGGCCGATCTGGAAATTGCCGGTGATGGACACGCTGCCGCTGGCCAGCGTGGAGTTGTCCGCATCGGTGACCGTGATGCCGCTGTCGATGACCACAGGCGTGCTGGTGACGTTGTTGCCTTCGGTGAAGGCCGTGGTGCCGCCGCTGGTGGTGTTGACGGGGGCTGCGTTGGGTGGCACCGCAGCCGCCACCACGATATCGTCGATGTAGATCGAGATATCGGCAGCGCCGTTTTGCTGCACGATCCGCACTTCGTCCACATACTGCCATTGGGAGCCCGAGACCGACACCACGGTGTTGCTGCCATAGGCCGGGGCCGTGAAGTTCTGCGTGGCGCCTGATACTGCGCTGCCGTTCAGGTAGCCAACCAGCCGGTAGGTGTTGGCCCCGCCGCCGTTTTCCACCGTGATGGACACGAAAGAAAACTCTTCTCCGCTGGTCGCCTTCAATACGCCTGCGGCCTGGGTACTGCTGCCACCGGTGTACGTGCCGTTCAAAAATGCCGCTTTGTCGCTTGTGTTGTTGGCCAGCGAAGTGTCGCCCGTCAGGCGCGTGACATCCACGTAGCTGCCAGAGTCCAGGGTTCCTGCCGCATTGAGCAGGGAGAAGGTCCAGTCGTTGATGGGGCGGGCGGCCCCGGTGGTCCCCTGGCTTCGGCCGGTTCCGTCGACCGCCACGCTGTCGAAGCTTTCGCTGGCGGGCGTTGCCAGGACTCCTGCGTAGGCATCGAGCCCGGTGAGGCTTGCTGCCTCGATCAAACCATGGTGACGCTCCAGTTGCCAGGTGCCGCCGAGGTGTGCGGCGCCGATAGGGCGGGTCGACGCCGCCACGTCGGCCCCAGTCGCCAGCGCCAGTGCTTCCACAAACTCGGCACCTGTTTCGTTGGCGCCCACCTCGCAGCCATACAGCAGAATGTCCCCGCCGTCTGCAAGTGCTGCGCCAATAACCGTTAGCGCCAGCGCGTGGTCCTCGATGTCGGCGTGGGTGAGCTTCAGTCGACCCAGGAGCAAGGCTCCCGGCGCACCGTGGCTGAGCAGGTGGATGGCCTGGATGCCGCTGCGCCCCTGCAGGTGCGCCGCCATCTGTGCCAAGCCATCGCCCCAGCCATCGAGCACGACCACCTCCGTACCCTCTGGGGCCGCAACTGCCAGAGATTGCCAATCGTGCAGATCGTTGAAGACAAAGACGATATGGGGCGCCATTGGGGTGCCTTGGAGGATGTACCGGTCGATGTGCGTGGTCATTGGATAGGCTCCTCTCAGATTCAGGGACTGTCGCTTGGGGGGCGGCGATACACCACCGGTTGGCTGTTTCTGGCGCGAAGCAGAGGTCCGCAGAGCGGGCGGTGCCAGGGCGCTGTTGACTGCTATAGGGCGATGCGTCCGGCTTTTGACCGACAGTGATGGTGCATGTTTCGATTTTTCACCAGAAAGTAAATAGGCTTACGAAACGTTTCCGACTTTGGTCCTATCGTTAGCCCCTATTGCTGGCCTTCTTTTGGGCTGGCTCCGGCCCACGGCGCGTGACATGTCGCGCGTTGCTGGGATGCTGGCTTCAGCAGCAGGGAATTGATCGATGTCATGCGCCGGGCTGCCCAACGCCATGGAGAAACAAAAAAGGCTTCCCTCGGGAAGCCTTTTGCTTTTGTGCACCTGCAGCCCACCTGGGCCGCCGGAATTGCTTACACGCGCTTGCGGTATTCGCCGGTGCGGGTGTCGATTTCGATCTTGTCGCCTTGCGAGACGAACAGGGGCACGGGCACTTCGAAGCCGGTGGCGATCTTGGCGGGCTTCAGCACCTTGCCGGAGGTGTCGCCCTTGACGGCGGGTTCCGTCCAGGTGATTTCGCGCTCGACGCTGGTGGGCAGTTCGACCGAGATGGCCTTGCCGTCGTAGAACACCACTTCGAGGGCCATGCCGTCTTCCAGGTAGTTCAGTGCGTCGCCCATGTTCTCGGCTTCGACTTCGTACTGGTTGTAGTCGGTGTCCATGCAGACGTACATGGGGTCGGCGAAGTAGGAGTACGTGCAGTCCTTCTTGTCCAGGATCACGTTGTCGATCTTGTCGTCGGCCTTGAACACGTTTTCGGTGCCGAAGTTGCCGATCAGGCTCTTGAGCTTCATGCGCACGGTGGCTGCACCGCGGCCGCCACGGGCGTATTCGGTCTTCAGGACGACCATGGGGTCCTTGCCGTGCATGATGACGTTGCCGGCGCGGATTTCTTGAGCGATTTTCATAGCAGTTTGGTTGCTTGGGTTGGGGGCCGCTCAACGCACTGGCTGCAAGGTCTGCAGGGCCGGCGCATGTTCCGCGGCGGGATTGCGCGGGGTGCGGGCACCGGGGTGCCGCGCTGTTATTTGCGCAAAGCCTTGGATTTTACCTTTTTTCCAGGATAAAACCTACCAACTGGTCCACAAGGCTGCTTTGACCTGCCAGGCGCGCCCGTGCCGCCTGGATGCAGGCAGTCCATTCGGCCAGGGTTTCACCATCCGGAAGCACCAGCGGGCCGTGGCCGGGGATGCCGTTCCACGCGGCGTGGAAGTCGCGCAGCGAGGCCGGGGCCCCTAGCCAGTCCAGAAAAGCCGCCAGCTTGGCATGGTGGGCGCCGTCGTCCTGCGGGTAGATGTGCCAGACCAGGGCCTGGCCGGCCCAGAGAGCGCGCACCAGCGAGTCCTCGCCGCGCACGGCGTTGAAGTCGCAGGCGCAGAGCAGGTCGTCAAAGCCCTGCTGGTCGGTGGCGTGCAGGTACTGCAGCTGCAGCGCGCCATGGTCCGCCGGCAAGGTGGCCAGTGCGGCCTGCACGGCCGCCGTGGCGCGCCCGGGCGTGACCAGGAGGCGGGTGGGCACGGCGCCGGGCCGCATGGCCTGGGCCAGCAGCTCGGGCAGGGCAGGGGGCTCGTAGCAGAACAGCGACATCCAGCGCCCGGGCTTTGTCGCCGATGGCGGCTGGGCCGCGCGCCAGGCGGTGGCAAAGCCGGGCGGGCGCTGCTGCAGCAGCCCTGGCTCGCGCAGCAGGCCGCCCGTGGCGGGGGTGAAGCCGGGGTAGAAGAACCAGCGAGTCCAGCCCCGGGCGGGGCCGGACATGATGAGCGAGGGCAGGCGGTGGTTGCGCTCCACGTACGACTCGGCCGAGAGGTATTCGAGGTTGATCCACACCGGTTGCCGCTGGTCTGGCGCACGGCCCACGGCCCAGGCCAGGAAGGACTCGGGGATTTCGCAGCCGAAGGCCTCCACCACCACGTCGGGCGCGGCCTCGTGCGCGGCGGGCGGCGTGCCGCCCCACGGGCGCAGTTCCACGCCCGCGTGGCCGGCCGGTGCCATCCAGGCCAGGGCCGAGGCATCGTCCACCCACAGGCGCACGCGCTGGCCGCGCGCGGCCAGTTGGCTGGCCAGGCGCCAGCACACGCCGATGTCGCCGTAGTTGTCGATGACCTGGCAGAACACGTCCCACTGCAACGGGGGCAGGGCAGGGGGCGTCATGCGGCAGGCCCGTCCTCGGCGGGCGCGCGCAGGTGGTCCACCAGCAGGCGCGCCACGCTGGAGAGCGACTCTTCCGAGCGCACGCACAGCACCAGCTGGCGGTGCGCCCAGGGCTCGTTCAGCGTGACCACGCGGATGGGCTGGCTGCCCTTGTACAGCGCGGCGCTGCCGCGCGGCATGACGCCCACGCCCAGGCCGGCGGCGATCAGCAGGCACAGCGCGTCGTAGCTGGTGACCTGCATACGCAGGCGCAGCGGCAGCCCGGCCTCGGATGCGGCCTTGGTCAGCTGGTTGTTGATGGCGCTGCCCGGGTGCGCGCCCACGAAGTCGTAGGGCAGGGCGTCGGCCAGGCGCACGGACTTGCGCCGCGCCAGCGGGTGGTCGCGCGGTACCACCAGGGCCAGCTCGTCGGTGCGGTAGGGCAGTTGCACCACCCGGTCGCCATAGTGGCCGTGGTTGAGGATGCCCACGTCTGCCGCGTTCTCGGCCACCGACTGGGCGATGGCGGTGCTGATCTGCTCCTGCAGCCGCACGTCCACCTGCGGGTGCAGCGCCATGAAGCTCTGCAGCTGCGCCGGCAGGAACTGGCTGATGGCCGAGATGTTGGCCACCACACGCACATGGCCGCGCAGGCCGGCGCCGTAGTCGCGCATCTGCGTGGCGATGCCGTCCAGGTCGTTGAGCACGCCGCGTGCCAGGTTCAACAGGGCATAGGCCGCGGCCGTGGGCTCGGTGCCCTTGTTGCTGCGGGTGAACAGCGCCACGTGCAGGGCATCCTCCAGGTCGGCCAGACGCCGGCTCACGGCCGATGCGGCCAGGTGCTCGCGCGCGGCGGCGGCGGCGATGGTGCTTTCTTCCATCACGGCAACGAACAGGCGCAGGGAGACGGGGTCGAGCTTCATCCATAGGATGTTAACTGCCATGCTGAAACGCGATGGCGGGCTGTCATAAGAGCGTTTTGCCCACAGGGGCTCTTTGCGCATCATGCGGGGCAACACAGGCAAGCCTGATCCCGCAGGCTGCGACATTGGAGACAAGAAAACGATGGGTGCAACACCTACCGCTGCCGCCCTGCAGGGCGTGCGCGTGATCGAGATGGGCCAGTTGATCGCCGGCCCCTTCTGCGGCAAGACGCTGGGCGACTTCGGTGCCGAGGTCATCAAGATCGAAGCGCCTGAATCAGGCGACCCGCTGCGCAACTGGCGCCTGATCAAGGAGGGCACCTCCGTCTGGTGGCAGGTGCAGTCGCGCAACAAGCGCTCCGTGGCGCTGGACCTGCGCCAGAAGGAGGGCCAGGACATCGCCCGCCAGCTGATCGCCGAGGCCGACGTGCTGATCGAGAACTTCCGCCCAGGCACGCTGGAGGGCTGGGGAATGTCGCCCGAGGAGCTGCACCGCATCAACCCCGGCCTGGTGATGCTGCGCATCTCGGGCTACGGGCAGACCGGGCCCTACCGCGACCTGCCGGGCTTTGGTGCCATCGGCGAGGCCATGGGCGGCCTGCGCCACCTGACGGGTGAGCCCGGCCGCGTGCCGGTGCGGGTGGGCGTGTCCATCGGCGACACGCTGGCCGCGCTGCATGGCGCCATCGGCGTGCTCACGGCGCTGTACCACCGCAAGGTCAACGGCGGCCAGGGCCAGGTGATCGACGTGGCGCTGCACGAGGCCGTGTTCAACGTGATGGAAAGCCTGATCCCCGAGTACAGCGCCTTTGGCGCCGTGCGCGAGGCGGCGGGCAGCGCGCTTCCGGGCATCGCCCCGTCCAATGCCTACCCCTGCACCGACGGCTGGGTGCTGGTGGCGGGCAATGGCGACAGCATCTTCAAGCGGCTGATGCAGGCCATCGGCCGGCCCGACCTGGGCGCCGCGCCCGACCTGGCCGACAACGCCGGCCGCGTGGCGCGCGTGGACGAGATCGACGCCGCCATCGGCGCCTGGAGCGCACCGCTCACCGTGCAGCAGGTGCTCGATGCCCTGGGCACCGCCCGGGTGCCCGCAGGCAAGGTCTACACCGCGCGCGACATTGCCGAAGACCCGCACTACCGCGCCCGCGACATGCTGCTCACGCAGCAGACGCGCGACGGCTACAGCGTGCAGGTGCCGGGCATCGTGCCCAAGCTGTCGGCCACGCCCGGCTCCATCCGCAGCAGTGCGCCGCACCTGGGCGACGACACCGATGCCGTGCTGGCCGAGGCGGGCCTGACGGCCGAACAGATCGCGCTGCTGCGCAGCAAGGGGGTGATCCAATGAGTGCCGTAACCCCACAATCTGGCGCATGGGCTGGCGCGGGCAAGCGCATCCACATGCAGGAGGTGGGCCTGCGCGACGGCCTGCAGATGGAAGCCGCCTTCGTACCCACCGAGGACAAGATCGCGCTGGCCAATGCGCTGTCGGATGCGGGGCTGGCCAAGATCGAGGTGACCTCGTTCACCTCGCCCACGGCCATCCCGGCGCTGCGCGATGCCGAGGTGGTGATGCGCGAGATCACACGCCGCACCGGCACCGTGTACACCGCCCTGGTGCCCAACGTGCGCGGGGCCGAGCGCGCCATCGAATCGCGTGCCGACGAGCTCAACCTGGTGATGTCGGCCAGCGCCACGCACAACATCGCCAACCTGCGCATGACGCAGGAGCATTCCTTCGCCGCGCTGGCCCAGGTGGTGGCCACGGCGCAGGCCGCGAGCGTGGCGGTCAACGTATCGCTGTCGTGCGTGTTCGGCTGCCCCATGGAGGGCGAGGTCGCCCCCGAGGCCGTGTTCGGCTGGGTGCAGCGCTTCGTGGATCTGGGCGTGGGCGGCGTCACGCTGTGCGACACCACGGGCATGGCCTACCCCACGCAGGTGGCGGCCCTCACCGCGGCGGCGCGTGCGCGCTGGCCGGGGGTGGAATTCACCCTGCACTTCCACAACACGCGCGGCATGGGCCTGGCCAATGTGCTGGCCGCCATCGATGCCGGGGCCGACCGCTTCGACGCATCGCTGGGCGGCCTGGGCGGCTGCCCCTATGCGCCCGGCGCCAGCGGCAATGTGTGCAGCGAGGAGATCGTGCACGCGCTCGAATGCATGGGCTATGCCACTGGCGTGGACCTGCCGCGCCTGCTGGCCGCCGCGCAACGCCTGCCCGCGCTGATCGGCCACGACATCCCCAGCCAGATCGCCGCGGCCGGGCCGCGCCTGGCGCTGCACCCGGTGCCGGGGGATTTCGCGGCCATCAAGGAAAGGGCGCTGGCGCGCGAGAAGGAGTTGGCGGGGGGAGGGCGCACCACCTAGCCCGCCCACTGCAGCCACTGTTCTGGTTCATTCAAAGAAGACGATCGACAGGAGACAAGACCATGAGCGATTCGAGATCCCATTTCCATCTGCCGCGCAGGGTGCTGTGCGCCGCGCTGCTGTGCGGCGCCGCATTCACCGCCGCAGCGCAGGACACAGGCAAGTTCCCGGGCAAGGCCATCACCGTGGTCGTGCCCCAGGCCGCAGGCGGCGCCAACGATGCCATTGCGCGGGTGCTGGCGCAAAAGCTCGGCGAGCAGCTGGGCCAGCCCGTGGTGGTGGACAACCGCCCCGGCGCGGGCGGCAATGTGGGCACGGCCTACACCGCCAAGACCAAAGCCGACGGCTACACCCTGCTGGTGACGGCCGACAGCGCCCAGGTCATCAACCCCTGGCTGTACAAGAGCACGGGGTTCGACCCGGTCAAGGACTTCGAGCCCGTGGCGCCCCTGGCCACGGCAGGCTATGTGCTGGTGGCGCACCCGTCCTTCCCGGCCAAGAACATGGCCGAGCTGATCGCCGTGGCCAAGGCCAACCCGGGCAAGTATGCGATCGCCTCGGCCGGCAACGGCACGCTCAACCATTTGATCGGTGAGATGCTGCAAAAGGCCGCGGGCATCGAGCTGCAGCACATCCCCTACAAGGGCTCGGCCGCGGCCGCCACCGACGTGGTGGGCGGGCAGGTGCCGCTGTCGGTGCAAAGCCTGCCCTCGTCGATTGCGTTCATTAAGGCCGGCAAGCTCAAGGTGCTGGGCGTCGTCAACGAAAAGCGCGTGGCCGCGCTGCCCGATGCGCCCACCATGGGCGAGACCCTGAAAGGCTTTGGGCAAACGCCGTGGTACGGCATGTTCGCCCCTGCCGGCACGCCGCCTGCCGTGGTGGCCCAGCTGCAGGCCGAGGTGGCCAAAGCGCTGGACCACAAGGACGTGATCGACAAGCTGGCCAATGTGGGCTGCGAACCCTTCAAGGGCACGTCGGCGCAACTGGGCACGCTGGTCAAGGACGACCTGGCGCGCTGGCACAAGGTGGTTCAGGACACGGGCGCGAAAGTGGATTGACGCCCGTGCACCCCTTTCGAAATTCATTGGCAACTGACACAACTGAGATAACGGAGACAAATCCCTCATGACCACCACCCGCAAACAATTCACCCTCCTGGCCGTGGCCGCACTGGCCGCAAGCCTCGGCGGCAGCGCCTTCGCGCAGGGCGGCAGCTACCCCGCCAAGCCCGTCACCCTGGTCGTGCCCACGGCCGCAGGCGGTACCACCGACCTCTCGGCGCGCATGCTGGCGCAGGCGCTGGGTCCGGTGCTGGGCCAGTCGGTCATTGCCGACAACAAGGGCGGCGGCAACGGCGCCATTGCGGCCAGCGCCGTCAAACGTGCCGAGCCCGATGGCTACACCTTGCTCATGCAGTACTCGGGCTACCACGTCATCTCGCCCCACCTGACCAAGCAAAAGCAATGGGAGCAGACCGACTTCCAGCCCGTGGCCAACGTGATCTCGGCCCCGCAGATCATCGTGGTGCGCAACGACCTGCCGGTGAAGACCCTGGCCGAGCTGGTGGCCTACGCCAAGGCCAACCCCGGCAAGCTCAATTACGCATCGTCGGGCAACGGTTCGCTGCAGCACGTGACCGGTGCCATGCTGGAGCAGCAGGGCGGCGTGAAGATGGTGCACGTGCCCTACAAGGGCACCGGCCCCGCGCTGCAGGACCTGCTGGGCGGCCAGGTGGACCTGACCTTCGGCACCGCGCCGCCCTTCATGCCCCACATTGCCGCCGGCAAGCTGCGCGTGCTGGCCGTGACCGGCAAGGAACGCCTGCCCAGCCTGCCCGACGTGCCCACCACGGCCGAGGCCGGCTACCCCAAGGTGGACGCCACCTCCTGGTTCGCCGTGTTCGCCCCCGCTGCCGTGCCCAAGCCCGTGATCGACAAGCTCGCGGCCGATATCCGCAGCGTGGTGCAGAGCGCCGCCTTCAAGCAAAAGGCGCAGGAGCAGGGAGCCACGGCTGACTACCAGACGCCACAGCAGCTGGGCGACAAGACCAAGGTGGAGCTGGCCAACTGGGCCACGGTGGTGAAAACCTCCAAGATCGAAGCCGAGTAAGTACCGGCCGTCAACCCGCCTGCGTGTTCAGCCGTTGAACCTGCAGGGCGCTGACGCCGCAAGGGCCCGCCATGTGCGGGCCTTTTTCGTTGCGGCGTGTGCTCTGTGTGCCAAATTTTTGCGCGTGATGCGCATCCAAACGACCATGCTCCCACCCACTACCTGTTTCCTCGTGTCGTCGCAACGGCTTGCACGCGGTGCCGCGTGCCTGGTCCTGGCGGCCATTGCCACCGCGGGCATGCTGGCGCCCGTGAAGCAGGCCAACGCCCAGGGCCTGGGTTGCGGCGGTCGCCTGGTGGGCGTGGGCGAGTCGCGCGCCAGCCTGGTGCTGAAGTGCGGCCAGCCTTTTGCCACCGACACGGTGTGCATCCGCATTCCCCGCGTGCTGTGGACCGTGCCCCTGCACCCGCGCGAGGCACCCCGCCAGATAGTCACCGAGCAGTGCGAGTACGTGGACGAGTGGACCTACCACCGCGGCCCGGGCAACTTCATGTCGGTGGTGCGGCTGCAGAACGGCGTGGTGGCGCAGATACGGGATGGGGACCGGGTGCCGTGAGGGGCGTGCCCTGCCTATCAAGCCCCTGGTGCCTGCGACAGGTCGCCAAAGCGCGCCAGGCAATGCCACACCTTCTTGAGCGCCTGCGGATCGTGCTGCCCTGACGCCACCGCATCGCCGATAGCGGCCGGCGTCAGCACACCGTGCCGCGCGATCTGCGCGCCCAGCGCGGCAATGGCGGCGCCCCGGTAGTCCGGGTGCCGCAGCAAGGTCTCCACCTCCAGCCGAAACCCCGCATGCCACTCGATGGGGCAGGGCAGTTGGTGCGCCCACTCCTCCAGAGGACTGCCGCGAAAGCACGGGTCCAGCACCAGTGCCTCCACATCCCGCGCCAGCAGCACGGGGCCGTGGACATGGGCTTCGATGTAGCGGTCCAGCGGATCGGGTTGGCTGCCTGCTTCGGCCAGCGCCAGGAGCTGCGCGGCCTGGGCTGCCGTGCCGAAGTGCTGCGGCCCGAACACGCTGTCGGGGTAGCAGAACGTGGCGCGCTGCAGCACCTCGGGTTGGAGGCGCAGGTACGAGGAGCCAAAGCGTGGTGCCGCGCCCGTGGGCCGGGCGCGAAAGTTCAGCGCGCCGTACTTGGGCCGCTCGCCAGGGGCCGCGCCGTCGTAGGCACCGCCAAAGATGCGGCTCTCCCAGTGCCACCGGTCGCCGCCCTCGTGCGCGGTGAGCCCGCCGTTGCTGGTGAGCGTCTCGAACTGGGATCGGTAGCGCCCGTCTTCCCGCAGGGCCTGGAGCAATGGCCGGCCCTGGTGCCAGCGGTCCGGGTGGAATTGCAGGGTGATGCGCGATGCGGGGTCGAGCAGCGCGCCGGTGGCTTCACCGCTGCGCGCATGCACGTGCTGCAGCGCGCGGGCTTGCGGTGAGCCAGGGTGGACCATATCGCCATGGTACTAAACCGTGGGAACCGTCCCCCCATCGATCACGTGCTCCGACCCCGATATCGATGCCGCACGCGGAGATGCGAGAAAGCACACCAGGTCCGCCACCTCCTGCGGCCGGGCGGGCCGGCCCAGGGGGATGCCGCCCAGCGACTGCATGATGATGCGCTTGCCCCCTTCGTAGTCCGTGCCGGCCTGCTCGGCCAAGCGCTCGGCGAATGCGACGGAGGCCTCGGTCTCGATCCAGCCGGGCGAGACGCGCACCACCCGCACGCCCTGGGGCGTGACCTCCTTGGACAGGGCCTTGCTGTAGGTGGACAGGGCCGCCTTGGCCGCCGCATAGGCGGTGGTCGATTCGGGCAGCGGAAGCAGGCGCTGGATGGAGCTGATGTGCACGACCACGCCCGAGCCTTGCTCCAGCATGGATGGCAGCAGCGCACGGTCCAGGCGCACAGCGGGCAGGAGGTTCTGGTTCAGTTCCTGCTGCCAGACCTCGTCGCTCAGCGCGGCAAAGCCGCCGCCCGGTGCGCTGGAACCGCCGAGTACGTGGACGACGATGTCGATGCCGCCCCATCGCTGCAGCACAGCCTGCGCGACCTGGGCCGCGCCCTCGGCGGTGGACAGGTCGGCCGCGACATACGCCACGCCTTCGATACCCTGGGCGGGCGCGGATCGAGCCGTGGCCATCACCCGTGCGCCGGCATCGTGCAGGCCCTGGACGACGGCGGCACCGGTGCCCTTGGTGCCGCCCGTGACGAGGGCGCGCAGGCCCTGGAGTTGCAGGTCGAAGCCGCTCATGCCGTGATCTCCAGCGATGCGATCAGGCCACGTTCCAGCCGAAAGCGGTAGCGCAGGTCCACGGGGCTGCCGGGGAAGTTGCCGGCCACCCGGCTGGTGACGAGCTGCGATCCGTCGCCCTGCAATTCCAGCGCAAAGGGCTCGGTGGTGTAGCTGTACCGGGCCGATGCACCGGCCTTCCACGCGGCAATGGCCTCGCGGCCCTGGTGGGTGTGGCCTTCGTCCTGGACGATGGCCTGTGGGGTGAAGCAGCGGGCAACGGCGTGAGGGCCCTGGGCGTCTGCAGCGAAGTAGGCGGCGATGGGTTCGGGGAGGTTCAGGGAGCTCATGGTGCGGTGCCTTGGTGGTGGTTGAGCCCCGAGGATGCGCGCCCTGCATCCATTAGTGAATCGCCTAGAATCTTCATGGGCTATGTAGAAAGCAAACCATAATGCGTGGAGCCGAATTTGCCGAACTGAAGGCGTTTGCCGCGGTCATCGAGCGGGCCAGCTTTGCGCGCGCCGCAGAGCACCTGGGCTTATCGCCCTCGGCCCTGAGCCAGACCATCCGCCAGCTCGAAACCCGGCTGGGCAGTCGGCTGCTCAACCGCACCACGCGCAGCGTGGCGCCCACGGCCACCGGGGAGCAGCTGTACCGGCGCATGGCGCCGCTGCTGCGCGAGATGGCCGAGGCGGTGGCCGAGGCCAGCGCGGCCGCAGGTCGCACGGGCGGCACCCTGCGCATCAACACCCTGGGCATGGCGGCGCGCCAGGTCATTGCGCCGCGGCTTGCGCGCTTTCACCGCCTGCACCCCGGCGTGGTGCTGGACATCGTGGTCGACGACCAGTTGAGCGACATCGTCGCGGGCCGTTTCGATGCCGGCATCCGCGTGGGCGGCCGGCTGGAGAAGGACATGGTCGCCGTGCGCCTGACGCCCGATGTGCCCATGGTGGCCGTGGCATCGCCGCAGTACCTGGCGCAGCATGGCGCGCCGCACAGCCCGGAAGACCTGCACCGGCACGCCTGCATCAACTGGCGGCTGCAGGCCGATGGCACGGCCTACCGCTGGGAGTTTGCCAAGAAGGGCAAGCGGCACGACATTGCCGTCGCCGGCCCGGTGACCACCAACCATTCGGACATTGGCGTGGCCGCTGCCGTGCAGGGCCTGGGCATTGCCTACGCGTTCGACCGCGAGCGCGTGGACGCGCACCTGGCGCGCGGGGAGCTGGTGCAGGTGCTGGCCGACTGGTCCATCACCCGGCCGGGGCTATTTTTGTACCACCCGAGCCGGCGCCACAGCCCTGCGCCGCTGCGCGCCTTCATCGACTGCCTGCTGGACCGGGACATGGCGGACCCAGCCAGGGGTTGAAGAACGCCTTGGCTGGCCCCTGCCTCGTCTGCCATCGCAGCGAACGGCAGCTCAGGCTTCGTCCTGGGCGTAGATCTGCGGAGCCATGCCGAACACCCCCGCCAGCAGCTCGCGCACCTGCGCATAGCGGGGCTGCCGGGGAATGAGTTCTACCATCCGCGGCGGGCAGGGCCGCAGGTTGATGAAGATGCCGAACTGGCACAGGCACATGAACGACACCTCGGGCATGGGCGCGTTCTCCCATTTCAGCAGGGCATTGCCTTCGCGGGCTGCGTCGATGACCAACTCCATCAGGTTGCGCACCGGGTGCCCGGCGGGCCGGGCCAGCTTGTAGCCGTAGTCGCCTTCGATGGTGGACCAGTCGTACAGATCCGTCGCAAAAGGCAATGAGCGGTTCTGGTAGGTCTGGTAGTGCGTGACGACCTCGTCCACCGTGCGGAAGGTGATGGTCTGGAACAGGTCGTAGAAGTGGTCGCCGACGATGTCGGGGTCCACCTGGGCGTCTTCTTCGGGCGTGCGCGGGCTGTTGGTCAGGTCGCTCTTGAAGAAGGCATCGATCTGTGGGCGCAGGGTGTCGAGGGACACGTAGCCGGCGCTGATCAGCGCGTTCAGCAGCTTCGTGAATTCGGCCGCACTCAGGGCCTCGAAGTTGGGTTTGCCCAGCACCACACCTGTCATCGGAAATCCTTGTCAACAATGGAACGCATATTGTGTCCGCCCTTCCGCGTTCTCCACCGCAACCCTAGCGCCGGTGCAGCAGCCTTGCCGGGCGTCATGCCGAGGGCGGCTGCCACGCCGTCAACGCGGCCTGCAGTTCCTCGTCGAATTGGTGATGTACCGCCGCCTGCCCGCGCGTGGCCGCCAGGTGCGCCAGCAGCGCATGCACGGCACTGCGCTGCGCCGGGTTGCACCAGGCCAGCAAGCGGTTGTCGCTGCCGTCCCAGGCCAGGTGCAATACCAACTGGTCTGCATACCAGCTGTGCTGGGGCCACACGTCGGGCAGCAACGCAAAACGCGCCAGGGCGGGGAAGAAGTAGCCGATGCCGTCGGCGCTGGAGAACGTGATCGGGTCCCAGCCCGCGTTGCCCAGGTCTTGGCGGCGCAAAGTGCCGCGCGTGCGGGCGCGCAGCGTGTCGTCGTGCTCGCGGCACTCGTCGCAGTGCGTGCGGTCGGTGAAGTGATCGGGCTTGTCCACGCCGGCAAAGGCGGCTTCCACCTGCGCAAGAACGGCTTCGTCCGCCCCGGCCTGGGGCCAGGCGTGGGCGCAGTGCAGCAGGTGCGCCACCCAGGCCGTGGCCTCGGCGTCGGTGCACTGGGCGAAGTACCTGAACTCGCCGGCGGCCAGGGTTTTGGAGCCATTGGCGAGCGCGCGCACCACGGCTTCGAACTGCGCCTCGACCGGGGTGAAGGCGATGGTGGTGGTGCCGCAGTGCGGGCAGGGCGCCGTCATGCGCTGGCCGTCGCGGCCCGGTAGTGGGTGCCCAGCGTGTCCACGCAGGGGGCCAGCCAGTGGTGCAGGACGGCACGGTGCTTTGCGGCGGTCCGGTGGTGTTCCAGGCCGCCGGTCCCTGCGGGTGGCCGCCCTTGCATGGCGGCAGGCATCAGGGTGCGAAGGTCACGCTGGCCAGCCCCTGCAGGTCGGCCGTGGGCGAGGCCGACGTGGTCAGGCTGTACAGCACGCGCTTGGTGCTGTCGGGCGCCGCCCATTCGAAAGCGATGGTGTGGGCCGTGCCGTTCTGGGGGCTGGCAGATTTGGAGTCCTGCACCTGGCGCGACACCATGGGCACGGGCGCCTCGCCCGCCATTTTCTTGAACCAGGCCAGTGTCTGCGGCACGCCCGTGCGGTGCGCATACACGGCGCACAGGTTCTTGTCGTCAGGAATGGCGACCACGAAGCTGCCATGCGGGTCCGGCACCGGCCAGACCTTGCCGGGCTGGCCCTGCAGGAAGTACGCGGCCTTGTCGGCCGGCATGGTGGGCAGCGGCGCCAGCTTGGTGCGCAGCGCGCCCAGGCTGGACGCGTACTTGGCGCAGGTGGTGGCGAAGATGTTGGCAAACGCCTCGGCCTGCTGGGCGGGCGTGCTGGCGCCTGCGGCGGCACCTGTGCTGGATCCGCTGGCTGCTGCGGTGCTGGCATTCGGCGCCGCGGGCTTGGCCGGGCTCTGCGCGTAGGCCTGGGCAGACAGCGCGAGCACAGCGGCAGTTGCCGCAAGCAGGGGGCGGGCTGGGAAGGCTGAGAGTGCTGGAAGTGCTGGGAAGAGGGCGTGCTTTTTCATCATGGGTGGCTGGATCCAGGATCTTGCGTGCAGGGGAAGGGACGGCAGAAGCGGGGCGGCGGGCTGCCGCAGGGCCGGCTCAGAACCCGCCATTGTGCCAAAGCACGCAGGCCGGCCCTGCCAGCCGGGGCCGCCGGTGGATGAAGAGGCCGATGGGTTTGCCGCGCCCCAAAGAAAAAAATCCACCGGCATGGCTGCCAGTGGATTTGATGTATTTTTTTATTGCTGCGCCCGGTGCCGTGCCATCGCTGTCACGTTACTGCGGCCGGCGGGCCGGCAGTTGCCTGCCAGCCCGCGGACGCCTGCGCTTCTTCTCCCAGGTTTCCCGCTCTTTCTTTTGCTTACGATTCTAGGAGTGCAGGGTGCTGCTGAAGAGCCCCCAAATGGGTGATGTGGGCTTTGTGCTATGAATCCGCCATGGCATCCACCGAAACCCCCTGGACCCTGTATGGCGCGCCCGCCTCCGGCTCGATCGCGGTGGAGGCCGCGCTGACCCTGCTGGGCATTTCATACGACCTGGTCGATGGCGCGACCTGGGCCAATAGTGCCGCGCGCGAGCGCGTGGCGCCGGTGAACGCGTTGCGGCAGATTCCCACCGTAGTGCTGCCCGGCGGCGAGGTCATGACCGAAAGCGCGGCCATCCTGATCCACCTGGCCGATTTGCATCCCCATGCGCGTCTGGCCCCCGCCGTGGCAGACCCGCGGCGCAGCCAGTACCTGCGGTGGATGGTGTACGTCTCATCTGCCATTTATTCACTGCACTGGATCAAGCCGGACGTGGGCCGCATCGGTGCGCCCGAATCGGCGCGTGACGACGTGGTCCAAGCCGTGCACGAGCGCATCGCCTTCTGCTGGGCCCACATGGACGGCCAACTGAGCCCTGGTGGCACCTACCTGCTGGGCGAAGAATTGACAGTGCTGGACCTGTATGTCACCGTCGTGTCACGTTTTGGCCCCTGGCGCGAGCGCTTTTATGCTGCGGCGCCGCGCATGGCGCCTGTGGTGCGGCGCGTGGACAATGAGCCGCGGCTGCAGGCGTTCTGGCGCGAGCGCTTTCCGCTGGAGTGAATGTACCCTGCGCGCGTGCGCAGGCCTGTTGTGCACCCATCCGTATCCTCTCGACCCTACCGGAGACTCCCACCGCCATGCTGAGCTACATCACCCTGGGCGCCAATGACATGCAGGCATCCGAGCGCTTCTACACCGCTCTGTTGTTGCCCTTGGGCTACCGCAAGCGGGTCGATCCCGAAGGCCTGGAGTTCACGCTGCCGCCCCAGGCCGGTGGCAGCGGCCCTTGCGTGGTCTATGTCAAGCCGCCGTTCGATGGCCAGCCTGCGACCGTGGGCAACGGGTCGATGGTGGCATTTCGCACCGGCTCGCACGACAGCGTGCGCCAGGTCTATGCGGCGGCGATCGCTGCCGGCGGCAGCGACGAGGGCCCGCCCGGCTTTCGCGCCGCGTACAGCAAGAACTTCTTTGTCGCCTATGTCCGCGACCCGGTGGGGAACAAGATTGCGCTTTTCTGCAATGAAGCGGCTGGTCAGGCCTGAGCTCGCTGGCGCGGCCCTGCAGGTCACGGTGGCCCGGCAGGCGTGCTGTTCCGCCGATGACCAGGCAGGCCCGCTGGAGGCCGTGTACGCCCTGCACGAAGAGGCCACCCTGGCAGACCTGGTGGAGCGCATCCAGGCGTCGAAATTCCTGCAGTTCTCATCCACCCACAACCGGCTGTCAGGCGAGGTCGATGGGGTGTGTGTGGTGGAGGTGTTCGCGGGCTGGGGCCGGGGGCCGCAGTTCCATGCCGACCCGGCGGAGCGGGTGGCCCCGCTCATGGCCGGCCGCCCGCTGTGCTTTCACTTTCGCCACGCCTGACGGGCGCCGACCCTGAGCGAGCTGGCGCGCTGCGCCGGCGTCAGCGTGCGCACCTTGAACGCCGCCTTTCGCGAGTACCGCCAGTGCACGCCCATGCAGACGGTGCGGGAAGCCCGGCTCCATGGTGTCCGTGCGGAACTGCTGGCCGCCCCCGAGGGCACACGAGGGTGCGCGATGTGGCCGAGGCCTGGGGCTAAGCCCACCTGGGCATGTTTGCGGCCAGCTACCGCGCGCGGTTCGGGGAGCCGCCTTCTGCCTCCCTGGGGCGGCATTGACGCGACCCATGGCCGGGAGCCTGCGCATTATTTCGGCTCTGCCGGACATTGGGGTCGGCACTGTAGAAACAGGGTTCGGCACTGCAAGCAGGCGGCAGTAAACGGCCGGCTGCATTGATGCTGATTGAGGCGGTGGGCTAGACTTTTGCTGCCGGCCAGAAGCGGACATTCAATGCGAACCAATTCACTCGTTGACGCCCTTGTCCAGGTTCCGGAGGATGAGTTCGTGCAGATCCTCGCGCGTGCGCTGGAATTGCGAGTTGCAAGTGTCAGCCGGCCTGAGTGGCAGGAAGCCCGATATCGCTTGGCTCGACTTCATCGCTTTCATAGAGGCGCAAACCTTCCGGCGCCCAGTCAGTGGGAAAGTCCTGCTGATCGCACCATCCGTCGATCCCAAAGCGCGGATGTAAGACGATCCGGAGCCTTCTTAAGAAGGCGGACACTGCGGACACACGTTGACCGGATATGCCAAGCTGGTCATTTGCCCAATCTGCGGCGAGCGGAGTGAACTGACGTAGATTTTGGAGTCCCCTGTGAGCACGATAGTCGACGACCGCACCAGGCTGTGAGCTGCCAATCGCGTCGGGCTCGGCCAACGGCGGCCATCGACCCACCGCAGTCACTCCCCCTGCCGAAATGGCTGCCTGAAACCCGACACTGGGAGCTGTCGGAGTCGAGCGGCAGCTGGCGCTGCAGAGCAGCCGTCGCGCCGCAAGCCCGGCCAAATCAATCCTCGGCCCTGGTCACCGTGTCATCGGCACTGAGGGGGCGGCCATCCTGTGCCAGGACCTCCAGTCGCCGCAGCGCTTGGCCACTTTTTCGGTCAACAAGCATCGCGCCTGGCCGGTCGCCTTCGAAGAAGTAGTCCTCGCCCCATTGACGCAGCGCCACCATCAAAGGGAAGAGCCCGCGCCCCTTTTCCGTCAGGGCGTACTCACGATGGGCTCCGCCATCAGCCGCGGCAACCATTTGCAGGATGCCGTGGTCCACGAGATTGCGAAGCCTCGTCGTCAGGATGTTCCGAGCCAGTCCGAGGCTGCGCTGAAACTCGCTGAAACGGCGCAGCCCGTCGAAGGCATCTCGCACGATCAGGAGCGACCATCCGTCGCCGATCGCATCAAGAGGGCGCGCCAGCGCGCACCCCGCGTCTCTGTGGCTTGTGCGTTTGACCATGATTCGTTATCGGTTCGACCAGTACAGCTTGACTGTCATCGCAGAACAAAAATGCTGCACGGTTGCATCATAAGACCAAATCAAGTACAAACGCATGGTTTCATTTTGCAACCAAACTTTCTGGCTGCGTTTTGCGTCAGTCGGTACAACATCGGATTCCCATGCACGCCTTTGACGACACCTTCGATGGAACTTTTCTTTTTGCCCCACGCTTCAGCGAAGCGCCGGGTTTCCGAATGCACTACGTCGACGAAGGCGAACCTCACGCCGACGTTGTGCTGTGCCTACACGGCGAGCCCACCTGGGGCTACCTGTTTCGGCACCTGATCAACGCACTGAGCGGCACGCACCGCGTGGTAGTGCCCGACCACATGGGCTTCGGCAAGAGCGCGACGCCGCCTGACCGCAGCTACTGGCTGCAGGATCACATCGACAACCTGGAACGCTTCGTCCTGGGGATGGACCTCAGGCACATCACACTGGTGATGCATGATTTCGGAGGGCCGGTGGGCATGGGCTTTGCTGCGCGGCATCTCGATCGCATCCGGCGCGTCATCTCCATCAACGGCCCGACGCCGTTCGGCCAGGCCAGCCTTGGGGGTCGACTGGCCGCCAACGCGCAGTCTTCGCCGTGGTTCCAGTGGATAGCGCAGGCTCACGCGGAGGGACGCCTGGAGCGCGTATTAGGCGAGCTGGGATTCAATATGCTCAGCACACTGAAGCTCAACGGCTTCGAGAACCACGCGGTGATCAGCGACGCTTGGCTGCGGGCCTATGGCGGACGCTTCAAGGCACCCGAGGATTGCCTGGGCGCGATTGGATGGGCCGGGGGTTTTGCTACCGGCATGCACCGCTTCGAGTCGCCAGACGTCACGGCAAGGCTCGCGCTGAGCGCCAAGCCGGCATTGGCCATCTGGGGCGATGCTGATCGTACGCTCGCAGCGACACACTTCCTGCCGTTGTTTACGGAGCTCTTTCCTATGGCACAGATCTACCGGTTGCCGGGCGCTGGTCACTACAGCCTGGAAGATGCTCCGGCGGAGATCGCAAGACTCGTGAACGAATTCCTGCATAACTCCTGACGCAGGGACTGCAATGCAGCAGCGGATGCAGTCACTCGTCGAGCCCGGGCTGGCTCCGCGCCAGGCCGATTGCGGAAGTCTAGCTGGCGCCCCCAGCGCGCCGTATCACCCAAAAACGCTGGTCAGCGAAGCGAAGCATATGCACGGCGCCAGGAACTGGCCGGGGACGATCCATTGACGACGAGGTCCACTCAAGGGTGCAGCCCGCCGGGCCGCGGTGCGTGCATGCGGCCTCGGCGCCGTGGACACAGGAATAGGCTCTGCGAGCCGAGGTCCGCAATTGGCTGACCAAAGCGTCTCAAGGGAAAGCTGGCGAGCGGGCTAGGGCCTTCGCGACCCCGAAATCAGTGTCAACTGGCCCTAGACTTCCGCTGTCGGCCACAACCGGACGATGGCGAGTGGCCGCTTTAGGGTAGGCTACTCGCTCCTTGTAATCGCCAATCCGCACCATGGACGCTACATCATTCCTTCACGATGAGGTCATGCGCTTTAAGCAGTGGGCGACGGTAATTCCCCTTGATGCGAGGTCAGGTGAATGGGAGTGTGATTACCCGGACTGGCAACGCTTCAGGGCCGCTGCCAAATACTTGATTGAAACAGTACCCGCGGTGAACTGGGGCAACGCCGTGACAGACGATTTCCTTTATGCGCTAGCACGCGATAACGAAATTGAAGACATTGCCGATCAATTTTTGGGTAGAAGCGACGCGCTTTTAACCCTTGCCGCTCGAGCCATCCATTCAGTTGAGATTGATGCCAAGTGGCAGATAGCAGCAAAGTTGGGAGAGCTACACGAGCACAAGCGGGAGGCGGAAGCGCTACTGATCAGGTTTGTGCAAGACGACGTCGAGTACGTAAGCCGACGCGCCCTCCTTGCACTGAGCCAATTGAAGTCCGCCTTGACTGAATCGTTTGCAGAGCGCGCTTGGCAGACTGGCCATGAGTACCAGCGCATCGCTGCGCTATGGGCATTAAAAGATACAGCTTCGTCAAAGCTGAATGACTACTTGCAGCGAGCAGAGGAAGACGGCCGCAAATATCTTGTTGGCAACGCTATGGAGATCCGTGCAAATGGTTTCTCAGCTAACGACCGCTAGCAGGTGTTGCATCCGATGTTATCGACCGACTGCTACGGGCCCGAAGCAGTCTTTCAGCTAATGTGCGCAAAGCGGTCATCCAATGAGCTACAGACCATGTAGCGGCCCAACTCCGTGCAAGCTATAGTGTTTTTAACGAATGCACTCGCGGGACCTGACCCAGCAAACCGTGTGGTGCGCAATACAGGAGGAGCGGGGGGCATGACTGAATTTAGTACTGTACTTTTATGCAGAAAACATGCCGTAAAGCTAGGTTTCAGGCCACTTGCAGCGTTGTCTACGTGCCCACTTAAACCGCAAGCGCCAGATATGGCCTGCGGCTTAGTGGGTTAGGCGCCGGAGATACGCGTGTTTGCATTTCTAAGAAAGACGGGGAAGAAAGATCCGCGCGATCTCGAGCAGTTAATCTTTGACATTGCAGAACACCAACGTGATTCCGATTTCCATCTTCTATACACGATGATGGTTGGTCGGGACGTTTTTGCCGGAATCGATCCCACGTCAATCCCTTCCTTTGCCAAGCCCGGCGTTTCATACACAACTCAAGCCAGCGATCGGCTTGTGATGAAGAGCGTCACCATTCCAAGTAACGGAACTTGGTCTTCAGCCGCGACGCTACCGTCGCACCCTTCACTGAAGGATGGCTATGTCGGAATGCCGTGGGTCGATTTCCTGAAGATGACGCTAAAGCTCGCCGAGCTTCAAGGAGCCATGCTTCAAGGAAGGACGTCTTGGATCGCCTTCGACAAGCAGCGCATTGCCTATGTTCTATCGAAAGCCGACGCCTAATCCTTCCATTGAGAGGATGTCACCCGGCAAGCCGGGCGCCGCCTCACATGTTAAACGTTGGACCTCACAGTGAAGTTCTTGCAAAAATGGTGGCTGCACGGAGTCTTGGCGCTCCTGGTCGTTGGCTTCTCGTATGCGGTCTTGGAAGACTTCTTTCCGAGTCTTCGTCCAAGACCTTCTGAGCGGATGGTCCTAACCTGTGCACAGTTTGCTGACGGCATGGAGATGTCCCAAGTACAAGCCATCGTGACGCAAAGCAATTTGTCCATGCACTCGGCCGCAAACGATGCGACCGTCAAAATCAGTGACGGGTGTATGTGCATTTTGGGAGTCGTTGACGGAAGGCTCAGCCGCAACACTCTTCAGTGCAGTCACTCGAAGACTGCGTTGTTTGGAGCGGCATGGTGAGGCCCAACAAAACGGTCAAGACCGACATCCTGCGACTCATGTTCCCGTTGAACGTCCGCTTTAATTTGCCACCAAAGGCTGCTTCTGGCCGGAAGCGAAGGTTCACCTGCTGTCCACCCCCGCGGGGCAGTGCAGAGGGCGGCCCCGAAAAAAAGTCGTCCAGAGATCGCACGCACCACGGCCGCCGCGCGGGCCTGGCCCGTCCATCGCCCAGCCTCACCCAAATGGGTGGGCGCACCATCTTGTGACACCCGACACCGACGAATCCCCTTTCTTCGACAAAGATCGGTACAGCCCCACCCTTGCGTGCGGACCGCACTGCACCGCCGCACTGCTGCGCGCGCTGCACAGGTGGGCTGTCTTTTTTATCATTTGAACCGAGAGGGTTTCGACCATGCCAGTGACGACCACAACCGCCCCCCCAATGTCCAGCCCTTCGCGCGCCCCGCGCCAGCGTCAACAGCACCCCCGCAGTGGCCGTGCACCTGCGGCCCGCCTGGCGCTGGCGGCACTGCCGCTGTTGCTGTTGGTGGCATGCGGTGGCGGTGATGGCGATGCGGAGCCGGTGACCCCGCCGCCCGTCACGCCGCCCGCCACCGGCTACACCGTGGGAGGTACCGTCGCAGGCCTGGGCGAGGGGCGCAACCTGGTACTGCAGGTGCAGGGCGCAGACGACCTGACCGTTGCCGCCAACGGCAGCTTCGTGATGGGGCGCCGCTTCGAGAGGTCCAGCATTGCAGTCGTCACCGTGGCCTCGCACCCCGAAGGCCAGCGCTGCAGCGTGACGCAGCCAACGCGCCTCGTGAGCCAAGCCAACATGACCGACGTGTCCGTGAGCTGCGCGAGCCTGCCCGCCGGCACCCGCAACCTGAGCGGCGTGGTCACGGGCCTGGTGCCGCGCAGCCCGTTGGTGCTGCAGAACAACCAGGGCGACAACCTGACCGTCACCGCTGAGGGGCGCTTTCTCTTCAACACGGCGGTCGCCAGCGGCGCCCCCTACGCGGTGCAGGTGCAGACGCAGCCGGCCGGCCAGACCTGCAGCGTGGCCAACGCCAGCGGCACGGTGGGCAGCAGCGACGTGCGCTCGGTGCAGGTCACCTGCACCGGCCTGCCCCAGGCTGCGCCCGAGGGCGCCTGGGCTGCCGAGTCTTGCTTCCAGGGCTTCGACCTCACCACGCGAGAGTATTTGAACATTGTGCGTGAAGGAGAGTTGCGTTTCATCGTTACCCAGGGCTCGGTGACCAGGTATTTCTCGTTCTGCAACTCCGGCGGCGATGCGCTGGCCGGCCAGCCGGCGGAAAGCCTTGTTTTCGACCGCCAGGAGACCAGCGGCTCGCTCACCGCCTTCTGGGGCACGCAGACCAACAGCACCGGCAGCCGGCGCGTGGTGTGGGCGCGCAAAGGCCCCTACCTGTGCCAGCTGCCGCGCAAGCCGTTCAACCAGCCCGCCCCCGTCAAGGACTACCCAACCATCGCCAGCGTGGAGCAGGACACGGACGAGGCCATCAAGGCGGTAGGGTGCTTCAAGAAGGTGCCCAACTGAGGCACCGGGGACAGGCCGGCCGGGGGGGCGGCCCGGCGTGCGCTGGCCGGCTGCCGGCGCACCCTGCCCGGCTGGTGCCTGCCCGCGGACGCCGTAGTTGAACGTCTGCTATCCAGAGAGACCTGCTGCGCTTCGGGCCCACACCGGTCCACTGCTGCCATGGCGGCAATCGGCCAGAGCCGGACGTTCGCACACCTCGTTGGCTCGAAGAAGACACCCCCTTTGGGCATGAATTCTTCATGCATTGAAGAGCACTCCAATTGGTAAAACACGACAACAACATCGACGTCCTGCGCGCCTGCGCCATCCTTTCGGTTGCCCTGCACCACTTCTCGATTTACTCCGGCATTCCGGTGCCGCTGTTCGGTCGCCATGGCGGTGGTATTGGCGTGCAGCTGTTCTTCGTGATCTCTGGCTACCTCATCATCAAGAGCGCCGAGCGCAACAGCCTGGGCGACTATGCCAAGGCACGGTTCTTTCGCATTTTCCCCGTGTACTGGGTTGTCCTTGGGAGCATCGTGCTCATCGAGATGACGGCGGTGCCGGAGTTCCGCCAGTTGATGTTCAATGAGTACCCGCATTTCCTGTTGAACCTGCTGAACCTGCAGCAACTGTCCGTGCTGAGTAGCCTGTTTTTCGATCGTGTGCATGTCGGGTGGACACTCACGGTGGAGCTCTTCTGGTATGGCATCGTGGTCGTTTTGGCTGTGGTGGCACACCGTGTGCGCTGGCGGCATTTCTGGCTCGCTGCGCTGGCCTTCACCACGCTGCTGTCCGTCGGCTGGATCAAGGCTGCCGACGCCGGAGTGCTGGACTTCCTGTACCTTGGCCAAGCACGTAGCGTCGGCGTGGAGTTCTCACCGGCGCTACAGCTCGCGCTGATCAAGTCCAACATCGTGGGCTATCTGTACTTCTTCGTGCTGGGCACGGTGATCTACCGGTACGAGCGGGTGCTCTGGCGTATTCCCAGCGGCATCCTGTGGCCTGTAACGCTGCTGCTTGTCGTGCTGTGGTCACCGTGGCAGGGGTTCGTTGGCTTTGCGCCGCAGCCACTCGCCGCGGTGGGCTTGGCCGGCGTGTTCATCCTGTTGCTCAGGCTGCCGCCTGTTCAGGACGCGCTGGTGCGCTACATCGGCAAGATCTCCTACTCGCTGTACCTCGTCCACGCAAAGGTGATGGTTGTGGTCTATGTCAATCTGCAATGGACCGGTGCGGATGCCCACCTCGCCGTCATTGTTGCCACCCTGCTGCTGAGCATCGGGCTGTATTCCACCGTGGAGCAACCCATGATCGAGTTTGGCAAACGCTTTCGGAGTACGGTCACCATTGGCGTGCCCGCCGGCAACTTGGCCTGAACCGCCTGATCTGTCCATCGCCGCTCGTAGCGAGCCGACGCGCAAGGCGACCAGTGGTGCACCCACTGGCGTCCGTCCCCACGGCGGGCCACTGCAGTGGGACGGCTGCATTTCGCGCGCGGTCGATGAACGGGCCTTGCCGCGGCATGCGGTGGAACGCCGGGCTCTGGCCAAGGTGGTGACCGGCGTCACGCGCTGTGAAAGCCATTCGCCTGCACACTGGCTCGCAACACCAACCAGGTGGAGCCGGGGCATGCCATGCACTGTGAGCCTCTACCGCATCGAGAGGATGCCTTGCATGTCCGTTCCATCCCTGGCGCCGCGCGCTGCGCCCCGTCCCATGCCACTGTGGTCAACCCGTGCTGTGCGGCGCATCGCACCCCTGGGCCTGAGCCTGGGCCTCACAGCCGCCCTGCTGGGCGGCTGCGGTGGGGGGGCGGTGACGACCCGGCACCTGCGCCTGCCCCGACCTACCAGACGCTGGGCGTGTCGGTCACCGGGCTGGCAGCGGGCCAGAGCGTGGTGTTGCAGAACAACGGGGCGGATGACTTCACCGTGGGCGCCAACGGCGTCGTGCGCACGGCGGCCAGCTGGCCACTGGGCAGCAGCTATGCCGTCACAGTCAAGACCCAGCCCACCGGCCAGCGGTGCACCGTGGCGCTGGGCGCGGGCACACTGGCCGCCAACACCCCCTTGGTGCAGGTCGAATGCGTGCAACTGCCAGGCGACCGCAACACGCTGGGCGGCACCATCGGCGGCATTCCGGCCGGGGTGATCGTGGTGCTGACCAGCGGGGGCCAGGACTTGCCCCTCAGCGCGGACGGCGGCTTTACCTTTCCCACGCCGCTGGCCGCTGGCGCGGCCTATGCCGTCACGGTCAAGTCCACCCCCGTGGGGACAGGCTGCGTGGTGCGCAATGGCACGGGCGTGGTCGCTGCCGCCGCGGTGGACACGGTGCAGGTGAGCTGCGCAATTGTGGGCTCCGTGACCGGCTTCTGGGAGCAGGACCAGTGCCTTCCGGGGCCGGGTGGCATCGGCCTGAAGAACGGCTGGCGCATCTCGCAGAGCAGGCCCGTCTTTGTGAATGTGGGCGCGGGCGGGGTGAGCTACCGCAATGCGCAGTGCACCGGCGTGGGCACCACCATGACAGGCCCGTTGGTGGGCGGGTTCACGGTGACCCAGTCACGCCAGGAGATCGCCACCGACATTTCGGCCTACTGGGGCGTGCGCGATGGCATGACCTTCCCCACCATGCCGGTGGTGCTGGTGCGCAGGGGCAACCACCTGTGCCTGCTTGAGGACACGGCCACCCCTTCGGCCTACCCCAATGCGGCCAGCACGGCCAACGCCGTCACGGCGGCCGTTGCCGCGGGCACCTGCTACATTCCCCGCTGACCCCGCGCCCAGGCTCCCGTACCAAGCGCACTCGCGATCCCGCTGCTGTTCGCAGCGGGGCGGGCGTCGCGGCTGCGCTGCTCTCGCAAGCCAGAAGACTGCAGCCACCCCCAAATCCCAGCCACTTGATCAAGTCCGATGAATGAAGCCGAACACAATGCAGGGCTCGCGCGTGGCGCGGAGTCGAGGAAACCTCACCACGCAACGCAGCGGTTGACAGCGGGCATGCCCTTGTTCCAGACGCTTGGCGCGGGCGCCATGCAAACGGGTGCCCGCGCGTTTGGCGTCACCCCTGCAAGGCGTTGGAATTGGCTGACGCTTGGCGTCTGGGCGGCACTGCCCGTACTGTCCTTGCTGCCGCTTTGGTCGAACCTGTTGAACCCGGTGCTGCCAGACGTTCACGACTACTTCCGCTACGCGGTGTTGTCGAGTCACTTTCAGGAGGCAATGGCCGCCGGCATTTGGTATCCGCGCTGGCTACCCGAGTTCAATGCAGGATACGGCTATCCCGAGTTCGTCTTTTACCAACCCGGCTATTTCTTCCTCAACAGCTTGCTGGCCGTACTGACTGACGACTTGCTATGGCGTCAATTGCTGACACTGGGTACGCTGTGCCTCATTGGCGGGCTTGGTGCGTACCGACTTGCACGCACTTTTGTGGACCGCCTCCCCGCTCTGGCCCTTGTGCTGTTGTTTCAGGCGGCGCCCTATGTTCACTTCAACCTGTATGTGCGCGGTGATTTGAGTGAATGGATGGTGATTCAACTGTTGCCGTGGGTGCTGCACTGGAGTTGGTGCCTGCTGGCGCCAGTACAGCGCGCAACAATGGGTATGGGGGGACGGGCGCTGTGCTGGAGCGGACTGACACTGGTCCTTGCGGCAAGCTTCTATAGCCACCCGATTGCAGTGCTATTTTTGCCATTGGTCGTCGCTCTGCTGGGTCTACTGACGCTGGCCGGTACCGAGCACCAAGCACCGCTGGCGGTCAGACTGCGCAGCGTCTTTGAACTGGCAGGTGCCCTGTTGCTGGCACTGGCACTGGCCTCGCCCTATTGGTTCACGGTTGCGCAACTCAAGCCTCTGGTCAATGCCCAGATCGCTTCGGCCGGCGCCTGGGAGACCTGGCGCAACGTCTCCTCTCTGTCTGACCTGCTGTTTGACGACCAGGCATTTCTGGCCGCACCCTTTGTGGCGTTGGCTTTGTTAGGTGCCTGGCAAGGTCGTGGACACCCTTTGATCCGCGCCGCAGGCCTGGTCTACCTTGTACTTTTTCTCGCCATGCTGCCGACCGGCGGCTGGTTCTGGCATCTTTACCCCTTTTCATTGATGCAGTTTCCCTGGCGGCTGGCGGTGTTTGCGCCCGCGCTACAGGTGGTTTGTACGCTTGGCTTTTGGCAAGGCAGCAATCGCCACCTGGTCCTGCGGTGGCTGGGCTTGACGCTCGGACTGCTGGCGCTGACCTGGTCGGCATGGAAGTACCATGACTTTCGCGCACTGGACGTGTTAGGCGAGCCCGTTGCCGGTGCGCAACTCGACTGCATCAAGATCTATCCCAGCCTGGCCCGACCCTACACGAATTTGGCTACTCTGGACGCCAGGGAGTGGTTGCCGGCAAGATTCGCCAAAAATCCGCTCGAAAGGGCACGACATACGCCTGTCAGTCCAACATGTGAAGCACAACTGGCGAGACACCGTGCGGCCTTGACTGGAAATTTAGGAGTTGACCTGTTTTCAAACCGGTCCACATTGGATTGGATGACCAGTGACTCACCGCATTGGCGGGGGCGCCCCCAGCCCGGGCATTCGCCGCACGCGCTCAACTACCGCTTCGCAGGCACGAATCCGGGTGTGGTGGTGATCCAGCAAATCTACCTGCCAGGCTGGTCAGTACAGGTGGACGGTTTGGCGTTGGCCGCAACGACCATCGAAGAGCAGTTGTTGCCGGATGGCCGAATGCAGGTTCGATTGGCTGCTGGCGAACACACGATTACTGCACACTACGATGGCCCGCCCGGTTCAACGCAGCGCAA
This sequence comes from Acidovorax sp. GW821-FHT09B03, assembly GCF_059418305.1. Taxonomy (NCBI): domain Bacteria; kingdom Pseudomonadati; phylum Pseudomonadota; class Betaproteobacteria; order Burkholderiales; family Comamonadaceae; genus Acidovorax; species Acidovorax sp. GW821-FHT09B03. Next base: position 111,739 of record NZ_JBWKPP010000014.1, read on the forward strand.
CGTAGCAATTGGGTTGGCACTTTTGCTGGCTGCGGCCTATTGGCTGCGGCGGCTGCGCTAGCAGGGCGGGCTCAAATTTGAAGTGCATTGCCAGACCTCCCAATGTCGGCTTGTGGCAGCCACCGGGCGGGTCCGAAAGCAGACGCTCAAGGTGCAAGCTCAGCGGTGGGCAAAACCATCCGCTGCAGCAAAAGGTGAGACCGCATTCGCTGTACTCCACTGCGCATTGAGCAGAGCGTACTGCAGGAGGTCGTGGTGTCGGCCCGCCCAGTACCCAGCTTCCCGCTGCCGCCCCTCTTGCAGAAACCCGAGCGTCTCGAGCAAGGCCAGAGATGCCGTGTTGTCCGGGTGTACCTGCGCCTCGATTCGATTCAACTGCAGCTCTCGGAAACCCCAGGTGATGATTGCTTTGAGAGCTTCTTTCACGTACCCGCGGCCCTGATGCGCCGGCGCGATTTCGTAGCCGATGGTGCAGGATCTCCAGTTTCGATTCCAGCGAAACAAGCCGCATGTACCGATCAGTCCTGGCTGGTCTCTCAACTCCACGGCCCAGCGTGCACCGGAAACCGGCTCTTTGCGCCAACTGGCAAACGTAGCGACCAACTTCGAGGCGCCGTCAAGATCGCCAATCGGATCCGATCCGAACCATCTCATGTGCTCGGCGTCGCCATGAATTCGAAGGATATTCTCTGCATCCGATTCCACGATCTCACGCAACGTGAGTCGGGATGTCGCCAGCGCTGGAAAATCGACCATCAGCTACCTGTGCTCCAACTTTGATGTGTCCCGCATTTCTGCGGACTTTGTAGACCGCCTGCGGGATCACATTGGCGGCAGAACGCCTGAATGTCTTTCATGGTCAATGCCTTCGAGCGATGTACCGCATGAACGTACAGGGATAACAGATTTCGACAAAACCCCCGACCGCCGTTCGGCTGAGGCGCGCATGTGACCGTTGGCGGCAACGATCGCTTCTGGCCGATAGCGCAACTCTAGCTGGTAGCGCCCGTGCCCTGTATCCCCCAAGAAGGCGAACCAGCGAAGCTGAACAGATGTTCATCGCCAGCGACCTGGGAGTCGCCCACGAGCGCCGATCCAGGGGTTCCATTCACGCCGTCCCTGCCGTCCCACTGAATTCGCCCCGACTGCCCGGCAGTGGCCGACATACGCAGAACCTGCGCCGCGCGTTCAGCGCGGCAGGCAGTCGTAGTGCAGCGCCACGATGTCCGACCCTGGCAGCCGGCGCTGGCCGCGCAGCGCCCAGTGCTGCGCCAGGCCGGGCTCGAAGGTGGGCACACCCCCACCCAGCCCTCCCAGCAGCACATTGGCCACCAGCAGGTGCAGTTCGTCGACCAGGCCATGCGCCAGCAGGTTGCAGTAGAGCAGGTGGCTGCCGTAGACCAGCAGGTCGGGGCCGGGCGTGGCCTTGAGCTGGCGGATGTGCGCATGGGCCAGTGCGCGGGGCACCACGGTGGTGGTGCCGACCCAGGGGGCATCGGGGCGCAGGCGCAGGTGGTCGCTGACCAGCAGCTTGCGGGCGGCCTCCACGCGCTCAGCGATCTCGCGCTGCACCGGGTCGCTGCCGGGGCCGCGGTCCACCTGGGGCCAGTAGCCTTCGAACATGGGGTAGGTGGTGGCGCCGAAGAGCAGGGTGCCGGCGCGGCGCAGGCATTCGAGGTTGTGGACTTCGAACGCGGCACCCATGGGCAGGCCGGTGAGCGCGCCGCCGGGGCCGGCGCAGTAGCCGTCGAGGGAGCTGAGGATGCTGACGATGAGTCGGGCCATGTGGAAGATCTCCTTGCGTGGTGAACCACGTGCCCGGACCATCCGGGGCGTGTCATTCCTTTGGAGACACACCAGAGTGCCAACTCATCGGTCCGGCAGCATCTTTTTTCAAGCCAGTTCGTCAGGCATGCCAAAACGGCGGCAGACCAGCGGGTCGATGAAGCTGTCGATGGACCCGATCAGTCCACCCTCCAGGCGCAGCAGCACCACGCCGCCGGGGCGAAAGCGGTCGTCGCCGGCCTGTTGCATGTAGCAGGCAAAGCCCGGCTGGCCGTTGCCGTGCAGGGGCTGCAGGCGCCAGGGGGTCTGGAACACGCGCTCGGCAAAGAAGGCCAGCACCATGGGGCGGCCGCTGAACCAGGAGGGCAGTGGCGGCATTGTGAAGCGTGCGTCCTCGGCCAGCAGGCTGGCCATGGCGGCGATGTCGCGGCGCTCCCAGGCGGCGACGAAGCGCGCCAGCAGCGCGTCGAGTCCCGGCGCCGCAGGCGGGGGTGGCTGCAGCTGCGCAGCCGGCATGCGCAGCTTCACCGCGGCCTGCGCACGCTGCAGCGCGCTGTTGACCGAGGCAACCGAGGTGCCGAGCAGCTCGGCTGTTTCTGCGGCCGAATATTCCAGCACCTCGCGCAGCAGCAGCACGGCCCGCTGGGTGCCGGGCAGGTGCTGCAGCGCGGCCACAAAGGCCAGCGCCACATGCTCGCGGCGTTGCAGTGTGCTTGCCGGGTTTTCGTGGCTGGTGGCGCTGGCCCATTCCCCATCGGGCAGGGGTTCGAGCCATACCGGCCCGGTCACCGGCTCGCCCAGCTCGGCCGTGGACTGCAGCGCTGCACCATGGTCGGGCGAGGTGATGCGCCGCGGGCGCTGCGCGATCATGCGCAGGCACACGTGGGTGGCGATGCGGTACAGCCAGGTGCCCAGGGCACTGCGCGCCTCGAAGCCGGCCAGGCCGCGCCAGGCGGCCAACAAGGTCTCCTGCAGCGCGTCGTCGGCGTCAAAGGGCGAGCCCAGCAGGCGGTAGCAGTGGGTGTGCAGGGTGCGCCGGTGTGGGGCCAGCAGCCGGTCGAAGGCGGCGGTGTCACCGGCCTGCGCGCGTGCCAGGCAGTCGGCGCGGGCGCTGGGGTCGTCGGGCAGGTGCGGCATGGAGCATTCTGGCGCAGGCCTGGCGCCAGGGTGCGCGCCCCGGCCCTAGGCCGCGTCGGCCTCCAGCTGCACGTTCCAGGCTTCCATGATCTCGGCCAGCTTGGGGCTGCGTTTGGTGCCGATCTGCAGGCCCTGGGAGATGGCCGCGATGATGTGCTTGGCCCCCGGGTCCATGCTGGGGCTTACGTCGGCCGACTCCAGGACATCCTTGGCCCGCAGCAGCAGCACCCCCGCCTCGGCCAGCAGGTCGTTCTTTTCCGACGCGAAAAAGTCATTGCCCATGGGCTTGTGCTTGTCCAGGCGCGCCTTGATGGTGTCCGAAAAGAAATCGGGAATCGCCTTATGCACGCTGAGAAAGAACTTTTCATTGGCCTGCAGGGAGCTCAGCGTGTGCCGGTACCGGCTGGGCAGGTGCGGCGCGTAGGTGCGGATGGCCTCGCCCAGCTCCTGCTGCGCGCCGACCCGGGCGGCCACCCCGGTGGGGGCCTCGAACACCTCCTTGAGCAGCGCCAGCTTGGCCTCGGAGGCCTGAAGGGCGGTGCGCACCTGGGCCAGATGCTGCTCGTAGCGCATCCGCACGAAGTTCGATCCCTCCCTGAGCTCGTACAGCTTCCAGCCGAGCGCACCGTAGCCCGCAAGGGCGGCGATGATCAGAATGACCACGAATAGATCTGTTGCCATGGATGATGAGCCGCCAGGTAAAAGGAAGGAGCAGGAGCGCCGGTGTGAACCCCGACAAGCATACCGCTTGCGCCGCCGGGCGCCATGCGGGCATTCCATGGCCCTGGCGGGCGTGTGCCGACCCAGGGCGCAAGATGGATCGGCACGCAGGTTTCTGCGGGAAGCGGTGGGGCGGTCGCCTGGCGCCAGCGCGGGCCGTCCGCCCTGCGGGCGCCCGGCGTCATCCGCCCTGGTGCAGCTGCGCCTTGCGCTCGATCACCCGCGACACCAGCCCGTACTCCACCGCTTCCTCGGCCGAGAGCCAGTGGTCGCGTTCGATGTCGGCCAGCACCACGTCGAGCGGCTTGCCGGTCTCGCGCGCGATGGTGCGGGCGATGCGCTCGCGCGCCTTGACGATCTCGCGCGCCTGCACTGCGATGTCGGTGGCCTGGCCACCGGCGCCGCCGCTGGGCTGGTGGATCAGAAAGCGCGTGTTGGGCAGGCAAAAGCGCCGCTCGCGCGGGGCCGCCAGGTACAGGTGGGTGGCGGCGCTGCCGACCCAGCCGGTGCCGATCATGTTCACCGGCGCGGCGATGAAGCGCACGATGTCGTGGATGGCATCGCCCGACTCGAGGTGGCCGCCGGGCGAGCTGACGATGATGTCGATGGGCTCGGGCCCCTCGGCATCGAGCGCGATGAGGCGGCGCGTGACATCGGCAGCGGTCACGTCGGTCACGGTGCCGAAGATCAGAAGGGTGCGCGCCTTGAAGGCCTTTTCCTCCAAGTAGGAGGTGCGCGGCTCGGTGGCGCTGGAGGGTGGGGGAGGGGTGTCGTCTGCGGCGTGGTACATGGAGAAACAGTCCTTCAGTGGAGATGGATGAACTGCCTTGACGAACGGGGCCCGGGTTTCGTGACACGGGTCCTGCAGGATCCACCCCACCATGGCAAGATGGCTGCCATGCACGATGACCGCCCCCACGTTCTCCCCCTGACCGACCATGCCGCCCGCCGCAGCCTGGTGCGCGCGGCCGCGCGCCTGCTGGGCCCGGCCGAGGCCGAGGATGCGGTGCAGGACGCTCTGGTGCGCGCGCTGGAGTCCGGCGCCGATACGTCCGAACTGAACGCCGCGCAGGCCTGGCTGCACACCGTGGTGCGCAACCTGGCCATCGACCGGTTGCGGCGGCGCCAGTGGATGGAGCAATGGGTGGCGCAATTGAGCGATGCTGGCGATGCGGGGCTGTCATCCAGCCCCTCTGCCGAGGCCGAGGCCGCACAGGCCCAGCAGGCCGAGCGCGCCCTGCGGGTCCTTGCAGCACGCCTGGCGCCCGCGGATGGGGCTGCCGTGCTGCTGTACGAGGTGTTCGAAGCCAGCCATGCCGAGCTGGCCCAGGCCAGCGGCAAGACCGAGGCTGGCAGCCGCCAGCAATTGCGCCGGGCGCTGCTGCGCTTGAGGCAGCCCGGACCAGATGGCGCACGGCAAGAGGTTGAAGAAGCGGGAGAACGCGAGGACTCCATCTTCCGTGTCTACCTGCGGTCGCTGCAGCTGCGCGACCCGCAGGCCCTGTGGGCCGTGTTGGGTCAGCCGCCGGTGCGTTCGGTGGTGAGGGCCGTATCTGTGCCAGGCTTCCCGGCTGCGCCACGTGCGGCGGCTACCGCCACCACCTGTGGCATCGTGCAGGTGGGTGGGCAACTGGGTCTTGTACTCACGCTCGATGGTGTGCGGCTGTGCGTGCTTCCGCTGGGTGTGCGGGCGGTAGGCGAGCAGGACCTGGAGGCTGTGGCTGCATAGCCTTGCGACCATGCATTGATCCATTTTGCACAGGTATCACCTCGGGTCTCCGATGTCCGCACTCTGGCTTTTCGCTCTATCCATCTTCTTTGGCTACCTGGCGTATGACGCGTCCCAGTTTCGCCATTCATCCAGCCACCAGGTCTGGGCCGTTCCGCCTGCAGATGGCAGGACGGCAGAGGTGGATCTTTTGTTGGCGCATGAGCAGCCGCTTTCCCGTCCCCGGAAATACAGCGGTGCACAGGGGTTTCCGGGGTTGCACTGGGTGTTCGTGGTCATGGCCGTTGTGTCTGCCGGTGCGGGCGTGCATCTTTGGATGCTGGGGTAAGCCGCGGACCGGCTTGCGAGGAGGACGGGATGCGGCGCACCGGTCTACCGATTCTGTGCTTCAAGGCCAGATGAGCCGGCCCGCTCCACCAGCGCATCCACCACCACTGCCCCTTCACCCACAGCACCCACCAGCACGGGGTTGAGGTCCATGGAGGCGATGCGTCCGTTCGCGTTCGCCATCACCGTGCCCACGGCCACCGCCACCTCGGCCAGCGCGGCCACGTCCAGCGGTGGGTCACCGCGCACGCCGGCCAGCAGGGGGGCGATGCGCAGGGTGGAGAGGGCGTCGTGCACGTCCTGCGTGCTGAAGGGGGGCAGCAGCACGGCGCAGTCCTGCAGGGCCTCGACGTTCTTGCCGCCGTCGCCGACGACGACCACGGGACCGAAGACGGGGTCGTGCCGGGCGCCGACCATGAACTCGTGCCGGCCGCGGCGCATGGCGGCGATGATGACGCCGTCGCGTGCCACGCCCATGGTGGCCATCTTCTGCCAGAAGCGGTCGAAGCATTCCGCGGCCTCGTCGGCGCTTTTCACGTTCAAGGCCACAAGGCCGTGCTCGGACTTGTGCGGTATGTCGGGCGAGCAGGCCTTGACGACCGCGGGTGCGCCGATGGCGGCGAAAGCCTCGCGCGCCTGCTGCGCCGTGGTCACCAGCCGCAGCGGCACGGTGGGCACGCCGTGGCGCGCCAGCAGGGCCAGGCTGTCCACCTCGTTGAGAAATCCGGCGGGGCCTGCGGGCACCTGCACCTGCAGGGGCGGGAGCGCGGGTGCGGGGGGCCTGCGCATCAGCGCCGTGTGGTCGGCCAACTGGGCCAGCACGCCCAGGGCCTGGGCCTCGTTGGCGTAGGTGGCGATGCCCTGGGCGCGAAACGGGGCGGCCACGCTGTCCTGCCAGGCGGCCACGGCCACGGGCTTGCCGGTGGTGGCCTCAAAGGCGGCGGTGTCGCGCGCGAAGGCGTCCACGTCGTAGCCCGCGCCGGCCACGGGGATGTTGATGAAGAACAGGTCGGCCGCAGGGTCCTGCGCCACGGAGGGCAGCACGTCGCCGAACAAGCCGCTGTTGCTGAGCAGCGCGGCCGTGATGTCGATGGGGTTGGTGGCGGTGGCAAAGCCGGGCAGTTTGGCGGCCACGGCGGCCTGGGTGGCGGGCGCAAGCTGTGCCAGGGGCAGCCCCACGTCGTCGGCGGTGTCGGCCCCCATGACGCAGCTGGCGCCGGAGTTGCTGATGACCACCAGGCGCCGCCCGGTGGGCCGCCAGCCCTTGAGGTACGCCTCGGCCGCCAGGGCCTGGGCATGCGGGTCGCGCACGCGCCAGATGCCGTGGTGGCGCAGGAAGGCGTCCACCGTGCGGTCCTCGTTGGCGAGCGAGCCGGTGTGCGATGAGGCGGCCTTTTGCCCGCCCGCCGTGCGGCCGGCCTTGACGGCGATGATGGGCAGGTCGCGCTCGCGCGCATAGGCGGCGGTGGCGGCCAGCAGCTCGGGCTGGGCGATGTTCTCCAGGTACAGCAGCAGCAGGCGCACGTCGGGGTCGTGGGCCACGGCCCAGGCCAGTTCGCCCACGGTGACGTCGGCCTCGTTGCCGGTGGCGTGCACGTGGCGCACGCCCAGGCCGCGCCCGCGCAGCAGGCCGTAGGCCATGGCGCTCATGCCGCCGCTCTGGCTGACGATGCCCACCGGGCCGTCCTGCGGCGGCACCTCGATGAACATGGTGGAAAAGCCCGCGATGGCCCCGGTGCCGAAGTTGGCGAGGCCCTGCGTGTTGGGCCCGAACAGGCGCATGCCGGCTGCGCGCGCCGTGGCCACCATCTGCTGCTGCACGGCCGCGCCCTCGGGCCCTGTTTCGCCAAAGCCCGAGGCGATGACCACGGCGGCCTTCACGCCGCGCGCCGCGCATTCCGCCACCGCGGCCACGGCCGTGTCGCCGGCCACCACCACCAGGGCCAGCTCGGGCACCTCGGGCAGCGCCGCGAGGCTGCTGTAGCTGGCAATGCCCTGGATGGTCTCGCGCTGCGGGTTGATGGGGTAGATGCGGCCCGCAAAGCCGTGGCGCTGCATGTAGTGGATGGGGCGCCCGCCGATCTTGTGGATGTTGTCGGACGCGCCGATGATGGCCACCGACTGGGGGTTGAGGGCGCAGGAGAGCAGGGAGGGGGACATGGCGTGGTGAGTGACGAATGAACGAAATGGGATGAATCCGGCTTTACAACGCTGGTTCAGAGCGGCTCACAAAGCTCAGCGCAGCGGTTCTGGCTAGGCGCTGCGTCGCAGGCAGTACCAGCGGTACGACAAGACGCAGCAACGACGCCAGAAGAGCTTTTTGAGTCGCTAACTAGTCGACGGTGGCACCTGAGGTTTTGACGACCTTGGCCCATTTGTCGACCTCGGCCTGCATGAAGGCGCGGTAGTCGGTGGGGGTGTTCCACATGGGGGTGAAGCCCTGGGCCTCGAAGCGCTGCTTCACGTCGGCGCTTTCCAGCACCTTTTTCAGCTCGGCATTGAGCCTGGCGACCACGGGCGCGGGCGTGCCGGCGGGGGCGAGCAGGCCGTTCCAGGCGATGGCTTCGTAGCCGGGCAGGCCGCTTTCGGCGACGGTGGGCACATCGGGTGCCACGGGCGAGCGCTGGGCGCTGGTGACGGCCAGGGCCTTGAGCTTGCCCGCCTTCACGTGCGGCAGGGCCGAGAGCATGGTGTCGAACATCAGGTCCGTCTGCCCGGCCATCACGTCGGTGAGCGCGGGGGCGCTGCCCTTGTAGGGCACGTGCGACATCTTCACACCCGCCATGGCGCTGAACAGCTCGGCCGACAGGTGGGTGGACTGGCCGTTGCCCGACGAGCCGTAGTTGAGCCCGCCGCTTTTGGACTTGGCCAGCGCGATCAGCTCCTTGACGTTGCTGGCCGGCAGCGCCGGCGGGACCACGATGACCAGGGGGCCCGCGGTGAGCTGCGAGATGGGCGCGAAGTCCTTCATGAGCTGGTAGTTGAGCTTGCTGAACAGCGAGGGGTTGATGGCGTGCGCGGTGGTCGCTACCACCAGGGTGTAGCCGTCGGGCGCGCTGCGGGCCACGGCCTCGGCGCCTGGGTTGCCGCCCGCGCCGGGGCGGTTCTCGACCACGAAGGGCTGGCCGAGCGCGTCCTGCAGCTTTTGCGCCACCACGCGGGCCACGATGTCGGTGGGGCCGCCGGGCGGGTAGGGCACGACGAGCTTGACGGGCTTGTCGGGGTAGGTCTGCGCCCAGGCGGCCGGTGCGCTGGTGCTGCACAGCAGGGCGAGGGCCAGCAGGCCGGTGAGCTGGTGGCGGCGGGCGGTGCTCGGTGCTTTCATTGCTTGTCTCCTTATGGTCTTGGTTGGCAATGCGAGAACAGGAAGCGGAGGAGGCGAGGATCAGGGCGGGGCAAAGCGCACCAGGGTGCGGCCGGCGTGCTCGAAGAAGCCCGCGCGCACGGCATCGCCGATGCGCACGCCGGGCATGGCATGCGCCATGAGGCGCGGGCCTTCGTCGAGTTGCACCAGCACCAGGGTGTAGGGCGCCAGCGGGCGGAACTCGTCCGATGGGGCGCGTGCCACCACGGTGGCGGCGCGCACCGTGCCCGTGCCCGCCGCGTCGTGCCATTGCAGCGCGCCGTGGCCGCAGTGTTGGCAGGCATAGCGCGCGAGGGTCTGCGCCGCGCCGCAGGCGCTGCAGCGCTGGTAGCGGATGAGGCCCTGGGCCAGGCCCTCGGTGAAGGGGGCGGCGAGTGCTGGGTGGGTGGTGTCGGTCATGCGGCCTCCCGCGACAGGATGAGGCTGACGTGGGACGACATCACGCCCCCGTCGGCATGCACGAAGGCGTGGCGCGGCGGGGCCAGTTGCCGCGCGCCGGCCTGGCCTGCCATCTGCCGCCAGGCCTCGGCCACATGGGCCATGCCGCCGGCCACGCCGCAGTGGCCGAACGAGAGCAGCCCGCCATGGGTGTTGAGCGGCAGCACGCCGGTGGGTGCGAAGTCGCCCGCACGCGCCCGCGCCGCCGCGCCGCCGCGCGGGGCGAAACCGATCTCTTCGAGCAGCATGGCCAGGGTGATGGTGAACGAGTCGTAGATGCCCAGGTAGTCCACATCGGCCAGCGCCAGGCCGGCCTGCGCGAATGCCTGCTGCGCGGCCTGGCCCGCACCGCACTGCATCACGTCGGCCATCGCCGTCAGGTGCTGGTGGCGGTGCGCCTGGCCGCTGCCGGTGAGGGCAATGCGGGCATGCGCGCCGGGCTCGGTCGACACCACCACGGCCATGGCGCCGTCGGAGATGGGGCAGCAGTCCAGCAGGCCGAGCGGCGCGGCAATGGGCTTGGCGGCCAGCACATCGGCCACGGTGATGGGGGTGCGCAGGTGCGCGTCGGGGTGGCGCGCGGCGTTGGCGCGCATAAGCACGGCCAGCTCGGCCAGGTCGGCCTGCGTGGTGCCGGTGCGGTGCATGTATTCCGACGCCAGCAGGCCGTAGTAGGCCGGCACCGATGCGCCGTTGGGCACCTCGTAGTCCGCATCGCCCACCTGGGCCAGGGTCTGGATGGCGCTGTCGCGCGACTGGCCGCTGAGCCGGTTCTCGCCCGCCACCACCAGCACATGGCGGCAGCGGCCCGCGCGCACCAGCTCGCGCGCCAGCACCAGCATGGCCGCGCCCGATGCACCGCCCAGCTGCAGGCTGTGCGCGTACCGGGGCTGCAGGGCAAAGCGCTCGCAGAACAGGGTGGACAGCATCAGGTGCGGCAGGGTGGTGGCATAGCCGCACAGCACGCCGTCGATGTCGCCGCGGCGCAGTTGCGCGCCATCCAGCGCCTGGGTGGCGGCGCGGGCCATCAGGTCCAGGGCGCTGTGCCCCTCGTGCCGGCCAAAGGGCGTGTTGCCCACGGCGCGGATGTAGGCGGTGGCGGGGTGGGTGGTGGTCATGCTGCTGCGGCCTTGGTGCGGCGGGTGGTGGTTGCCGCGGCGGGTGCCTGCGGCGCGCGGTCGGGCCGCAGGGCCTCGGCCCAGCGCACCTGGCACACCGTGGATTCGCGGCGCAGGGCCTGGGCCAAAGCGGCTTCGCGACCGAGGATGCGGTCGCTGAGCGCAGCGATGCTCAGGGCGGCCACGGGCCGGCCATCGGGGTCGAAGATGGGCGCGGCGATGCCGCCCATGCGCTCCACCACCACGTCGAGCAGCACCACGTAGCCGCGCTCGCGCGCCTGGGCAATGCGCTCGTGCAGCAGGGCCACGGTGATGCGCGGGTAGCGCGCGGGCAGCTGCGCGGCCAGTATCTCCAGCGCAGCCTCGCGCTCCGCGTCGGGCATGAAGGCCAGCAGCGCCAGGCTGCCTGCACCCGCCCCCAGCGGGCGGCGGCTGCCCACGCGCAGGTAGTTGGCGCGGATGGGGTAGGTGCCTTCTTCCACCGCAATGCACAGCGACTCCACGCCGCTCGGGATGGAAAGCACCGCGCTGTCCTCGAACGTGCCGGTCAGCCGCAGCAGGCTGGGCTGGGCCAGCTGGCGCGGGTCGAACCTACGCAGCGCGGCCGCGCCCAGCACCATGAGTTCGGGGCCCAGCGAGAACTGCTTGCTCTGCGCATCGCGGGCAACGAAGCCGTCGCGCACCATCACGTCGAGCAGACGCAGCGCGGTGGCCTTGTCCAGCCCGGCCGCGGCGGCAATGTCGGTGAGCCGCGTGCTGCCGCCTTCGGACATGACGCGCAGCACGCGCATGGCGCGCTCCACGGAGGAGGTGCTGGCGCCATCGTGGCTTCGGGTGACGACGGATCTGGGGCGCAGGGCGGCAGAGGGCATGGCAGTTCTTCTCGGTGTTTCTTGGAGTGAAACGACAGGACTGCCTGCAATCTAGGGATTGCCGTTCTTCCCGTCAAAGCCTTCGGTCGAAGTTTTGATGGGCGAAACTTTTGTGTGCACGATCGCGGGTTAACCCGGTGGCGTGGGGCCGGGAGTGCGGCTTTCAGGGCATGGATGCATCACTCCGCCGGCCGCTTGATGACAAAGCCGCGCTCCGTATCCCCATTGAAGCCCAGTTTTTCATACAGGCGATGGGCCTGCGGGCGCTGCGCACCCGAGAGCAGCACCACCTTGCAGCAGCCCAGCCGCCAGGCCTCGTCCACGGCAAATGCCAGGCATGCCTCGGCCAAGCCCAGGCGCCGCGCGGTCGATGCGGTGACCACATGCTCGATGAAGCCGATGGGGCGGCCCCCGCTCGCCAGGTTGGCGACCAGGGCCAGCATGCAGGTGGCGGCCACCACGCCTTCGTGCTCGCACACGGCGATGAGGGAGTGGGGACTGTCGTGGACGCTGTTCCACAGCACCAGGGCCCGGTCGGGGGCCAGCGGCGGATCGTGCGGCCGCAGCTCGCGGTACAGGGCGAGCACGGCATCCATGTCGGATCCGATAGCGCGGCGGGCGGTCATCGTGGGGCTCCTGTGGGGCTGGCTGCCCGACTGTAGCGGCTGGGCGTGCCATCATCCCCGCGTCCCCAGAAAGCAAGCCATGGCGCACTCCCATTTCCAGCTCCCGTTCCGCAAAGTGCAACTGCATGGGACCACCACCCACAGCCCATCCCTCAGCACGCCGCACACCCTGGCCCTGCATGGCGGCGGCACCTCGTCGCGCCTGGGGTACCAGCCTTTGCTCGGCTTCCTGGCCGGGCAGGGGCATTCCGGTGTGGCCTTCGACTTCATGGGGCAGGGCGAGAGCACGGGCAGCCTGGCCGACTCGGGTCTGAGCGACCGTGCGCAGCAAGCCCTGGCGGTGGTGGAGCACCTTGGCGTGCCCAGGCCGGTATCGCTGATCGCCTCCAGCATGGGCGGGCATGTCGCATGTTCGCTGATCGATGCGTTGGCACCGCCCGCGCTGGTGCTGTACTGCCCGGCCGCGTACGAGGCCGCGGCGCTGGAGGTGCCCTTCGGCCCTGCGTTCCAGCAAGTGATCCGCGCGACGAGCGACTTTGCGGCCTCACCGGCATTCGATGCGCTCGAACGCTTCGAGGGCCGGCTGCTGCTGGTGCTGGGTGCCGAGGATGCGGTGATTCCACGGCAGGTGGAGGACCAGTACGTCCGTCGCGCCCGCAAGGCCAGCAATGTGGAGGTGCTGCGGCTCGACGGCGCGGGCCACCACCTGCATGCCTGGCTCAAGGAGCGCCCGGCGGAGTTCGACCGGGTGGCACGCCGGGTGCTGGCGACCCTTGAAGGGGCGGCCTGACGCGGCGCTACGTGCCCGTGCGGCGCCAGCGCACGGTGCAGGCCATCGCCAGCGCAGCCGCCACCACGCACACCGCCGCAGCCGACCAGCCATGGTGGTCCACCGCGCTGCCCACCAGCAGCGGGCCCAGGGCCTGGCCCAGGTTGCTGCCCTGCATGAGCAGGCCCACGGCCAGCGCGCCCTGGGCGGGTGTCGACGTCACCTGCGGCACCGATGACAGCAGGCTGGACGGCACCAGCCCGCCCATGGCCGAGAACACCAGGCATAGCACAAAGGCGGCCCACGGGGGCAGCACCGGCACGAAGATGCCCAGGGCGCACAGCCCCATTGCGGCCGCAGCGGCGGTGCCCAGCACCGTGCGGCCCAGCCGCGGCAGCAGCGCGCCGGCGGCGAGGTTGCCGACGATGTTGGCCGCGCTGGCCAGCGCCGCGAGCAGGCCCACCGTGCTGGCGTCCACCTGCAGGCGCTGCTGCAGCAGCACGGGCAGAAAGCTGAACAGCGCGAAGAACATCAGGCTGTAGAGCAGGAAGGTGGTGGCCAAGGCCAGCGCGGGGCCGCGCCCCACCTCGGCAATGCGTGCGCGCGGCCCGTCGGCCGCGCCATGCGTGTCCATGGCGCGGGGCACGGTCCACAGCACCAGCACGGCGATGGCGCCCGAGCCCAGAGCCGCTGCGGTCCACAGGCTGTGCCAGCCGCCGAACCACGGCCCGGTGAGCATGGCCAGCGCGATGCCGGTGGGCATGAAGCAGCTCCACAGCGCCATGGCACGGCTGCGGTCGGCGGCCTGCACCTGGCGCGCGAGCACGGTGGGCCCGGCCACGGTGATGAGCACGAAGCCCAACCCCTCGACCACACGCGAGGCGAGCAGCACCGCATAGCTGGCGGACAGCACGGCGAGCAGGGTGCCCAGCACCGTGGCCGCCAGGCCCAGCACGAGCATGCGGCGCGCGCCTGCGCGTGCCACCACCGACCCCGCAAGAACGCCGCCGACGGCACCCAGCATGGCAAAGGTGCCGCCCAGGGCACCCAGCATGGACAGGCTGAGCCCCAGGCCGGTCTGCAGCTGCGGTGCCGCAATGGCCACCTTGCCCAGGTGGAAGGACGCGGCCACGCCGGCGGCCACCACCACGGCGACGGCGCGCCAGTCGGTGGAGGGCAGGGCGGATGGTGGTGCACTGCCCTGCATCACGCCACCCCTTGCGCAAATCCGAGCGCCCTGGCGATGCGCGCCACGTGCATGCCCTGGTAGCGGGCGGCTTCGAGCTCGTTGGCGCTGGGCTGGCGGTCGCCGCCGTGGCCATCGTCGGCCAGGGTGCTGGCGCCATAGGGCGAGCCGCCGGTGATCTCGTCCATGCGCAGCTGGCCCTTGAAGCTGTAGGGCAGGCCCACGATCACCATGCCCAGGTGCAGCAGTACCGTGTGGGTGGAGAGGATGGTCGACTCCTGCCCGCCATGCTGGCTGCCGGTGGAGGTGAAGACGCTGCCCACCTTGCCGACCAGTGCATCGCGCGCCCACGGGCCTCCGGCCTGGTCGAGGAAGTTTTTCATCTGCGCGGCCATATTTCCGAAGCGGGTAGGGGTGCCGATCACGATGGCGTCGTAGTCGGCCAACTCCGCCACCGACGCCACGGGCACATCCAAGGCGGTCTGGTAGCCGGCCTTGGCCGCCACCTGCTCGGGCACCAGTTCGGGCACGCGCTTGACCACGGCCTCGGTGCCGCTGCCCAGGCTGCGCACGCCCTCGGCCACGGCGGCGGCCATGGATGCGATGTGGCCGTAGGACGAATAGTAGAGAACGAGAACCTGGGTCATGGTGGCGCCAACGTCTTTCTTCTGGGGTCGGGATGGAGCCAAGTATCGGTACATGGAGTGATCTACGGAAGCCATAAAATTCAGGCCATCCTGATCTATGAAAAAGATCAACAAGGCCCTCCATGCTCGACGCCCTCACCCTCGACCAGATCCGCATGTTCGTCACCGTGGCCGAGGCCGGCAGCTTTCGCGCGGGCGCCGCACGGCTGCTGCGCGCCCAGTCGGCCGTGAGCCATGCCATCGCCAACCTGGAGAACCAGCTGGGCGTGGCCGTGTTCGACCGCAGCGGCCACCGGCCCACGCTCACGGCAGCGGGCGCCGCCCTGCTGGAGGATGCGCGCGCCGTGCTGCTCAAGGTGGATTTTCTGCGCGCGCGTGCCCGTGGCCTGGGCGAAGGCGTGGAGACCGAGCTGGCGCTGATGGTGGACACGCTCTACCCGCTGCCCCTGGCGGCCGCCGCGTTGGGCGAGGTGCGCGCGGCCCTGCCCTCGGTGCGGCTGCGCCTGGCCACCGCGCCGCTGGGCGGCACGCTGCAGGCGCTGCGCGACGAGGCCTGCGACCTGGCCATCATGGCGGGCGAGGATTTTCGCGACCCGCGCATCGAGACCGAGGCGCTGCAGGCCGTGCCCATCGTCGCGGTGGCCGCGCAGGGCCACCCTCTGGCAAGGCGTGGGCGCAGCAGGCAGGCCCTGGCGGGCGCGGACCTGGCAGACCACCTGCAGATCGTGCTGGAGGACCCGAGCGCGCTGTCCGAAGGGCGCGACTTTGGCGTGCTGTCGCCCCAGACCCTGCGCGTGGGCACGCAGGACGCTAAGCGTGCCCTGATCCTCGCCGGCGTGGGCTGGGGCCGCCTGCCGCAGTGGGCCGTGGAGCGCGAACTGGCCGAAGGGCAGCTGCTGCCCCTTCCCGCCACGGCCCTGGGCCCGCAGGGCGTGGCGCAGATGCAGACCTACCTGGCCTGGCGCACGGACCGGGCCCTGGGTGTGGCGGCGCTGGCGTTGCGCGCTGCCTTGCAGCGGCGGGCCGGGCCGGCGGGTGCGCGGGGGCGAGCCACTGCACGGGCTGGCACCGCCGCATGAGTGGAGTGCGGCCGCGCGCAAACGCCGCATGCTGCCGCAGTGCAAGCCCTGCGCCCTTGGGCGCATCCACCAGCAGGTATCCCCTTTTTTCGCGTGCATCCGCGCTGCGCTGGCGCGGCAGCACAAGGCGGCATCACCGGGCAGCAGCGCCCCCCGCCCAGGCTTGGCAGCCCATGAACTCTTCGCGGCTGGACCAAGCTTGCTGGACGATGTTGTTTCCCATGCGCTGCAGCACCTCTGCCGTGGCCTTTTTGTCCTTGGCGGCCACGCAGGCCAGGCGGGCGTAGGTGTTGATGTTGTAAGGATCGGGGTGGCGTTGCACCAGGTCGTCGAAACCGGCGCGGATGCGCGGCCAGTCGACCTGCCGGTGGGTGAAGGCGGCCTGGCCGTTTGGGGCCAACTGGTCCTGCACGCTCCAGTAGAGCAGCGCGTACAGGGATTGCCCTTCGTGCGGTTTGGTGTTCTCCACCGCCTGGCCGGCCAGGTCGGCCAGCGCCTTGTGGCTGCCGCCCTCCTGCGGAACGCGGGTGGTGGCGATTCTGGTGTAGATGTCGGGGTGCTGGGGGAAGGCGGCTATGGCGTCCTGGGCCAGCTGGCGCTGTTCCTTTGCGGGCATGCGGGTGTTGTGCGCCTGGGTCAGCAGGACGGCCCACCAATTGGGGTCCTTGCGGCCCCGCTCCGACTGGGCGAGCAAGAGCTTCTGGCCTTGCCGGTTGAGCTCCAGGGACTTGCCCGCGTCGCTGTCCCGAAGGCTCCAGGCCTGGTAGGCGTAGACCTTCGACAGGGCGATGGTGGCCAGGATGGACTGGGGGCGCGCAGCAAGCCACCGGGTAGCCTGGTGCTGCTGTGCTTGCCAGTAAGGCTCGTCTGCAGGAGACTGGCCTGGCCCCGGGCCGAAGGCGATGGAGCGCACCAGCCGGTTGGCAAGGCGGTGCCCGCCGGCGGTGCGTGTGTCCTGTTGCAGCGCCTTGTCGTACCAGGCATCCAGCGCGGCGTAGTCGCCGGCTGCAAACAGCCTTGTGAACCGTTCCATGATCTGCTTGCGTTCGTCGATTTCGCCAGCGTGGGCGCCGTTGCCTGCCCCGCCCAGTAGCGACAGGGTCAGCACCACGGCCAGGGTTGCCAGGCGGGTGACGGATCGGTTCATGCGGTCCCTCTCTCTTTCATGGTAAGGAGTCTGGTCCGGCTGCGCAGCGCAACCGCGCGCGGTCCTTGAACGCCGTGGCGCCCGGCGGCACCGGGCGGCCTGGCTGCGTCATCAGGCGGGTGTAGCTGTCGGCGCGGTAGGGGTGGGAAAGCGTTCGTCAGCTCTTCGTGAGCCTGCTGGCGATGTGCTGGCGTACTTGTCGCCCATGGATTACGTCCCTCCCGCTTTCCTGGAAGGAATTTACACGGATTGTCCTGCGCGTCCAAGCGCGTGATGGATCAGCGCAGCGCGAACCCCGCCCCCTTGAGCGCATCCACCAGCCGGTGCCTGCCTTTGAGCGAGTCGGCATTGGCCAGCCGCTGCAGCACCAGATCGCTCCAGTCCACCTCGGGCAGGCCCTCACTAACTTGGAAGTCGCGCAGCTGGGCGTCGTAATCGCCGATCTCGGCGGCCAGGCTGGCGGGTGCGGTGTAGCGTTCGTGGTGCAGCACGCTGGCTTGCGGCAGCCGGGGCTTGATGGCGGCGGGGCGGGCGGGATCGGGGTGGCCCACGACCAGGCCGAAGACGGGGAACACGCCAGCGGGTGTGCCCACCACCTGGGCGACCGCCTCGGGTTGGTTGCGCAGGGCGCCGATGTATACGGTGCCCAGGCCCAGCGCCTCGGCGGCGACCACGGCGTTCTGCGCGGCCAGGGCGGCGTCGATCACGGCCATGAGGTAGGTGTCCAGGTAGGGCAGGCCGTCGGCGGGCTGGTCCTTGTACTGCGCAATGCGGGCGATGCGCGACAGGTCGGCCAGCCACACCAGGATCAGGGGCGCGGTGCGGATATGGCCCTGGTTGCCCGCCAGCTCGGCCAGGCGGTTGCGGCTGTCCTGGCTGTGCACGGCGACCACGCTCCAGGTCTGCAGGTTGGAGCTGCTGGGGGCCGACTGGGCAGCGGCCACCAGGGTCTGCACGGTGTCGGGTGGCAGCGCGTCGGGCAGGAAGTTGCGCACCGAGCGGTGCGACAGGATGTGCTCAACCACCGGGTGGCGGGGAACGGGCCAGGCGGCGGCCTGGGCGCCGTAGCGGGCCTGCAGGTAAGTAGGGGTGTAGGTCATGGGGCGCGGGCGTTTGTGTGGAAACTGGCCGCCAAGGTAGCACCACGCGGCCCGCCGCGAAGCATGAAAACCGCATATGGCTATGCGCTGTGCGGCCGGCGCCGGAGCCCGGGCATCCCCCCCACGCCAGGGCGCCCGGCCTGGCGATACGCGGTGCCGGGCAGGGCGCTTCGCATTGCCATGACAATAGCCCCCATGTCCGAAGACGAAGAAGCACTGCGAGCCCATTCCGAAGAACTGCTGGCCCAGGTGGCCGCGCTGCCGCCGCTGCCGGGGGTGTACCGCTATTTCGACGCGCAGGGCGCGCTGCTCTACGTGGGCAAGGCGCGGCACCTGAAGCGCCGGGTGTCGAGCTACTTCACCAAGAACCATGGCGGCACGCGCATCGGCCACATGGTGAGCAAGATCGTGCGCATGGAGACCACGGTGGTGCGCTCCGAGGCCGAGGCGCTGCTGCTTGAAAACAACCTGATCAAGACGCAGAACCCCAAGTTCAACATCCTGTTCCGCGACGACAAGAGCTACCCCTACCTGAAGATCACCGGCGCGCCGGGCACGGCGGTGGGGCAGGGCTCGCCCTCGCAGGTGTTTCCGCGCATGGCCTACTACCGCGGCTCGGTGGACAAGAAGCACCGCTACTTCGGGCCTTACCCGAGCGCCTGGGCGGTGAAGGAGTCGATCCAGTTGCTGCAAAAGGTGTTTCGCCTGCGCACCTGCGAGGACACGGTGTTCGCCAACCGCACGCGGCCCTGCCTGCTGTTCCAGATCAAGCGCTGCTCGGGCCCGTGCGTGGACCTGGTCTCGCCCGAGGCCTATGCGGCCGATGTGCAGCACGCCGAGGCGCTGCTGCGCGGCGAGACGCAGGAAGTACTCAAGGCCATGGAGGTGCGCATGATGGCGCACTCGGACAAGCTCGAGTTCGAGCAGGCGGCCGATGTGCGCAACCAGATGCAGGCGCTGTCGCGCGTGCTGCACCAACAGTCCATCGAGACCGCGGACGACAAGGACGTGGACATCCTCGCCGTGCGCGTGCAGGGCGGCCGCGCCTGCGTGAACCTGGCCATGGTGCGCGGCGGACGGCACCTGGGGGATCGGCCGTACTTTCCGGTGCATGTGGAAGATGCCGCTGCCATCCATGAGGAAGAAGAGGTGGAGGGCGATGCCGCGCCCGCCGCCGCCGTGCTGCCCGCGCGCCGGGTGGAGGCGCTGGTGCTCGAGGCCTTCATCGCCCAACACTACATCGGCGTGCCCGTGCCACCGGTGCTGGTGTGCAGCGAGCCGGTGGACAAGGCGCTGATGGAAGCCCTGTCGGAGCAGACCGGCGTGCGCGTGAATGCCATCCACCAGCCGCGCGAGCAGCGCCGTGCCTGGCTGGACATGGCCCAGAAGAACGCCGACCTGCAACTGGCCCGGCTGCTGGCCGAGGAGGGCTCGCAGCAGGCGCGCACGCGCGCCCTGGCCGAGGCGCTGGACCTGCCGCCCGAAGACCTGGACCAGTTGACCATCGAATGCTTCGACATCTCGCACACCGCGGGCGAATCGACCCAGGCCTCGTGCGTGGTGTTCCACCACCACAAGATGCAGAGCAGCGAGTACCGCCGCTACAAGATAGAAGGCATCACCGGTGGCGACGACTATGCCGCCATGCGCCAGGTGCTCACGCGCCGCTACAGCAAGGTGGTGGAGGCCGCGCGCGAGGCCGGCGGCATCGACTTTGCGGCCGCACCGCCGCCCGACACCGAGAACGCCGAGGGGGCCGTCAAGCCCAAGGGCGTGGCGCGCTTGCCCGACCTGGTGCTCATCGACGGCGGCAAGGGCCAGGTGGGCGTGGCGCGCGAGGTGTTCACCGCGCTGGGGCTGGACCTGACGCGCATCGTCGGCGTGGAAAAGGGCGAGGGCCGCAAGGTCGGCCTCGAAGAGCTGGTGTTCGCCGACGGCCGCGAGAAGGTCTACCTGGGCAAGGACTCGGCCGCGCTGATGCTGGTGGCCCAGATCCGCGACGAGGCCCACCGCTTTGCCATCACCGGCATGCGTGCCGCGCGCGCCAAGGTGCGCGTGGGCGGTGGCCAACTGGAGGAGATCCCCGGCGTGGGCCCCAAGAAGCGCGCGCGCCTGCTGCAGCGCTTTGGCGGCGTGCGCGGCGTGGCCAGTGCCAGCGTGGAAGACCTGGCGACGGTGGACGGCATCTCGCGCGATCTGGCCGAGGAGATCTACCGGGCACTGCGCTGAAGGCGCGGGTGCCGCGCGGCTTTTCGCGCGCGCATCATTTCGGGGCTGGGGGATATCACCAGTGGTGCACAATCGCGCCCATGTTCTGGACTATCCCCACCCTGATGACCTGGACGCGCATTGTCGCGATACCTTTGATCGTGGGGGTGTTCTATGCGCCAGTGGAGCCCGCCACGCGCAACCTGATCGCCACGGTGATGTTCGTGGTGTTCGCCGCCACCGACTGGCTCGACGGCTACCTTGCGCGCAAGCTCAACCAGACCTCGTCCTTCGGCGCCTTCCTGGACCCGGTGGCCGACAAGTTCCTGGTGTGCGCCTCGCTGCTGGTGCTGGTGCACCTGCAGCGCGCCGATGTGTTCGTGGCGCTGATCATCATCGGGCGCGAGATCGCGATCTCGGCCCTGCGCGAATGGATGGCGCAGATCGGCGCCAGCAAGAGCGTGGCCGTGCACATGATCGGCAAGGTCAAGACCACGGTGCAGATGGTCGCCATCCCCTTCCTGCTGTACGACGGGCGCATCCTCGGGGTGATCGACACGGGCGTGTGGGGCACCTGGCTGATCTGGGCCTCGGCCGTGCTCACGGTGTGGTCCATGGTCTACTACCTGCAAAAGGCGTTGCCCGAAATCCGTGCCCGTGTGAAGTGATTTTTTCGTCTATCCGAAATCGCAAATCGGCATGGCTCTGAGTGGGCGCATGCCCCGTTCTGGGGCGCGCGCCGAGGCCTTGCTGACAGGGGCCGCGGCTGTCAATCGGGAATCGCGCGCATACGGCGCGTTTGAGACAAAAGCGCGCCGCAAGCCCAGACAGGGTGTGAAATACGACTAGAATTCAATCCATCGCTGTGGCAATGCAGCGTGTTGTATTGACACCTTGAAAGTCGATGGCTTTAATCTGATGCAGCAGCCCCTGCTGTGTACGCCAGTCATTCCCCCGTCTGCAGACACCCAGCCCTCACCGGTTGTGCCTTCTGACGTGTGAAGACCAGATACCCAAGACACACTTCATTCATCAACGCTTTTCCCGAGAGGCTTCTTGTGAACAAAACCGAACTGATCGAGCACATCGCTAACAACGCCGACATCTCCAAGGCCGCTGCAGCGCGTGCCCTGGAATCCACGATCGAGGCCGTCAAGAAGACCCTGAAAAAGGGTGGTACCGTTTCGCTCGTCGGTTTTGGCACCTTTGCCGTGGGCAAGCGCGCTGCCCGCACCGGCCGTAATCCCCGTACGGGCGATACGATCAAGATCAAAGCTGCTAAAGTGCCGAAGTTTCGTCCAGGCAAGGCTCTGAAAGACGCCTTGAACTGAAGACACGTTTGTTGTTGAGGCGGGGTCCTTAGCTCAGTTGGTAGAGCGGCTCCTTTACACGGAGTAGGTCGGCGGTTCGAGACCGTCAGGACCCACCACCACCGAACACGAAGGCGAACGCAAGTTCGCCTTTTTGTTTTTTGTCATTGAAAGTTCGATCATGTTTGAATCCATCCGCAAGCACTCCAAGATCATGATGCTCTTGTTGTTCTTGCTGGTCATTCCCTCGTTTGTGCTGGTAGGCATCGACAGCAACTACTTCTCCGAGAAGAGTGCCGTGGTTGCCCGTGTGGATGGCAACAAGATCACTCAGACCGAATGGGACAATGCGCACCGCGTCGAGAGCGACCGCATCCGCGCGCAGCAGCCCACCATGGACCCGAAGATGCTCGATTCGGCCGGCGCCCGCTACGCCACACTCGAGCGCATGGTGCGCGAACGCGTGCTGGCTGCCGCTGCGCAGAAGATGCACATGATCACCAGCGATGCCCGCCTGGCGCGCAGCTTGGCCGAGATCCCGCAGATCGCCGCGCTCAAGCGCCCCGACGGCACCATGGACACCGAAGGCTACCGCGCCCTGGTGGCCCAGCAGGGCCTCACGCCCGCCGGCTTCGAGGCGCGCGTGCGCAACGACCTGTCGGTCAACCAGATCCTGGGTGGCGTGGTCGGCTCGGCCTTCGTGACCGATGCGCAGATCGCCCAGTCGCTCGACGCGCTCTACCAGCGCCGCGAGATCCAGGTGGCCCGCTTCAACACCGCCGACTTCGCTGGCAAGGTGTCGCCCACCGACGCCGACCTGGAGGCCTACTACAAGGCCCACCCTGCCCAGTTCAAGCAGCTTGAATCGGCCAACGTCGAGTACCTGGTGCTGAGCCTGGACACCGTGCGCGACAGCATCACGCTCAATGAAGACGATCTGCGCACCTACTACAAGGAAAACGCAGCGACCCTGGGCTCCAAGGAAGAGCGCCGCGCCAGCCACATCCTGATCAAGGCCGGCAAGGACATGCCCGCCGCCGACCGCGAGAAGGCCAAGGCACGCGCCACCGAACTGCTGGCCCAGGTGCGCAAGGCGCCCGCCACGTTTGCCGACGTGGCCAAGAAGAACTCGCAGGACGGCTCGGCCGCGCAAGGTGGTGACCTGGGCTTCTTCGGCAGGAAGGACATGGTCCAGCCTTTCGAGAATGCGACGTTCGGCCTCAAGAAGGGCGAGATCAGCGATCTGGTGGAAACCGACTTCGGCTACCACGTCATCCAGGTCACCGACATCAAGCCCTCGCGCGTGCCGCCGTTCGAAGAACTGCGCCCCGCCATCGAGAAGGACCTCAAGGCCCAGCAGGCGCAGCGCAAGTACGCCGAAGTCGCCGAATCGTTCGCCAATGGCGTGTACGAGCAGGCCGACAGCCTGGCCCCGGTGGCCGAGAAGCTCAAGCTCAAGGTGCAGACCGCCAATGGCGTGACGCGCACGCCCGTGCCCGGCGCCACCGGCCCGTTTGCCAACGCCAAGTTCCTCGAAGCCCTGTTCTCGTCGGACTCGGTGCAGAACAAGCGCAACACCGAAGCCGTGGAAGTGGGCACGAGCCAGATGGCATCGGGCCGCATCGTCTCGTACACCCCGGCCGAGACCCTGCCGCTGGACAAGGTGCGCGACAAGGTGCGCACGCTGTACGTGGCCGAGAAGGCCGCCGAGCTGGCCCGCAAGGAAGGCGAGGCCAAGCTGGCCGAGTACACCGCCAAGCCCGACACTGCCAGTGGCCTGACCGCCCCTGCCGTGATCGCCCGCGACACGCCCATGAACTTCCCGCGCCCCCTGATCGACGCCGCCTTGCGTGCCAACGCCGACAAGCTGCCCGCATGGACCAGCGTGGACCTGGGCGCCGGCCAGGGCTTTGCCGTGGTCAAGGTCAACCGCATCGTGCCGCGCGACAAGCCCGAGGCGCAGCGCGCCCAGCAGGAGCGCATGCAGCTCATGCAGTGGTGGAGCACGGCCGAGGGCGTGGCCTACTACGAGATGCTCAAGGAGCGCTTCAAGGTCGAGATGAAGGTGGCCCGTCCCTCGGAGTTCAGCGTCACCCAGACAGAAAATTGAAGAATTTGGCGCCGGGGGTAAAAACCCGGGTTATAATTTGAATCTCAAACGGTGGCTGTAGCTCAGTTGGTAGAGTCCAGGATTGTGATTCCTGTTGTCGTGGGTTCGAGCCCCATCAGCCACCCCAGATAAAACAAACCCGCCAGTGCTGTGAAGCGCTGGCGGGTTTTGTCTTTGGGCGCCGCCCGCAAGCAAGCTGCGCATGACCAGGGGCAGCCGTTGCGCCTGCCGCCGTACGGCTAGGCGCTGGGCGCCAGGTGCCTGTCGTCAGCCCAATCTTGGCGGTGCCGCCCGCGTTCTTTCCGCATCGAGCCGGCCCAGGCGCAGCTGCAGCGCCTCGTGGTCGGCGGGTGTGAGGTCCATGAAGCTGCAGCCGAAATGCAGCTGCTCGCCCGCCAGGAACGAGCGGAACGCACGGCGCGAGCGCACTTCGAGGTCCACCACCAGGGGGCTGGCGCCGTGGCCCAGCTCCACGCGCACGCGCCGCAGCTGCTGGCTGGGCATGAGCAGGCGGCCTTCGTGCGCCGAGGAGCGCAGGCCGAGGCCGCCGATGGACACGTCGTCCACGCCCATGGAGAAGCTCTCGCCGTACAGCATGAACTCGGCGCGAAAGGGCTGGCCGAGCGGGGTCTCCAGGCGCGGAAAGCGGCGCCGCTGCAGGTGCACGATCTGGTCCGGCAGCGCGGCCACCAGCTGCAGCGGGGCGCCGGGCGCAGCGTGGGCCCAGCGGCCGCTGGCACGGAACTGCAGCGCAATGCCCAGGGGCATGGAGACCAGCAGTACGGAGCCCGGCTCCGGCTGGGGAGCGCGCGCACCCTTGACCTCGATCACGAGTTCGCCGGCCTGCGGCCGCACTTCGGTGATGCGGCCGGACAGGAAGGCTTCGCCCGCAGAAGGGTACAAGCACACCAGATCCCCGTCATCGGCCAGGGCCTGCAGTGCCATGGCGATGTAGTGCGGGTCGGTGACGCGAAAGGGCCGGGTGTCCACGTCGGCGCCAATCGGTGCGATCACCGGCAGGGCCGATTCGGCGCGGGGCAGGGGGGCGGGATTTTTCTTGAGGAATGGAAGCATGTCTGCCATGTTCATGTGGGGCCATGACACGGCTGGTCGTCGGGCAGGCGGGCTGCGGGCGCCGCCTGCGCCGCGCAAGCCGGCGTGCGAGGATGATAGCCGCATCCACCCGCTGCCCGCGCCAGCCA
The DNA here is from genome assembly GCF_059418305.1 of Acidovorax sp. GW821-FHT09B03. NCBI lineage: Bacteria > Pseudomonadati > Pseudomonadota > Betaproteobacteria > Burkholderiales > Comamonadaceae > Acidovorax > Acidovorax sp. GW821-FHT09B03. Next base: position 136,613 of record NZ_JBWKPP010000014.1, read on the forward strand.
CCTTTTCGGGTCATGGCGCCGCCGCGGGCCCGATGCTAGAGTGCTTCTCAACAGAGGGGCGAGCCCCTCATGGGGGGATAGGCGTGAACACGAGGATGGTCGTCTGCGCGGTGGTGGCGCTGGGCTTCGCGGTGGTGGCCGGGGGCAGTGCGCTCTACCGCTACGCGGTGGTCCTGCCCGCCGAGCAGGCGCACCTGGACACCCTGGACGCCCAGCAGCGCGCCGAGGTCCACGCCCGCGAGGTGGACCGCACCGTCAGCTATGCGCGCTGCCTCGAGGCCGTGGGCTCGGGTGCCCGGGCCCGCAAGGCGGACCACTGCCAGAGGCTCGGGCAGTCCACAGGCTGCGAGCTGCCCCAGGATGCGGAAACGGCCCTGGGCCGGCAGCGCGAGCGCGGCGAGGTGCAGTGCTTCAACGAGGCGAAGATCGGCTTGTAGCGAAAACAGGCGGCCGGCTCAGGCCCCCTGCAGTCGCTGTCCCCACTGCTGCGTCCACGGCGCGGCCATGGACAGCACCATCATCACCCAGGCCACGGCGGCAAAGCGCCCGGGCCAGGCGGCGGGCGAGCGCCCCTGGCGCAGGGCTGCATGCAGTGCGCAGGCGGACAGCGCGAACGCCATGGGGATGGCCCAGGCCGAGACCCAGGCCAGCACGGGCTGGCGGTCGTCGAAGATGGCCGGGTGGGCCAGGGCGAAGACCATGAGGCAGGCGATCTGCACGGCGGGCTGGCGCAGGTGGCTGGTAACCACCGCAGGGGCGTGGGGGCTGGCGATGGCCTGGGGGGCGGCTGCGGGCTTGCTGTGCATGGATGGGGGGGCTCCTCGGCGCAATGTAGCAGCGGCGCGGGTGCAAACGCCCGCTCGGGCGGCGTTTGTGGCGAACGGACACGTCGGTTACATCTTGCCCCCGGGGTCGGGCCGTGGACGATTTGGCATCTGTCCTGGAAGGTTCGCGCACCCCGACGGCGGCGGGCTGGCGACACTGGGTTCCCTGAACCCACCCCCTGTTTGCACCATGCAGATCTCCGTTTACGACACCTATGTGCAGCGCCCCGACGGGCTGCGCATGCATTTCGACATCCTCGTTCCCGCCAGCGTCGGCGACCATGAACAGGTGCTGCAGTACGGGCGGCGCTACCTGGCGGCAAAAGGCTTGACGGCCAGCGACCTGAAGGCCGAGAAGTGCAGCTTTTGCCACATGCAATCGGCCAGCCCGGCGGTCGAGCAGGAGATCGAATCCATCGGCTTTGCGATCCTGGAGCTGGAGCACTGCGGCTGATCGATCGGCTGCTGCCGCCCCTGGCGATATCCCTGGTGGCGCCGTGGCGAAACTCCGTGGAAGGTTTTATATACCAATAGTAAGTTACCATGGGTATATAGCAATCCAATGGAGCTTCACCATGCACGCACTCATCGTCGTCGCGCACCCCCATCCCGCTTCCCTGACCCATGCCGTGGCCGCCCAGGTGGCGCAGGGCGTTGCCAGCGCGGGCCAGCCCGGCCCGCAGCACACCACGGAGATCGCCGACCTGGCGGCCGAGGGGTTCGACCCGCGCTTCACCGCTGCCGACCTGGCGCTGCACTTGAAGCAGGCCCCGGCGCCCGCCGACGTGGCGGCCGAGCAGTTGCGGCTGTACAAAGCCGATGCACTGGTGCTGGTGTACCCCGTGTACTGGTGGTCCTTTCCGGCACTGCTCAAGGGCTGGATCGACCGGGTCCTGACCCAGGGTTATGCCTATGAGGAAGGGGAGGATGGCCAGCTCACCAAGAAGCTCGGCCATCTGCAGGTGCACCTGTTGGGCATCGGCGGGGCCGGTGGCGGCACCTACGAGCGGCACGGCTATGCGGGCGCGATGGCCACCCAGATCGACCACGGCATCTTCGGCTACTGTGGCGCACGCGTGGCCAGCTCCAGGCTGCTGCTACAGTCGCACGACAAGGAGTTCGCGGCCTCGCACCTCACGGCCGCGCAGGCGCTGGGCCGCAGCCTGTTCGCCCCATCTCCGTAAGTCCCCTGGAGCCCATGCCCCGCACGCCGCCTGCCGCACCGCCGCCCGAGCCCGCACCCCGCCGCCGCATGGCGCGGCACGAGCGCGCGCGCCAGCTGCTCGATGTGGCCTGGGCGCTGCTGCGTGCCGAGGGCGCCGACGCGCTCAGCCTGGGCCGCCTGGCCGAGGAGGCCGGCGTGACCAAGCCTGTGGTGTACGACCACTTCGGCACGCGCGAGGGCTTGCTGGCCGCGCTGTACCAGGACTTCGATGTGCGCCAGACGGCGGTCATGGACGCCGCCATCGCCGCCGCGCGGCCCACCCTCAAGGACAAGGCCGGCGCGATTGCCGCGGCCTATGTGCGCTGCGTGCTGACCCAGGGGCGCGAGATCCCCCAGGTGCTGGCCGCGCTGCAGGGCTCGCCCGAGATGGCGGCCGTCAAGCGCCAGTACCAGGAGGCCTTCATCGCCAGGTGCCTGGCCATCCTGGCGCCGTTCGCGGGGGCCGGGGGGCTGGCGCGCGCCGGCATGTGGGCCGTGCTGGGCGCGGCCGATGCGCTGTCGGATGCGGCCGTGGGCGGTGACATCGGCGCCGAGGCGGCGCAGGCCGAGCTGTTCGAGACCATCGTGGCGATGGTCCGGCGCAGCCGGTGACCGATGGCGCTGGACGGCGCGAGGGCGCGGCGGATCGGCTTGGTGGGGGTTCTCACGATTGCTTCACGCTCGCCGTGGCGTAATCTGCGATGGCTGCAGCCATCGACCGGGTGGAAGGGGGCAGACAACAAGGCAGGGTCCGCGCGCTGGATGGGAGCATCCCGCCAGGAGACCATCGGCAGGCATGCGGGGACGCGCACCCGGGTGATTCGGCAAGGGCACATATGGGCAATGAACGGGTGCTGCTGGTGGAGGACAGCCGTGATCTGGCGGCGCTGGTGTACGAGGCGCTGGAGGATGCCGGCTTCGAGCCCGACCATGCGGCCGACGGCGAGGAAGCCCTCAGGCTGGCGCGCAGCGCATCGCCGCCCTACGACGCCGTGGTGCTGGACGTGGGCCTGCCGCGCATCAACGGCTTTGACGTGTGCGCGCGGCTGCGCGGCGAGGGCTTTCGCGCACCCATCCTCATGATGACCGCGCAGGGCTGCGCCGAGGACGTGGTGCGCGGGCTCGAAGGCGGATCGGACGACTACATCGTCAAGCCCTTCGAGATGCGGGTGCTGATCGCCCGCGTGCGCGCCGGCATCCGCCGCTACCTGTGCATGCCCGACCATGCGGGCGTGGTGCGCTCGCCCGCGCTCACGCTCGACCTCAACCGCCACCAGGTCTCGGTGGCCCGCAGCGGCGGCCAGTTCACCATCACCCCGCTGCAGACCCGGCTGCTGGAGATGCTGCTGCGCCACGCGCCCCGCGTCGTCACGCGCCATGAGCTGGAGAAGGCCCTGTGGAGCGACGACGAGCGCCCCTCGGCCGACGCGCTGCGGGCGCACATCTACCAGTTGCGCCAGCTCATGGACAAGGCCGGCGCCGGCGGCATGATCCAGACCCAGGGCAAGCGCGGCTACTGCATCGAGGCGCCGGCATGCGACTGAAGGCGCGCACGCTCTTCACCCGCATGTGGCACACGCTGGTCGGGCTGATGCTGGCCAGCTTCGTGGTCAACGCCGTGCTCGTCACCGCCACGCTGCAGCTGGGCAGCGAGGCCCAGACCGAGCGCCGCCTGGCGCGCATCGGCGAGTACTGGGCGGCCCAGGGGCCGGCCACCGAGCCCGTGCAGATCGACCCCGTGACCTTCTTCTACCCGCGCTACGAGCTGCTGCCGCAGGAGATCCGGGCCATGCTGGCACCGGGTGAGCGCGGCATCTTCGAGCTCGGGCCGCGCGCGCGCGACTACTTCGTGCTGGCCCACCAGGAGGCCGCGGGCGAGCCCTTTTACGTGGTGGAGAACCACTCCGAGGTCAAGCCGCAGGAGACGCTGGAGTGGCAGGTGTTCTCGTGGTACGCCATGGGCATCATCCCCTTCACCGGCCTGCTGCTGTGGCTGTGCGCGCGCGTGGCACGGCGCATCGCGGCGCCCATTGCGCAGATCGGCATGCAGGTCGATGCCCGGCCGCCGCAGAGCCTGGAGCCCCTGCCGCTGCCCGAGGGCGCGCCGCACGAGTTGGCGGTGCTGGTGGGCCAGCTCAACAGTGCCTTCCAGCGCACGGCCGACGTGCTGGAGCGCGAGCGCAATTTTGCGCGCTTTGCCAGCCACGAGCTGCGTACGCCCGCGGCGGTGATGCAGGCCGTGCTCGAGCGCCTGGCCGACGGGGCGAGCGAACGCCAGCAGACCGCCCTGCAGCGCGGCGAGCGGGCACTGCGCGACATGAATGCCTTGATCGAGACCTTCCTGAAACTGTCGCTGGAAGCGGGGGGTGCGGGTGCCACGGCTGCTGCGCCCGTGGTGGTGGACCAGGCCTGGGTCACGGAGCTGTTCACGCACTTCTACGGGCCCGAGAAGGCCGGGCGGATCGCCGTGAACGAGCTCGCCCCGCTGCACCTGGCGGCGCCCGAGACCGTGCTGCACGTGCTCGTCGGCAACCTGCTCAAGAACGCCGTGGCGCATGGCGGGGAGCCGCCCATCGCCGTCACGCTGAGCGCGACCGCCATCACCGTGGAGAACACGCTGGCGCCCGAGCCGCAGGAGGGCTTTGGCCTGGGCTGCCTGATCGCGCAGCGCATCTGCGATCGCTTCGGCTGGGCCTTCGTGCTGCAGATCGGGCCGCAGTCCGCGCTGGCCCGCGTCACCGTGCCGGCACTGCCGGTACCCGCGCCCCTGCGCTGAGCGCGCACCGGCGCCGGGCCCGCGCAAGGCCTGCAGGCAGCCCGCGTGCAGGGCTCACGGTTGCTTCACGCACACGCTGCTGAAATCCACCCCTGTTTCAACACGAGGTGGATGCAATGCGCGTACGCAAGATCATTGGCGCGGCCCTGGGCGGGCTGCTGGTACTGACCTTCCTGGCATGGTTTTATGCCATCAGCCAGAAGGAGCCACCCGCGACCTCGCGCTACCTGGAGATGAACGAGCGCATCGAAGGCGCGCGCCTGGGCGCCGTGGCCGTGGCGCCGGCCAGCGAGGCGCTGACCTTCGCGCGCTACCGCACGCCGCAGGGCCTGCGCCTGGTGCGGGTGGAGCGCTACGAGAACGGCCAGGTCACCGGGGTGGACATCAGCGCCCTGCAAAAGCCCGGCAGCGTGCCCGACCCCATTACCCTGTGGGCGCAGTCGAGCTACGAGGCCATCGCCAGCCAGGCGGGGCCCGCCGTGTCGCTGGACGCTGCGCAGCTGGTGCTGCCCTTTGACGGCACCGAGGTCCAGATCGCCATGGGCGGAACCTACCGCGAGCATGCCAAGGAGACCACGCTGGAGAAGCCCTTCGTCTTCCCCAAGCTGCGGCCGGCCCAGCCCTGGAATGCGCCCGTGCCGGTGGCAGGGGCGCTGCTGGACTACGAGATCGAGCTGGGCTTCGTCGCGCTGCGCCCGGTGGCGCAGGGGGCCAGCAAGGAGAGCTATGGGCTGGTGCTGGCATCGGACTACACCGACCGCGCGGTGATGCTGCGCGAGATCGACCTGTCGGACACGCACTCGGGCGAAGGCTTCTCGCGTGCCAAGTCGCTGGCACCCATGCCCGTGGGGGCGCTGTTCGTGGTGCCGCGCGACCTGCGCAGCTTCTACAAGAAGCTGGACATGCGCCTGTACGTCAACGGCCGGCTGCGGCAGATCGCCTTGCCCATGGACCTCACCTGGGACATCGACCAGATGGTGCAGGAGTCGTTCTCGCGCCGCAACCGGCTGTACCGCTACGGCGAGGGCCAGGCCCGGCTGCCCATCGGCGAGCAGGGCATTCCGGCGCGCACGCTGGTGCTGTCGGGCACCACGGACGGCGTGGCCTTTCGCCCGCCCTCGGGCCGCCAGCTGTTCATCGGCGTGGTGGAGTGGCTGGCCAGCCTGCGCTGGGCCAACCCGCGCCTGGTGGTCGAGCGCTCGCTGACCGAGGCGCGCAACGACAAGACCCACCTGCAGCCCGGCGACACCGTGCTGATGCGGGCCGACTACCTGGGCTTTCTGGCCAACCCCATCGTGCCCTGAGCCCCCGGGCGCACTCCGGGGCCCGCTGCCCCAGTCCATCCAAGAACAACGCAGGAGACAAGACCATGAACTTTCGCCGCTGGATCACCCGCGCCGCCGCCGCCACGCTGGCCGGGCTGCTGATGTGCGCCACCGCCACCGCCCACGCCGAGACGGTGCGCATCGCGATGATCGAAACCTTCTCGGGGGCCTTTGCAACCCTGGGGCAGAACCAGCTGAGCACCCTGCGCATGGCCACCGAGATGGCCAACGCCCAGCGCTGGGCGGGCAGGCACAGCTTCGAGGTGACGCCCTTCGACGGCAAGGGCAGCCCGCAGGAGTCGCTGGTGCAGCTCAAGCTGGCCATCGACCAGGGCTTTCGCATCATCGCGCAGGGCAATGGCTCGGGCGTGGCCGCGGCGCTGATCGATGCGGTCAACAAGCACAACGAGCGCAACCCGGGCAAGGAGGTGGTGTTCCTGAACTACCAGGCCATCGACCCGGACCTGACCAACAGCCGCTGCAGCTTCTGGCACTTTCGCTTCGATGCCAACTCGGACATGAAGATGGAGGCGCTCACGTCGTACATGGCCAGGGACACGGGCATCCGCAAGGTCTACCTGATCAACCAGAACTACTCGCACGGCCACCAGGTCACCAAGGCCGCCAAGGAGTTGCTCAAGCGCAAGCGGCCCGATGTGCAGATCGTCGGTGACGACCTGCACCCCATTGCCACGGTGAAGGATTTCTCGCCCTACGTGGCCAAGATCCGCGCCTCGGGGGCGGACACCATCATCACTGGCAACTGGGGCACCGACCTGGCGCTGTTGATCAAGGCGGCGCTGGAGTCGGACCTGAAGGCGCAGTTCTACACCTACTACGCGGCCTCCTCGGGTGTGCCCACGGCCATGGGCTCGGCGGCCGCGGGCAGCACCCGGCAGATCTCCTACTGGACACCGAACAACGAGACCTTTGCCGGCAAGGACCTGGCCGAGGCCTTTCGCCGCCAGCACGGCGACGACTTGGTCGCCATCGGCATCCACACCATGGTGCAGATGCTGGCCCGTGCGATCGGCAGCGCAGACAGCCTGGAGCCGCTGCGCATCGCCTACGCGCTGGAGGGCATGAAGTTCAAGGCGGTGAATGGCGAGGTGGAGATGCGCGCGGGTGACCACCAGCTGCTGCAGCCGCTGTACATCTCCACCTGGTCCAGGGTGGACGGCAAGAAGGTGCAGGTGGAGCAGGAGAAGACCGGCCACGGCTGGCGCCTGGATGCCCGGCTCGACGCCTACGTCGCCTCGCAGCCGCACTCCTGCCAGATGCGCCGCCCGGCCCGTGCCGGCTGACGCGGCCGGCCCAACCCCGCACCCGCCCGGAGGTCCCTTGGAGTTCGCACTCGTCACCCTGCTCAACGGCCTGAGCTACGGCTTGATCCTGTTCATGCTGTCCGCCGGCTTCACGCTCATCTTCAGCATGATGGGCGTGCTCAACTTCGCCCACGCCAGCTTCTACATGCTGGGGGCCTACTTCGCCTACGAGATCAGCCGGCGCGCCGGGTTCTGGGCCGCCCTCGGCCTGGCGCCGCTGCTGGCCGGCGCACTCGGGGCGCTGGTCGAGCGCTTCGGCCTGCGCGCGGTGCACCGCTTTGGCCATGTGGCCGAGCTGCTGCTGACCTTCGGCCTGTCCTTCGTGGTGGTCGAGGCGGTGCAACTGGTCTGGGGGCGCGCGGCCGTGCCCTATGCCATACCCGATGCGTTGCAGGGCGCGCTGTTCAAGGTCTACAACACCAGCTTCCCGGCCTACCGGGCCTTCATGATGCTGGTGGCCGTGCTGATGATGCTGGCGCTGGTGCTGGGGCTGCGCAGGACGCGCTTCGGTCTGGTCATCCAGGCGGCGCTGTCCCAGCCGCAGATGCTGCAGGCGCTGGGCCACGACGTGCCACGCGTGTTCATGGCGGCCTTTGCCGGCGGCTGTGCGCTCGCCGGCCTGGCCGGTGCCATCTCCGGCAATGCCTTCATCACCGAGCCCCACATGGCGGCCACGGTGGGCAGCATCATCTTCGTGATCGTCGTCGTGGGCGGGCTGGGCTCGCTGGCGGGCGCGCTGCTGGCGTCGCTGCTCATCGGGGTGGTGCAGACCTTTGCCGTGTCCATCGACCATTCGCCGGCCACGCTGCTGGCCGCGGTGGGCTACACGGTGCAGGCCTCCACCCCCGCCCATGCCGTGCTGCGCACCACCGTGTCCGACCTGGCCCCCGTGCTGCCCTACCTGCTGCTGGTGCTGGTGCTCGTCGTGCGGCCCCGGGGGCTGCTGGGCACCCGCGAACTGTGACCCGGGAGATCCGACATGGCCTTGTTTTCGACCCCCATCACCCCCACCGCACGGCCAGTCTCCCCTGTGGCCGCTGGCGCCCTGCGTGCACCCCCCAGGCTGCCATGGCGCCTGCCGCTGCCCTGGCTGCTGTTTGCCGCCGCCCTGGTCTGCGCACCGCTGCTGCTGCGCGGCCCGGTGGCCCTGTCGCTGCTCACGCAGATGGCCACCGTGGCGCTGTTCGGCCTGTCGTACAACATGCTGCTGGGGCAGGGGGGCATGCTCTCCTTCGGCCATGCGGTGTATGCGGGCCTGGGCGCGTATGTCGCCGCGCATGCGATGAACCTGGGCGCGGCGGGCACCATCCCGCTGCCGGTGGTGGCCGTGCCCCTGGTCGGCGGCGTGGCGGGCATGGTGTTCGGCCTGCTGTTCGGCTACCTGTCGACCAAGAAGGCGGGCACCACCTTCTCGATGATCACGCTGGGCATCGTGGAGCTGGTGTTCGCCTGCGCGCTGATGTTCCCGGGCTTTTTCGGGGGCGAAGGCGGCGTTTCCACCAACCGCGTGTACGGCGTGGCGCCGCTGGGGCTCAATTTCGCGCCGCAGCTGCAGGTGTATGGCCTGGCGGCGGCCTGGCTGTTCGTGTGCGCGGCCGCGATGTACGGCTTCACCCAGTCGCCGCTGGGCAAGATCATCAATGCGGTGCGCGACAACGCCGAGCGCGTGGCCTTCATCGGCTACGACCCGCGCTGGGCGCGCTACCTCACGCTGGTGGTCTCCAGCCTGTTCGCGGGCGTCTCGGGGGCGCTGTCGACCATCAACTTCGAGATTGTCACGGCCGAGAACGTGGGCGCCGCGCGCTCGGGGGCGATCCTGCTGTTCACCTTCATCGGCGGGGTGGGCTATTTCTTCGGCCCGGTGCTGGGCGCCGTCATCGGCGTGGCCGCCACGGTGCTGCTGTCCGAGGTCACGCAGGCCTGGCAGCTCTACCTGGGGGTGTTCTTCATCCTCACGGTGATGTTCGTGCCGGGGGGCGCGGCCGAGCTGCTGGCCGGCATGGGCCGGCATCTGGCGGGGGGCAGCTGGCGGCGCACCGGGCCGGCCTTTGCCTTGTTGCTGGCGGCACTGGCCTGGCTGGCCACGGCCTTCGTGGCGCTGGTGGAGTCGGTGTACCAGGCCTCGCTGGGCCCGATGGGCGCGCTGCCCAGGGGCCTGGCAGCGCTGCAGGGGCCGGCCGGCTGGATCGCCATCGGCACCGCGCTGGCCCTGGGCCTGCTCGCGGTGGCGCGTGCCCATGCGGCGCTGCGCGAAACCCTGGCGTGCGAGGCGGCCGGCGCGGCGCGCGCAAGCGGGGAGGGCGCATGAGCACGAACCACAGCAACAGCCAATGCGTGCTGGAGCTCAGGGACCTGCGCAAGGCCTTCGGCAAGACCGAGATCATCCGCGGCGCATCGCTGGCGGTGAACGAAGGGGAGCGCTTTGCCATCATCGGCCCCAACGGCGCGGGCAAGTCGACCCTGTTCAATCTGGTGAGCGGCCGTCTCGCCGCCTCGTCGGGCGAAGTCCTGCTGCATGGCCGGCCCATCCAGCAGCTGCCGCCCTTCGAGATCCACCGCCGCGGGCTGGCCCGCAGCTTCCAGGTGTCGAACCTGTTCCACCGCATGACGGTGTACGAGAACCTGCGCTGCGCGGTGCTGTGGTCCAGCGGCCAGGGCTATGCGTTCTGGCGCAGCATCCACCGCTTGCGCGAGGTGCACGAGCGCGTCGAGGCGATGCTGGAGCTGACACGCATGGCGCCGCAGCGCCACACCCTGGCAGGCGAGCTGACCTATGCCGGGCAGCGCGCGCTGGAGATCGGGCTCACCGTGGCCGGGGGCGCCCAGGTGATCCTGCTGGACGAGCCCACGGCCGGCATGAGCCGCTGGGAGTCCGAAGCCGCGGTGGAGCTGATCCGCGAGGTCACGCGCGGGCGCACCCTGCTGATGGTGGAGCACGACATGGCCGTGGTCTACGGCCTGGCCGACCGCATTGCCGTGCTGGTGTATGGCGAGGTGATCGCCTGCGGCAGCCCGGCCGAGATCCGCGACAACCCCCGCGTGCAGGAGGCCTACCTGGGCACGCCCACCACCGCTGCCGCGGGCGCCGCGGCAACCACCACCGCGACGGAGGCCTGAATGCCGCTGCTTGAGATCGAATCGCTGCACGCCTACTACGGCAAGAGCCATGTGCTGCACGGCGTGGACCTGTGCGTGGCGCCGGGCGAGATCGTCGGCCTGCTCGGGCGCAACGGGGTGGGGCGCTCCACCCTGGTCAAGGCCGTCATGGGCCAGGTGCGGGCCACGGGGTCTGTGCGCTTTCGCGGAGCCGAGGTGCAGGGCCTGGCACCGCACCGCATCGCGCACCTGGGCATCGGCTACGTGCCCGAGACGCGCGACGTCTTTGCCAGCCTCAGCGTGCAGGAGAACCTGCTGCTGGGCTGCAAGCGCGGCCGGCCATCGGAGCGCTGGTCGCTGGAGGACATGTACGGCATGTTCCCCCGCCTGCACGAGCGCCGCGCCACGCCGGCCGGCGTGCTCTCCGGCGGCGAGCAGCAGATGCTGACCCTGTGCCGCACGCTGATGGGCGACCCGGCGCTGATCATGATCGACGAGCCCACCGAGGGGCTGGCGCCCCAGGTGGTCGAGCAGGTGGCCGGCTACCTGCGGCGCCTGCAGGAGCGCGGCCTGGCCGTGCTGCTGGTGGAGCAGAAGCTGGCCATTGCGCTGCGCATCGCCACGCGCGTCTGCGTGATGGGGCACGGCGCCATCGTCTACCAGGGCACGCCCGCCGAACTGCAGGCCAACGCCCCGGTGCGCCGGGAATGGCTGGAGGTCTAGGGCATGCACGGCATCCATGATTCACACGACGGAGACACCATGGCAGAACAATGGAGCAGCGGTAGTGCAGCGGACTCGGTGGACCAGGCCCTGGCACCTGCGGGCCTGGCGCATGCCGGCGCGACCGCGTTTTCGGCACTGCGGGCGGACGGGGCCTGCGCCCGGCTGACCTATGCGCAGGTGCAGGCGCTGTCGGACGCGTTTGCCTCCTGGCTGCTGGGCAACCCGCTGCTGCGCGCAGGGGATGTGGTGGCGATCCAGCTGCCCAACCTGCTGCACTACCCGGTGGCCGTGCTCGGGGCCTGGAAGGCCGCGATGGTGGTGAGCAATGTCAACCCGCTGTACACCGCGCGCGAGCTGCAGGCCCAGCTGGAGAACTGCCGGGCGAAGGTGCTGGTGGCCGGCGAGCCGGCCCTGGCCGGTGCTACTGCCGTGGCCCAGGCGCTGGGCGTGCAGCTGCTGGTGGCGGGCGAGCGCGATTTTGTCCCTGTGCCGGCTGGGGAGGTGGTGGCTGCGGCACCGGATTCCTTTGCGGCCGCGCTGGAGCGCGGGCGTGCCGCCCGTCTGCGCACCACCCGGCGCAGCCGCGTGGCGCTGTACCAGTACACCGGCGGCACCACCGGGCGCAGCAGGGGGGCCACGCTCACCCATGCGAACCTGCTGGTCGTGCTGCGCATGACCGGGGACTTCATGGAGTCGCACGGCATCGGGCTGCGCCCGTCGGACACGGTGCTCACGGCGCTGCCGATGTACCACATCTTCGCCTTCGTGATGAACTTCCTGAGCTTCTACCGCGCGGGTGCGCACGCCGTGCTGGTGGCCAGCCCGCGGCCGCTGGCGAACCTGCGGCCGGCGTTCGAGGGCTTTCCCATCACCTGGATGTCGGGCGTCGACACGCTGTACGCCGGCCTGCTGGCCGAGCCCTGGTTCCGCGCGCACCGTCACACGCTGCGCTACGCCATGTCGGGCGGCATGGCCCTGCGGCCGGCCACGGGCGAGGCCTGGCGCGCCAGCGTCTGCCCGGTGCTGGAGGGCTATGGCCTCACCGAGACCAGTTGCATCGTGGCGATGAACCCGCCGGCCGAGCCCTACCGCGCGGGATCGGTGGGGCTGGCGCTGCCGGGCAGCGAGGTCATGGCCGTGGATGCCGATGGCCGCGCGCTGCCGGCCGGCCAGCCCGGCGAGCTGCTGGTGAGGGGCCCGCACGTGATGCAGGGCTACCTCGATGCGCCCGCCGAGACCCAGGGCGCGCTGGACCCCGGTGGCTGGCTGCGCACCGGCGACATCGCGGTGATCGGGGAGGACGGGTACATCCGCATCGTCGATCGCAAGAAGGACATGGTGCTGGTCTCGGGGTTCAACGTCTACCCCAACGAGGTGGAGGACGCCATGGCCGAGCACCCCGCGGTGGCCGAGGTCGCGGTGATCGGCGTGCCGGACGAGGCCACGGGCGAAGCCTTGCAGGCCTTTGTCGTCGCGCGCAACCCGGCGCCCGGCGCCGACGAGCTCATCGCCCACTGCCGTGCCCGGCTCACGGCCTACAAGGTGCCCAAGCGCATCCGCTTCGTGCCGGCGCTGCCCAAGTCGCCCGTGGGCAAGGTGCTGCGCGCGCAGCTGCGGGCGGCGCCATGGCAGGCCGATATGCAGACCGATCCACCAGCCCTGCTGCCGAAGCACACCACGGCACAACCTGAATGACGCAAGAGGCCCTTTCCATGCACGACAACACCACTTTCCAGCCCCACCTGCTGCGCGGCAAGACCGCGCTGATCACCGGGGGCGGCAGCGGCATCAACCGGCAGATTGCCGCGACCTATGCCGCCGCCGGCGCGGCCGTGGCCATCGTGGGCCGGGATGGCGACAAGGCCGCCCGGGCCGCGCGCGAGATCGAGGCCGCAGGGGGCCGCGCCATCGGGCTGGCTGCCGACGTGCGCGACTACGATGCCTTGCGTGCGGTGGCCGAGCAGGCCCACGCATGGGCCGGGCCGCTCGACATCGTGGTGGCGGGCGCGGCAGGCAACTTTGTGGCCACGGCCACGGGCATGAGCGCCAACGGCTTTCGCGCCGTGGTGGACACCGACCTGGTGGGCACCTTCAACACGGTGCGCGCGGCCCACGACTTCCTGCGCAAGCCCAGCGCGCTGGTGCTGGCCATCTCTGCCGTGCAATCGACCCTGCCGACCTATGCGCAGGCCCATGTGTGTGCCGCCAAGGCGGGCATCGACATGCTGGTGCGCTCCCTGGCGGTCGAGTGGGGAGAGCAGGGCATCCGCTGCGTGGGCATCGCCCCCGGGCCCGTGGCCGACACGGTGGGCATGGAGAAGCTCGCGCCCCATGGCCAGGCCAGCTGGGACCGGCTGCTGGAGGGCATTCCCGCAGGCCGGGGCGCCAGCCGGCAGGAGATCGCGGACCTGGCGCTGTTCCTGGCCAGCCCGTCGGCCCAGTACATCAATGGGGTGATCATCCCGATCGACGGGGGATTCAGCTGCCTGGGCTCGCTGGCCTTCGGCCAGATGCTGCGCGACTCGGTGCGGGAGGCGCAGCAGGCGCTGTAGGGGGTGCCGGGCAGGGCCTGGCCGCTGCGTTGCAGGCGCTTGCAAAGAGGGCCTGCACAAAAGCCCGCCTGCCGTTACCATGCGGGCGCCGCGGGCAGACTTTGCCAGAGCGCGGCCGCACCCCCCACCGACGACAGGACCCCTGCCATGCAACAACGCCACCTGGGAGCCCATGGGCCCCTGACCTCCGCCATCGGCCTGGGCTGCATGGGCATGAGCGAGTTCTACGGCGCGAGCGACGACGACAGCTCGCTGCGCACCCTGGCGCGTGCGCTGGAGCTGGGTGTGACCCACTTCGATACCGCCGACACCTATGGCCTGGGCCACAACGAATCGCTGCTGGGCCGCTTCATCACGAATGCTGGCCCCGCAGCCCGCGCGCGCATGCAGGTGGCCACCAAGTTCGGCATCGTGCGCCAGGCCGGGCAGTACGAGCGGCGCATCGACAACTCGCCTGCCTATGTGCGATCGGCCTGCGAGGCGTCGCTCAAGCGCCTGGGCGTGGAGCGCATCGACCTGTACTACTGCCACCGGCGCAATCCCGATGTGCCCATCGAGGAGGTGGTGGGCGCCATGGCCGATCTGGTGGCGGCCGGCAAGGTGGGCGCCATCGGCCTGTCGGAAGTGTCTGCCGACAGCCTGCGCCGCGCCCATGCGGTGCACCCGATTGCAGCGCTGCAGAGCGAGTATTCGCTGTGGAGCCGCGGGCCCGAGGACGGCATGCTGGCGCTGTGCGCCGAGCTGGGCACGGCCTTTGTCGCCTACAGCCCTTTGGGCCGCGCCTTCCTCACCGGCACGGTGGACGTGAAGGCGCTGGCGGACAACGATTTTCGCAAGAACAACCCGCGCTTCGTGGGCGATGCCGCGGCCGCCAACCGGCAGCTGGTGCAGGCGCTCGATGCGTTTGCGCGCGCGCGTGGGTTGGCCAGTTCGCAGATCGCGCTGGCGTGGCTGCTGGTCAGCCACCCGCATGTGCTGCCGATCCCGGGCACGCGGCGCATTGCGTACCTGGAAAGCAACGCCCATGCGGCCGAGGTGGCACTGAGCCCCGCCGAGGTGGCCGAGCTGGACCGCTTGTTCGACCCCTCCAAGGTGGCTGGCGCGCGCTACCCGGATGCCGGCTTTGTGGGCATTGAGGGGTGATGTGGTGCGCCATGCTGCGGCACTGCTTCTGGCCATGGTGACCGGTGGCGCGCACGCTGCCGATGGGGGCGTGCCGGCCGAGCCGGTCCGGCCCTGGATCGACCCCGTGGTGAGCGCCGGGTTCGAGCGCATCGTGGCGCGCTGCCGGTTCATCTACACACAGCCCTTGCGGCCGCTGCAGCGGGTGATGCTGCTCAAGGGCGACGACGCGCCCGCCACCTACGCGCTGGCGGGCATGTCGCACGACCTGGTGATGACCTCGCACCCGGTGCGGCCCTTCCTGGGCCGGGTGATGCTGCGCTACGCCCTGGTGCTCAAGGAGCCGCCCGCGGATGCGCAGGCGCAGGCCGAGGAGGCCAAGTTCGGCACGCGCATCGTCGAGACGTTGGACTTTGCCTGGCAGGACCGGCGCTGGGTGTTCCGCGGGGTGTCTGCAGTGCTGGTCACGGGCGAACACGACCGCCCCGGCCTGCCGGTGGTGGACAGGACGCCCGCCGAGGGCAGGGCAGAGCATGCGCAGGCGCTGAAGGCCTGCCTGGGCGGGCTCTGAGGCCTAGGGTTTGGTGGCCACAGCGGCCGGCCCGTCGTAGTTCGCCTCACGGTCCATGGCCGGCATGGCCACGCCGGTGTCGGCCGCGGTGCCGGTGGCGGGTTCTTCCGGTGGCTCCTTGCGCGCTGCCAGCGAGGCCTTGCGCCAGCCGCCGTAGCGGTAGTACAGCACCGCCAGCAGAACCGAGGTGATGGAGCCCAGCGGAAAGCTCCACCAGATCGCCTCGGCGCCCCAGGTGCCCTGCAGTGCGCTGGCGAACGGCACACGCACCAGCAGCATGGAGATGAACAAGATGATGAGCGGCGGCAGCACCGCGCCCGTGGCCCGCACCACGCCGAAGAGCACGATGGTCACGCCGAACAGCACGAAGGACCAGGCCGCCACATTGTTGATGTGCACCGCCACGGCCACGGCGCCGCTGTCGCCCGGCAGGAACAGGCCCAGCGCGGCGCGGTCGGCCGCGTAGAGCGCCAGCACCAGCGCCCCCGTGAGCAGCAGGTTGAACAGCACGCCCACGCGTGCGATCTGCTCCACCCGGTCCCAGCGGCCCGCGCCCACGTTCTGCGCGGCCATGGACGACACGGCGGCGCCCGTGGCCAGCGCGGGCATCTGCACATAGGTCCACAGCTGCGCAGCCACGCCATAGGCCGCCGCAGTGTGCACGCCGTAGCCATTGACCAGGCCCATCATGACGAGGGCCGCCGACGAGATCACGATCATCTGCAGCCCCATGGGCACGCCCTTGACCACGATGGTGCGCAACAGCTGCGGCCGGGGCCGAAAGTGCGCAAGCTCGTGCCGGCCCGGCAGCAGTGGGTGCTGGCGCCGCGCCAGCAGCACCAGCAGGCCGGCAAAGCTGATGCCCTGCGCCAGCAGCGTGGCCAGGGCCGAGCCCGCGATGCCCATGGCCGGCAGCGGCCCCGCGCCGCGGATCAGCAGCGGGTTGAGCGCCACGTCGATCGCCACCGACAGGGCCATGAACCAGAACGGCGTGCGCGAGTCGCCCGAGCCGCGCAGCACGGCCATCGCGAAGGCAAACGAGTTCATGATCGGCACGGCCACGAAGATCACGCGCAGGTAGGCCACGGCCGAGGGCAGGGCGGCTTCAGGTGTCTTGAGCAGGCCCAGGATCTCGGGCGTCCAGACCCAACCCGCTGCCGCGATCAGCGCCGATACGGCCAGGAAGAACGTGGCGCCCGTGCCCACCACGCACTTGGCGCGCTCGATGTCGCGCGCGCCATAGGCCTGCCCGATGAGGATGGTGGCCGCCATGGACACGCCGAACACCGCACCCAGCAGCAAAAAGAGCACCAGGTTGGCGTTGGAGGTGGCCGTGAGCGCCTCTTCGCCCAGCAGGTTGCCGATCCAGATGGCATTGACCGAGCCGTTGAGCGACTGCAGCACGTTGGAGCCCAGCACCGGCAGCGCAAAGGCGATCAGCGTGCGGGCGATGGGGCCCTGGGTCAGGTCGCGTTGCGGGGCTCGGCGGGGAGGTGGGGTGTTCATGGCGGGGCGTGGTGTGGCGTTCGGGCAGTCTACGTGCTGGCGCGCCGCCTTGGGTAGGACGGCGCCGCCATGGCTCCCAGGCAAGCTTCTGCCCCGGGGGTATCTTGGTGGCGCGCGCGGGCTGAGGTAGATTGCGCCCAAGAGGAGGAGATGCAGCCCATGGCCCCAACGAACCTGGATGACCCGCTGGCGGATGCGCCAGCGGAGCTGTTGGCGTTTCTGGACCAGGCGGCCAGCCTGCAGTCCCAACCGCTGGGCATTGCGGTGCTGGGCCGCGACGCCTGCCGTGAATACTCGCGGGCCGTGCGCGGCACGGCGTGGGGCGAAGCCCTGGGCCTGGTCGCGTTGGAAGACGCCAACAACTCCATGCCGCACTGCTACGTGGTGCGCGGCCCTGCGGCCGGCATGGTGCTGCAGTTCAATCGCGTGGACGGGCAATCACTGCGCTACCCGAGCCTTGCCGCCTTTGCGTCGGCCCTGCGGGCGGCATTGGCAGGCGGCACGCACATCGAAGACCTGGCGCCGGCCACCATTCCGCCTTCGGCGCGGCAGGCCGAAGTCGTGGCGCGCCTGCTGGGCGCAATGGCGCCCCGCGCGGACCAGGAAGCGTACGCCGACGCAGCCGCCACGGTGGAGCTGCTGCTGCCCCAGCTCAATCCTGACAACCTGCCTGTGCTGCAAGCGCTCGCCTCGGACACCGATTTCTACATCCGCGAGTACGTGGCCCTGTTCCTCAGGCGCCACGCCCGTCCTGCATACGAAGCCCTGGCCAGCCGCCTGGCCGAGGACGGCCATGGCCAGGTCGCACGGCCGGCAGCCGAAGCAGCCAAGGCGATCCGGCGCATGCTGGGCGAAGCCAGACGAGACGCGATCGCCCGCGCCAGGGCCGGGGCCGTTGATGTCCAGGTGCCCCGCACCTAGTGCGCAGTGGTTTGCGATGCTTTCCATGCAATGGCTCCTCTGGACACTGGCTGCAGCCGCGCTGCTCGCGCTGGGCTACTGTGCCACCATCGCCATCACTTTCTGGTCCGGCTTCCAGTTCAAGCGCTGCCCTGTCTGTCACAGCCGAAGGTCGCAGTTCCTTCGCTACGGCCGTCTGCATGCGGAGGAAGCCTTCAGCATCCATCGCTGCAAATCCTGCCTGGCCCGGTTCGTCATCGCGGATGGTGCAAGCCATCGGCTCAAGGCAAGCAAGTGGGCTCAAGAGGCTCCTCCATCCACGTGAGGCAATTCACAGCTTGCCGCCACTCCGACAGGGGGCTGTGCTGCCTGGCCGCCGGGTGCCTGCAGCCATGTTGATCGGTGCAGCAATCCGATGGGGTCGCCGCACAATCCCCGTCCATTCCCTGTGAAGACAATCGCAAATGGTCTATTACGAACTCATCGCCAGAGATCCTCAGTTGAGCTGCGCCCTGTTCTCCGAGGACGACCCTCGTGGCAGGCGCGTGGTGCGCCAGCAGTACAGGCCGTTCGTCTGTCCGAGGTGTGGAAAAGTCGATGAGCTTCATGCGCTGGCGCAGGCCGGGGTGCCGCAGATGAAGTTCAGCTCGGGCAGGAATGTCGTCTCTACTTCGGACGACTTCAAGCTGTGCAACCAGCGATTCATCGATGGGCTCGAGGCCGCAGGCATCACCGGTCTGGTGTATCTTCCTCTGGATTCGCCACAGGGCTACTTCGTCGTGTTGCCAACCGCTCGTGCAAGCGTGGACGAGCCGACGGCGGGCATGGTGACCCATGGCGAGCGCTGTGTTCTGTGCGCAAGGTGGCGGGAGACCACGGTCGGGCCCCTGTGCGAGAGCATCGAGAAGCCGCCGGATGAACGGGCCATTTTTTCGCCCGCAGTCTGGTCCGAGTCGATCCTGGGAGTGCGCCCCATGTTGCTCTGTGCAGCGCCGGTGGCCAAGGCGATGTCGTCGCAGAAGTTCAGCGGCCTGGAGTTGGCCAGGGCGTTCTGACCCCATGCGGACGTGGGCAGCTACCTGGAATGCCCTCCAACCAATGCCGAGGCCGTGTGATGGATGGCACCAGGCCCGGTGTGGTGGGGGAGGAGCGCGCCAATGGCACGGCCCGCAATGGGAGTCCGGCAGGTGCGTATTTCGGTCGCTGCTGGACAGTGGGGGCGAATTGACCTGGACAGCGGTAACGGCGGGAACTGGACACAGAGATCGGCTCTCGTGTGCATTTCCAGGTCGCTGACGATGAGCATCTGTTCGGCTCGTCTAGTCGCCTTCTTGGGTGATACAGGGCACTGCCGCGCCCAACTAGACTTCCGCTATCGGCCAGGAGCGGCCGTTCAGACGTTAGAAGAAATCTCGTCAGGAGCAGACACTGATTCCGTCTGTAGTTCGGCGAGAAAATACAACGGGGAGGGTTGGAACCGAATGATTCGAAGGTTGAAGAATCTTGCCACGCTCGAATGGCCTGGGCCGCCGGAATGCGCGCATTGGTGGTTGCAGCTTGCTGCTCCTTTGTCACCCGGATCCCTGCGTAGACCGTCCCAGCGCTTGAATTTGGAGCCGCCGTTCAACCTGGTGAAGCGCCCCCGCAGTGTGTATCGCCTTCAAACCGAGAAGCCCAGTGGCGACCCGCATCCGCCCCAATGGACCCAGCCAAATCACGTACATTGATGAACTCTGCCGCAAGAGATGGAGGTCGGCACGACGATGCGTATTCATTCTTCGCTCCAAAACCCAAGTCATAACCAACAGCACAAACTTCAATCCTCATGAAAAAAAATACTTCCTTTCTCGGCCGCGCACTAGCAGTTATTGGATGCCTGATCGTACTCTCTGGCTGTGCATCGATGTCGACTACCAAGTCTGAGCCCATCGCAAACGGATCCAAAATCTTGATCATGCCTTCACGCGACGTTGTACAAGGGGGGAAAGCCCATGCGCAAGGAGCAGGAAGTGGTAAAAATCTCCAAGTGGCAGTGCACCGCGAACTCAGTACCCTGTCTCAATTCAAGGCGACACCCTTCGAAGCGAATGAAAAACTCAATCACTCTGCGAGCATCGTTAAATCAGACGCCCTGGAAGCGGGCAAGAGCGCTGCGGCCGATTACGTGCTTATCCTGGACCTCGGTGAATTCAGAAACGCTGCGCCAATGACTTTTCGATCTGACTTCGTGACACTCCAAAGTGGTTCGCTCGTCCGCGTGAGCGATGGCAAGGAAACGTGGGTTTTGAATAGCCCAGTGGTCTTGGAAAAATCCAACATAGGAAATCATTTGATCTTGATTGACAACCTCGCCAAATTGGTGACCGAGTCCATCCTTCGGTAGCAGCCCACGGGGCTTTGCGCTGTTCAATTTCAGTTTTTTGTCCGGCGATGCAAAGCACACTAGCTGCATATCGCTGGCCATAAGAGCCTGTTCAAAGTCTTTTTGCAGCCGCGTTGGGGCGCAATCGGTATGAGTGGATGCTTCGGATGCGCCGCATGGGCTCATGCCCATGCAAGCAGCCGGGGCGTCCAATCGCCCGATTTCGCCCCAACCCTTCGGGCAAGTGCCTTTTGCCTTCGGCGAAACCTTCGATTTTCGGGCGGTCTGCGGCGTTGCGGCGCTTGCCGATAGCACGGCTATCGGCTGCGCACCGCGCCTAGCATCCCATCCCGAAAAGGGAGTTGCGTGGCTTCAAAAAGACGTTGAACAGGCTCTTAGAAATCCGGGAATGCGAAATGGGTAGTGGTGCGCACGTTCGAAGGGTTCTGATAGGCTTGTAGAGCAAGACTGTCAGAGGGTTTCGCAAAGCTGGGAGTTGCTTTGAGGCAAAATCGAACTCAATCACTGCACACCTTCTTGGCAATTCCTCTTTCGGGCCTTTGGCGTCCATGTGGCAGGCGCCAGCTGCTATGGTTTTGCAGCATTGCATCGCTTCGGTGGCGCAGTGCTTTTTCGTGGATGGCGCACGTCTTCAAACATGGCCGTTCGGCGGCTTGGACAACTGTCAACTTCTCCTGTTGCTGAAGGACTGCTCCGGGCGCATTGCCGACTCTCGCCTCATCCCAGAACCAGTCGTTCAATTCGCGCACGGTGAGTGACCGCTTCCGAGTATCAGCGTCCGGCGGCTATGGGCCCAAAACCGCCGTTGGGGAACGCCATCCGGACGCTGCCATTGGTTTGTTGTCCACTGGCTCGAAATCCCGTGCCCTTTGGAATCTCTGTCACAGCTACTGGCAAGCTATAGTTGGCCGAATTGACATCTGCCGGTTTTATCGGATTTTCTGCCTGGCTTTTAAAAAGGCCATCACCTGCAAACCTATACTGCAAGCCAATTCCAGGAGGAACAAGTGCCTACAGTATTTCGCGCAATCCAGTTATCCCATAGGTTTTTCGGTATAAATCACTACGTTAGCCCTCATGAACCGTTTCCTCATCGTACTCATTTCTAGCTTCCTTCTTGTAGGCACATGTCATGCAGAAGAAAATTCAGAGGAACAACTGGGACCTAATAAGTGGCCAGTGACAGTTGAAGCAACTGTAAAGGACATACTCTCCACCATGTCGGAACAGAGTAGGAAGACTGTTCGGGACACACCGGAACGAGACCTCATCAGGTTCCACAGGGGTTGGGGGACAGGAATTCGAAACCATTACGGCCTATGGCGCGGAAATCGCAGTCTCTTGGAGAACGCTTGTGGAAAGGACTGCCATCCAGACGAGGCGTCTATGGTCATCATCAAAGCCGTATGGCGACGGCTCCAAGACAAGGGTTAGCCCATCGGTCGAGCTGACCCATTGCAGCAAGCTTCAATGGGAGGCTCCGCGCAGCAGTAGTTCACGAAGAGCGATACGCCGAGAAGATTCGAGAACGATTTGCATCGGTAGCGCCGTGAAGTGAATTTCCGCTTCTGGCCGATTGCTCACTCGGCGATGCGCACTGCCTGCACCTGTGTACCCAACTGCAGGTAAAGCAATCCATCACCCCCCACCCACCACGGCCCGGCCTGCGGCGGCACCTGGGCCGTGCCACCGGTGGGCAGCATCCATTGCGGCACCAGGTGCCATGCCTGACCGGCCAAGGTTAGCGTCAATGAGCCATCGCTGCTGCCAGGTTGCATGGCCAGCACGGCGCCGGGCAAGGCTGTGGTGACGATGCTGCTGGCCTGGATGGCGCTGAGCAGTGCGGGCAGCAGTAGCTGCCGTGCGCCCTGCCCTGTCTGCAAGTAGAGGCGGCCTTGTTCATCCAGGTCGATCTGCGGAGTGCCCGCTGCCGCGCCGCCACCCGTCCAGCCCGGCCGCAGCACATAGGTCTGCCCGCCGGTGCGCAGCTGCAGCACGCCTTCGGCGCCCAGGTTGATCTGCGCATCGGGCAGCACGGCCGTCACGGCACGGGCGAGACCGGCCAGGTCGGCCACGGCAGGTGCGAACTGCACCACCATTCCACTGCGCACCCAGCGCAGCAGGCCCAGCGGGGTGAACGTGATGCCATCGGGCAAGGTCGCGTCAATGGTGATGGGCTGCGTGGGCAGCAGCTGGAAGACCTGGCCACCATCGCGCACGAGGAACACGCCCGAGGGCGCTGCCTCCAGCCCCTGGGCCAGGCCCACACCTTGCAGCCGCGCGACGGGGCCCTGAATGCGCGCAAACGCCGCGCCATCGACGGTAATGCTGCCGGGCAGGTTGGCAAACACCATGGCATCACCCACTTGCTGGGCATCGCCCTTGAGCGAGCCGAGTGCAATGGACACGGGTTTGCCCTGCGCGTCCACCCGCAGGCGCTCTCCAGCGAGCAGGCCTTGGCTGCCCAGTTGCGGCAGGCTGCCTTGGGGCGGTACCAACGCGCCCGCCACCACCGCCACGGCCAGCGGCTGGGCCTCGATGATGGTGCCTGCACTACCCGCGCTGAGCAGAACCGGCCCGGCCAGCACCAGGGGCTGGCCCACGGCACTGGAGGCCATGGAGGCCCAGCCCTGCAGCACCACGAGCACCAGCACGTTCTGGCCATTGACCTCGGCGATGCGCAGCTGCGTGCCCGGCAGCGCCTGCACGGTGAGCGGCTGGCCATTGATGGAGACTTGCAGCCTGACGGGCGTGGTGCCCGTGCCGGGCACCACGATGGTGCCGCCGCCCGCACCCGGGCCCACCAACACCGGCAGGGATGGGTTGGCGATGGTGGTCGTGCTGCCCGGGGTGTTGATGGTCGTCGACGTGGGAGCGGGGTCTTCGGCAGGTGGGTGGATCACAGGGACTGTGGGGATCACTGCGGTGCTGGCAGCAGATGCCAGGCTATCGCCCACGGCGTTGGTGGCCTTCACGGTGAAGGTGTAAGGCGTGCCGTTGATCAGGGCTGCAATGGTGCAGGTGCGGGGCGCGGCTGCGGCCACCGTGCAGGTGCCGCCGGGGGTGCCGGTGACGGTGTAGCTGATGATGGGGCGGCCGCCGTCGTTTGCTGGTGCGGCCCAGCTCACGCTGGCAGTGGTGTTGCCTGCGCTGGCGGTGGGCGCGGCAGGTGTACTGGGCGGAGCAGACGGCGTGACGCTGTTAGATGCAGGCGACATGCTACTGGTGCCCGCAAGATTGGTAGCCGTGACCCGGAAGGTATATGCAGTGCCGTTGTTCAAACCAGACGCGGTGCAAACCAGCGCGCCGGATGTCGAACAGCCAACGCTGGCGCCACCGCCAGTGGGGGTCCCAGTGACGGTGTAGCCGGTAATGGGGCTGCCGTTATTCGCCGGGGCTGCAAAGCTGACTGTTGCCGAGGCGTTGCCAGCAGTAGCTGTAGGCGCTGCGGGGACCAGGGGTGCTCCCATAGGCGTCACGCTGTTGGATGCAGCCGACGCGTTACCAGGGCCGGTACTGTTAGTTGCCCTTACGGTAAAGGTGTACGCCGTGCCATTGGTCAACCCTGTCATGGTGTGGGTCAAACCAGTCGTACCCGCGTTGCTGTCTATGCCACCTGCAGGGTTGGAGACCACGGTGTATCCAGTGATGGCGCTGCCGTTGTCGGCTGGGGCTACGAAGCTCACGCTGGCGGTAGTGTTGCCTGCGCTGGCGGTAGGCGCGGCAGGTGTACCAGGCGGAACACCCGGCGTTACGACGTTTGAGGAGGGCGAAATGTCGCTTTCGCCCGCAATATTGAAAGCCCTGACCCTGAACGTATAAACGGTGCCATTGGTCAGGCCGGTCATGATGTGGGTCAAGCCGGTGCTTCCCGCGTTGCTGTCCACCCCGCCTGCAGGACTGGATTCCACGGTGTAACCGGTGATGGCGCCGCCGTTGTCCGCCGGAGCCACGAAGCTCACACTGGCGGTGGTGTTGCCTGCCGTCGCGGTGGGTGCTGCTGGGGCATCGGGTACTGCAATTAACCCGTCGTGAGATGCCCAAGACTGTCCCCCTCGAACCAGGCGATAACTATAGGGAGTCCATTTGGGAATGGAGAACGAGAAGGCCTGGGTAAAGTGGACAACCCACGCGTTAACCGGGTCCAACGCACTGGTTGTAGATGTCCAGTGGTAAGCATGGGGTGTCGCAGGGAAAACCGTGCTGTCAATGGCTGGGCTGACACTGTCGATTTTTATGATCGATTCGAGCTCATTCCTGTTGGGCAGGCGCCAGTCGCTAAAGCCTTTGTAGACGGCGGTATTTGCCGTCACCGAGGTCTGTAGTGCGTCGGCCCAGTTGGCCTCGTGCGCAGTGCCGGAATCGCACGCCGTAGTGGTCGTGGTGAGGCCATAGGCACATTGATCCCATACAAGGCCGGTGGTGGTGTCGGTCACCGTGCCATTGCCGGCGTTGACGACCAACGCGCTCCATGCCGGAAAGGTCAAACCGAAGCCCAGCAACAGTGCGGCCGTGCCGAGCAGAGCGGCAATTGGGTGGCAGTGACCCACAACCAAACTTGGCAAAATAGGTATCGGTTTTTTCATGACTTCAGACTCATGGTTGCGCTACACCGCTTGACAAAATGGCATTGGCAAAAAGACCAGAAGTGAACCGTTGCGCGATACACGGCGGTACGGTCCACCTCTTGAAGCCGATCTTCAAATTGCCAACTTGGCTGACGGATAGGTGATCGGTGCTGCCGCCCAGGCGCTGCGGTTTTGAGCAGCCCGGTAGTCAGCTTTATTTGTGCTGGCTGGTGAGCACGGCAGTTCGTATTCCCAATACACGCCAGGAACAATCCAGCTTTCCCGATGGGCAGATGGCGATAGCGGGCCATGGGCGTTTCAGGAAAAAGTCACCAAAGCAATCAAATTACGGTCCGCTTCGCACGAGGCGGGCGTAGCTGGTGAAACTCGCCTTGGAATTTGAGCGCAATGCCCCGGAGTCGAACATGACGACCCACGCTTCCCCCGGGTCAAGTGCAAAGGTGTCACTGGACCAGTACCAGGTGTTCACCGTATTGGGGAAGTAATTGCTATCGATGGTCAGATTAATTGCCCCAAGATGGACAATAGACGCCAGCTCGCGCCGGGTCGGCAAGCGCCAGCCGGTGCTGAAGCCGCAACGGCTGGCCGTGTTGTGACCGCTATCGGGGTAGGTAGCAGTGCTGGCGACATTCCAACTCGTCGGGCCCCTCGTGTTCAACGACCAGATCAGGTTGGTGACGTTGTCTTTGGTACAGGCCCAGGCGGTGGATGCAGGTGAGGAGGTTGTATCCGCAGCCGTGGTGCAGTTGAGGGTTCCATCCATGCAGACTTTGGTGAAGTCAAAACCCGCCGCACCGCCGCCCACTTTGTTGAGCGGGGCCCGGTCGCGGCCAAAGCGGCCATCCTGGCGCGGCATGGGGGCGGCATCATCGCTGTTCCCGCTGTCGCACCATTGCATAAAGAAAGACCCGTCGTCGCACTCTTTTTGCCCAGTGTCATTTAGCAAGCCGGTGGGGCCCGCAGCCAGCGCCGATGAAAGTGCACCAGCGATGAGGGTTAGCGCCAGGCTCAAGCGAAAGACTAGTTTGTATGGGTGCATGGCGTTGTCGCTATTTCAGGAGTTGCACAAACAAAGATGCTGCGTTGCCGACGGCTGACCCTTGGGGGATTGCAGCGCCACCGCCTCCTGTTTCGCGCCGTCGTATGGTTGATCAGCGGGATCGATGGTGCAACGCGCAGGTGCGCGCCCCGGCGTGCGGACGCAATCAGAGACGCCGTGCGCAGCAATGGAGATGCCAGGCACAGCGCCCGTTGCAACCGGGCAACAGCAGAGCGGGGGGACCTACAGAAGCGGCGCCACGGCCCGCTCGGCGCGCCATTCCTGCGGACTGGTGCCAAAGCGTGAGCGAAACGCCCGGCTGAAGGTGCTCGGGGTGCTGAAACCGCAGCGCCACGCAATCGTGCTGATGGGATCGCCGCCGCGCTCGATGTGCTGGCGTGCGGCTTGCAGGCGCATCTCTCGCAGTTCGGCGTAAACGCTGCTGCCCTGCTCGGCAAAGCTGCGGTAGAGCTGAGCGCGCGAAGTGTGGATGGCCTGCGCAATGTGTTGCACCTGCAGGTCGTGCTGGTGCAGGCGCGTGCGCATGACATGGCGCGCAGCGGCCAAAAGGCCAGGGGCGAATGCGCCAGGGTCGTTGCCAGAGCCGTGCGTGGCCAGGCCCGCAGCCTCCCGCAGGCAGGTCAGCGCGAGGCTGGAGGCTGCATCGATGGCAGTGGCAAGCGCCATCGCGGACAGACCCGCACCATGCTGATGCAGCAGACTGAGCTGAGCTTGCAGAAAGGGAGCCAGCGTGTGGGTGGCGGTGGCGGGAAGCCGGTCGATGCGCAAATGGCGCTCTGTGCTACCCAGAGCCTCACTCACCAAATGGCGCGGCAATATAAGGAAAGCATCGTCCAAGGCGCCGCAGTGAAAATCCATGGGCTGCGTGGTGTCGTACACATGCAAATCCCCCGACTGCAAGCGGCTTTGCGCTCCGCTAGGCGCCTCCTGCACCAGATGGCCACTGCGCAGCCAGGTCACGATGACGGCATCGGGCGCAGCAGGCATGGTGCGCGCATGCCGACGGGTTTCAATAGGCGCTCCCGCATACAAGCCAAAACTGGCTTGGCTGCCATGCCCGATACTGGCCTGCCAGTGCATCTGCCCGCTGTTGTGGCTGGCGTCCGTCAAGTCCAGCAGTCGCGATGGGATAAATTGCGTGCGGCGCAACGCATCGAACTGGTCGGGCGGCGCGTAGTCACGGGAGGATGCGGTAAGGAGTGCGGGCGGCTGCATGTCAGGGACTGGGGCGTGGATGACAAGGTTCTGCTGCCAGATGACAGCGCTTCAGAACAACGACATTGTGGACATACTTGATCAATCCGTTTCTGTCGCACTGGGCGACGCATGCAACGGAGGATTTCATGCCCTGCATCAAGCATTTGCCGTGTCTATCTAAAGTCCGGTTGTGGCCGCTACTCGACCGTCGAGCTATCCAATCATGGTGATGAAATCGCGGACGCTGGCCGCGATCTTGAGGTCCGCGCCGAGCTTGTGGTCCCAGTGGCGAACCGAGCCATCGCAGTGCCTCAAAAAGAAGTTCCCGCTCTCATCGGCACCGATGATGCACGCCTCTTTTCCGCGCCACCATGAGGCACGAAGCGGACGCCACTCGCTTTCAGGGATGAGCAGCACTACAAAAACCTCCCTCTCGCCGATTCGCACACGGTTTCCGCCGAATAGCGCTTTCACTGACACGGAAGATACATCTTCAGATTTCATGAGCAGGCGAGGCAGTGGGGGAGATACTCAAACGTCCGCTTCGGGCCGATGGCCGTCATCGTAGCAGTGGCAAGGACATGCTGGCAGAGGACCCGCAAGCCTACGTCAGTCCAGCCCGCTCGCCGCAGATTGGGCAAGTGACAAGCTTGGCATATCCGGTCAACGTGTGTCCGCAGTGTCCACCTTCGTGAGAAGGCTCTGGAGCTTCTTCCACCCGCGCCTTGGGATCGACGGATGGTGCGATCAGTGGGACTTCCCACTGTTTGGGCGCCGGAAGGTTTGCGCCTTCGTGAAAACGATGAAGTCGAGCCAAGCAATATCGGGCTTTCTCCCACTCGGGCCGGCTGACACTTGCTGCTCGCATTGCAAGGCCGGCTGGACATGGTGAGGCTGATCGTCGAATGCAAGAAAGACAGCAAGACGCTGGTTCGGTCAGCCGTTGTCGCGGCCGACAACGGCCATGAGGAGGTCGCGCTATATTGGCTGGACGTGCTGGATGCGGGCCGCAAGAAGGGCAGTACCCAGGACTGTCCATACCGCGTCGTCATTCCAGCGGCTGAACGCGGTCTGATGAAGCTCGTCAGCCGTGTCCTGGCGCAAGAGCCGCGCACGCTGCACCTCGTCAACCACAACAAGACCCCGCTCGCCATGGCGTGCAAAAGCAATCAGCTCGAACGGGTGGACCAACTGATTGCCATGGGGGCCGACGGGTGGCTATGGCGCTGATGCTCCTTGCGCCTGCCGTTGAAATCGCCAGGAGCCTTGCCCACACCGCGGTCGTTGGCTAGCTGTCAGGGGGGCGCGAGGCGGCGAGGCCTGGGTGAGGGCTTGCGCAGCGGGGCACTTCAGACGAACGACGCGTTCTCTTCCGCCAGCGAACGGGTGTGGTCCATCCAACAGGCCCTATTCAGCGGTCTGAAGAATAGGCGCTTGGCAGGATGGCGCGCTGCCACCCACCGGCGGATGGCCGGAGGGGCCACGGCTCGCGCTGCAGGCCGCGGCATCGTGGTGGCCCAGCAGCACGGGCAGGCCGGCAGCGGACATGATGGCGGTGGGGGCCCGGGTTGCGGTGGCGGCGGGCGTGGTGGTTGTCGTCGTTGTCGTTGCCACCGGCGGCGGGGCGGCAGGGCCGTCACCGCTGACGGTGTCGACGGGATCGGGAGCGCTGCGGGTGTTCCAGGTGGTCGCGGCATAGCCGGCGGCGTACTTGGGCATGTCGACGTCGATCGCTCCCTGGTAGGTCATGAGCGCGGCGCCGCTGAGCTGGCGCACATAAAGCCACTGGCCCTGGTCGGTGCTACCGCCCTTGGCATCGAGCTGGCCGCCCATGAAGCGCAGGCTGCCGCTGCCATCGTGCACCACCAACTGCTCCTCATCTTCCTTGACCAGGCGAGAGAACAAGGCCTCGACATGCTTGCCGGTCCTGGCGGCCTGGTATTCCGCATCGCTCAGTGCGGCCAGGCGGACAGGTTCCTTGCCATACCTCAGCACGAAGGCCGATTGGGTGGCGAGGGGGGCATACCCCGAGAGCAGCAGCGAGCGCGTCCCTGCGGGAATGAAGATCTTGAACTCTCTGTGCTGTTGCAGTTGGGCACCCGTGAATTCGGGCAGCGGCAGCGAGCCGCCGCCCGGGAAGGCGCAGCCGCCCGTGCCGAAACCGATGGCGCAGCCGGTCACGCCGGTCGGGGCGTACTGCTGCTTGAACCCGACTTTGGTGTCGAAGGTGTATTGGTAGCTGCCGGCGGCGGGTGGGAGTGGCGTTTTGTGCGGGAGCTGGTGGATCGACAGAAAGTTTGCAGCCTGTGCAAACGTGCTGAACACCGCCAAAAATGCAAAAGACAGATACCTCATTGAAAACACTCCAGAAATAAAACGCTGCCCGCCCCTTGTCAGCCCCAACCGGGCACGAACCTACACCCTTGGCATGGAACCTCTTTCCGTTGCAAAAAGCAACATCGGGGCGCTGAAGCGGCGCAGGGTACCCGAGGTGGCGTGGGCAGGGGGCCGACCCAGGCAGATGAATCCCCTCGGTTCGCAGGGTCACCCGCCGCATGGAGCCCCTCGGCGTGCTCTGTCGCGCGCTGCCGCTGTAACCTTTTGTGGCATGTGAAGGGCCGCGCTGCGAAAAATGGGGGATGGACGCAGGGCCCTGGACTGGGCATGCTGCGCTGTGCTTCAGACGGCCCCTGTGCGCGGGTGGTGCTGCCCTGCGGCAAGGTGGCGCCACCGCCGGCGCCCGGTTGCGGGCCGGCGTTTTTTCTTTCTTTGCTTGTTTTTGGCCAGCCCTATCTATTCACTTTTTGAAAGGCGTATCGCAATGACTTTCCTGGCAGTGTTGACAACAGACCGCCGCTTGCCGTCCAGGCCGCTGGCTTCGCTTCGCAGCATGGCGTTGAAGGCCGGTCTCGCGTGCACCCTGGTGGCGGCAGCGGCCGGGGCCCACGCGGCCACGGTCTTGAAGTTCGCCACCGGTGCGTCGAATTCGGCCGCCATCCTGAGCGATGGAACGCTCTGGACCTGGGGCAACAACATGAACGGGCAGTTGGGCAACGGCACGTCCGTCAGCGCGGAAAAGCCGGTCCGTGTGGGCACCGGCTTCACCCAGGTGCAGGTGGGCAGCCGCTACATGGTGGCGCTCAAGGCCGATGGCAGCCTGTGGATGTGGGGCCATGCGGTCCTGAAGGACCGGGAGTTCTACGAAACCGCGCCGGTGCAGATCGGCACCGGCTTTGACAAGCTGCTCACGTCCGACACCGCCGCCAAGGCCGATGGCAGTGTCTGGTTCTGGGGCGAGTCCAAGCTCGTCTACAGCGCGCCCGCAGGGGGCAGTGGCTCGCTGGACCAGTTGCCCAGTGGCTACCAGCAGATGGCCACCGGCCCCTACAACGCGCTGTTCGTGCTCGATGGCGGCGCGCTGCGCTACGTGTCGAACAACAATGTCCTGAACACCTGGCGCACTGCCTACGGCAGCACCGGCCCGGTGGGCAGCGGCTATGCGCAGGTGGCGTTGAACGCCACCACCGCGGCGGGCGTGAAGACCGATGGAACGCTCTGGCAGTGGAAGGGCGATGAGCAGCCCGCCTCGCTGGGCGCGGGCTTCAGCCAGGTGGTCAAGGGCACGTCGCACACCGTGGCGCTGAAGACCGATGGCACCGTGTGGGTCTGGGGCTCCAATGCCAACGGCCAGCTGGGCGTGGATTCGCCGGCCGATGTGGACAGCCCCCAGCTCCTGGGCAACGGCTACACCGCGATCGCGGCCGCGGCCCTGCACACCCTGGCCCTGAAGTCCGACGGCACCCTGGTGGCCTGGGGCAGCAACAGCGCCGGTCAACTGGGCTCGGGGCTGGCCGGGACGCTGTCGCAGAAGCCGGCTCCCGTGGTGTTCGATGCCAGCTACTCCCCGCAGCCCGGCACGGTGACCGCCAGCGGGCCCACCACGCGCCTGACGCTCACGGCCAAGGTGCAGATCGCCAGCGACCACCTGGCCAACGGCGTCAAGGGCAATGCCTTTGTCGTGGCCATCACCGCCAGCGGTGCGATCTATGCCTACAACGGATCCACCTTCGTGGCCGCCAATGCGCTCAGCATCCCCGCCGCCTGGACCAGCAGCCTGCAGAACACGACCACGGCCCTGGCCACCGACCAGGACCTCACGGCCCTGGCAGGCAGCGCCTTCTTCGTCGGGTATGGGCTGGGCGTGACGCCTTCGGAAGCCCTGGGCGAAATGCTCACGAGCAAGCGCTACCAGCTGGGGTATGTGATCCCGTAGCCGGTGGTGTGGTGCGGTGATACAGGCAGGGCCCGCGCAAGCGGGCTCTTTTCGATGGAGCCGGGGCCGATCACGACCACTACTTCACCCATTCGAATCCTTTTTCTTGTTGTTTTGACGGTAGTCACCCCACAGGTGGCAGCTGCGCGAGCAGCTTGTCCAGCGTGATGGGGTAGTCGCGCACGCGCACACCGGTGGCGTTGTAGATGGCGTTGGCCACCGCGGCACCCACGCCGCACAGGCCCAGCTCGCCGACGCCCTTGGCCTTCATGGGCGAGGACATGGGGTCGGTCTCGTCCAGAAAGATCACCTGCTGGTGCGGTATGTCGGAATGCACCGGCACCTCGTAGCCCGCCAGGTCGTGGTTGACGAAGAAGCCGTGCCGCTTGTCCACCGCCAGCTCCTCCATCAAGGCCGCGCCCACGCCCATGGTCATGGCGCCGATGACCTGGCTGCGGGCCGACTTGGGGTTCAGGATGCGGCCGGCGGCGCACACCGCGAGCATGCGGCGCACGCGGATCTCACCGGTGGCGGCGTCCACGCCGACCTCGACGAAATGCGCGCCGAAGGTCGATTGCTGGTACTTCTGCTGCAGGTCGCCGAACTCGATCACGTCCTCGGCCACCAGGCCTTCGGCGCCGGCCAGGTCGGCCAGGGCCAGCGTGCGGCCACCGGCGCGCACCGTGCCGCCCGAGAATTCGGCATCGGCCGCTGGCACACCGAGCTTGTGCGCAATGGCCTCGCGCAGCTTCATGCACGCGGCGTACACGCCAGCGGTGGAGCAGTTGGCACCCCACTGGCCGCCCGAGCCCGCCGATGCGGGAAACGCCGAGTCGCCCAGCCGCACCAGCACCTTTGCCAGCGGCACGCCCATCACCTCGGCCGCGGTCTGGGCGATGATGGTGTACGAGCCGGTGCCGATGTCGGTCATGTCGGTTTCCACCGTGACGATGCCCCGGCTGTCCAGCCGCACGCGCGCCGCCGACTTCATGACCTGGTTGTTGCGGAAGGCGGCTGCAACGCCCATGCCCACCAGCCAGCGGCCGTCACGCACCTGCGCGGGCCGTGCGCTGCGCCGGCTCCAGCCGAAGGTGTCGGCGCCCGTGCGCAGGCACTCGATCAGGCGCCGCTGCGAGAACGGGCGCGCCGGCTGGTGCGGGTCGACCTGGGTGTCGTTGACCACGCGCAGTTGCACCGGGTCCATGCCCAGCTGCTCGGCCAGCTCGTCCATGGCGATCTCCAGCGCCATCAGGCCGGGGGTCTCGCCGGGCGCACGCATGGCATTGCCTTCGGGCAGGTCCAGCACGGCCAGCCGGGTGGCGATGAGGCGGTGGGCCCCTGCATAGAGCAGCCGGGTCTGCGCCACGGCGCGCTCGGGCTTGCCGCCGGGCAGGTCGCCGGACCAGCTCTCGTGGGCCATGGCGGTGATGGTGCCGTCGGGCAATGCACCCAGGCGGATGCGCTGGATGGTGGCCGGCCGGTGCACCGTGTTGTTGGCAATCAGGGGCCGCTGCAGCGCCACCTTCACCGCCTGCCCGGCAGCACGCGCGCCCAGCGCGGCGAGCAGCGCATCGGCGCGGATGAAGAGCTTGCCGCCGAAGCCGCCGCCCACGAAGGGCGAGACCAGGCGCACCTTGGCCTTGGGAATGCCGAGCGTGGTGGCCAGCTCGCCCACGCTCCAGTCGATCATCTGGTTGGACGTCCACAGCGTCAGCTGGTCGCCCTGCCAGGCGGCGGTGGAGGCGTGCGGCTCCATCATCGCGTGCGACTGGTCGGGGGTGGTGTAGGTGCCGTCCACGCGCACGGCCGCCGCCGCAAAGGCGCCCTCGAAGTCGCCCAGGCGGGCGTCGGGCGAGGCGGCCGAGGGCTGGGGCGCGGGATCGACAGACACCTTGGCGGCCGCCAGGTCGAACCGGCCGGGCGCGCGCGTGTACTGCACCTGCACCAGCTGCGCCGCGGCCCGGGCCTGCTCGAAGGTTTTGGCCACCACCAGCGCAATCGCCTGGTGGTAGTGGTCGATGTCGGGCCCGCCCAGCAGCTTGGCCGTGTTGAGCCTGCCCTTGCCCAGCAGCCCGGCGTTGCGCGCCGTGACGATGGTGATCACGCCGGGCGCTGCGCGGGCCGCGTCCAGGTCCATGGCGGCGATGCGCCCCTTGGCGATGCCGGCGCCGACGACCACGCCGTAGGCCGCATCGGGTGCCGCGTCGTGGCGTTCATAGGCGTAGGGCGCGACACCGGTGGTCTTGAGCGGCCCATCGATGCGGTCGACGGGCTGGCCGATGACCTTGAGCTGGTCGATCGGGTTGGTGGTGGCGGGGGTGTCGAATTTCATGGCTCAGGTCCTCGCTTGCGCCAGCACCGCGCCGAGCGTGCGCTCGGCCAGGGTCAGCTTGAATGCGTTGTCGTGGCTCGCCTGGGCGCCGGCCAGCAGCCGCTCGGCCACGGCCTTGGCGCCCTGGGGCAGGGCGGCGTCGGCCGCTTCCACGCGCCAGGGCTTGTGTGCCACGCCGCCCAGGGCCACGCGGCCCGAACCGTCGCGCTGCACGACGGCGGCCACCGAGACGAGCGCGAAGGCATAGGAGGCGCGGTCGCGCACCTTGCGGTAGAGGTGCGTGCCGCCCAGGGGCGGGGGCACGGTCACCGCGGTGATCAACTCGCCCGCCTCCAGCGCGGTCTCGATGTGCGGCGTGTCCCCGGGCAGGCGGTGGAAGTCCGCGATCGGGATCACGCGGGTGCTGCCACCCGGGCGCACCGTCTCCACGCTGGCGTCGAGCAGGCGCATGGCCACCGCCATGTCGCTGGGGTGGGTGGCGATGCAGGCCTGGCTGGCGCCGATGACGGCGTGCTGGCGCGTGACCCCGCCGATGGCGCTGCAGCCGCTGCCCGGGCGGCGCTTGTTGCAGGCCTGTTCGGTGTCGTAGAAGTAGGGGCAGCGCGTGCGCTGCAGCAGGTTGCCGGCCGTGGTGGCCTTGTTGCGCAGCTGGCCCGATGCGCCGGCCAGCAGGGCGCGCGAGAGCACGCCGTAGTCGCGGCGCACGCGCTCGTCGGCGGCCAGCGCGGTGTTGCGCACCAGCGCGCCGATGCGCAGCCCGCCTTGCGCCGTGGGCTCGATCGTGTCCAGCGCCAGGCCGTTCACGTCGATCAGGTGGGCGGGCGCCTCGATCTGCAGCTTCATCAGGTCGAGCAGGTTGGTGCCGCCGGCGATGAATTTTGCCGCCGGGTTGCGGGCCGCTGCGGCGGCGGCTTCGGCGGGGGAGCGTGCGCGTTCGTAGGTGAAGGGTTTCATGCCCGGCCTCCTGCAACTTCGGTCATTGCGTCGACGATGTTCGAGTAGGCGCCGCAGCGGCAGAGGTTGCCGCTCATGCGCTCGCGCAGCTCGTCCACCGAGAGCAGGGGCCGCGCCATGAGGTCGCCGGTGGCATGGCTGGGCACGCCGCGGCGCAGCTCGTCGAGCACGCCCACGGCCGAGCAGATCTGCCCCGGCGTGCAGTAGCCGCACTGGTAGCCGTCGTGCTTGACGAAGGCCGCCTGCATCGGGTGCAGCTTGCGCGGTGTGCCCAGGCCCTCGATGGTGGTGACCTGGGCGCCCTCGTGCATGACGGCCAGCGTCAGGCAGGCGTTGATGCGCACGCCGTCGAGCAGCACCGTGCAGGCGCCGCACTGGCCGTGGTCGCAGCCCTTCTTGGTGCCGGTCAGGTGCAGGTGCTCGCGCAGCGCGTCGAGCAAGGTGGTGCGGTTGTCCAGCGCCAGGGTGTGGGCCTTGCCGTTGACCTGCAAGCTGACCTGGGCCGATGGCAGGGGCGCACTCACCGCCTGTGCGGCCGGGTTGGCCTGCGCCGCTGCGGTGGTCGCCGCCGCGGAGGCAGCGCCGACGATCATCAGGTCGCGCCGCGAGATCGTCAGGGAGTCGTCGGGAGTGTCCATGGGGCTTCCAATCGGTGGGGTGTGGTTCTCAAAGGCGCAGGGCCGGATGCCGCTGGCCGGTGCGCGCATCATTTCTTCTGGAACACTTCGCGCGCGACGGTGCTGGCGGTCACCGCGCTGGGCCAGCCGGCGTAGAACGCCAGGTGGGTGATGGCCTCGATCAGCTCGGCCTCGGTCACGTCGTTGTCCCTGGCGCGCTGAAGATGGGAGCGCAGCTGGTCGGGCCGGTTCATGGCGATGAGGGCGCTGACGGTGACCAGGCTGCGGTCGCGCGGCGACAGGCCCGGACGGGCCCAGACGTCGCCGAACAGCACCTTGTCGGTGAGCTCGGCGAGCTTGGGGTTGATGTCGCCCATGAGCCGCTGGGCGGCCGTGGGCTCCGGTGCCTGCGTTGGTGGTGGGGGCGATGCCGGCTGCGCCAGCGCGCAGGCTGGGCCCAGTGCCGCGACCAGGATGGACAGGCGGGCACCGGCGAGCCAGCGGATCGATGCCTTGTGCAATGGCTTGCTCATTGGGGGCCTTTCGCCGGCGTTGCGCGCGCAGGGCCGTACTGCGCATCGGACACTTTTTCCATCCACTCCACGGCCTTGCCATCGAGCTGCTCGGCAATGGCCACATGGGCCATGGCGATGCCGGGCGTGGCGCCGTGCCAGTGCTTTTCGTGAGGCGGTATCCAGACCACGTCACCGGGGCGTATCTCCTGCACCGGGCCGCCCCAGCGCTGCACCAGCCCCACGCCTTGCGTCACGATGAGTGTCTGGCCCAGCGGGTGGGTGTGCCAGGCGGTGCGCGCGCCGGGCTCGAAGGTGACCAGGGCACCGCCGACACGGCCAGGCGCATCGGCGCTGAAGGGCGTGTCCACGCGCACGCTGCCGGTGAAGTTCTGGGCCGGGCCGGGGGCCGAGGGCTGGCTGCCGTGCCGGGTGATGCGCAGCCCCTGGTCGGCCTGCGCGAGGACGGAGGCGGCCAGCGACAGGGCCGTGACCGCGGACGCGAGTTGTTTCATCACAGAAGGTCCTTGTTCATGCAGAAGGGGGAGGGGTGTTCGGTGCCGGCAGGAGCCGCAGCAGGGCGGCACGGTGCGCTGGCCATGCAGGCACTGTAGGAGCCAGGGCCTGCAGGGACTAGCCCCCACCGCCTTGAAGGATTGGCAAGTTGCGCTTGATAATGGCCCCATGCCCATCAACGAACTGCGCTCGATCACGACCTTTGCCCGCACGGCCGAGCTGGGCAGCCTGCGCAAGGCCGCGGCGGCGCAGGGCATCACCCCCCAGGCCGCGAGCCAGGCCCTGGTGCAGCTCGAGCAGCACCTGGGCGTGCGCCTGTTCCATCGCACCACGCGCAGCATGTCGCTCACCGACGAGGGCCGCCAGTTCCTGGAGGCCGCGCTGCCGCCGCTGGCCGGGCTGCAGCGGGCGCTGGAGATCACGCGCCGCGCCAAGGACGAGATCGGCGGGCCGCTGCGCATCGTGGGGCCGCGCTCGGTGTTCGCGCCCGTGCTGTGGTCGCTGCTCGACGAGTTCTGCACCCGCCACCCCGAAGTGCAGCCCGACGTGCAACTCGATGACCGCATCGGCAACTGGGTGGAGGACCGCGTGGATGTGGGTTTTCGCATCGGCCGCTCGGCAGCCGAAGGCGTGGTGGCGCGCAGGCTGTTCCCGCTGCAGCTCATCGTCTGCGCCTCGCCGGCCTACCTGCGCCGCCATGGCGCCCCCGACAACCTGGGCGCCCTGACCAACCACCGCTGCAGCGTGTTCCGCAGCCCGGGCACTGGCCGGGTGATGCCCTGGCGCATGAAGGTGGCCGACAGCGTGGTCGAGCAGCCCATGCTGCCCGCGCTGTGCGTGAACGACGAGGTGCTGGAGACCGACGCGGTGCTTGCAGGCCATGTGCTGGGCCTGCTGTCGGGGGTTGCCGCTGCGACCCACATTCGCGCCGGGCGGCTGGTCCCCTTGCTCACGGACCATGTGGATGACCAGTCGAGCGCATTCGTCTACTACGGCAGCCGGTCGGCGCAGCCCCTGCGGGTGCGTGCCTTCATCGAGCTGGCCGTGCAGCGTCTGGCGGACACGCCGGACTACGTGCTCACCGGCGAGGAGTTGGCGGCCGCCGAGGCCCGGGGCCGCAAGGCTGCCAGGCGCAAGTAGCTTTCTGCGGATTGCCCGGTGCCGGCGCTGGGTGGCCAGGCCGGGCAAGACGGCCTGCGGCAGGGTTGTTCAGAGGCCGCATTCCCATTCCATGTGATGATCGCACCTGCACTAGAACGGACTCACTCCCATGGCATCCCCTTCCGACAACAGCATCAGCATGGCCCTGTTTTGCGACTTTGAAAACGTCGCCCTGGGCGTGCGCGATGCGCAATATGAAAAATTCGACATCAAGCCGGTGCTGGAGCGCCTGCTGCTCAAGGGCTCCATCGTGGTCAAGAAGGCCTATTGCGACTGGGAGCGCTACAAGGGCTTCAAGGCGGCGATGCATGAGGCGAACTTCGAGCTGATCGAGATCCCGCACGTGCGCCAGTCGGGCAAGAACTCGGCCGACATCCGCCTGGTGGTGGATGCGCTGGACCTGTGCTACACCAAGTCGCACGTGGACACCTTCGTCATCATCAGCGGCGATTCGGACTTCTCGCCCCTGGTCTCCAAGCTGCGCGAGAACAACAAGCAGGTGATCGGCGTGGGTGTGAAGCAGTCCACCTCGGACCTGTTGATCGCCAACTGCGACGAGTTCATCTTCTACGACGACCTGGTGCGCGAGAAGCAGCGCACGCTGGCCCGGCGCCAGGGCCAGGGCTCCGGCGCCACGGCGGCGCCTGCGGCACCGCGCCGCTCGCCCGAGGAAGAGCGCCAGCGCAAGGAAAAGCAGGACGCACGCCGCACCCAGGGCGTGGAGCTGGCGGTGGAGACCTTCGAGGACCTGACCTCCGAGCGCGGCGACAGCGGCAAGATCTGGGCTTCGGTGCTCAAGGAGGCGATCAAGCGCCGCCGGCCCGATTTCAGCGAGAGCTACTTCGGTTTTCGCACCTTCGGTAACCTGCTCGAAGAGGCGCAGGCGCGGGGGCTGCTGGAGTTTGGCCGCGATGAGCGCTCGGGCGCCTATGTGTTTCGCGGCATGGGCGCTGCGGCCGGTGGCCAGGTGCCAGCCGATGCGGCGCCCGCCGAGCGGCAGGGCAACCACAGCAACAACAACAGCAACAGCAGCAACAACAGCAACAACAGCAGCAGCCAGCGCCATGATTTCCATGCCGTGGCGGCGCTGCCGGATGCGTCCGATGGCGGTGGTGGCCGGGGTGGCCGCGGCCGTGGGCGCAGCCGGGGTGAGGGTTCGGCACGCGGCGCGGCACCGCAACAGGTGGATGGCCAGCAGGACCTGCTCGCGTCGGAAGCCCATGCCGCACCGGGCGCTGCCGAGGTGCACGACGACGCGCCGCAGGCCGAGCCGGTGGTCAGCCGCTACTTCCGCCAGCAGGCGGCCGCGCCGGCACCTTCTTACGAACCCGTGGCGACCGAGGAACATGAAGATCTGGCTGCGCAGCCTGCCTTTGACGCCGACGCCGACGAGCCTGCCGGTGCACCACCCGCCGGGGTGACGGAGCCTGCGGACGCGGACGATGGGGTGGATACCACCCGCCCGGCACCGCGCAGCCGCCGTGCGGCCCCGGCGCCGCGCAAGAAGAGCCCCAGCAGCCGCAAGGCCGCTGACGCGCCCGCTGCCGAGCCGACCGCGGCAGAGCCCGAGGCTGCTGCACCTGCACCTGCCAAAGCAGCGGCCCCGCGCGCGCGCAAGCCGCGTGGCACGGGCAAGTCTGCCAAGGCTGCCGAGTAAGCTGCTTGGCGGCTGCCGCACCCGCACCGCTCCCACGCCGGTGGCGGCCCCCAAGTCCTGAACCTGCCCCCCGGCAGCCGCCACTGCAGGGGCGGCGCGTGTGGGGCGCGCCAGGCATGCCACCAACCCCTGTACCTCCCGCCAGACCACCCCGCACCTGACCATGTAGCGGCGCTGGCGCGTTGGTGCTGTGTTTTTCGTAAGCAAAGGTCAATGGCCACGGTTTTGCGGCCTGGCGGCCCGCCTGTTCAACAGGTGTTGGGCCATCATTGCCTGGGGCACAGCCCTACTGCGAAATACAACACACAACAGGAGAAGATCGCATGCATTCGACAACCAGAAGAACCCCAAGACTCAAGCACCTCGCGGCCGTGATGGCCCTCGCGGGCCTGGCGGCCTGTGGTGGCGGCGACGACCGTGCCAGCTACACGCTGGGTGGCAGCGTGGGCGGCCTGGTCAGCGGCCAGACCGTGGTCCTGGCCACTGGCAGTGGCGAAGAGGTGGCCGTGGCTGCCAATGGCGCCTTCACGTTCGCCAGGCCCCTGGCGGATGGCAGCACCTACGCCGTGGCGGTGAAGACGGCACCTGCCGGCGCTGGCTGCGTGGTGCGCAATGGTGCCAGCACCGTGGCGGCCGCCACGGTGGACACGGTGGCGGTGCGGTGTGCGCCGCTGGCCACCCTGGCGGATGGCATGTGGGAGCAGGACCGGTGCCGGCCCTCGGCCGATGGCAGCGTGCGCACCCTGTGGAGCTTCAACACCCCGACCAACGGCCCGCTGGCGGCGGGCGTGGGCACGGTGAACTACCGCAACGCCCAATGCGAGGGCGTGGGCATCGCGATCGCGGGCCCGCTGAGCGGCACGTTCTGGTTCGAGCAGCAACGCACCGAGACCGGCGCGGGCCTGGCGGCCTTCTGGGGCCAACGCCAGACCTTTCCGGGTGGCCTGTTGAACCCCGCAGTCTTCACCCCCGTCGTGCTGGTGCGCAAGGCCAACCACCTGTGCCTGCTGGAGGACACGGCAGTGCCATCGGCCTTCCCGAATGTGGCCAGCCTGGAGACTGCGGTCACCGCGGCCATCGCTGCGGGCAATTGCCATACGCCGCGCTGACCTGGCTCGGCCCTGATCACCAGCGCATGTCTTCCAGCGCGCGCAATATGGGCGCCTCGTACTCGATGAAGCAGTCCGCATGGTTCGCGGCGTGCAGCTGCGGCAGGTGGCTGCACGCAGGGCGCGGGTGAGGCGCCTTGGGGGCAGGGGCTGCGTGTCTGTGCTGTTGGTGGTGGTTGCTTCTGCTGTTGTGTTGAGTGCGGAGGCCGGGATGTGCGCCCGGCGGCGCAGTAACTTTCTCTTGCGTCGCCAAGAGAAAGTCACCAAAGAGAAGGCGACCCCGCTGCCCGTGTCCCCCATCGCCCTATCGGGCGCTGGGGGCAGCCTGCGATGCTCGGTCCTGGGGTGTGCCGCAGAACTCGCTGCGTTCTTCGAACTCCGCTCAAACAGCTTCGGCAAGCCAGACAACGATGCGCGTGTCCTGCGGCACGCGCTCACCCCAGGCCCTGCGCTTCTCGGCACGGTCAGAAGGGGTGGGGAGCGGGCTCCATACGGGCCATTGCTTCGCTCGGCCTGTGGTCCTTCGCTGCGCTCGGCTCGCCAGGGCGATCGCCCAGCACGTCGGCAGCGCGCAGCGCGCGCGTCTCCGACACCCGGCGCAGCTGCGAAGCAGCAGCCGTCTCTGACCCCGGTCCCCACCCCTTCTGACCGTGCCGAGAAGCACAGAAGCTGGGGTGGCGCGTGTGCCGAAGGACACACGCGCTTCGTCATCTGACTCGCCGCAGATGTCTGAACGGAGTTCGCCCGAAGGGGGAACGCAGTGAGTTGCGAGGCGCACCCCAGCTTCGAGCATCGCAGGCTGCCCCCTCGTACGCAGTGCGAGGGGGACACGGGCAGCGGGGTCGCCTTTTCTTTGCCTTCTTTCTTTTGGCGACACGACGCAAGAGAAAGTTACTGCGCCGCCGGGCGCACATCCCGGCCCCCGCCCTTTGCAAAAGCACGCCGCCAACAAGCGCAGAGCCATCGCAATCCATCGCTCCCCTGCAGACGCTCAACCAGACACCACGCAGCCATTGGCATCACAGACCGCGCCCCCCGCATGAACCTCGCCAGCAGCAGGCGTAGTCTCGCCCGAAGCCATCCCGGCCCGGGCTACGGCCCCCGGCTCGGCCACCAGCTGCGCCACGAGAGCCCCCACACGCATGTCATCGATGCGACCGAAGTGGTTCAGCCTCAAGCGCCCCCTGCGATCAATCAGCAACAGGCTGGGCGTACCGCGCAAATCATAGGCCTGCATGGTGCGCGGAAGCGGCCCACTGGCATCCGGCCTGTCGATGCCGATGGGAAAGGGGAGCCGGTACTCGTGCACGAAGGCTTCGAGCGCCTGCGGCGTCATCACCGCATGGTGCTCGAACACCGAGTGCAGCCCCAGCACGGCCACGTCGCGCGCGTCGAACATGGCGTGGACGGCAGCAGCCTGGGGCAGGCCATGGGCCACGCAGCCGGGGCAGAGCATCTGGAAGGCGTGGATCACCACCACCTTGCCGCGCAGGCCTTGCAGCGTGATCGGCGCATCGGTGTTGAGCCATTGCGCAATCTCCAACTCGGGTGCGTAGTCCATGGCCAGGCCTTTCAGCGCTTGAGCGCTACGGAAGGAAAGTCCACCGGCACCGCGAAGGCCACGTTCACATAGTTGGTGAACAGGTTGAGCGCTACGTGGGCGACGATCTCGACCGCCTGGCCGTCGCTGAAGCCGGCGCTGCGCAGGGCCTGCACGTCGGCTTCGGACACCTGGCCGCGGGCTTCCACGAGCTTCAGGGCAAAGGCCAGGGCGGCGGCGGTGCGTGGGTCGTCGGACTGGCCGGTCTGCGCGGCGCCCATCTCGGCGGCGCTGGCGCCGGCCTTGCGGCCCAGGGCGGTGTGCGCGGCCAGGCAGTAATGGCAGTCGTTGCGGTTGGCCACGGCCACGGCGATCTTCTCGCCGAGTTGCGCGTCGATGCTGCCGCTGCCCAGCGCACCGAAGAAGCCCCACATGGCGTTCAGCGCGGCGGGCGACTGGGCCACCGTGCGGAACATGTTGGGCGTGGCGCCGAAGGCGCCGTGGATGGCGTCGAGCGTGCCGGCGACGCTGGCGGGGGCGGATGCGCGGTCGATCAGGGGGATGCGGTTCATGGTGATGGTTCCTTGGTCAGGGTTGGTTGGGGTTGGTTGGGGTTGGGGAAGGAGCAGGGAATTCAGCGGTTCACTTTGCCGGGGAGTGACAGGTCGCCCGAGGCGACCTTCATCACATCGGGCACGCACAGCAGCGGCGCATGCACGCTGGCGTTCACGCGTAGCACGGCGGCCACGCCATCGAACGAGGCGGCCTGCACGGCGCCGATGTCGTCGAAGGGCACCTTCACCTCCAGCGTCTGGCCGCTGAAGTGCGGGTGCCAGCCGGGGCTGTCGATCAGGATGGGCAGGCCGGGCCAGGTCTTGGGCAGCCGGGGCTTGGCGCCTTCGGGGATGTCCACCACCTTCAAATTGCCCTTGCCGCAGGCATCGTCGGGCTGCAGCACCACCCAGTGCGAGTGCCACACATCGCCGTCGTTGGCGGGGTTGCCGTCGCCGTTCTCGTCGAACAGCGGCGTGTCGTCGAAGTCGGGGTGCGAGGTCACGGCAAAGGCCAGGATGCCGGCCTTGGGCTCGAAGCCCACGGTGGACGGGTCCAGCGTGGTCGGCCAGACGTACGAGAACACCGCGCTGCCGGCCAGCTTGCCCGACCTGGCGGGCTTGGTGGCACCGGCCTTGCCCGACACAGCCACGTGGAAGATGGCGGTGTTGCCCTCGGTGCTGATGCGGGTGTGGAAGATGTCGAAGGCCGGCTTGACCTTGGGCGCCGGCGCGGTGCGGATGCCGCCGGTGTGCGGGTCGTTCTTGCCGGTGGCCTTGCCGTGGTGGTGCGCGTCGTGGGCGCTGGCGCTGCAGGCCAGGGCCGCCAGGGCCAGCGCGGTGGCGCTGCGGTGGAGGAGGCTGCTGCGGGAGAAGGTGCGTCGCATGGCTGGCTACTTTCCTTGGGGTGTGGTGTCGATGGAGGCTTGTCGCGGCGTCTGCAGGAGGGTGGCTGCTGCAGAAACCGTGGAATGAAGTTTGCGCCGCTGTGCAGTAAAATATGGCACGTTGAGTCCTTGAAACATGCCATTTCGTCCTGCTTGATCCCTGCCGACATGAATGCCCCCCTGCCACAACCCATCGACCGGCTGTCCGCGCTGCTCGAGCGCTTTCGCCTGCGGGCACACCTGTTCCACGCGGGGCCGCTGTGCGGCGTGACGCACTTCGCGGCGCAGCCGGGGCGGGGGTTTCTGCACGTGCTGCGCAGTGGCGAGATGGAGGTCACGCACCGCGCACGCGGCGTCAAGCGCCGGCTGCAGGTGAACGAGCCCACGCTGCTGTTCTACCCGCGGCCGCTGGCGCACGACTTCCACAACGCGCCGGTGGACGGGGCCGATTTCGTCTGCGCCACGCTGGACTTCGAGGGCGGCGACAGCCACCCGCTGGTGCGCGCGCTGCCGCCGCTGCTGGCCCTGCCGCTGCGCGAGGTGGACGGCCTGGAACATACGCTGGCGTTGCTGTTCGCCGAGACCGAGCGCCTGCGCTGCGGCCAGCGCCTGCTGGCCGACCGCCTGTTCGAAGTGCTCGTGATCCAGCTGCTGCGCTGGTTGCTGGACCACACGGGCGAGACCGAGCTGCCCGCCGGCCTGCTCACCGGCCTGGCCGAGCCGCGCCTGGCGCGCACCCTGGTGGCCTTGCACGAGCGGCCCGAGGCCGACTGGACGCTGGACACCATGGCCGCACAGGCCGGCATGTCGCGCAGCGCGTTCGCCGCGGCCTTTCGCACCCACGTGGGCCAGCCCCCGGCGGACTACCTGGCCCAGTGGCGCATGGCCATTGCGCAGACCCTGCTGCGCCAGGGCACCCCGGTCAAGGCCGCGGCGGACCAGCTCGGCTATGCCAGTGCGTCATCGTTCTCGCGCGCGTTCACGCAGGTGGTGGGGCAGGGGCCGCGGGCGTGGGTGCAGGCAGCGCAGCCGCAGCGGGCATGAGTCCCGGCCCGCGGTCCCGTGGATCAGGCCGAAAAGTGCTCCTGCGCCACGCCGTGGAACTCCTGCGCCAGCGCTGCGCGCACGGCCCCGCGCAGCCACAGCAGGCCCACTTCGCGTTCGGGTGAGGTACCGGGCAGGGGGTGCTTGCGCAGCCGCGGGTCCACCGGCCCGATGACCGCCCAGTCGGGCAGCACCGAAATGCCCAGGCCCTCGGCCACGAGCTTGGCGATGGCGTCGATGCCGTCGAGCTCGAAGCGCACGCGCGGCCGTATGCCGTGGGCGCGCAGGTAGCCGTCGGCCAGGCGCCCGCCCACCACCTTGCGGTCGTACAGGATGAAGGGCTCGGCCGCCAGGGTCTGCAGCACGTCCTTGACCTTCAGCTCGCGCGCGGTGACGAGCACCAGCTTT
This sequence comes from Acidovorax sp. GW821-FHT09B03, assembly GCF_059418305.1. Taxonomy (NCBI): domain Bacteria; kingdom Pseudomonadati; phylum Pseudomonadota; class Betaproteobacteria; order Burkholderiales; family Comamonadaceae; genus Acidovorax; species Acidovorax sp. GW821-FHT09B03. The sequence goes on from NZ_JBWKPP010000014.1 coordinate 181,330, forward strand.
TCGCGCCGCAGCAGGCGCCATTCGCACACCTTGGGCAGCTCGAACAGCGGGTGCACGAGCAGCGCGGCGTCGAGCTCGCCATTGAGGACGCGCGTGTACAGCTGGGTGGTGGGGGCCGGCTCGATGTAGATCTCGATGTCCTCGTGGCGCTTTGTCCAGGTGCGCAGGATGGGCGGGAGCATGCCCGTCATGCCGACGGGCGTGGTGCCCAGCTTGAGCGGCCCGGCAGGCAGGCGCGTGGCGCTGGCCACGGAGCGCAGGTCGCGCACCTCGCGCAGCACGGCGGGCGCGCGCTCCATCACGCGCAGGCCGGCGGCGGTGGGCTTGACGGTGCGGCCCGTGCGCCCGATGAGGCGGCTGCCCAGGTCGACCTCCAGCGCGTGCACGCGCTGCGCCACCGTGGCGGGCGTGAGGTTGAGCTCGCGCGCGGCGGCGGCCATCGAACCCAGTTCGACGACGCGGCTGAAGGTGTGCAGAAACTGGGTGTCCATAGGGAACGCAAGCACATCAAGAAAATGCTTTTTGCATCTTTTGATTATGCCTGAGCGTGCTTGAACCGATGGTGTCAGCTGCCCAGAATGAAGTCTCCCTTGGCTTTCATCCGATTCAATCCCTATGCCCCGTATCCAATCCATCGAAGTCTGCGCCGTTGCCCTGCCGCTGGACCGTGTCACCTCCTTCGCGCGCCGTACCGTGAGCGCGCGCCACTACGGCCTGGTCCGTGTCCGCTCCGACGACGGGCTCTCGGGCATCGGCTTTTGCTATGTCGGCAGCGCCGCGGGCCGGCTGTTCACCGTGGCCGTGGAGGACCTGCTGGCCAAGGTGCTGATCGGCCGCGACTCGCACGAGGTGGAGGGGCTGTGGGCGCAGATGTACCAGGAGGCGCTGCTGCACGGCCGCGCCGGCACGGTGATGCGCGCCATCAGCGCGCTGGACACCGCGCTGTGGGACCTGAACGCACGCAGCGTGGGCCTGCCCCTGCACCGCTACCTGGGCGCCAACGCGCTGGACACGGTGCCCGGCTATGCCAGCGGCGGCTACTACCTCGACGGCAAGACGCCGCAGCACCTGGGCGAGGAGATGGCCAGCTACGTGGCCATGGGCTTCCAGGCGGTGAAGATGAAGACCGGGCGCCTGTCCCCGGCCGAGGAAGAAGCGCGCTTGCGCGCGGCCCGCGAGGCCGTGGGGCCGGACGTGGAGCTGATGATGGACTGCAACAACGGCTGGACCGATGTGACGCAAGCACTGCAGTACATGCAGCGCTTCGAGCCCTACCGCCCATACTTCATCGAGGAGCCGTTCTCGCCCGACGACATCGACAACCATGCGCGGCTGGCGCGCGCCACGCGCGTGCCGGTGGCTACGGCGGAGATCGGCTATGGCCGCTGGTACCACCAGGCGCTGCTGGAAAAGCAGGCCGCCGCCATCCTGCAGACCGATGCCGTGGTGTGCGGCGGCATCACCGAATGGCGGCGCATTGCGGCCAACGCGGCCAGCCATGGCGTGGTGATGTGCCCGCACTGGTTCCACGACGTGCATGCACCGCTGGTGGCGGCCACGCCCAATGCGCGCTATGTGGAGTTCTTCTGGGACGACCAGGTGCTGAACTTCCGGCGCCTGATCGACCGCCAGCTCGGGCAGCGCAACGGCCAGATCACGCTGCACACCACCCCGGGCCTGGGCTTCGACTTCGACGAGCAGGAGATTGCGCGCCACGCCCGCTGGACGCGCATCGACGGGAGCGCGCTGTGAGCGGCGCGCCGCGCCTGCAGGGCGTGCTGTCGCCCGTGGTCACGCCCTTCGGGGCCAACGGCGCGCCATCGCCCGCGCGCCTGCTGGACCACTGCCGCTGGCTGTTGTCGCAGGACGTGGGGCTGGCAGTCTTTGGCACCAACTCGGAAGGCAATTCGCTGTCGCTCGTGGAAAAGCGCCAGCTGCTCGACCACCTGGCGGCCGGCGGCATACCAGGCCAGCGCCTGATGCCGGGCACCGGCACCTGCGCGATCCCCGAGACGGTGGAACTGACGCGCCATGCCGTGCAGCTGGGCTGCGCCGGGGTGCTGGTGCTGCCGCCGTTCTACTACAAGGGCACGGGCGACGAGGGGCTGTTCGCCTACTTCGCCCGTGTGATCGAGGAGGTGGCCGATGCGCGGCTGCGCGTGTACCTGTACCACATACCTCCGGTGGCGCAGGTAGGCATCGGCCCGGCGCTGATCGAGCGCCTGCTCAAGGCCTACCCCGGCGTGGTGGCGGGCATCAAGGACAGCTCGGGCGATGCCGGCAACACAGCACTGCTGCTGCGCGAGTTCCAGCCCGCGGGCTTCGATGTGTTTGCGGGCAACGAGACGCTGTTGCTGTCCACCCTGCGCGGCGGTGGCGCGGGCTGCATCACGGCCACGGGCAATGTCAACCCCGCGGCCATTGCGCGGCTGTACCGCAGCTGGCAGGCGCCGGACGCCGACGCGCAGCAGGCGCAACTGGACGCCGTGCGTGCGGCCTTCCAGGCCTTTCCCATCATCGCCGCGATGAAGTGGGCCCTGGCCCGGGCGACGGGCGATGCCAGCTGGGCACAGGTGCGCCCGCCGCTGGTGGCACTGGCGCCGGACCAGGCGCAGGCGCTGGCGCAGCGGCTCGACGCGCTGGGCTTTGCGATGCCGCGGACCGAGGCCCTGGCCGCGGCATAGGCGGCCCCATTCACGACAACAATACCGACAAGGAGACAAACACCATGCAAAGCAACCGCCGCCAATGGCTGATGGCCGCAACGGCAGCAGCAGCGGGCCTGCCCGTGCTGGGCGCCGTCGCAGCCCCCGCAGGCCCGGCCACCGCCGCCGCCGCCGCAACACTTCCGTCCGGGCCCATCAAGCTGGTCGTGGGTTTTCCGCCCGGGGGCGGCACCGACATCCTGGCGCGCCTGCTGGCGCAGAAGCTGCAGGTGCTGTGGGGCCGCACGGTGATCGTGGAGAATCGCGCCGGTGTGTCCGGCACCCTTGCCGCAGACTACGTGGCCAAGCAGCCGGGCGATGGCAACACCTTGCTGCTGGCCCACATCAGCAGCAACGGCATCGCGCCCGGGCTGTACCCCAAGCTCGGCTATTCCGCAGAAAAGGACTTCGCGCCGATCACCATGGTGGGCGCCACGCCGATGGTGGTTATGTGCAAGCCCGACAAGGGCCTGCGCAGCCTGGAAGCCTTGATCGAGCGCTGCCGCCAGCAGCCCGGGCGGGTGAGCTTTGGCTCGGCCGGCACGGGCTCCGCCCAGCACCTGGCGATGGAGGAGCTGCGCCGGCGCGCCGGGATCGAGGTGCTGCACGTTCCCTACAAAGGGTCGGCGCCCATGGTCACGGACCTGCTGGGCGGGCAGATCGATGCCTGCTTCGAGGGCATGACCACGGCCACGCCTTACCTCAAGGCGGGCAAGCTGCAGGGCCTGGCCACCACCCGCCTGCAGCGGGCCAAGGGCTTTGCCGAGCTGCCGACCCTGGCCGAAAAAGGCTTTGCCGGCTTCGACGCGAGCATCTGGTTTGCGCTGGCCGCGCCCGCGGCCATGCCGGCGGCCCTGGTGCAGCGCATGAATGCCGACGTGAACCAGGTCCTGGCATCGGCCGACCTGCAGGCCAAGCTGGCCGAGATCGGCGCAGAGGACAGCGGCGGCACGCCGGAGCGCCTGGGCAGTTTCATGCGGGCCGAGCAGGCGCGCTGGGCCCGGCTGATCCGCGAGGCGAAGATCACGCCCGACAGCTGAGCAGGTATGAACGAAGCCGACATGCGCGCTGATGCCGCCAAGACACGCACACCCGTCGAAAGCAAATGCTCGCCATGGCCCGGGCCATGGCTGCGCTTTGCGCCTGAATCGCACCCATTGTGGCGGCCTGCCCGGAGACGCCGGATGCATCACACCTTCTGGGCGGCGAGATCTGTCAGGCCTTGCCCATGGCGTGGCCGTGCTGCAGGATCTCGTCCTTGAGCCAGAGCACGGCGGGGTCGGCATTGGAGCGCTCGGCCCAGCAGACGTAGAGGCGGTAGTCGGGCAGCTCCACGGGCAGGGCGGTGCTGGCGAGCTGGGCGGCGTAGTGCCGGGCCACGCGCTGCGGGAACACGGCGATCAGGGCGCTGTGCTTGTCGCCGCACATCAGCTCCACCATCTGGCTGAAGGTGGCCACGGCGGCCTGCACCAGGCGCTGGCGGCCTTTGCGGGCCAGGGCCTGGTCCACGGTGTCGTCGAGTACGGAGCGGGTCTGCCCCAGCACCACGTGGGGCGCGGTGCAGAAGGCATCGAGCCCCATGGGCGCGGCCAGGGCCGGGTGGCCGTGGCGCCCCACGGCCACGTAGCTGTCGTCGTAGAGCAGCGTGGATTCGACCCCGCTGGCAGGCGACAGGCGCGGGTGCAGGCCCACGTCCACGTCGCCCTTGCGCAAGCGCTCGGTGAGGCGGCCGTAGTCGGCCAGCTCCCACGACAGGCGCATGCGCGAGCCGCGCCGCGAGAGCTCGGCGCACAACAGCGGCAGCATCACGCGGCAGGTATGGTCGCTGCCGGTGATGCGCAGGATGCGGTCGGACGTGGCCGGGTCGAAGGCCTGCTCCAGGCTCATGAGCTTGTGCATCTCGTGCAGCACGGCCTCCACGCGCGGCGCCAGGGCCAGCGCGCGCGGCGTGGGCACGATGCCGTGGCTGGTGCGCGTGAACAGCGGGTCGCCAAAGACCTCGCGCAGGCGCTTGAGCGATGCGCTCACCGCCGGCTGGCTCAGGAACAGGCGCGCGGCCGCGCGCGACACGCTGCCCTCGCGCAGCAGCGCATCGAAGGTGCGCAGCATGGGCAGGTCCAGGCCCCGGATATCAGACTGGCCCATATCAGCTATCCAAACGTTTGAATTGATCCATGTCGGCTTGTCTCCTATCGTAACGGTACCCCAGGCGATGCGCGATGCGGATTGCGCCGGGCACCAACGATGAACGACAACGGAGACAAGACATGACCAAGAATGCAGGACTGCGCGTGCGCAGGCGAACCGTGCTGGCCCTGGGCGCGGCCTTGGCGCTGCCCGGCGGCGCGGCATGGGCGCAGGCCACCGCACAGGCGAACGCGAACGCCTTTCCCTCGCGGGTGATCCGCATCGTGCCCTTCGGCACGGCGGGCGGGCCCATCGATGCGATTGCGCGCGTGTATGCCGACAAGCTGCAGCAGCGCTGGGGGCAGAGCATCATCGTGGACGCCAAGCCGGGCGCCAGCGGCATCATTGCCGCCGATGCGGTGGCCAAGGCCGCGCCGGACGGGCATACGGTGATGCTGACGCTGCCGCTCACGCACATCAACAACGCCATCCTGCAGCCCAAGCTGCCGTACGACCCGGTGAAGGACTTCGAGCCCATCTCGCAGCTTGCGCTGGGCGGGCCGATGCTGGTGGCGCGCGCCGATGCGCCCTATAGCAACCTGCCGGAGTTCGTGGCGTTCGCCAAGCAGAAGAAGAACCTGACCTACGGCACCTGGGGCAATGGCTCGGCCGCGCACCTCATGGGCGAGCTGCTCAAGCGCCAGACGGGGGCGGAATTGATCCACGTGCCCTACAAGGCCGAGGCCGCGGCGCACAACGACCTGTTTGGCGGCCAGCTGGACTTTGCCTGGGCCAACCCGGCCACGGCGCGGGCCCAGGCGCAGGGCGGGCGCATGAAGGTGCTGGGCATCGCGGCCAGCGGGCGCGTGTCTTCGCTTCCGGAGGTCAAGACCTTTGCGGAGCAGGGCTTCGCCGGGTTCGACCTGGACAGCTGGATCGGCGTGTACGCCCCTGCGAAGACGCCGCCCGCCGTGCTGCAGAAGTGGAACGACGCGCTGCGCGAGATCACCAGGACGCCCGAGGTGCGCGAGAAGCTGGCGAGCTTCGGCTTCGAGCCCCTGGGCAACACGGCGGCGCAGTTCAAGGCCAGCTATGCGGCCGACTACCCGCGGGTGGCAGAACTCATCAAAGCGGCGGGCGTGACCCTCGACTGATTTCGGACAACAAGGAATTCACTGCATGAACCCCGGCACCGTACAACACAAGGTGATCCCCATCGCCGTCGACACCGGCACGGCCTATGGCCTGCCTGCGCCGACCTCCAACCTCACGCTGGCCCAGGTGGGCGCGGGCACGCCCATGGGCGAACTGCTGCGCCGCTACTGGCACCCCATCGGTCTGGCGGCCGACGCCACTGACACGCCGCGCCAGGTGCGTGTGCTGGGGGAAGACCTGATCCTGTTTCGCGACAAGACCGGCCGGCCCGGCCTGGTGTACCCGCACTGCGCGCACCGGGGCACGTCGCTGTACTACGGCAAGGTGGAGGAGCGCGGCATCCGCTGCTGCTACCACGGCTGGCTGTTCGATGTGGAGGGCCACTGCGTGGAGCAGCCCTGCGAGCCCGAGATGGGCCGCGCACGCGGCAAGGTGCGCCAGCCCTGGTACCCCGTGCAGGAGCAGTACGGCCTGGTATGGGCCTACCTGGGCCCCGCCGACAAGAAGCCGGTGCTGCCGCGCTACGACGCGCTGGAGCGGCTGGACGCGGGCGAGCTGCTGGAGGCCAACGACGCCAGCATCGGCGGCGGCGGCCCGGCCATCGTGCCGTGCAACTGGCTGCAGCACTACGAGAACCTGGTGGACCCTTTCCACGTGGTGGTGCTGCATTCGACCTTCAGCGGCACGCAGTTCGTCGAGCAGATGGCCGAGATGCCCAAGGTGACCTGGGACACCGTGCCCCTGGGCGTGCGCACCACCTCGCTGCGCACCCTGCCGGACGGCCGCACCTTCCGCCGCATCAGCCAGGCCGGCCTGCCCACGCTGCGCGTGATACCGAGCCCCCGGCTGGGGCGCTACGGGCGCGTGGAATCGCTGGGCTGGGTGCTGCCCATCGACGACCACCACTTTCGCATCTACGTGGTGGGCCGCGTGGCCGAGGTGGGTGAGCTGGCGCGCATGCGTTCGCGCATGAACGGCAAGCTGTGGGAGGAACTGACCGAGCAAGAGCACCGCGCCATGCCCGGCGACTACGAGGCCATGGTGAGCCAGGGCGCCATCGCCCACCATTCCGAAGAGCACCTTGCCACCAGCGACCGCGGCATCGTCATGCTGCGCCGCCTGCTGCAGCAGCAGGTGGACAAGGTGCAGCGCGGGGAAGATCCGGCGGGGGTGGGCTTCGATCCCGATGCGCCCCCCGTCGTTTTCGACGCCGGCAATTTCCTGGAAGGCGAATGACTGCCGCCGCCGAGATGAACACCCTTGCCGTGCGGGTGGCCCGCCGCTGGCCCGAGGCGCGCGGCATCGAGGCCTTCGAGCTGGTGCACCCGCACGGGGATGCGCTGCCGGCCTTCAGCGCGGGGGCGCATGTGGACGTGCACCTGCCCGGCGCCATGGTGCGGCCCTACTCGATCTGCAGCGCGCCGCACGAGCTTTGGCGCTACCTGATCTGCGTGCTGCGCGAGCCCGCGTCGCGCGGCGGATCGCGCGCGCTGCACGATGCCGTGCAGGAAGGTGACGTGCTGCGCATCGGCCGCCCGCGCAACCTGTTCGCGCTGGCCGAGGGCGCCAGCCACCATTTGCTGCTGGCCGGGGGCATCGGCATCACGCCCATCCTCTGCATGGCGCAGCAACTGGTGCAGGCGGGCGATGGCAAGCACTTCGCGCTGCACTATGCGGTGCAGGAGCGCGAGCGCGCGGCGCTGCTGGGGGCCTTGGCGGCACCGGGCCTGGCGGAGCGCTCGCACCTGTACTGCAGCAGCGGGAGCGAGGTGCCGGCGCGCATGGACATCGGCCAGTTGCTGGCGCAGGCCGCAGCGGGCACCCATGTGTATGCCTGCGGCCCCGCGCGCTTCGTGCAGGCCGTGCAGTCGGCCGCTGCCGCGCAGGGCTGGGCGGGCGAGCGTGTGCACGTGGAGCTGTTCGCGGCGCCGCAGCTGCTGCGCAGCCATGGCGATGCGGCCTTCGAGCTGGTGCTGGCCCGCTCGGGCCGTGTGGTGGATGTGCCGGCCGGCTGCAGCGCCACCGAGGCCCTGGCCGCCGCCGGCGTGGCCGTGCCCACCTCGTGCGCGCAGGGCGTGTGCGGCACCTGCCTCATGGGGGTGGTGTCGGGCGTGCCGGACCACCGCGACATGTACCTCTCGGCCGAGGAGCAATTGCGCAACGACCAGTTCCTGCCATGCTGCTCGCGCGCGCTGACGGGGCGGCTGGTGGTGGACCTCTGACAGGCCAGGGCAACTTTTTGCGTGCTGGCGCACTCTTACCTGCAGCCGGCCACCGCTGTGGACGGCAAGGTGCCCACCATGAACGAACTCGAACTGCTGCAGGGCCTGGGCCTGCAGCTGCCCAGCCCGGCCTACCTCATCGGTGCGCTGGTCTTCGGCCTTATCGGCTGGGTGGTGTGGCGCCGCGGGCGCCGGCAGGCGCGGCCCGCGCTGACCTGGAGCGGCGTGGCGCTGATGTTCTACCCCTACCTCGTTACCCGCACCTGGCTGCTGTGGGGCGTGGGTGTGGCACTGTGCGCCTGGGTCTGGCTGCAGTGGGAGTGAATGGCCTGGCCTGCCCTCAGCAGAACACCAGCGCCAGCAGGGCAGGGTCGTCCATGAGGTTCAGCAGCGCGTAGTCGGCCCAGCGGTAGGCGAAGAAGAGGGCTTGGTCGGTCCAGCGGTCCAGGGGCATGGGCGGCGATTATGGGGGATGCTGCGGCCCCAACCCAGGGCATGCCGGCGCCTGCCTGGCGCCAGGGCGCATTGCGGGCGGGTATGCTGACGGCATTGTTGCCACAGCGGCATGACCGACCCCCCTTTTGACGACAACTCCCCAGGAGCCCGTTGCCCCCATGAGCCTGATCCAACCTCTGCCCCCCGGCCCGCTCGACATCGTGGGCGACATCCACGGCGAGTACGACGCCTTGGTGCAGTTGCTCGGGCACCTGGGCTACGACGCCGAGGGCGGCCATGCCCAGGGGCGCACCCTGGTCTTCGTGGGCGATTTCTGCGACCGCGGGCCGGACAGCCCGGCGGTGCTGGGCCTGGCGCAGCGCCTGGTGCAGGCGGGCCGGGCGGTGGCGGTGCTGGGCAACCACGAGATCAATTTGCTGCGCGAGGATGCCAAGGACGGGTCGGGCTGGTTCTTCGACGCGCGCATGGTGCGCGACCACGACAAGTACGCCCCCTCGGCGCGGCCCACACCGGCGCAGCGCCGCTCCATCGTGGAGTTTCTGTCGGTGCTGCCCATCGCGCTGGAGCGCGATGACCTGCGCGTGGTGCACGCCGCCTGGCAGGACGTGCAGATCGAGGCCGCGCGCCTGCTGCCCCTGGGCTCGGTGCGCAGCGAGTACGACCACTGGGAGAGCGCCGCCAGCCGCCAGGCGCGCGAGACGGCGCTGGAGCAGCGCATGGCCCAGGAGCTGGAGCACTGGCTGCATGGCCTGGAGAACAACCTGCACCAGCCGCCGTTTTTGCATGCGCATGCCGAGAACGAGTCCAACAAGCAGATGCTCAACCCGCTCAAGGTGCTGACCTCGGGCGTGGAGAGCACGGGGCGCTCGCCCTTTTTCGCGGGTGGGCGCTGGCGCTTTACCGAGCGCCAGGCCTGGTGGAACAGCTACAGCGACGATGTGCCGGTGGTGGTGGGCCACTACTGGCGTCGCCTGCGCCCCATCGACCGCAGCGTGGTGGGCAAGGGCGATGCCGACCTGTTTGCCAACACCCACCCGCTGGCCTGGCACGGCCAGCGCGGCAATGTGTTCTGCGTGGATTTTTCGGCCGGTGGGCGCTGGGCCGAGCGCAAGGCGGGCAAGGTGGTGGGGCACGACTTCAAGCTGGCGGCCTTGCGCTGGCCCGAGCGGGTGCTGCAGTTCGACGACGGGGTGGTGCAGGCCACGCAGGGATTTGGGACACCGGGCAACCCGTAGCCGGTGGTGCCTGCCGCGCGCAGGGCGGCATCATCTTCCATGCGCCATCGCGAAGCCGCTGGCTGCCGGAGGCCACCAGGAACCCGGCGGTTGCGAGCACGCAGCCAAGTCAAGGCCGTGCTCGCGGTGATGCACCGGTGCTGGCGCCGCAAGTGATCTCACCCTTGCCAGGCAGTGGCACTGCTGCAGCGCTGCCCAGAAAAAACGCCCACCTGTACGGGCGGGCGTTGCCTTGGGATCTACCTGCACCTACCGGCTATTGGATGTCGTAGACCCGCTTGTAGCGCAGGCTGTTGAGCATTTCACCCAAACTCTCGGCGGTGGTTGCACCCAGTCCATAGCCGATGAAAAACGCGGTGCCTGACAAGTGGGTCATGTCCTGGTTCAAAAACAAGACGGTGGATGTGTTTTGCAGGCGGTCGGCCCAGGCCAGCGGGTTGGCCGGATTGAGGCGGTCGAAATTGGGCACCGAGTAGGTGTACATGGTGCCGTCGGGCGTGATGGCCACGAGGTAGGGGTTGCCCTTGGCGCCAGTGGCCAGGTGTTCGGGTTGGATCTCCACGTACGCGGTCAGCGTCAGGCGGGTCCGGGTCCCGATGGCCACCATGGTGCCTAGCCCGGATGCACCCGCGCCCTCGAACACCACGCGCACCGGCGCCGGTTGCGATGGCCCCACCGGCCCCACACCCAGTTGCCCATAGTCGTTGTTGCCCCAGGCCAGGAGCGTGCCGTCGGTGGTGAGTGCCAGGGAGTGCGAGTAGGATGCCGCGACCTGTGCATACCCGGCGCCAAGCGGTTGCGGGATTTCCGTGTTGCTTTGGGTGCCATTGCCCAGTTGGCCCTTGTCATTGGAGCCCCAGGCCCAGGCCGTGCCATCGGCCTTCAGCGCCACCGTGTGGCTGGAACCTTTGGCGACCTGGCGATAGCCGCCACCCACCAGCACGGGGGCTTCGCGCTCTTTCCATTGCCAGAGCGTTCCATCCTCCTTCACGCCTGCGGCCGAGCGGGAGCCCAAGGCCAGCTGCACGAAACCACGGTCCACCGGGCCGGCGTTGCCGTAGCCGCCCTGCCAGCCCGGGTTGATGAACAGGTCCCCGGAGTACACGTTCAAAAAAACAGACCGTATGGCGCCGTCTTCCAGCAAGAACAACGCGTTGTTGCGGCCACTGACCATTTGCCGGTAGCCGGGTGGCGCCCGGTCCAATATGCCGTCGCTACCGGCATTCCCGTTGAAGAGATTTTTCATATTGTCCCAGTACCAGAAGGATCCGTCTGTCTTCCTGGCGGTTTCCGAGGTCATCAGCTGCGCAAAGCCACTGCCCACCTGCACCGGCTGGGTTACGGCCAGCTCCTGGGCTCTCGCCGTCCCCACAACACCCCACATCCACAATGTGCCATCGGTCTTGAGGCCCACCATGTGCAAATCGCCCACAGCAACCTGGGCGAAACCGCTGCCGATCTGCACGGGCTTGTCTGCACTGACCGTGGAGCCAGTGCCCAACTGCCCATACCGGCCGTTGCCCCAGGTCCACAGCGTTCCGTCGCTGAGCACCGCTGCGGAGCTATTTGAGCCCGTGGCCATCTGCACCACCGTGGCGGCGTGCACGCTGCCCATGCCGCCAGTCACCAGGGCGAGCAGCAGCCAGGCTTTGAAGGCCACAGGCGCCAGGTGGCGGGAGGCGATGGATCGCAAGTGATGTCTTGCAAAAGACGAAAAGAATCTCATAAGAAAGCCCATCTTTGGAAATATTGGTGAAACCTGCCGAAGCCCGCATTGGCCTCTTCGGAAAGTGCGTGCGCAACGAACGACGAACGAACGAGCGAACGATGGACACGCCACGGTGACAGCCTCCCCTCCCTGAAATCTGGCAAATGTTTTTTTACGATCAGCAGGGGTGCCTCTCAAGTGCCATGGTATGGCCGAGCCTCGCAAAAAGCGGTGACTCGCATCACCACACCCGGTCGGCCAAACAAAGCGTTACGAAATCAGTTCAGGGAAGCCGTTTGTTTCAGCCGCCGCTTGCTCCCCATCGACCGCAGCGTGGTGGGCAAGGGCGATGCCGACCTGTTCGCCAACACCCATCCGCTGGCCTGGCACGGCCAGCGCGGCAATGTGTTCTGCGTGGATTTTTCGGCCGGTGGGCGCTGGGCCGAGCGGGTGCTGCAGTTGGATGACGGGGTGGTGCAGGCGACGCAGGGGTGTGGCGCATTGAAGCCGGGCTGGCTGGCTGGCTGGCTGGCTGGCCGCAGCGCTTACTCTTCTTCTTCTCTTCAGTCCTGCGCGCGCAGTCGCTGGATGCAGACCGCGAAGAACCCGGCGGCCACGGCCAGTGCGGTGATGCCGGGGCCGTATTTGCCCAGGGCCAGGTAGGCCAGGCCCAGCACCACGGTCACCCATTTGCCGCCGCCCATGAGTTCATCGGGGTGTGCGAGGTGCCAGGCACCGATGCCTGCGAACATGAGGGCGAGGAGCAGGTACAGGAGCCATTCGAGGGGGTGAGGGGGCTTGGGTGGGGGCGGGTTCTCTGTGGCCTTGCTTTTGCTTTTGCGCATGGCATCGCGCAGGGCGAGGAAGAGGGCAGCGAGCAGGCCGAGGATGATGAGGATGGTGAATGTGCTGATGAGGGCGGTGGCTAGCATGGTGGGGACGGTAGCACGGGGCTTGGTGGCTGCCTGGTGTTTGTTTGGACTGCGTGGCTTGATGGAGGGCGGAGGCCGGGATGTGCGCCCGGCGGCGCAGTAACTTTCTCTTGCGTCGCCAAGAGAAAGTCACCAAAGAGA
>NZ_JBWKPP010000015.1:0-26878 GCF_059418305.1 Acidovorax sp. GW821-FHT09B03
GCAGGCGTGGGCCAGGTGGGAGAAGCGGTCACGCAGATGGACCAGGCCACACAGCAGAACGCGGCGCTGGTGGAAGAAATGGCGGCGGCGGCGAGCAGCCTGAACAGCCAGGCGGGCGAACTGGTCAACGCGGTGGCGGTGTTCCGGCTGGCACACGACGGGGGCGGCGGCAGCAGTGCCGCGAACAGCCACCGCGCCGCCGCAGCCCCGGCACCAGCGCCTGCGGTGCGCAAGCCGGTGGCCATGGCGGCGCGCACGCCCGTGAAGGCGCCGGTGGGCAAGGCCCCGGTGGCCAGCCGGCTGGCTGCGCCCAAGGCGCCTGCGCCCAGCCCCGCGGCAGCGGCACCCAAGGCACCGGCCAAGGCGGGTGGGGATGATGAATGGGAAAGCTTCTGATCCCAGGGTTCGCTGGCTGAAAGGGCTGGCCTGGAAAATCCTCTTTGAAGGCGTGGCAGGGTTTGGGGAGGTGCTTGCGGGCCCGGATCCTGCTATCCTGTGTTTACAGGTTGTTACTTCGGGAGCAGGCCATGAACCGGTTCAAGATCTCGACCCGCCTCGCGGGGCTTTTGGCGGTGCTGTGCTGCCTTGTGTTGCTGGTCGGCGGGGCCGGCTTGCTGGGCATGGGGCAGTCCAACGCCGGGCTCAAATCGGTGTACGACGACCGGGTGGTGCCCCTCAAGCAGATCAAGATCGTGGCCGACATGTACGCTGTCAACGTGGTCGATGCGGCGCACAAGGTGCGCGACGGCGGCATGACCGCCGCGCAGGGCCTGCAGTCGGTGGCGGATGCGCGCAAGGCCATCGAATCCAACTGGAGCGCCTACCTGGCCACCAGGCTGGCGCCCGAGGAAAAGACGCTGGTCGACCGCTTCAAGCCCCTGCAGACCAAGGCCGACGCTGCCACCGAGACCCTGGTGGGCTTATTCAAGGCGGGCGACATGGCCGCCCTCACCACCTTTGCCGCCAAGGACCTGTACCCGGCCATGGACCCGCTGCAGGAAGTGCTGGGCCTGCTCATGCAGGTGCAGCTCGACCAGGCCAAGATGGAGTACGACCGCGCTGCCGCCAGCTACCAGACCCTGCGGGCACTGGTTGTGGGCGCCGTGGTGCTGGGCGTGCTGCTGGCCGTGCTGATGGGCGGCGCCATGATCCGCCAGATCTCGCGCTCGCTGCGCAATGCAGTCGAAATCACCGATGCCGTGGCGCGCGGTGACCTCACGGTGTCCATCCAGGCGCAGGGGCGTGATGAGATCGCGCGCCTGCTCGGTGGCCTGACCGCCATGCGCGACAACCTGGCCCAGGTGGTGTCGGGGGTGCGTGGCAACGCCCAGGGCGTGGCCTCCGCGAGCGCCGAGATCGCCTCGGGCAACCATGACCTGTCCATCCGCACGGAGGAGCAGGCCAGCGCCTTGCAGGAGACCGCTGCCTCCATGGAGGAGCTGAGCTCCACCGTGCGGCAGAACGCCGACAACGCGCGCCAGGCCAACCAGCTGGCGATGAGTGCCTCGACCGTGGCCGTGCAGGGCGGCGATGTGGTGTCCGAAGTGGTCGAGACCATGAAGGGCATTAACGACAGCAGCAAGAAGATTTCCGACATCATCGGCGTCATCGACGGCATCGCCTTCCAGACCAACATCCTGGCGCTGAACGCCGCCGTGGAGGCCGCGCGTGCCGGGGAGCAGGGGCGCGGCTTTGCCGTGGTGGCCAGCGAGGTGCGCAGCCTCGCGGGCCGCAGTGCGGACGCCGCCAAGGAGATCAAGGGCCTGATCCACGCCAGCGTGGAGCGCGTGGAGCAGGGCACCACGCTGGTGGACAAGGCGGGCGCCACCATGACCGAGGTGGTGGCCTCGATCCGCCGCGTGACCGACATCATGGGCGAGATCAGCGCCGCCAGCACCGAGCAGAGCCAGGGCGTCTCCCAGGTGGGTGATGCGGTCACGCAGATGGATCAGGTGACCCAGCAGAACGCCGCCCTGGTCGAGGAAATGGCCGCCGCCGCGGGCAGCCTGAGCCACCAGGCCCAGGCCCTGGTCAGCGCCGTGGAGGTGTTCAAGCTGTCGGCCGACGCACCACCCGTTCAGGCCGCTGCCGCGCCCCGTCCCGGCCCAGCGAAGCCGGTCGCTTCGCCGGCCTCCCGCCCGCCGGTGGCCGGCGCAGCGCCACGCAAACTCACGGCACCGGTGTCTGCCAAGGCGCAGGCAGCCGCCAAACCGCCGGCCGCCGCACCGCGGGCGGCAGCGACGACGGCATCCGACGACGAATGGGAGAGCTTCTGAGCTCTCGAAGCCTCTTCAGCCTGTTGGAGGTCCATTGCACCACAATGGGGCTCTCATGCAGTGTTTGCACTTTTGTGCCTCAATTTGGTGTTTTTTGAGGGCTGTTTTGGTGCACCGACCCGGCGGCCACGTGGATGGCGTCCAGTCGTGCCACGGCATCGGGTGGCAAGGCCAGCCGGGCCGAGGCCATGTTCTGCTGCAGGTGGGTGACCGACGAGGTGCCCGGGATCAACAGGATATTGGGTGAGCGCTGCAGCAGCCAGGCCAGTGCCACCTGCATGGGCGTGGCGCCCAACTGAACGGCCACGGCAGACAGGGCGTCCGACTGCAATGGCGTGAAGCCGCCCAGCGGAAAGAAGGGCACATAGGCTGTACCCTCGCCCGCCAACTGCGTGAGCAGGGCTTCGTCTTCGCGGTGGGCCAGGTTGTACAGGTTCTGCACGCAGGCGATCGGCGCGATCCTGCGCCCGTCCTGCACCTGGCGCGCCGTCACATTGCTCAGGCCGATGTGGCGGATGAGGCCCTGGCGCTGCAGTTCGGCCAGCGCCGTCAGCGGTTCTTCCAGTGAGCCTTCCGCCGGCCCGTGCACGCTGAACATGGCACGCAGGTTCACCACGTCCAGCACATCGAGGCCCAGGTTGCGCAGGTTGTCGCGCACCGCCTGCGTGAGTTCGGCCGCAGAGAACGCGGGCAGCCAGGAAGCATCGTCGCCACGCCGCGCGCCCACCTTGGTCACGAGGGTCAGGCCATCGCGGTAGGGGTGCAGTGCCTCCCTGATGATCTGGTTGGTCACGTGCGGGCCGTAGAAATCGCTGGTGTCGATGTGGTCCACGCCGCTTTCCACGGCGGCGCGCAGCACGGCCACGGCTGCGGCCCGGTCCTTGGGCGGGCCGAACACGCCCGGGCCGGCCAGTTGCATGGCGCCGTAGCCCAGGCGCTTCACATCACGGTGGCCGAGCCGGTAGCTGCCGGCCTTGTCGATTGCTGTCATGGAGGTGTCCTTTCAAATGGGGGATGCATCGACTGTAGGCACGCCGCCTGTGTACGATAAGCCGGTTGAGTGCGCACGGGTTGTGCGGTACAGCGAACAGTCAAGCGAAGGGTTCTGTCCATGGCCGAGCAGTTGGGTGATCTGGCCGCCTTTGTCGCGGTGGCACGCGGCGGCGGTTTCCGCGAGGCGGCGCGCCTGGGCGGCGTCGGCGCGTCGAGCCTGAGCGAGGCCGTGCGCCGGCTGGAGGCCCGCTTGGGCGTGCGCCTGCTGCACCGCACGACGCGCAGTGTGGCGCCCACTGAGGCGGGCGCCCGCCTGCTCGAACGCCTGGGCCCGGCGCTCGGCGAGGTGCAGGCCGCGCTCGACGTGGTCAACGGCTTTCGCGACCGGCCTGCCGGCACCTTGCGCCTGAATGTGCCCGCCAGCGCCGCACGCCTGGTGCTGCCCGCCATCGTGCCGCCCTTCCTCGCGGCCTACCCCGACATCCGCCTGGACGTGGTGGTGGAGGAGGGCTTCGTCGACATCCTGGCCGAGGGCTGCGACGCCGGCATCCGCTATGACGAGCGCCTCGAGCAGGACATGATCGCCCTGCCCATCGGCCCGCGCTGGCAGCGCATGGCCACGGCCGCATCGCCGGCCTATTTGGCTGCGCGCGGCCGGCCGCAGCACCCGCGCGATCTCATGCAGCACGCCTGCCTGCGTGGCCGTTTTGCCAGCGGCACCATGCCCACCTGGGAGTTCGAGCGCGATGGCGAGGTGGTCGCCGTGGACCCCACCGGCCCCTTGATCGTGCGCATCTCGGGCGGCGTGGACCTGGCGGTGGAGGCGGCGCGCGCGGGCTGCGGCATCATCCACATGTTCGAAGGCTGGCTGCAGCCGCATCTCGACAGCGGGGCGCTGGTGCCGGTGCTCGAAGACTGGGCCCGGCCTTTCACCGGGCCGTTTCTCTACTATCCCGGGCGGCGCTATCTGCCGGCGCCGCTCAGGGCGTTTGTGGATTTTGTGCGGGAGCAGTCTGCGGCCGCCGGCATGGAGGGGCAGGCGCTACACGTGCCTGAACGGACTGCGCCCCTGTAGCTCTTCCAGATAGCCCTCCACCCCCTGGCCTTCACGCTCCAGAAAGCGCTCCACCGCCTCGGCAAACGCCGGGTGCGCGATCCAGTGGGCGCTGCTGGCCTGCACCGGCAGCAGGGCGCGGGCCATCTTGTGCTCGCCCTGGGCGCCGCCCTCGAAGCGCAGTGCGCTGTGGGCTATGCACCACTGCAGCGGTTGGTAGTAGCAGGCCTCGAAGTGCAGGCAGTCCACGCGCTCCAGCGCCCCCCAGTAGCGGCCATAGGCCACGAGCCCGTCCGTACCATCGTCCCCCAGCGCGATCAGGCTGCTGGCGATGGGGTAACCCTCCTTCTCGGCGATGAACAGCAGCCAGGCCTCGGGCATGGTGCCGGCCATGCGCGCGAAGAAGTCGCGCGTGAGGTAGGGCGGGTTGCCGTGCTCGAGGTAGGTGCGCTCGTAGCAGCGGTAAAAGAAATCCCAGTCGGCCGTGCTGATGTCGGCACCGCGCGACCAGCGGAACGCGACGCCCGCATCGGCCACGCGGCGGCGCTCCTGGCGGATCTTCTTGCGCTTGTCCTGGGCCAGGCTGGCGAGGAAATCGTCGAAGCTGGTGTAACGGGCCGGAGCGTCCTCGGCAGTCGCTGGGAGCGGTGCCGAGCCGGCGCCGGGCCGCCCCAAGGCGGCGAGAGCCCCCTCGGGGGGCAGCGAGGACACGCCAGTGCCGAGCGTGGGGGCCACGTTCTTCCAGTGGAATTGGACGGTGTGGCGCAGCATCAAGCCTTCATCGGCGCTGGTCTTCACATCGTCGCCGCTGGCAAACAACACATGCACGGACGAGACACCCTGGCTTTCGCACCACTGGCAGACGGCCTGCACCAGCAGGGCGCGGCTGCCGTCGTCGCGCGCCATGAGCCGGGTGCCGGGCACGGGCGTAAACGGCACCGCGATGGTGGCCTTGGGGTAGTAGGGCACGCCGTGCTGCTCGTAGGCATTCGCCCAGGCCCAGTCGAAGACGTATTCGCCGTACGAGTGGCTCTTGAGGTACAGCGGGCAGGCGGCGACCAGGGTATCGCCATCCCACAGCGTCATGAAGCGCGGCGTCCAGCCGCGTTGGGGCGTGGCACTGCCGCTTTCGTGCAGGGCCGTGAGGTATTCGTGGCGCAGGAAGGGCGTGGGGTGGCTCTGCAAAGCCAGCAGGCCGTTCCAGGCATTGGCGTCCACCTCCTGCGGGGAGGCCAGCACGCGGGCGATAATGTGCAATTCTTCAGCCATGTGCGCCCTGCGGCCTGCATTGCACTGCCATAGGGCGGTCTGCGGCGGGTTGCGGGCCTGCATTGGCGGTTGTCTTCAACCTGGCCCCAGGGGCCTTCTCCAGTTCCATGACGCTCTCCATTTGCACAGCGCAGCTCAATTTCGTGGTGGGCGACATGCCCGGCAATGCGCAGAAGATCATTGCCGCGGCGCGCGATGCCCATGCCCGGGGTGCGCAGTTGCTGCTCACGCCCGAGCTGGCGATCTGCGGCTACGCGGCGGAGGACCTGTTCCTGCGCCCGGCCTTCATCGCCGCCTGCGATGATGCCGTGAAAACCGTGGCCCGTGAGACCGCAGGGTTGAAAGGCCTGGCCATCGTGCTCGGGCATCCGCAGGCCGTGCGCGCCGATGCCCCGGCCTTCAGCGCCTGCTTCAATGCCGCCAGCGTGCTGCGCGATGGCGTGGTGGAGCAGACCTATGCCAAGCGCGAGCTGCCCAACTACCAGGTGTTCGACGAGCGCCGCTACTTCGTGGCCGGGCAAACGCCCTGCGTGTTCGAGGTGGCCGGCGTGCGCGTGGGCGTGCTGGTGTGCGAGGATGCCTGGTTCGCCACCCCCGCGCGCGACGCGGCAGCGGCCGGGGCGCAGCTGCTGGCGGTGATCAACGCCTCGCCCTTCCACCTGGGCAAGAGCGCTGAACGTGAAGACACCATGCGCGAGCGCGTGCGCGAGACGGGCCTGCCCCTGGTCTATGCCCACCTGGTGGGCGGGCAGGACGAGGTGGTGTTCGAAGGCCGCTCGTTCGCCCTGGGGGCCGATGGCGCCGTGGCGGCGCGGGCCCCGGGCTTCGAGGAGGCGCTGTTCACCGTGCAGGTGCAGTCCGGCCAGGGCGCCACGCCGCCGGCAGTGCACGGCGACATCGCACCGCTGCGCAGCACCGAGGCCGACCTGTGGGATGCGCTGGTGCTGGGCGTGCGCGACTACGTGGGCAAGAACCGCTTTCCCGGCGTGCTGCTGGGCCTGTCGGGCGGCATCGATTCGGCCCTGGTGCTGGCCATCGCCGTCGATGCACTGGGCGCCGACAAGGTGCGTGCGGTGATGATGCCCTCGCCCTACACGGCCGACATCAGCTGGATCGACGCGCGCGACATGGCGGCCCGCCTGGGCGTGCGCTACGACGAGATCTCCATCCAGCCGCAGTTCGAGGCCTTCAAGGCCGCGCTGGCCAGCGACTTCGCAGGCCGGGCCGAAGACACGACCGAGGAGAACCTGCAGGCGCGCATCCGCGGCACCCTGCTCATGGCGCTCTCCAACAAGTTCGGCTCCATCGTGCTGACCACGGGCAACAAGAGCGAGATGTCCACCGGCTACTGCACGCTGTACGGCGACATGGCCGGCGGCTTCGCCGTGATCAAGGACGTGGCCAAAACCACCGTGTTCGCGCTGTGCCGCTGGCGCAATGCCCACGACCCTTATGGCACGGGCACGGGCCCCATCCCCGAGCGCATCATCACCCGCCCGCCGAGTGCCGAGTTGCGCCCTGACCAGAAGGACCAGGACAGCCTGCCGCCCTACGACGTGCTGGACGCCATCGTCTCGCGCTACATGGAGAACGACGAGCCCATCGAGTCCATCATCGCGGCCGGCTTTGCGCGCGCCGACGTGGAGCGCGTGACCCGGCTCATCCAGATCAACGAATACAAGCGCCAGCAGGCGCCTGTAGGGATTCGCGTCACCCGCCGCAGCTTCGGCAAGGATTGGCGTTACCCTATCACCAACCAGTTCCGAGCTTGAAGCAGTCAGTGTTGATGGCCTGAGCCGAGACCGCGAGCACGCCTTTACTTTTTTCGTATCCACAGGAGACCCGCCATGAAAATGATCACCGCCGTCATCAAGCCCTTCAAGCTCGAAGAAGTCCGCGAAGCCCTGGCCGAATGCGGCGTGACCGGCCTGACCGTCACCGAAGTCAAGGGCTTCGGCCGCCAGAAGGGCCACACCGAGCTGTACCGTGGCGCCGAGTACGTGGTGGACTTTCTGCCCAAGGTGAAGGTCGAAGTCGTCGTGAAGACCGAGGACGTGGACCGCTGCGTCGATGCCATCGTCAACGTGGCACGCACCGGCAAGATCGGCGACGGCAAGATCTTCGTGACCGCCGTGGAGCGCGTGGTGCGCATCCGCACCGGCGATCTGGACGACGCCGCTGTATAAGGTACATCCCCCTGAGTCGCTTCGCGCCTTCCCCCTTCTCTCGAATTACTGCGTAATTCGGGAAGGGGGACACCGCCAGCGCGGCGGGGCGGCCCTTGCGCGGCGGTCCTGGCTTGGGGCGCGCCAGTTTTTTGCGGCTGTCAGATCACCGAGCGCAGGGGGATCTGGCGGGCGTTGTTGCCGGCCTGTTCGACCAGGGTCTGGAGCAGGGCGGGGGTGTCGCTGTCGGCGTGCAGCAGCCCCATCTGCCATTCACCCATGAAACCGCTGGCCACGCTGTGGTCCAGGAAGGCCAGCAGGCCGTCGTAGTAGCCGGCCACGTTGAGCAGGCCCAGGGGCTTGTCGTGGTAGCCGAGCTGGCGCCAGGTCCAGACCTCGAACAGTTCCTCGAAGGTGCCGATGCCGCCGGGCAGGGCGATGAAGGCGTCGCTGCGCTCGGCCATCATGGCCTTGCGCTCGTGCATGGTCTGCACGATGTGCAGTTCGTCGCAGGCCCGGTTGGCCAGTTCCTTGTCCACCAGGGCCTGGGGGATGATGCCGACCACGCGGCCGCCGGCCTGGCGCGTGGCCTCAGCCACGGTGCCCATGAGGCCGCTGCGCCCACCGCCATACACCAGTTGCCCGCCATGGGCGCCGATCCAGGTGCCCACCGCCGTGGCCGCCTGGGCATAGGCCTCGTTCTCGCCGGGGCGCGAGCCGCAATAGACGCAGATGGAGAAAGCCGGTTCGTCAGCCATGGGTGATCCTCTGGAAGATGGCTCCCGCCCAGATGCCCACGCACAGCAGCAGGGCCAGCAGCACGGCGGCGCTGCCCATGTCCTTGGCGCGCTTGGACAGGTCGTGCCACTCGGGCCCGATGCGGTCGATGGCGGTCTCGATGCCGGTGTTGAGCAGCTCGACGATCATCACGATCACCACCGAGCCGGCCAGGAGGGCCACTTCCACCCAGCTCTTGCCCAGCCACAGCGAGACAGGCAGCAGCACGATGGCGGCGACGGCTTCCTGGCGGAAGGCCTTTTCACCCCAGCCGGCGCGCAGGCCCTCCAGCGAGTAGCCGGCAGCGTGCCAGATGCGGTTCAGCCCGGTGCGGGCTTTCTGGGGATTGGCGGGGGCGGTGGGGTGGGGTGTGGACATAGGGAAAACCGCGATTCTCGCGCAGTGTTGTGACGGCGGGTTGAAGGGCGTCGAAACGCTCCCGCCCGGGGCTTGTACGGATTTGCCTTCAACCGTCTAACGTCGTTGGTTCGCCTTGCCGTGCTACAGCACTGTCTGCGGCTTCCCGCCTAGTTACACGATCGAATGCAAATCCGTATTATTTCTTGCGGTGCTCGAAATGCACCAGCCGGGTGCCGGCCAGTGCATCGTGCCAGAACTGCCGCTGCGGATGAAAGCGCGCAAGAATGGCCCATACGGCCACCCAGCCGATGACGAGCACCGTGGTCTCCGCGCCCGAAAGTGCAAAAGGCGACACGGCGGCCAGCGGCGGCAAAAACCACAGCCAGCTGAGCACGTAGCGCAGCAGGGCGCGCGGCTGGCTGATGGGGCGCCCGGCGCGGTCCACCACGCGGATGTTCCAGGTCTTCATGGCCAGGGTCTGGCCCTTGGCCCAGAACCAGGTGAAGTAGATGCCGAACACCACGAACAGGAAGGCCTGCAGCGCATGGCGGTTGTCCAGCGCATGGCGTGTCTGGCTCAGGGTGCCGAAGAGGTAGCCGGCGATGAATACCACGCCGAACATCAGCATGCCCTCGTACAGCCAGCAGGCCATGCGGCGCATGAGGCTGGGGGTCGTCGCGGCAGGCGGTGTGGCCGGGGGCACCGTGGCGTCTGCCGGCGGCGTGCTGGAGGTGGGGGAGGCGGGCATTCCGGACTGCGGATCGGCGCGGCGGGGGCCGTCAGTTGTTGGGGTACAGGCCTGAATTGTCGGCGCTGGGCGGTGCGGCGGGGGTTGCCGGGTCGGAGCCCGCGGGCGCCAGCGGTGGCAGTGCAGCGGGTACGGCGGTGGGCACGGCCACGGGCGCGGTTTCCACCACCGCAGGGGCGGCCGGGCTGGAGGCCGAGGCCTCCGTGGGGGGCTGCGCTGCAGAAGGTACCGGCATGGCCAGGCGCGGGCCATGGTCGGTCAACGGCGGGATCTTGGGCGCGTTGGGGCGCAGGGGGTTGGCCTGCGTGGCGGCGGGCACCTGCGCCAGTTTGCGGGTAGGCACCGGGCGCAGCGCGGTTGCCGCGCCCTGGGGCTTGGGTGGTGCCGTGGCGGCCAGCAGGTCGCGCTCCTCGGCGGTCAGCGCCTGGTAGGCCTCCCACTGCGCGAGCTTGTTGTCCCGGGCCAGGCGGTTGGTGCTGGCGTAGTTCAGCCGTGCCTGGCTGCGCTGCTGGGCGCTCAGGCTGGCCCATTCGGTCATGCGGCTGTGCAGCTTGGCCTGCTCGTCCTCGGGCAGTTCCGGAAAATTCACTGCCAGCGCCAGCCAGCGGCGCTTTTGCACCTCGCTGATCAGCGCCCAGCGCTCAGCCAGCGGGTAGAGCGCCAGCTTTTGCCGGGTGTTCAGGGTTTCCCAGCCGGGGCCGGCGGCCACTTCGGCCAGGCCTTCGGAGGGCAGGGCGGTGGCGCTGCCCGAGGGGCGCAGGGCCGTGGCGGCCGTGGGGGTGGGGCGCGTGGCGGCAGAAGGCAGCAGGGTGGCCGGCGCCATGCCCACCCGTTGCACGACCATCACGGAGACGGCGGTCAGCGCGCCCAGAAGCGCCAAAGCCAGCACGATGGCTGGCAGTGGTGGGCGGGCGTCGGGAAGTCCTTTATGCATGCATCGGGCAGTGGGCCAAATCAGTGATTCTGCGCTGCCGTCTTGAGGAACTGGACAAATCCCGGGTCGGAATAGGCTTCTGGCGGCAATTCGTCGGTCAGCAGGGCGGCATCGACTTCGGCGATCTCGTTGGCGCCGAACTCGTCCTGCACCGTGCTGATGAAGAACAGGCCCACCACCAGGGCGATCAGCGGCACGGCCGACACCAGGGCATTCCACCAGCTGTTGCCTTCGCCGCCACCGGCGCCCAGGCTGGCAGCAGAGCCGCTGGCCAGCACCACCGGGGCGCTTGCCCGGGCGGGGGCGCGCACGGGGGCCAGCACCTTGCGCCGCGCCAGTGCCTGCATGCGCGATGCGCGCAGGCGCTCCGAGATGTCATAGGGCAGATCCTGCGAGCCGTCCGTCAGCCGCGCCGATACGCGGCGGGCAAAACGTTCTGCTGCAGCTTCCTGGGAGGAGGTAAGGGTGGTGTTCACAGTTCTATTCCTTTGGCTTTCAGTGCCTTGCTCAGGGTTTGTATGGCACGAAAACAGTGCGTTTTCACACTGCCTTCCGAACAACCCATCGCGGCTGCCGTTTCTGATACATCCATTTCTTCCCAGTAACGCATGAGGAAGGCTTCCCGTTGACGTGCTGGCAATTCTTCTATTTCCGCCTCGATGCTGCGGAAAATCTGGGCTCTTTCGGTCAGGTCTTCGGCACTCGCGGCCTTGTCGCCGTCTTCCGGGCCTGAGTACGCCTCCAGTAGATCAAAATCCATGCCATCTTCGCCGGGCCCTTCGAAGTCGCTCATGCTCGAAAACAGTGCATTGCGTGTCTTCTGGCGCCGAAACCAGTCCAGGGTGCTGTTCGAGAGGATGCGCTGGAACAGCATGGGCAGCTCGGCCGCCGGCTTGTCCCCATAGTGCTCGGCCAGCTTGAGCATGCTGTCCTGCACGATGTCCAGGGCCGCTTCCTCATTGCGGACGTGGTAGACCGAGCGCTTGAATGCGCGCTTTTCTACACTTTTGAGGAAATCGGAGAGTTCTTGTTCGGTTGCCAAGACGGGTCAGCCCGGGAATGGGACGCGTGTCGGGCACGCCGGTGCGGCGCCCCAACAACAGGTGCAGAGCCCCCTCCACGAAGGAGCCCAGCCGCCGATTATCGCATCCCCCGGTGTTTTTTTAGGCATGGCGTGCAATTGCGCGTGTTGCAGTGCGATAATCGCGGCTGCAATTCAAAAGGCAAACGGGTCACGGTCCGGCGCGGCAATCATCCACGCCCATGTCCTTGGCCTCAAGTTCCAAGCTGGCTTCACAAGGGTCCATGCGAGGAGCACCCAAGGTTTTTCGTCAGAGAAATTCACAAAGGTTGATCATCATGGAAATCTCCAAGGCCGAAATCACTTCGGCGGCCGCTGCTGCGCAGGGCAATTCCCCTTCTTCTTCCGCTCCCGGCTCTGTGGACCTCATGGGTTCCGAGATCCTGGTCAAGTCGCTGCAGGCCGAGAACGTCCAGTACATCTGGGGCTACCCCGGCGGCGCCGTCCTGTACATCTACGACGCGCTGTACAAGCAGGAAACCATCCAGCACGTGCTGGTGCGCCACGAGCAGGCTGCCGTGCATGCCGCCGACGGCTATGCCCGCGCCACCGGTGAAGTCGGCGTCGCCCTGGTCACCTCGGGTCCCGGCCTGACCAACGCGGTCACCGGCATCGCCACGGCGTACATGGATTCGATCCCCATGGTGATCATCTCCGGCCAGGTGCCCACGCCCGCGATCGGGCTCGACGCCTTCCAGGAGTGCGACACCGTCGGCATCACGCGCCCCATCGTCAAGCACAACTTCCTGGTCAAGGACCCGCGCGACCTGGCCGTCACGCTCAAGAAGGCCTTCCACATCGCCCGCACCGGCCGTCCCGGCCCCGTGGTGGTCGATATCCCGAAGGACGTGTCCTTCAAGAAGGCCCCCTACAGCGGCTACCCCCAGAGCGTGGAAATGCGCTCGTACAACCCCGTGCGCAAGGGCCACAGCGGCCAGATCCGCAAGGCCCTGCAGTTGCTGCTGGCCGCCAAGCGCCCCTACATCTACACCGGCGGCGGCGTGCTGCTGGGCAATGCCACCAACGAGCTGCGCACGCTGGTGGACATGCTGGGCTACCCGGTCACCAACACGCTGATGGGCCTCGGGGCCTACCCCGCGTCGGACCGCAAGTTCCTGGGCATGCTGGGCATGCACGGCACCATCGAAGCCAACAACGCCATGCAGAACTGCGACGTGCTGCTGGCCGTGGGTGCGCGCTTCGACGACCGCGTGATCGGCAACCCCAAGCATTTCGCGCAGAACGACCGCAAGATCATCCACGTGGACATCGACCCGTCGAGCATCTCCAAGCGCGTGAAGGTCGACATCCCGATCGTCGGCGACGTGAAGGACGTGCTCACCGAGCTGATCTCCATGGTCCGCGAAAGCAGCACCCGCCCCGACGCCGGCGCGCTGGCCGCCTGGTGGGACACCATCGAAGGCTGGCGCAAGCGCGACTGCCTGAAGTACAGCATGGGCAGTCCCGACGTCATCAAGCCCCAGTACGTGGTGGAAACGCTGTGGAACATGACCAAGGACGTCGACACCTACATCACGTCCGACGTGGGCCAGCACCAGATGTGGGCAGCCCAGTACTACCGCTTCGACGAGCCGCGCCGCTGGATCAATTCCGGCGGCCTGGGCACCATGGGAGTGGGCATCCCCTACGCCATGGGCATCAAGCTGGCCAAGCCAGAGGCCGAAGTGTTCTGCATCACCGGCGAAGGCTCGGTGCAGATGAACATCCAGGAACTGTCGACCTGCCTGCAGTACAACACGCCGATCAAGATCTGCTCGTTGAACAACCGCTACCTGGGCATGGTGCGCCAGTGGCAGGAAATCGAGTACTCCGGCCGCTACAGCCACAGCTACATGGATGCGCTGCCCAACTTCGTGAAGCTGGCCGAGGCCTATGGCCACGTGGGCCTGCTGATCGAGCACCCCAAGGACGTCGAGCCCGCGCTGCGCGAAGCGCGCAAGCTCAAGGACCGCACGGTGTTCCTGGACTTCCGTACCGACCCCACCGAGAACGTGTTCCCGATGGTGCAGGCCGGCAAGGGCATCACCGAAATGCTGCTGGGCTCCGAAGACCTGTAAACACAGGCCTTCGGCTCCCGCTGCGGCCTGCAGCCACAGCAGTGATGCTGCAGGCCAATCTCCTGCTATCAGTTCGATAGCTTCACTTCGACGAATCTATTGTCTGCCGAGCCTGCGCATTACCGTGCGCAGGGGAGGGCAGCGAAAAGAGGAATGTCTTCATCATGAAACACATCATTGCCGTTTTGCTGGAGAACGAACCCGGCGCGCTGTCGCGCGTCGTGGGCCTGTTCTCTGCCCGTGGCTACAACATCGAATCGCTCACCGTGGCGCCCACCGAGGATCCATCGCTGTCGCGCATGACCATCCAGACCACGGGCTCCGACGATGTGATCGAGCAGATCACCAAGCACCTGAACCGCCTCATCGAAGTGGTCAAGGTGGTCGACCTCACCGAGGGTGCCTACACCGAGCGCGAGCTCATGATGGTGAAGGTGCGCGCCGTGGGCAAGGAGCGCGAGGAGATGAAGCGCATGGCCGACATTTTCCGCGGCCGCATCATCGATGTGACCGAGAAGAGCTACACCATCGAGCTCACCGGCGACCAGTCCAAGAACGACGCCTTCCTGCAGGCCATCGACCGCACCGCCATCCTGGAAACCGTGCGCACCGGTGCCAGCGGCATCGGCCGCGGCGAGCGAATCTTGCGCGTGTAAGACAATCCACCCCGCATTTCCCGATTTCAACCCCCCAAACAACGCATTTCAACCGGAGCGACCCATGAAAGTTTTCTACGACAAAGACTGTGACCTGAGCCTGATCAAGGGCAAGACCGTTGCCATCATCGGCTATGGCTCGCAGGGCCACGCCCACGCACAGAACCTGAACGACAGCGGCGTGAAGGTCGTGGTCGGCCTGCGCAAGGGCGGTGCCTCGTGGGACAAGGTCGGCAAGGCCGGCCTGAACGTGATGGAAGTCAATGACGCCGTCAAGGCCGCCGACGTGGTCATGATCCTGCTGCCCGACGAGCAGATCGGCGAGGTCTACACCAACAACGTGGCCCCGAACATCAAGCAAGGCGCTTCGCTGGCCTTCGCCCACGGCTTCAACGTTCACTACAACCAGGTCGTGCCCCGCGCCGACCTCGATGTGTGGATGGTTGCCCCCAAGGCCCCCGGCCACACCGTGCGCAACACCTACACCCAGGGCGGCGGCGTGCCCCACCTGGTGGCCGTGCACCAGGACAAGTCCGGCAAGGCCCGTGACCTGGCCCTGTCGTACGCCATGGCCAACGGTGGCGGCAAGGCCGGCATCATCGAGACCAACTTCAAGGAAGAAACCGAGACCGACCTGTTCGGCGAACAGGCCGTGCTGTGCGGCGGTGCCGTCGAACTGATCAAGATGGGTTACGAAACCCTGGTCGAAGCCGGCTACGCCCCTGAAATGGCCTACTTCGAATGCCTGCACGAGCTCAAGCTCATCGTGGACCTGATCTACGAAGGCGGCATTGCCAACATGAACTACTCGATCTCGAACAACGCCGAGTACGGCGAGTACGTGACCGGCCCTGAAGTCATCAACGAGCAGTCGCGCGTGGCCATGCGCAATGCCCTGAAGCGCATCCAGAGCGGCGAGTACGCCAAGATGTTCATCCAGGAAGGCCGCCTGAACTACCCAAGCATGACGGCACGCCGCCGCAACACCGCCGACCACAGCATCGAAGTGGTGGGTGGCAAGCTGCGCGCCATGATGCCCTGGATCGCCAAGAACAAGCTGGTCGACCAGACCCGCAACTGATCGGCAACCACGCGCCTCGCGTACACGATCCCAAAAGGCCACCTCGGTGGCCTTTTTTCATGGCCGGCGGGGCCGCATGCCCTGGTGTGGAGCGGCTCGCTGGGCCGGTCATGCATTGTTGACAGGCCGCCTTCGCCCAGGCCCCCAGGGTGCAGCTACACTGCGCCTTCGGTCTGGAGCGTGCACACGCTCCCGGGAGGGGTGCCGTGCGCCATGCGTGCGCGTGCCAATTACTATAATTTTGATAGCTGTTCACGCCGGCTGGCCTGGCGATGGAGATTTTTTCGATGCATGACGGCAAGGATCTGGCCGACGGCTCCGGTGTGATGGTGCGCAAGCGGCGCAAGGGCATCTACATCCTGCCCAATCTGTTCACGCTGGCGGCCTTGTTCGGGGGCTTCTATTCCATCGTGATGGCCATGAACGGGCGCTTCGACCTGGCGGCCGTGGGTGTGTTCTGCGCCATGGTGCTCGACAGCCTGGATGGCCGCGTGGCGCGCATGACCAACACGCAAAGCGCCTTCGGCGAGCAGATGGACTCGCTGTCGGACATGGTGTCCTTCGGTGCCGCGCCCGCGCTCATCGCCTACGAGTGGTCGCTCAAGGGCCTGGGCCGCTGGGGCTGGATCGCCGCCTTCGTGTACTGCGCCTGCGCCGCGCTGCGGCTGGCGCGCTTCAACGTGAACACGGGGGTGGTCGACAAGCGCTACTTCCAGGGCCTGCCGTCGCCTGCGGCCGCCGCGCTGGTGGCTGGCTTCATTTGGCTCATGACCGAGCTCGGTGTGCGCCGCGGCGTGGACCTGTGGCTCACCTGGGACCAGGTCACCTGGGTGATGTTCGCCTTCACGCTGTATGCCGGGCTCACCATGGTGACCAATGTGCCGTTCTACAGCTTCAAGGACATCCAGATGAAGAAGAGCGTGCCCTTCGCCGCCATCGTGCTGATCGCGCTGGGCATCGCCGTCATCAATATCCATCCGCCCATCGTGCTCTTCAGCGTGTTCGTGTTCTATGGGCTGAGCGGCTACGGCGTCTACGCCTGGCGCAAGGCCAAGGGGCAGCACAGCAGCGTGATCAGCACGTCCACCGACGAACCCGACGAGCGCGGCCTGCACAAATGACGGCTGGGAACCGCGCGTCCTGCACTTGTGCTACATTGCACTGCATGAACACGTTGGCCATTGCAATCCTACTGCTAGCTCCCCACGGGCGGAGACGGTAGGCGCACGCGCACACGTTTTCCACAAAGGCCCGTATGCACCCGCAACGGGCCTTTTGCTTTGGGCGCCAGAATTCAGCGTTGCGGACCACCCCACCATCAATACCAGGAGAACCCCATGGCCGACAAACTCATCATTTTCGACACCACCTTGCGCGACGGCGAGCAATCGCCCGGCGCCTCCATGACCCGGGACGAGAAGCTGCGCATCGCACGCCAGCTCGAGCGCCTGAAGGTGGACGTGATCGAGGCCGGGTTTGCCGCCAGCTCCAACGGCGACTTCGAGGCCGTGCAGGCGATTGCCAACGCCATCAAGGACTCGACCATCTGCTCGCTCTCGCGCGCCAATGACCGCGACATCTCGCGGGCGGCCGAGGCCCTCAAGGGCGCCAACAGCGCGCGCATCCATACCTTCATCGCCACCTCGGCGCTGCACATGGAAAAGAAGCTGCGCATGACGCCCGAGCAGGTGCTCGAGCAGGCGCGCCAGTCGGTGCGCTTTGCGCGCAACCTGGTGGCCGACATCGAGTTCAGCCCCGAAGACGGCTACCGCAGCGACCCGGACTTCCTGTGCCGCGTTCTCGAAGCCGTGATCGCCGAAGGTGCCACCACCATCAACGTGCCCGACACCGTGGGCTACGCGATCCCCGAGCTGTACGGCAACTTCATCAAGACCTTGCGCGAGCGCATTCCCAACAGCGACAAGGCCATCTGGTCCGTGCACTGCCACAACGACCTGGGGATGGCCGTGGCCAACTCGCTGGCCGGCGTGAAGATCGGCGGCGCCCGCCAGGTCGAATGCACCATCAACGGCCTGGGCGAGCGTGCCGGCAACTGCTCGCTCGAAGAAGTCGTCATGGCCATCAAGACGCGCCGCGACTACTTCGACCTGGACCTCAACATCGACGCCAAGCACATCGTCGCTGCCAGCCGCATGGTCAGCCAGACCACCGGCTTCGTGGTGCAGCCCAACAAGGCCGTGGTGGGCGCCAACGCCTTCGCGCACGCCAGCGGCATCCACCAGGATGGCGTGCTCAAGGCGCGCGACACCTACGAAATCATGCGCGCAGAAGACGTGGGCTGGAGCGCCAACAAGATCGTGCTGGGCAAGTTGAGCGGCCGCAATGCCTTCAAGCAGCGCCTGCAGGAGCTGGGCGTGAGCCTGGACAGCGAGACCGAGGTCAACAGCGCCTTCACCCGCTTCAAGGAGCTGGCCGACCGCAAGAGCGAGATCTTCGACGAGGACATCCTGGCCCTGGTCAGCGACGAAAGCGTGACGGCCGAGAAGGAGCAGTACGGCTTCGTCTCGCTGTTCCAGCAAAGCGAGACCGGCGAGCAACCCCGTGCGCGCATCGTCTTCACGGTGGACGGCCACGAGGTGCGCGGCGAGTCCGAGGGCAACGGCCCGGTGGACGCGTCGCTTAAGGCCATCGAGTCCCACGTCAAGAGTGGTGCGGAGATGGTGTTGTATTCCGTCAACGCCATCAGCGGCTCCACCGAGAGCCAGGGCGAGGTCACCGTGCGCCTGCAGAACAGCGGCCGCGTGGTCAACGGAGTGGGCGCTGACCCCGATATCGTGGTCGCGTCAGCCAAGGCCTACCTCAGCGCGTTGAACAAATTACAAAGTAAAGCTGACCGGGTGGCTGCACAGGGATAAGTGTTGAATTTATAATTCATTCACTTTCTTGGAAAGTCGCGCAAGGTCTTGATCTTGCGCGACTTTTTTTGATTCTGTACACTGGCCCACACTTCTTACCCTTTGGAGCACTTTGATGCACCATGGCCGCAGCACCGCAATGAACCGTTTTTTCCAGCTTCTGGGCTTTGTTGTTGTGAGTGCGGCGCTCGCGTCGCCCATGGCACACGCCAACGAGCGCAAGAAGGCGCCCGCCAAGAAGCAGGTGGCATCGGCCACCGCCAAGAAGTCCGCCGGCCCGCGCAAGGCCGCCGTTGCCGCCAAGCCGGTGCGCATCACCGCCAAGACCTCCAAGGCCGCCACCCGCGTGGCCTTCATCCCCGCCAAGCCTTCCTTCGGCCAACTGGCGGGCCTGCACGAAGTCAATGACCCGCTGGACCTCAAGTCCAGCGTGGCCCTGGTGATTGACCAGGAAACCCATGAAGTGCTGCTCAGCAAGAACGACCATGCCGTTCTGCCGATCGCATCGCTCACCAAGCTCATGACCGGCCTGATCATCTCCCAGGCCAAGCTGCCCATGGACGAGCAGCTCACCATCACCCAGGACGACGTGGACACCGAAAAAGGCAGCCGCTCGCGCCTGACGGTGGGCTCCACGCTGACCCGCGGCGAAATGCTGCATCTGGCCCTGATGTCCAGCGAGAACCGCGCCGCCCATGCGCTAGGCCGCACCTACCCCGGTGGCCTCGATGTGTTCGTGGCGCAGATGAATGCCAAGGCGCGCCTCCTGGGCATGACCGACACCAAGTACGTGGAGCCCACGGGCCTGTCCAGCCGCAACCAGAGCAGCGCCCGCGACCTGGCCACCCTGGTCAACGTGGCCCATGGCGACCCGGTGATGCGCGAGCTGTCCACCTCGCCCGGCTACGAGCTGGCTCTGGGTGCGCGCACCCTGCAGTTCAACAACACCAATGGCCTGGTGAAGAACCCCACCTGGGACATCGGCCTGCAAAAGACTGGCTACATCTCCGAAGCCGGGCGCTGCCTGGTGATGCAGGCGCAGGTGGCCGGCCGCAAGATCATCATGGTGTTCCTGGATTCCGCGGGCAAGTTCAGCCGCCTGGGCGACGCCGAGCGCGTGCGCCACTGGGTCGAATCCATGCCCGCCGCCATCAGCCCCGTGAAGACGGTGGTGCACAGCTCCAACGGTTGATGGATTAATCACCACCGCCCCTGGCACCCACCCTGTGGCGGCCAGGGCAACAAAAAAACCCCGGTGGCGCAGGCTCCCGGGGTTTTTTGTTTTTCAGGCCGGGGCTGCGCGCCCTTCGGCGATCACTCGACCGGTGTGTGCAGGACCTCGCTGCCGTGCAGGGAGGAGGACAGGGGCGAGGTGGGCACCTTGGTCGGCACATAGCCCAGCGCCAGCGAAATCTCCTGCGCCGTGGCCTGCAGCTTGGCCATCCAGCCCTCGTCGAGCCGGTCGGCCGGGGCCGAGATGGACAGTCCGGCCACCAGCTTGGCCTGGTCGTCGTACACGCCGGCCGCCATGCAGCGCACGCCCAGCTCCAGCTCCTCGTTGTCGCGGGCCGTACCGTACTGGCGCGCCTTGGCCAGCTCGCGCTCGAGTACGGGCAGCTGGGTGATGCTGTTGCGGGTGTGGCCCGCCAGCCCGGTGCGGGTGGCGTAGGCGCGCACGCGCTGCGGGTCGTCCAGCGCCAGGAAGAGCTTGCCGGTGGAGGTCAGGTGCAGCGGCGCGCGGCCGCCGATGGCGCGCACCACCTGCATTCCCGAGCGCTCGCTGTAGGCGCGCTCCACGTACACGATCTCGTCGCCCTGGCGCATGCTCAGGTTCACCGGCTGCTGGATCAGCTTGTGCAGGTTGCGCATCGGGGCCAGGGCCGCATCGCGCACGCTCAGGCGGGCCTTGACCAGGTTACCCAGCTCCAGCAGGCGCATGCCCAGCCGGTAGCTGCCCGACTCGGGTCGGTCCACGAAGCGGCCGATGGTCAGGTCGTTCAGGATGCGGTGCGTGGTGGACGGGTGCAGCCCCGTCTTCTCGCTGATCTCCTTGAGCGAGATGGCGTCCTCGCGCGATGCGAGCACGTCGATCAGCGTGAACATGCGCTCCAGTACCTGGACGCTGGGTTTGATCGGGATACCAGGGTCGATTTTTTTCATGGGCGGCAGGAATGCGGGAATGGTGTGGAGTAAGGGATATCCACAACATCCTCTGATCGCCGCATCTTACCTTGTGAAATGCAACGGCACCATCGGGCGCCTTGGAAGCCGTCAGCCGCTGGCACCTGGGTGACGCTGGTCCACCCGCCGCCATTCGCTGCCCTGGCGGATCTCATGCGGCAAAAAGCGCGCCTTGTAGTTCATCTTGGGGCTGGCCTCGATCCAGTAGCCCAGGTAGATATAGGGCAGGCCCATGGAGCGCGCCTGCTCGATCTGCCAGACCACGTTGTAGGTGCCGTAGCTGGCCCGCGCCTCGGGCTCGTAGAAGGTGTACACGGCCGACAGGCCGTCGTTGAGCACGTCGAGGATGGACACCATCTTCAGCGCCCCCGGCTCACCGGTTTCCGGATCCACCTCGCGGAACTCCACCAGCCGCGAATTGACGCGGCTTTGCAGCAGGAACTGGGTGTACTGGTCGATGCTGTCCTGGTCCATGCCGCCGCCTGCATGGCGCCCGTTCTGGTAGCGCAGGTACAGCTGGTAGTGCTCGGGCACGAAGCACAGGCGCAGCACGCGCGCCTGCAGCGCGCCATGCTGCACCGCAGCGCGGCGCTGGCTGCGGTCGGGCCGGAACTCCTGCGCGCGCACGCGCAGCGGGGTGCAGGCCTGGCAGCCATCGCAATAGGGGCGGTAGGTGAACATGCCGCTGCGCCGGAACCCCGTGGCCACGAGGCCCGAATACACATCGCTCTGGATCAGGTGGCTGGGCGTGGCGACCTGCGAACGCGCCTGCCGGTCCGGCAGGTAGCTGCACGGGTAGGGCGCTGTCGCATAGAACTGCAAGGTCTGCAGCGGCAGGTCGTTGAGTTGCGTCATGCCATGGGCGAGGGGTGGGGCAACAGTTGGTTCCAGTATACGGGCTCGAAACGCCAGGTGCCGCCCGGAAGGTCTTGCGCCGCGGCGATCTTGCCCAGGAACTCGCTGCGCGGGATCTCGCGCGCCCCCATTGACGCCAGGTGGCGCGTGTTCTGCTGGCAGTCGATCAGCGCCACGCCGTGCACGCGGCAAATCGCCACCAGCGCCGCCAGCGCGATCTTGGAGGCATCGGTCGCATGCGCGAACATCGACTCGCCGAACACCGCGCGCCCGAGCGCCACGCAGTACAGGCCACCTACCAGCTGGCCGTCGACCCAGGTCTCCACGCTGTGGGCCGAGCCCGCCGCATGCAGCGCCTCGTAGGCGCGCACCATGTCGGGCACGATCCAGGTGCCCGCCTGGCCCTCGCGCGGCGTGGACGAGCAGGCGCGTATCACCTGGCCGAAGGCCGTGTCCACCCGCACCTCGCAGTGGCTGCCGCTGGCGGCAAACTTCTGCAGTGTCTTGCGCAGCGAGCGGTGCAGCCGGAACTCGGCCACCGGCAGCACCATGCGCGGGTCGGGCGCCCACCACAGGATGGGCTGGCCCTCGCTGAACCAGGGGAAGGTGCCCTGCCCGTAGGCCGCCCTGAGGTGCTTCACATCCAGAGCGCCCCCGGCGGCCAGCAGCCCGGGCGCCGGATCGTCGGGGCCCCAGGCGCTCGCCGGGCTGGGGAAGGGGTCATGGGGTTCCAGCCAGGGGAGTTGGGCGGGCATGGGGGCGAGGCAGGGATGCGAAGGAACGACGAATGAATGGTTTGATTGTGCGGCAAGCACCGCGGCTGACGCAGGCCCGTGGTGTTTGCGCTACTTGCGCCGGTACTCGCCCACAAAGCTCACGTTCATTCCGCCGCAGCCGTCGTCCTCCTTCACGGCCAAGCCGCCGCGCTGCAGGGCCAGCGTGGCCGTGCAGCCGTCGCTGTCGTACGCCAGCAGCCCGTTGCGCAGGGTGCCCACGCCCCGTATCTCACCCACGTTGACCTGGCCATTGGCGGCGTTGGGGCCATACCAGACGGCGTCGCCCGCCAGGTAGACCTTGCCGCCCTGCAGGCCGACGACGGCCAGGCTGGCGCTGTCCTTGTCGGGCTTGCCCTGGAGGTAGCGCGTGTAGCTGCCATTCCACTGCGCACCGGGCCCGGTGGCGGGCGCAACGCTTTGCAGCAGCGCAATGCGGCCCGAGAACTCCTGGGCCAGGCAGCGCGCATCCTTGCACTGTGTGACCTCGTACGACTTGAGCCACTCGCGCTGCCACTGCACCAGCTGCGGCCGGGCCTTGGAGCGGGTGACTGCGTCCTTGAAGGCGGTGTTGAGCTGCTCGTCCAGCGCCGAGAGCGGGGCGTCCGAGCAGATCAGCTTTTCCATGGGCGACTTGGCCTTGGTGCAGTCGAAGCTGGCGGCGCTGGCCAGTGGGGCCGCGGCCATCAGCATGGCGGCGGCAATACAGGGGCGCATCGTTCTGTTCAGGGGCATGGTGCGTTCAGTGGGCTGGATCGTGGTGGGCGGGCGGTATCCATCATACGAAGCTGCACGGTGGGCCACTTTGTACTGCGCAGGGTGCACTTTGTACTAGAACAAAGAAGGGGGAGAGGGCGCGGCAGCCAATCGGCACTTGACACTCCGGGGCGCTGGACGCACCCTACGGCCCGCCGCAAATCTGCGCACCACACAACACAGGAGAGAACCAACATGATCAACAAGCGCCATTTCGTCACCACCATCGGCCTGGCCGGCGTGCTGCCCGCCACCAGCGCCATCGCAGCCCCCAATGCCAAGGCCGGCGCTGCCCAGCCCGTCTTGCTGACCGTGAGCGGTGCCGTCGGCAAGACCAACCGCGGCGCGCTCGACCCTGTCATCGACCAGATGATGGGTAAGCACAAGATCCAGTTCAGCAAGGCCTTCGCGTTCGACGCAACTGCGCTGCAGCGCCTGCCCGCGGTGACCATCAAGCCCACGCTGGAGTACGACAACAAGGTCCATACCCTGGAAGGCCCGTTGCTGGTCACCGTGCTCGAAGCCGCTGGCGTGCCGCGCGGCAGCAATGTGCAGCTGGGCCTGCGCGCAGTGGACGGCTACAACGTCGCCGTCAGCCTGGCCGATGCCGCGCAGTACCGCATGATCGTGGCTACGCGCCTGGACGGCCAGCCCATGGCGCTGGGCGGCCTGGGGCCACAGTGGGCCGTGTACGACGCGGACAACGTCGCGCCCTTCAAGGACAAGCCCGTGAAGGAGCGCTTTGCGCTGTGCCCCTGGGGCCTGTACCACATCGACGTGAAGGCGGCCTGAGCTGTAGGACTGCACCGGAAATCGCGGGCGTGCCCCCCGCGGCTGGCCTACCATCGCTGAGCATCCGAACACTGATGGAAGGCAATCCCCGTGGCAACCGTTCAAGAAGCCCGTGTCGTCAGCCAGCCCGTGGCGGTGGCGGCCAACACCGTCTATGACTTTGCCCACCGCATGGAGAACCTGCCGCTCTGGGCATCGGGCCTGGCTACAGGCATCGAGCAGCGCGATGGCCAGTGGTTCACCGATTCGCCCATGGGCAAGGTCCGGGTCGACATGGCGCCGCACAACCCCTTCGGCGTGCTCGACCACGACGTGACCTTGCCCGACGGAACCACGGTGCACAACGCCTTGCGCGTCACGCCGTGTGGTGGGCATGGCAGCCTGCTGAGCTTTGTGGTGCTGCGCTTCGAGGGCGTGGGCCAGGCCAATTTCGAGGCCGACGTGGCCCATGTGCGCAAGGATTTGGCGGCCCTCCAGCAACTGCTGGAGCGGCAGGCTTCCTGATGCCGCGGCTGGGCGGCTGCGAATGGCCTGAAGCCAGTCAATCCTTGTTGCGCGTCAGGTGGTTGAGCACCGCATCCGCCGAGTTGCCCACGGCCGCCACCGCGTCGCGCAGCTCCTGTTCGGAGCATTCGAGGGAGGTGGTCCAGGCGTGGATCTCGTGGTCCTGCGCCAGGCTGATGAAACGGCGGTCCGTATCGGCATCGTGCGGAATGTCGGGCATGGTGGAGGGCCTCGCGTTGGCGCTTGGCCTAGCGCTGCTTGTCGTCGGTCTCGCCCGTCACACCCGTGCCCTGGCGCGACGCCGGCTTGGGATCCGGGTGCTCTTCGATCGCACCCAGCCGGTGGCCCGAGGGGTCTACCGCATCCAACGGGCCCACCCCCGGCTGTTCTCCGCCCGGGCGGTTGGCATAGGTCTCGCCCAGCGTGCCGGACGCGTCTTTCAAGCCATACTGGTGGTGGCCGGGTTTCGGGGTGGTGCTGTCGGGCATGGCGTGCTCCTCGGGGAAGAAGCCTTGATGCTAGGGGCGCAGCGCACGGCGGGCTGTAGGACCCTGTCGGCTGCGCTGGTGCTCGCTGTCCTGCCCGGGCCGTGGCGACAAGGGGGGGCGGCTCAAACGCCGCGCAGCACCACCACGGCGTAGGTGCAGTCCGCAGCCGTTTCGTTGCTGAACACGCAGTCCGCAGGCGGCCCCAGTTCCAGGCAGTCGCCGGCATCCATGGCATGCCGGGTGTCGCCCTCCATGAACACCAGCGAGCCTTGCAATACCCAGATCAGCTGCCGCTTCGCGGTATAGGCAGCAGCCGGCATGGGCACCTGCGCACCGGCGGGCAGCACCACCTGCACCAGGTCCAGCGGCAGGTCGGAGGGGGGCGATACGTGCGTGCGCACATAGCCGGTCTGCGGGTCCGTCCACACGGGCTGGTCGGCCCGGCGCAGCAGCCGGCCCTCCTTGGCCTCGGCGCGGGCGATCAGCTGCGACATGCTCAGCCCGAACGCGCCCGACAGCCGTGCCAGCAGCGTTGCCGTGGGGCTCGATTCGCCCCGCTCCAGCTTGTGCACCATGGCCCGCGACACGCCGGAGTGCGCCGCCAGATCGGTCAGCGACCAGCCCCGGCCCTCGCGCTCGATGCGCACGCGGGCGCCAATGCGCTGGCTCAGGCTATCGACTGTCAAATCTACTTTGGTGGACATGTGTTTCATCATGGTAGACAATAATCCACCAAAATACCTCATTCGTCCATCATAGTGGATGGAAAGCCGTGCAACCCCTGACAGCCAAGCCATGACCCTGCAGATACGCGATGCCCACACGGGCGACATCGAAGGCATCCTTGCCATCTACAACGACGCCGTGGCCAACACCACCGCCATCTGGAACGAAACCCTGGTGGACGCAGCCAACCGCGCCGCCTGGCTGGCCGACCGCCAGCGCCTGGGCTACCCCGTGCTCGTCGCCATCGACGACCAGGGTGCCGTGGCCGGCTACGCCTCGTTTGGCGACTGGCGCGCTTTCGACGGCTACCGCCACACCATCGAGCATTCCGTGTACGTGCACCAGAACGCGCGCGGCGCAGGCTTGGGCAAGCTGCTGATGCAGGCCCTTATCGAGCGTGCCCGCGCCATCGGCAAGCACGTCATGGTCGCCGGCATCGAGGCCGGCAACACCGCATCGATCCAGCTGCACGAGCGCCTGGGCTTCACCCAGGTGGGCCTGCTGCCCGAAGTGGGCACCAAATTCGGCCAGTGGCTGGACCTGGCCTTTTTGCAGCTCAAGCTGGATGCGCGCACGGATCCCGATGGGGCAGGGCGGGGCGCCTGAGCTCTACCTAAGTATGCGGTTCAGTCATCTTCCTGAGCGCTTATTTCAGGGAACAGGATTTCTGTGTACCCAAACTGCGTGAAGTCCCGCACCCGCATCGGGTACAGCTTGCCGATCAGGTGGTCGCACTCGTGCTGCACCACGCGGGCATGGAAGCCATCCACCGTGCGGTCGATCGGGTCGCCATACAGATCGAACCCCGTGTAACGGATGCGCGACCAGCGCGGCACCTTGCCGCGCAGGCCCGGCACCGACAGGCAGCCCTCCCAGTCCTCCTCTTCCTCCTCGCCCAGCGGCGTGATCACCGGGTTGATCAGCACCGTGGGTGGCACGATGGGCCGGTCTGGGTAGCGTGGGTTGCGCTCGTTGGAGCCGAAGATCACCAACTGCAGGTCCACCCCGATCTGGGGCGCCGCCAGCCCTG
Organism: Acidovorax sp. GW821-FHT09B03; assembly: GCF_059418305.1. Lineage (NCBI taxonomy): Bacteria > Pseudomonadati > Pseudomonadota > Betaproteobacteria > Burkholderiales > Comamonadaceae > Acidovorax > Acidovorax sp. GW821-FHT09B03. The sequence goes on from NZ_JBWKPP010000015.1 coordinate 26,454, forward strand.
CGCCGTTGACGGACTGCATCGTCTCCAGCATGTCGCGCACCAGCAGGTGCAGCTCGTCCGTATCGAACGCGGTCACGGGCTGGGCCACGCGCAGCAGGCGCGGGTCGCCCATCTTCAGGATGGTGTGGATGGTCATGGTGTGGGAAGGAGAAAGGCGGTGGTCGTCGTCATCGCGGTCAGCAAGCAAGCAGACAGCAGCCACACATCATGCCGCAAGGCCGGCAGCCCCGCAGCCGTGGGGCGAGGCGTGGCAGTGCCCTGCGCAACGCCAAAACTTTCCTCCAGATTGCACGCAACAGCACCCGGACTGGAAAACGCCCGAATTTTGTGTATATAATCTAAGTCTTGTTCCTCGATAGCTCAGTCGGTAGAGCGCCGGACTGTTAATCCGTAGGTCCCTGGTTCGAGCCCAGGTCGAGGAGCCA
>NZ_JBWKPP010000015.1:26977-187031 GCF_059418305.1 Acidovorax sp. GW821-FHT09B03
GTTCCTCGATAGCTCAGTCGGTAGAGCGCCGGACTGTTAATCCGTAGGTCCCTGGTTCGAGCCCAGGTCGAGGAGCCATTCATTGGCAGTAAAAGGCTACCCTTCGGGGTGGCCTTTTTGCTTTGGGGCGGCAGTCATTGATGTGGTTGATGCTGCGCACATCAGCGGTTGATGGCTGCGGGCATCGCGGGTCGGTGCTGTTCGGTGGGTTCAGCGGCGAGGTTGTTGAGGTGCAAGGCTCAGCGGACTGCTCGGGTCTGCGAACTGTCGGCTATGACCTGATGATGAGCAGCATCGGTGGCGGCTATGTGCAGGTGTGGCGGGCCTCGATGCGGGGTGGCTTGGTCGGTGCTCATTGAGGGGATAGATGGCGCACGGATTGATGCCGGATGCATTGATGGTGACTATGGTGGTGTGATCTTCACTGGCGATGCTGTAGTGGATGGTGTGGATCAGTTGAGTAGTCGATCAAGTGGATCAGCCCTCTCGAACTCCATGAACTTTGCAAAGCGCTGGTCAACCTCTTCTCTAAGTGCCAAAAGCTCTTTCCGCCGTTCTGCCTTGGCTGCTGCAAGTTCGGCGCGGTAGCTTGTCTCAGCGTTGTCGTTGTAGTTGTTCTGCGCAGCAACGTATTCAGCCATTGCAGCCCAGACGCGTCCTTCCAGGAACTCTTTCATCTCCTTGCCGAAAACCCATCGAGCACTGACGATGCCTTGAAGATACTTGCGCTCAGACTCACTGTTCATGTGCCCCAACACACCAAGGTCGCCGAACATGGCCATAACGGCGTTGTAGATCCTTAGGCGCTCCTCATACATGTCCATTCGCAGTTTGTTCCTGGCGGTGAGCGCGGCGTCCCTTGAGGTTTCCGCCTGCCTGCTGGCGATTCCCACTTGAGTTTTGGCAATGTCTGCCTGGATGGAGCCAAAACGATACGCTACATAGGCACCTAAGCAAGCGGCAATGGGTGTTCCAAAAGCTCTCGCGAATTCAAGTATCTCGTTGTACATGGCGTGTATGAGAGGGAAGCGCAGATGACGAATGCAATGTTAGATTTTCTGCGGTTCGGTGGATGGTCGTATGCAGTACTGCTGGAGCGCCTGCCTCAGAATGCAGCCAAATTTCGATTGGTCCAAGCTCGGAATACTTACTTGCAACGGACTCGACAATGCGCGCGCCACGAGGAGTTGCTTGATCGCCATAGATCAGGTAGATGGCTTTCTTGTAGTCAACTTGTTTTAGAAACGCGTGGAGGGTACAGAGGTCTTTTCGGATGCCATCTAGTGCAAGAGAGTGCTTGACTTCAATGATTGCGAAGTTCCCCTGCCAATCGCCGGGTACATGCACCAAAAGATCTGGTTTTGACTGGGACACCTCTGGCTCTCTCAGGAGTGGGTGTGCGCGCTTGTCAACCTCTCCGTTGAGAACGTAAGGGCTGGCTGTGGGCCAGCGCAGACGCATCTGGTGGTACAGCTCATAGCAATAAACCCTCTCTCGAAAAACGGAAGGCCCGCCATGAATCTTCAAACGGATGTATTGATCTTCTATCCCTGCCGTGGCGGCTTCAAGTATCGAATCAAGATTGTTCATCGCTGTGTTCAGCCTCCACCGTAGCTTTTGTCCCCAGCGGATTTGCTCAAGCGCTAGATAGGCTGCACAACAACTTCAGCAGGATCTGCAACGCTGGCTAGCCTCAAGCCCTTGGCTTGGACTGTTCAAATGGCAAAAGCAGAGCGGTCCTTGTCAGCGATCCACCCAGGAGCACGGCCCCGACCTGTCCATGTGGCTCCTGTCGCGGGATCGCGGTATTTCGCCGCCACTGTAGTGCCCTTGGTGCTGGACGTGCGGGCCTTCTTGGCGCCCCCGAACACATCCTCAGAAGTCAGTCCGAACTCAGCGATCAGGGCGCGTGCTTCTGCGATAGCGCCTGACTGCTCGGCCTTGCGGGTCTCCTCTATGAGGCGGTCAAGTTCGGCTTTGCGGGCGATGAGTGCTTTGTAGTTGGACATGTCGAGTTCGTGTGATCAGGTAAAGATGAAGGTAGCGATGAAAGGTGTGGTCGCATTGATTGTCGAGTGATGCGAACACTGGGCTAGAGGCATCATATCTTCGACAGGTACGGCAGGCCACTGCTCAAGTAGTTTTTCGCTAGTCAACTCCGGGTTTAGCCTCCATACTTACTACAATCCAAAAAACTTTAGAGGATGAATGCTCATGGAATTTGATTTGAATGCACTCGGATCAGAAAGTGACGTTGAGCAAAAGCTTGTGTATCCGCTGCTTTTGAATTTTCTAAAGTTCTACTCTGAGGAAATAAAAACAAAAGATTATATTTCTCCTACAAGCATCGATAAAGGAGCTGGCAAGAAGATTGGCTATTTCCCGGACTATGTGATTTATATTGGCGGGCTGCCCACCATAGTGGTAGAAGTCAAGGATGTTGATGTTTCGGTCGATGAAGGTTTGCGAGAGGCATTGCTCTATTCTCATGAAATAAATAAAAGATATGCATCGGGAATAAGCCCTGTTAAATATTGCATGGCGATTAATGGAAGAGAGTTAAAATATTGTCCATGGGATGCTGAAGGCGAGGCCGTATGTATTGCTCTTGATTCGGCAATTGCTAGTTCGGCATCGTTTGCAAAACTGAAGGAGGAGCTTGGGAGAGAGGCGACGATAAAACATGCTAACGAATTAAGGTCACGCTTAGTACTGGAGAAGTGGAGTAGGGGTCTCAATCAAATAGGCGGAGCTAGTAGACAGAATGAGACCATTGCTTCAAACACCTTTGCTGTAGAACTTACACCCATACTGCGAAAGTTTTTTGACCCCACAGAGGGAGCAATATCAGAGGATATTTTAAAAAGAGCCTACGTCACTTCCAACGAGGTGACTGAGTACGAAGGGACTCTCCAAGCTCTCTTAAAGGAAAGAATACCCAATCAACGAGACGTGACCACCGTTGATACCACTAAAAAACATGCTGATCAGTTTGATACTGCTTTGATTAGAGCCGTTCGGGATAAAAAGTCGGTGCCAGATCCGCTCATTCTTTTGGTCGGCGGAGTGGGTGCAGGTAAGTCAATGTTCCTGGATAGGTATTTTCGGTATCTTGTCCCGGACGAGATACGTGAAACCTTGATCCAGTTGAAGATAAATTTTAATGAGGCTACTGATGCTCTAGAAAATGTTGAGCAATGGATGTGTGAACAGGCCGTGGAGGATTTCATTCGTCTGTTTCCTGACTTTCATGATAATTCAAATTTAAAGCGATATTTTGCTAATGAAATAAATGCCCTTGAACGGGGGCCGCTCCAAGAGCTTAAAGATTTTCCAGAAAAGGCTGCGTCACTTCGAGCGGAAAAATTGATTGAATGGCAATCAGATTCAAAAAAACTTTGCTTCGCGGCAATAAAATATCATGCAAGTGTTTGCGATGTCCCCGTGGTGGTCTGTTTTGATAATGTAGATCGTAGAGACCGAGATCAGCAACTTAAAGTTTTTCAAACGGTACAATGGTTCAAGGCGCAAGCGCGATGCATGTGCATTCTTTCACTTCGGGATGAGACATTTGATGCGTTTCGAAATAAGCCTCCCCTGGATGCCTTCTTGAAGCCATTTGCGTTTAGGATATCCGCTCCTAGATTTATAAACGTAATTAAGAAGCGGCTTCAACTCGCGATTGAATTTTTGGGGCAGCCCGCAACATCAAAATTGACCTATCAGTTGAAAAATGGTATGTCTATCGAGTACCCATCTACCAGACTGGGACACTATTTGGCAACTTTGTATGTATCAATTTTCGATCAGACGAGAAAAATTGGATTGATACTTGAGGCTGTTTCAGGCCGTGATACGCGACGTGGTCTAGAGATGTTCACTGAAATCCTTCGTTCGGGATACCTTCCGGAAGAGGCAATTTTCAGCATAACTCAAGGTGGCAAGCACCAAATACCCGAATGGCTTATTATAAAAATCCTCATGAGAACAAATCATTTGTTCTATTCAGCCAAAAGGGGTTATATTGCGAATATATTGGATTTCAATGACAATGGAAAATCCGGCAATTCATTTCTTGGCCCGGAAATATTGGAGCATCTGGCTCAGAGGCGAAAAGAGGTCTATGCATTCAGTATAGAGGGCTATATTGAGGTGGGTAAAATAATCGCTGCGATGTCGGATTTTGGATACCTAAGAGAAGACGTTATGCATTGCATGGAAAATATGCTTCCTAGGGGCTTGATTGTTGCTGATCATCAAAAAACTTCGGGCCTAAAAATTAGTGACTATGTGAAAATAACGGCATCCGGATATTACCATCTTCGTTTTTTGTCGGCACGAAGAGAGTATTTATCTAATATTGCAATGGATACACCGCTGCTGGGTACCAGAAGTGGAAAGCTGATGTCTCGTGCGACAGAAGACACCTGGGAGCATTCCAATCAAAGGTTGCATTTGTTGTCGGAAAATTTGAATTCCCAAGTCGCTGCCATAGAAATTTTCCGTAGTGACTTTACCAAAAAATCTTTCGGTTATGAGACCTTGGAAAGAAACTACAAAAAGGCCTTGCAAGGTGGTGGCGCAGCCCTTGGTGAGCGAGATAGTGGTCAATCAGAATTAGATGTTTAAAGGTCAGGCAAATTTCAGAACGGCGCCCGCGCAACCATCACCTCAGCGCGCCCCTCACCCTGGTACACCACTTCACCGGTCGCTATGACCATCACCGTGCACCATTCCCCGTGGCGCAGCACCTCGTAGTGATCAATGGGCAGCGGCAGCACCCGGTCATCCACAACGGCGTCGTTCTTGGCGGGCACACGGAGCAGGGTAGGGTGCACGCGGCAACTTCAGCGTGACCCGTCGGAGCATGTTTGGCGAGGCGCAATATGTCACAAGGCGCGAGTTCGTCCGTCTTGGATGTGATGGGTCGATTGTTGGCCATCGACAACCACATCCAGGAAGGACTGAACATCATGAATCGTGCGAATTGGTTCGCTGTCTCCCCCGAAGGCGCAAAGGCGGTCGGCGCATTGCATCACTACGTCGTCAATGACACCGATCTGCCCAGCACACTCATCCACCTTGTCTTTCTGCGCGTATCGCAGATGAACGGATGCGCTCACTGCATCGACATTCATACTCGTGATCTGCTTAAAGAGGGGATGTCGATTGACAAGGCAGTATTGGTACCAGCCTGGCATGAGGCCCAGTATTTGTTCACCGAACAAGAACGTGCAGCGTTGGCGTGGTCGGAAGAAGTCACGCGGGTAAGCGAGACTCACGCATCAGACGAAGCCTATGCCGCTGCCCTGGCTGTGTTCGGCGAAAAGGACTTGGTGGACTTGACCCTGACCATTGCAGCCATGAACGCGATCAACCGTCTTGGCGTTAGTTTCCGCCTAAAGCCTCGTGCAAGAGCCTGAAGGTCTTGTGCGGTTGGCTTGAGTTGTACATGAGGGCGCGAACATGGACGCACGAAACAGTTGGCGCTTCGATTTCCTTAAAGCCTGAGGCGGTAGCGATGCCCATTTGGCTTTGAAGCACGGGTATCAAAACGGCGCCCGAGACACCACCACCTCGGCGCGCCCCTCGCCCTGAAACACCACCTCGCCGGTCGCAATGACCATCACCGTGCATAACTCGCCGTGGCGCAGCACCTCGTAGTGATCGAACGGCAGCTGCAGCACCCGGTCATCCATTACCACGTCATTCTTGGCGGGAACTCGGAGCAGGGTAGGGTGGCCCCTGGGGATGTTCTCGTCAGCACCGCCGACCCACAGCAGCCTATTTGGATCGGTCGATTTCACAGTGCCACTCCTGCATGTACCAAACCTTGTCTACCCGCTCGTAGCCAATGAACCGGATCATGCCGGCCGTGATGTAGGTCACCCGAGGTTCGTACAGCTTCGGAAAGCCTGATCCCAAGGCCTCCAGCACCTCATAGGTCTTGTCCTCGCCCACCGACCTCTCGTGCTTCAGCCATAGGTCGCCGTAGCCCCTGCGCCTCACGGGCACATGCAACTGACCCTCTTCCCGTACCAACATGACCTTGACCCGCATGGGGGTGACTGTAGCTGAAAATACTGTATTTATGTACAGTATTACACCATGTGCACCCGGTACATCCCTCCCCACGAGCGCGACCTTGAGCGTGACTGGCACATAGGCAACCGCAACCCCTATCGCTGGTGGGAGGAGGTGCTGCACCCCCAATACGTGGGCCCTTTCGTGAGGAGAGCACCCGATGGTGGCGCCAGACCCGTTGAGCTGGTCATTGGCCAATGGGGGCTCATCCCGAGCTTCTCCGCGACACCCCAAGTGGCCTTCCCCACCAGCAACGCCAGGTCGGAGGAGTTGGTGTTCAAGCCGAGCTACCGCGATCCGTGGCTGAGCGGGCAGAGGTGCCTGATCCCCGCTTTGAGCTTCGATGAGCCCTGCTGGGAGTCCGGCGCCAATGTGTGGTGGCGATTCCATCGGGTTGACGGTAGGCCGTGGGCGCTGGCGGGCCTGTGGAATACGTGGGTTGATCGAGTGACGGGGCAGCCCTTCGAGAGCTATTCGATGCTCACGGTCAACGCTGACGACCACCCGGTGATGTCCCGCATGCACAAGCCCAAGTTGGACCCGACGACCCGACGACCACGGGCGCAACAGGACAAGCGCAGTGTCGTATCCATCGAGGCCCGCGACGTGGGCACATGGCTATTCGGCACGGTCCAGCAAGCACAGCGACTGCTCACACCGCCATCGGTAGAACACCTGAAAGGAGCGCCCCACCATGACACACACGATCTCGATCTACGCACCACACCTCAACTGTTCGCCTGAGACCTTGGAGCGGGCAAAGGCAGCCGCCGTGGCCACCCTGGAGCGCCTCGGGGTGACCCTTGAGCAGGCCATGGACGCGAGGTTTGAAATCGAATGCTGGGACGACATGGGCTGCCCCGACGACCACAACTTCGCGGATGTGGACGGCAAGCGCTTGGAGGCTTTTCATGCGGCACACCAAGCGGCCATGCAGGTCTGTGGAGTGAACTTCGATGACGGAATGTTCGACATCGGGATAGACGAGGTAGACCTGCCGCAGCATCTGCCCGAATGGCTGCCCGCGTATGGTCCCTTCGCGCTATCGACTTGACCCGTCGATGCTTCCGCCTGCTTCGCGTCAGGTCGTGACAGCCGGGTACGGCGGCACCAGATCGTTCATGGTCAGGTAGCTGGCCACCAGCAGCATCAGCTTGGTGTCGACCTGCGCCACATCCCGGGGCACCAGGTCGTAGTGGCACAGCGTGCCCACGATGGCGCCGTTGGAGTCCATCACCGGCACGCCCACGTACGACGCCACGGCTTCCTTGGCGGGATGGGATGCCAGGCGTTCGTCGAGCAGTGCGTGGGGCGTCTTGAACGGGGCACCGCTTTCGCGCACATAGCAGCAGTAGGTGGCGGTTTGTGGCACCACGCCGGATGCGATGGCGGAGGGGTCGAGGCGGTCGAAGTGCACGGCGGCAGTGGCCATGCCGTCCTGGAATCGCCAGATGCCGATGTACCGAAAATCGGTCAAGGCAAGCAGCTTGGCCAGCGCATCGCGCACGGACTTCGTTTTGGCGGTGAGGACGAAATCGGCAAAGGTGGCGCTGCTGGGCTTGGTCATGGGATCTCAACGGGGGTGGGCAATTGATTGTGCAGTACCCCGGGCGGTGCTATTGCCTCGCGAAACGGGTCGCCCATCTCCAACCCTGTAGGACAAATGCCCGAGAGCGATGGCATGGGGCGGGGCCTGGCTTTCGCTCTGCGCAAACCAGTACGATCTGCACAGGTCAGGTGGGCAGGCTATGCGCAGGAGAACATTCATGATGATCCGCAAAAGGCCTCGGTGGGGTTGGCAGGCAGCAGCACTGCGGTCGTGCATCGCCGTGGCCTGTTGCGGCCTTTTGGGCATGGCCGCATCCGCTGGCGTGACCGATGGCGACCTGTTCGGCCACCGCCTGGGCGCCCGCCTCGTGACGTCGCCGAGCACCATGGGCTACTGGAGCCAGGGGCGGGCCGTCATCATTGTCGACAAGCCGGAGATTCCGCCCGAGTTCGAGAAGCTCGAGCTGCTCACCACCCCCAAGACCTACACCATCGGCAACATCTACGCGACCAAGAGCCTGCCGGAGCGAACCGCCGCCTTCACCCTGGCCGAGAAGTACAAGGACCTGTTGCCCACGTTCTACCGCGAGCAGTGCGTGCGTGAGCGGGATGGCTTTGGCGGGGTGGTGCTGGACATGCGCTGCGGCCAGTACCAGCTAACCATCCAGATCTACTCACCCGACCGGCAGAACCCCAATGGCCTGTACACGGTGCAGGTCGGTTTGACGATGGCCAAGGAGACGCGGGTCGGCTACGACTGGCAGGTGCTGCTGGACGAGGAGATGGACGCCGTTGACAAAGAGGGGCGCCAGCGCCGGCTGGAGCAGGCCAAAAAGGACCGCAGCCTGCGCGGCTTTCCTTAGAGCGACCAACAAAACTCTTCTGGCCAGCGCGGGGGTGAAATGATTGATGAAACGCCCTGGCCAGAACCGCTTCGCCGAGTTTTTTTGTCCGCTCTTAGCGGACCTTGCCGCGTGCGGGTTGAAGGGCCTGCAGCGCCGCCACCGTCTCGCGCAAGCCCCGGTGCAGCCGCTTGTCCTTGCGCACCACCACGGCCAGGGTGCGGGCCAGGGGCGGCGACAACGGGCGCACTTCCACCGCGTTGCCATGCGTGCCCTGCACGGCCATCCCCGGCAGCACGGCGCAGCCCAGGCCGGCGGCGACCAGTTCCTTGATGGCCTCCACGCTGCCCAGCGACATGGCAGGCTGCAGGGCCACGCCGGCGCGGGCGAACCAAGCGTCGGCGATGCGGCGGGTCTGGCCGCCGGGTTCGAACAGCAGCACCGGGTGGCGTGCCAGGTCGGCAGCCGTCACCTTTTTGGGCAGCGCGGTGCCCTTGGGCGCGATGGCGACAAAGGCGTCCTGCAGCACGGGGGTCACATCGAGCATGCGGCCGCTGGCGGGCAGGGTGACCAGGCCCAGGTCCAGCGTGTTGTCTTCCACGGCCTGCACGATGTCGGCCGTGTTGCCGGTGCGCACGGTGATCTCCAGGCCCGGAAAGCGCTGGCGCAGTGCGCCCAGCACCGGCGGCAGCAAGAAGATGCAGGCCGTGGCGCCCGTGCCCAGGCGCACACGGCCTGCCGTGCCGCTGGCGTGGTGGGCCACGGCGTGCAGGGCGTCGGCCACGGCGGCGTCGATGCGGGCCACGTGCACCAGCAGCTCTGCGCCTGCGGCCGTGGGGCGCAGCACGCGGCCCACGCGCTCCACCAGTGGCGTGCCCAGGCGCTTTTCGAGCTGGCGCACCTGCAGGCTCACGGCCGGTTGGGTCAGGTCCAGCCGCTGGGCCGCGGCGGAGAAGCTGCCCAGTTCGATGGCGGTGGCAAAGCCGTGCAGCTGGTCGAGGTTGATGCGTTCCATGGCAAAGAATTTCTCATACTTTGCATAAGTTGCAAAAGCTTCTTTTATGGCCTGCGGCGCGCCACACTGGCGCCATGCATTCCTCTTTCGCGCCCACCTCCTCACTGCCTTCACCCTCTGCTGCAGCACCGCATGTGCGCGATGCGGCCGACGCCGATCTGCCCGCCATCCAGGCCATCTATGCCCACCATGTGCTCCATGGCCTGGCCTCGTTCGAGGAGGTGCCGCCCGGCGTGGACGAGCTGCGCACCCGCCATGCGGCCGTGCGTGCCGCAGGCCTGCCCTACCTGGTGGCCGAGGTTGACGGCGTGGTGGCGGGCTATGCCTACGCCACGCTGTACCGCCCGCGCTCGGCCTACCGCCACACCGTGGAGGACTCGGTCTACGTGGCCCAGGGCATGGCGGGGCGGGGCATTGGTGCGGCGCTGCTGGCTGTGCTCATCGCGCGCTGCGAGGCGGGGCCCTGGCGCCAGATGCTGGCCACCATAGGGCAGGGCGATGGCAATGCGGGCTCCATCGCGCTGCATGCGCGCATGGGCTTCACGCGCATCGGGGCCTTGCGGTCGGTGGGCTTCAAGCACGGGCAGTGGCTCGATACGGTGCTGATGCAGCGGCCCCTGGGGACGGGCGACGGCACCTTGCCCGCCGTGTGATGGCGTCCCCTGGCGTGATGCGCCGGCTGGTGTGGTGCCTGGGCTTCTCGCAGTTCATCTGCTGGGGCATTTCGTACTACATGCTCGGCGCATTCGGCGAGGCCATGGTGCGCGACCTGGGCTGGCCGCGCACGCTGGTGCACGGAGGTTTTGCGCTGGCGCTGCTGGTGATGGGCGGCGTGTCGGGCCTGGCCGGCCGCTGGGTGGACCAGCGCGGTGGCCGCACCGTGATGGTGGCGGGCTCGCTGCTGCTTTTTACCGGCTGCCTGGGGCTTGCCGTCGGGAAGGGGGTGGCGGCTTACTACCTGGCCTGGGCCGTGCTCGGGCTGGCCATGCGGCTCACGCTGTACGACGCGGCGTTTGCCACGCTGGCCCATGTGGCCGGGCAGGGCGCGCGCCGGCCCATGGCGCAGATCACGCTGCTCGGCGGGCTGGCCTCCACGGCCTTCTGGCCGCTGGGGCATGCGCTCGCCGAGTCGCTGGGTTGGCGTGGGGCGCTGTGGGTGTATGCGGCGCTGGCGCTGCTCACGGTGCCGCTGCACCTGGCGATTCCGCGCGCTGGCGGGCCGGCGCACGCCACCCAGGTGCCGCCTGCGCCGCCCGAGCCCCTGGCCGCTGCGGGGCCGGACCGCCTGTGGGCGGCCGCGCTGTTTGCCGCGGTGACCACGCTGGTGAATTTTCTCAACGCGGGCATGTCGGCGCACATGGTGGGCCTGCTCGCGGGCCTGGGCCTGGCGCTGCCCCTGGCGGTGGGGATGGCGGCGCTGCGTGGCGTGGGCCAGTCGGGCGCGCGCCTGGCCGAGGTGCTGTTTGGCGCCCGGCTGCACCCGCTGGCGCTGGGGGCGTTTGCCGCCCTGCTGTTGCCGCTGGCCTGCCTGGCGGGCGTGTGGGCGGGGCAGGTGCTGGCCATGGCCGTGGTGTTTGCACTGGTGTACGGCGCGGGCAATGGGCTGCTCACCATCACACGGGGCACCTTGCCGCTGGTGCTGTTCGACCACCGCACCTACGGCGCTTTCGTGGGGCGGCTGGTGGCGCCGGGGTTTCTGCTGTCCGCTTGTGCGCCGGTGGTCTATGCGGCGGTCATGGATGGGTATGGTGCGGCGGCAGCGCTGTGGATGTCGGTGCTGGTGGCGGCACTGGTGTTTGCGGCATCGATGGCGCTGCAGCTGCGCTTTGGGGCGCGGGCTCGGACTACGCCCCTTCACCCGTGAAACTGGCGCGGACCAAGCCAGCGCCCCCGCGCAAGGGCCGCCCCGCCGCGCTGGAGGCGTCCCCCCTCAGGGGGGATGGCGCGAAGCGACTCAGGGGGGAGTCATTTCGGTGCCAGGCGAATGGCGCCGTCCAGGCGGATCACTTCACCGTTGAGCATGTCGTTTTCGAGGATGTGCTTGACCAGCTTGGCATAGTCCTGCGGCGTGCCCAGGCGGCTGGGGAAGGGCACGCCGGCGGCCAGCGCGTCCTGCACTTCCTGGGGCATGCCGAACAGCATGGGCGTGCCGAAGATGCCGGGGGCGATGGTCATGTTGCGGATGCCGTTGCGTGCCAGGTCGCGGGCGATCGGCAGCGTCATGCCGACCACGCCGCCCTTGGAGGCGGCATACGCGGCCTGGCCGATCTGGCCGTCGTAGGCGGCCACGCTGGCGGTGGAGATCAGCACACCGCGCTCGCCGGTGGCTTCGGGTTCATTCTTGCTCATGGCCTCGGCGGCCAGGCGGATCATGTTGAAGCTGCCGATCAGGTTCACCGTGATGGTCTTGCTGAACACGGCCAGCGCGTGCGCGCCGTTCTTGCCCACGGTCTTTTCCGCGGGGGCAATGCCGGCGCAGTTCACCAGGCCGGCCAGCTTGCCCAGCGACACGGCCTTGGCCACCACGGCCTGGCCATCGGCCTCGTTGCTCACATCGCACTTCACGAAGGCGCCGCCGATGTCCTTGGCCACGGCCTCGCCCTTGTCGGCCTGCATGTCGGCAATCACCACGGTGCCGCCCTGGGCGGCCAGCATGCGCGCCGTGCCTTCGCCCAGACCCGATGCGCCGCCGGTCACGATGAAAACCTTGCCCTTGATGTCCATGTGCTGTCTCCTGAAAAATGAGTGACGTTAACGTAAACGTCAATTATGAACGCAAAAAAAGCCCGGGCAGTGCCGGGCTTTCCGTGGACTGGCGGGCCTGCTTACTGGAAGCCCACGCGGTCCAGCATCTGCTGCACCTTGGTCGTGTTGGCGCCCACGGCGCTGATCGGGATGGTTTCGCTCTTGAAAGGCGCATTGCCCGTCATGGCCTTGAGGGCCGGGTTGTCGATGTTCAGGCCCTTGGCGGCGGGCCATTCGTTGTTGCCGTTGGCAAAGTAGTTCTGCGCTTCGGCGCTGGCCAGGTATTCGAGGAACTTGATGGCGTTCTCGCGGTTCTTGGCGTTCTTGGCGACGGCGCCGCCAGCGATGTTCAGGTGCGTGCCCCAGGATTGCTGGTTGGGGAACACCACGCCGACCTTGTTGACCACGGCCGTGTCTTCGGGCTTGCCCGAGCGCATCATGCGTGCCAGGTAGTAGCTGTTGGTGACGGCGATGTCGCATTCACCCGATGCCACGGCCTTGATCTGGTCGGTGTCGCCACCCTTGGGGGCGCGCGCCAGGTTGCCGACCATGCCCTTGAGCCAGGCCTCGGCCTTTTGCTCGCCCATGTGCTCGGTCACGGCGCCGAACAGGCTCAGGTTGTAGGGGTGCGAGCCCGAGCGGATGCACAGCTTGCCCTTGTTCTTGGCGTCGCCGAGTTCCTCGTAGGTGTCCACGTCTTCCTTTTGCACCTTGACCTTGTTGTAGACGATCACGCGGGCGCGGGTGGACAGGCCGAACCAGGCGATGCTGCCGTCGGCCGTGGGCGTGCTGCGCAGGTTGGCGGGGATGGCGTCGGTCAGCACTTTGGACTGGATGGGCTGGAACAGGCCGTCGACCTCGCCCTTGTACAGGCGCGCCGCATCCACCAGCAGGATCACGTCGGCCGGGGAGGCCGTGCCTTCGGCCTTCAGGCGCGCCAGGATGCCGGCGTCGTCCGCGTCCACGCGGTTGATCTTGATGCCCGTGGCCTTGGTGAAGCCGGTGTACAGCGCTTCGTCCGTGGAATAGTGGCGTGCCGAGTACAGGTTCACCACCTGCTCCTGGGCAGATACGGCGCCGGCGGCAGCGGCCAGTGCACAGGCGGTGAGCAGGGCTTTCACGGTCTTCGACATGGGATGCATCTTTCGAGGTGTAACGACGGGGCGATGATAAAACAAACGCGAATTATTCTTAATAAAACCAAGGGGGAGGGATGGATTTGATGCCGTGCTCCAGGGGCGTGGGTCCATCCATGGCAAGCGAAATTGCAGGCCGCCTGAGCGCTATCAAATGAGGAGCATTCGGGGCAAAAAAAAGCCCGGGGGTAACCGGGCTTTGAATTGGATCCAAGAAACGGGGGTTTCGAGAGGATCCAAGGAGACAACTGGGGGCCCCGAACTGCATTTCGCGTCTCGGGGCCATGGGTTGAATTATCAGGGTAATCCCTGCGTTGCGCCTAGAGTCTACACTCCAGACGCAATGGATGGCTTAGCGCTTGCGGGGAGCAGCGGTCTTGGCGGCGTTGGCAGCGGTGCTGGCCACGGCGTTGAAGTTGGCTTCGGCCACGTCCGACGCTTGCTTGACGGCCTTTTGCACCGATTCAAACGCGTTGTTGGCGGCAGAGACGGCGCTCTTCATCACGGCCACGGCGGTTTCGGAACCGGCGGGGGCGTTCTTGGCGGCGCTGTCGACCAGGTTGGTGAAGCTCTTTTGAGCGTCAGCAGCTTGCGATTCGAAAGCCTTGCCGAATTCGGCAGCGGTGCCAGAAGAGATGTCGTACAGGTGGCGGCTGTAGGCAGCGGTCTTTTCAGCCAGGGGCTGGAACAGGCCGGCTTGCAGGGCCAGCAGTTCTTGTGCGTCCTTCACGCCCAGGAAAGCCTGGGTGTGGGTGGAGGCTTCCGACAGGGCAGCGCGCGAAGCGGTCACGTTCAGTTCGACCAGCTTTTCGACGCCTTCGAAAGCCTTGGTGGTCAGACCAAACAGGGTTTCGATGTTGGCCTTGTGGGATGCCAGAATTTGTTCAGCGGTCAGCGACATGTCATATCTCCTGAGAATAGGGCCCAGCGGGCCGAGGTGGTTTACAGAGAATCTGCGCTGTCGTTGACTTCGTGAGTCATGTTGCAGTGCAGCATGGGTTGAATTTTAGGGGCTTGAGCGGGGATTGCAAGTTCTTTTTGTTGCGCTGCAGCAATTTAGAGGTGACAGTCCAACACCGCGCCCCTTGCCACAATGGCGTCATGCATGCCTATTACGCAGACCAGTTCGTGCTGCCGCTGCCCGAGGGCCACCGTTTTCCCATGGCCAAGTACCGCCTGTTGCGCGATGCGGTGGCCACCCACCTTCCCGGCGTAGCCCTGCAGGTGGCGCCGCCCGCATCGGACGGTGAGCTCGCGCTCGCGCACACGGCGGGCTATATCGGGGCGATTGCCAACGGCACCCTGCCTGCGCCCGCGCAGCGCGAGATCGGCTTTCCCTGGAGCCCGGCCATGGCCGAGCGCGCGCGCCGCTCGGTGGGCGCCACCATCGCGGCCTGCCGGGTGGCCATGGCCGGCGGGGAGGGCGGCGGCATCGCGGGCAACCTGGCCGGCGGCACGCACCATGCCTATGCCGACAAGGGCAGCGGGTTTTGCGTGTTCAACGACATGGCCGTCGCGGCACGGCTGATGCAGGACGAACATGCGCGCGCCGCCTCGGCCATGGGCGCCAACCCGCTGGCACTGCGCGTGGCCATCATCGACCTCGATGTGCACCAGGGCAACGGCACGGCGCGCATCTTCCAGGGCGACGACTCGGTGTTCACGCTCTCTCTGCATGGCGCGCGCAACTTCCCCTTCCGCAAGGAGGCGGGCGACCTCGACGTGGAACTGCCCGACGGCTGCGGCGACGACGAATACCTGGCCGCGCTGGAGCAGGCGCTGGACACGCTGGAGCAGCGCTTTGCGCCCGGCCTGGTGCTTTACCTGGCCGGGGCCGACCCGCATGTGGGCGACCGCCTGGGGCGCCTGCACCTGAGCCACGACGGCCTGGAGGCGCGCGACCGGCGCGTGTTCGACTGGGCCTGGCAGCGCCGCGTGCCCGTGGCCTTTGCCATGGGCGGCGGCTACGGCACGGACATTGCCGACACCATCAAGGCCCAGCTCGCCACCTGGCGCGTGGCCCACCAATACCAGCAGCGCTGGCAGAAATCCTTGCAACCCTCTCCTTCTTCTGTTTGACCATGACGACCACTTCCCCCGCGCCGCGCCCGGCGCCGCAGCCCCGCAGCGCCTACCGTGCCTTCCGTGCCATCAGCACCCGCTGGGCCGACAACGATGTCTACGGCCATGTCAACAACGTCGTCTACTACAGCTGGTTCGACACCGCCGTGAACGCCCACCTCATCGAGCAGGGTGTGCTCGACATCCACGCCGGCACCACCATCGGCCTGGTGATCGAGACGCAGTGCAACTACTTCGCCCCGCTGGCCTTTCCGCAGACGGTGGAGGCCGGCATCCGCGTGGCGCGCCTGGGTGGATCGAGCGTGCGCTACGAGGTGGGCCTGTTCGCCCAGGGCGAGGAGATGAGCGCGGCGGCCGGGCATTTCATCCACGTGTATGTGGACCGCGAAACGCGCCGCCCCGTGCCCGTGCCCGAGCCGCTGCGCAAGGTGCTGCAGGCACTGGTGGTGGGGGCCTGAGGCACCTGCGTCCCCCGGCGAAAACCCCTTGCGGCCCTGCGCTGCAATGATCGGTGCGATGGCCTACACTGTGATGCTTTGCTGCCCGTTGGCCGGCAGTGCTTTCAGGGCCTTGCGCTGTGGCCCGCTTCGACAATGATCATCACCAGCCTGCTCGACACCGACCTGTACAAGTTCACGATGATGCAGGTGGTGCTGCACCAATTCCCCGGGGCACAGGTCGAGTACCGCTTCAAGTGCCGCAACCCCGGCGTTCAGCTGGCGCCCTATGCCAATGAGATCCGCGACGAGATCCGCTCGCTGTGCAGCCTGCAGTTCCAGGATGCCGAGCTGGCCTACCTGCGCTCCATGCGCTTCATCAAGAGCGACTTCGTGGACTTCCTCGGGCTGTTCCGCCTGAACGAGAAGTACATCACCATCACGCCGCAGCACAACGGCGAGATCGAGATCACCATCCGTGGGCCCTGGCTGCACACCATCCTGTTCGAGATCCCGGTGCTGGCCATCGTCAACGAGGTCTACTTCCGCAACACGCAGAAGGTGCCCAATTTTCCCGAAGGCCGCCGCCGCCTGGACACCAAGATCGCCCAGCTGCAGGCCGAGGGCCTGTCCGAACTCAAGATCGCCGACTACGGCACGCGCCGGCGCTTTTCGCGCGCCTGGCACGAGGAGGTGCTGCGCGTGCTGTGCGCGCGCCTGGGCACGGGCGACCGCCGGCCCGGTGCGCCCGTGGGGCCGGGGCAGTTCGCCGGCACCAGCAATGTGCTGTATGCCATGAAGCTCGGTGTGACGCCGCTAGGCACCATGGCGCACGAGTACCTGCAGGCCTGCCAGGCGCTGGGCCCGCGGCTGCGCGACAGCCAGGTCTTCGGCTTCGAGATGTGGGCCAAGGAATACCGCGGCGACCTGGGCATTGCCCTGTCGGATGTGTACGGCATGAGCGCCTTCCTGCGCGACTTCGACCTGTACTTCTGCAAGCTGTTCGACGGCGCGCGCCACGACAGCGGCGACCCGTTTGCCTGGGGCGAGCGCCTGCTGGACCACTACCGCAAGAACCGTGTGGACCCGCTGACCAAGACGCTGATCTTCAGCGATGCGCTCACCGTGCCGCGCACCATCGAGCTGTACCAGCAGTTCCGCGGCCGCTGCCAGCTGGCCTTCGGCATCGGCACCAACCTGACCAACGACCTGGGCAGCCCGCCCGAGCACGAGCCGCTGCAGGTGGTCATCAAGATGACCCAATGCAATGGCCAGCCCGTGGCCAAGCTCTCGGACACGCCCGGCAAGGGCATGTGCGACGACGAAAAATACCTGGCCTACCTGCGCCAGGTGTTCGAGATTCCCACGGCCCAGTGAGGGTGGCTCACCCGCGCGGCGGCGTGGTGGCGCTGCCTTCCTGTGCCTGTCCAACCATGAGGGAGTATCTGTCCATGAAGGTTCCAAGCGGGCTGCTGCTGACCGCACTGCTCCTGCTGCCGGGCATGGCCACGGCCGCCGAGGTGGACGGCAGCGCGCTGTCCGTCCTGTGGGGCGTGCCGTTTGCCGGGGTGCTGCTGTCCATTGCCATCATGCCGCTGCTGGCGCCCACGGTGTGGCACCACCATTTCGGCAAGATCACGGCCGCCTGGGCTCTGGCCTTTGTAGTCCCGTTCGCGCTGGTGTTCGGGGCATCCGCCGCGGGCGCGAGCCTGGTGCATGCGCTGCTGGCCGAGTACATCCCCTTCGTGATCCTTCTCACCGCGCTGTTCACGGTGGCGGGCGGTATCTACATCCGCGGCAACCTGCATGGCAGCCCGGGGCTCAATACCGCCATCCTGGCCATCGGTGCCGTGCTGGCCAGCTTCATGGGCACCACGGGCGCATCGATGCTGCTGATCCGCCCACTGATCCGCGCCAACGACAACCGCAAGCACACGGCGCACGTGGTGGTGTTCTTCATCTTCATCGTCTCCAACGCGGGCGGCTCGCTCACTCCGCTGGGCGACCCGCCGCTGTTCCTGGGCTTCCTCAAAGGGGTGGATTTCTTCTGGACGGTGCGCCACATCTTTCCCGAAACGCTGTTCCTGGTGGGCAGCCTGCTGGTGATCTTCTTCGTGCTCGATTCCTGGTACTACCATCGCCGCGAGGAGGTGCTGCCGCAGGACCCCACGCCCGACACGCCGGCCCTGGGCTTCGAGGGCAAGGCCAATTTCCTGCTGCTCGGGGGCGTGGTGGCCCTGGTGCTGCTCAGCGGGTTCTGGAAGTCGCCCGTGGCCTGGAGCATCGCCGGCACCGAGGTCGGCCTGCCCGGCCTGGTGCGCGATGCCGGCCTCATCCTCATCACGCTGGTCTCGCTGCGGCTGACGCCCGCCAAGGTGCATGAGGACAACCAGTTCGGCTGGGGGCCGATGCAGGAGGTGGCCAAGCTGTTCGCGGGCATCTTCCTGACCATCATCCCGGTGATCGCCATGCTCAAGGCCGGCGTCAATGGCCCGTTCGGTGCCATTGTGGCCGCCGTCACCCGGCCAGACGGCTCGCCCGACCCGGCCATGTACTTCTGGGCCGCGGGGGCGCTCAGCTCCTTCCTGGACAATGCGCCGACCTACCTGGTGTTCTTCAACACCGCGGGCGGCGATCCGGCCGTGCTCATGACCACCCTGGCCCCCACGCTGGCCGCCATCTCGGCCGGCGCCGTGTTCATGGGCGCCAACACCTACATCGGCAATGCACCGAACATGATGGTCAAGGCCATTGCCGAGGACCGGGGCGTGAAGATGCCCAGCTTCTTCGGCTACATGCTGTGGTCGGGCGGCATTCTGGTGCCGCTGTTCGTTGTGATGACTTTCATCTGGTTTCGCTGATCTGGAGATCGAACTTTCATGAGCAAGCCCCGCATTCTGGTCGCCCGCGCGATCTTCCCCGACATCGTTGACCGCCTGCGCCAGCACTTCGACGTGCAGGACAACCCCGAGGACGTGATCTGGACCCCGGCCGAGCTGGCCGAGCGCCTGGCCGACAAGGACGGCGCCTTCACCACCGGCAGCCAGCGCATCGATGCCGGGCTGCTCGCCGCCGCGCCGCACCTGCGCATCGTGGCCAACATGGCCGTGGGTTACAACAACTTCGACGTGGACGCCATGACGGCGGCCGGCGTGCAGGGCACCAACACGCCCGACGTGCTGACCGAGACCACGGCCGACTTCGGCTTTGCCCTCTTGATGGCCACCGCGCGCCGCATGACCGAGAGCGAGCACTACCTGCGCGCCGGGCAGTGGACCAAGTGGAGCTACGACATGTTCTCGGGCTCGGACATCCATGGCAGCACGCTCGGGATCATCGGCATGGGCCGCATCGGCCAGGGCATTGCGCGCCGCGGCGCGCACGGCTTCGGCATGAACGTGGTCTACCACAACCGCTCGCGCCTGTCGCCCGAGCTGGAGGCCGAATGCAAAGCCCGCTACATCAGCAAGGAAGAGCTGCTGCGCACGGCCGACCACGTGGTGCTGGTGGTGCCCTACACCCCGGCCTCGCACCACACCATCGGCGCGGCCGAACTGGCCTTGATGAAGCCCACGGCCACGCTGGTCAACATTGCGCGCGGGGGCATCGTCGACGACGCAGCGCTGGCCGTGGCCCTGCGCGAGCAGCGCATCGCGGCGGCGGGCCTGGACGTCTTCGAGGGCGAGCCCAGCGTGCACCCGGACCTGCTCACCGTGCCCAACGTGGTGCTCACGCCGCACATCGCCAGTGCCACCGTGCCCACGCGCCGCGCCATGGCCAACCTGGCGGCGGACAACCTGATCGCCTTCTTCGAGCAGGGCGCGCCGCTCACGCCGGTGAACACGCCCGCACCGAACCGTTTGCGTACACAATAACCGCCTTGCTTTCGCGCACCGCCCTGGTGCGCTCTTTCTAGCCCAACCCCGCTTTTGACCACCGACACCCTCATCCTGCTGGCCGCGCTGGCCCTCGTCCTGTTGCTGCTGGTGCTCGTGCTGCTGCGCCGCCCGCGCGTCGACCTGCCGCCCGAACTGGCGGCCCGCCTGCAGGCCCTGGAGCAGACGGCCCAGGCCACGCAGCTGGCCGTGGCCCGCAACGATGGCGCGATGGAGGCCCTGGCCCAGCAGATGCGCGGTTTCACGCAGACCACGCAGGCCACGCTCGAAACCGTGCGCCACGCCGTGGACGAACGCCTGGCCCAGGCCGTGACCGAGTCGCGCACCGGCCGCGCCGAGCTGCTGGCGGCCTTTGGCGTGTTCGAGGGCCGACTGGAGCAGCGCATCGAAGGCCTGCAGCAGGTGGTGGCCGGCCGGCTGGAGGACAGCCGCAAGGCGCTGCTGGAGAACCTGGCCCAGGGCCAGGCCGATTCGGCCGTGGCGCGCAAGGAGCTGTCGGACACGCTCACCGGTTTTCGCACCGAGCTCACCACCACCACGGCAGCGCTGGCGGCCGAGAGCGTCAAGTCGCGCGAGGCCATGACCGAGAGCGGGGTGCTGTTCGAAAAGCGCATCCAGGAGCGCTTCGAGGCGCTGACCCTGGCCACACGCACCACGCTCGATTCGCTCAAGGGCGACATCCAGAGCCAGCTCGGGACCATGTCCGGCGCGCTCAAGGACCAGCTCGAAGCCAACGGCAACCAGATCCGCCACCAGTTCTCGGTGCTGCAGGACGCCGTTTCGCAGCAGCTCACGGGCATGCTGCAGGGCAGCCAGACCAATGCCGAGCAGCTGCGCAACGCGCTCAACGAGCGCCTGGCCGCCATCCAGGCCGACAACTCCACCAAGCTCGAAGAGATGCGCCGCACGGTGGACGAAAAACTGCACGCCACGCTGGAGCAGCGCCTGGGCGAATCCTTCAAGCTGGTGAGCGACCGCCTGGAGCAGGTGCACAAGGGCCTCGGCGAGATGCAGACCCTGGCCGGCAGCGTGGGGGATTTGAAGCGCGTGATGACCAATGTGAAGTCGCGCGGCACCTGGGGCGAAATGCAGCTCGGGGCCATCATCGAGAACGTGCTCACGCCCGACCAGTTCGCGCGCAACGTGAAAACTGTGCCGGGCAGCGACGACCTGGTCGAATTCGCCATCCGCCTGCCGGGCAAGAGCGATGAGCACCCGGTGTGGCTGCCCATCGACTCCAAGTACCCGGTGGAGCAGTACCAGCGCCTCATGGACGCGCAGGACGCGGCGGACAAGGGGCTCATCGCCTCCGCCGGCAATGCTTTCGAGGCCTCGATCAAGCTCGAAGCCAAGAAGATCTTCGCCAAGTACGTCTCGCCCCCGCACACCACCGACTTCGCCGTGCTCTACCTGCCCACCGAGGGCCTGTTCGCCGAGGTGATCCGCCGCCCCGGCCTGGTGGAGGCCTTGCAGAACGACTGCCGTGTGATGATCAC
This sequence comes from Acidovorax sp. GW821-FHT09B03, assembly GCF_059418305.1. Taxonomy (NCBI): domain Bacteria; kingdom Pseudomonadati; phylum Pseudomonadota; class Betaproteobacteria; order Burkholderiales; family Comamonadaceae; genus Acidovorax; species Acidovorax sp. GW821-FHT09B03. The sequence continues at coordinate 48,259 of NZ_JBWKPP010000015.1, forward strand.
CGGCCCGGCCAACCTGGCGGCCATGCTCAACAGCCTGCAGATGGGCTTCAAGACCCTGGCCATCGAGAAGCGCTCGTCCGAGGTCTGGAGCCTCTTGGGCATGGTCAAGACCGAGTTCGCCAAGTTCGGCGACGTGGTGGAGGCGACCAAGAAATCCATCGACTCGGCCGCCAAGCGCTTTGAAGAAGTGGGCGTGCGCACCCGCGCCATCCAGAAGCGCCTGCGCGACGTGCAGGACCTGCCCGCACCCGACGCGGCCGGCGTGGTGCCCAAGCTGCGCCCGCCCATGTCGGCCGCTGACGCCCAGGACGAGCTGCTGTGAACGCGGCGCTGGCCCGCCTGATCGCCGGCCAGATCTGCGTGCACGCCTGCATGGCGGGCATGCGCCTGGCCGCCCCCCTGCTGGCGCTGCGCGAGGGCTACAGCGCCGCCGCCGTGGGGGTGCTGCTGGCCCTGTTCGCGCTCACGCAGGTGTTCCTGGCCCTGCCGGCCGGGCGCTATGCCGATCGCCATGGCCTGAAGCGCCCGGTGGGCTATGCGGTGGCCGTGGCCACCGCAGGCGCCGCCGCCGCGCTGGTGTTTCCGGTGTTCCCCGTGCTGTGCCTGGCGGCGCTGGCCACCGGCGGCGCCACGGGTGCGGCCACGATTGCGCTGCAGCGCCATGTGGGCCGCGCGGCCCACGACGCCACGGCGCTCAAGCAGGTGTTCAGCTGGCTGGCCATCGGGCCGGCGGTGTCCAATTTTGTCGGGCCGTTCTGCGCCGGGCTCATGATCGACCATGGCGGCGTCATCGCGGGCGATACCCAGGGCTACCGCGCCGCGTTCGCGCTCATGGCGCTGCTGCCGCTGGCCACCTGGTTCTGGGTGCGCGACACGGTGGAGCTGCCCCCGGTGATCGCCGCGGCCGGCGGCCCGCCCCAGCGCGCCTGGGACCTGATGAACGAGGTGCCGTTCCGGCGCCTGCTCATCGTCAACTGGATCCTGTCCTCGTGCTGGGATGTGCACACCTTCGTGGTGCCGCTGATCGGGCACGAGCGCGGGCTGTCGGCCTCGGTCATCGGCTCCATCCTGGGCGCCTTCGCCATTGCCGCGGCCTTCATCCGCGTGCTGATGCCCCTGGTGGCCGAGCACCTGCGCGAGCGCGTGGTGGTGGCCGTGGCCATGGTGGTCACGGCGGTGCTGTTCGCGGTCTACCCCGTGATGCCCACCGCGCTCACGATGGGCGTGTGCTCGGTGCTGCTGGGCTTTGCGCTGGGTTCGGTGCAGCCCATGGTGATGAGCCTGCTGCACCAGATCACGCCTTCCCACCGCCACGGCGAGGCGCTGGGCCTGCGCCTGATGGCCATCAATGCATCGAGCGTGCTCATGCCCATGCTGTTCGGCACCGCCGGTGCCGTGATCGGCGTGGGCGGGGTGTTCTGGGTGGTGGGCGCCGCCGTGGGCGCGGGCGCGCGCATGGCCTGGAACATGGGCGCGCCCGAAGGCGGCCACGGGCACTGACCGGCCCGGGCGGGTCGCGCAGTTTGTAAAAATCTGCCGACGCCGGCGAAATCGGAGTAGATTCCGGTAGCGTCTGCTCACATTGCTTGCAAATCGCTGCAAGCGAATGGATCAGCGCTGCTGCCCACGACGCGGCCATCCCCGCAACGGTACGCCATTGCCCGCATGAGGAGATCTCCCATGGGTATTGTTCGTCTGTCTTGTCGCAGGCCGCTGCTGCGGCTGGTTCCGGTTCTGCTCGGTCTGGCGCTTGCTGCTGGCGCCGCCCATGCCGATGCATTGCTCGACCGGGCGGCGGCCCTGGTGCAAGGCGGTGCGGCCCGCGAGGCCTTTGACCTGCTCGACCCGCTGGAGGCGGCCCGCGCCGGGGATCCGGCCTTCGATGCAGCCATGGGCCGCGCCGCACATGCCGCAGGCCAGTACAGCCGTGCCGTGCTGGCCTGGGAGCGCGTGGTGGCCGCGCAGCCCGATGACATGGCCGCGCAGGTGGCCCTGGCCCGCGCCCTGTATGCCGTGGGCGACCAGCGCGGGGTGATGGCTCTCTCGGAACGCGCGCGCGCTCTGGGCATTCCGGTGGATGCCGCGCTCAGCATCGACCAGTTCCTCGTGTCCTACGACCGGGCCGCGAGCGAGGGCGGCTCCACCCTCAAGGGCTATGCCGAGTTGGCGCTGGGCCACGATTCCAACGTCAATGCCGGGCCGGCGTCGATGCTGCTGCCTTCGCCCGTGCCGGGCACTCCGGCATGGACGCTGGCGCCCTCGGCGCTGGCGCGGTCCTCCGATTTCCTGGCGGCGCTGGTTGCGGTGCGCGGGCGCTACGTGCTGGACTCGCGCTGGTCCCTGGTCGGCGCGGCCGCCGGCACGCCCCGCCGCAACGAGGGTGGGGCAGGGGCCTTCGACTCCGACCAGTTCGATGCCAGTGCCGGCGTGGCCTGGCGCTCGGAGCGCCATGAACTCATCGTGCAGGGCCAGGGCTCCTACTATGCGCTCGACGGCACACGCTTGCGCACCATCGGCGGCGTGCTGGGCGAATGGATCTACCGGTTCGATGGCTTCCGGCAATGGGGCAGTTTCCTGCAGTCGGCCCGCCTGCACTATCCCACGCAGCCGCTGCGCGACGTGCAGCGCACGGTGCTGGGCACCTCGTATGCCCATGTGTTCCGCGATGGCAGCCTGGCCTATGCGGGCCTGCATGGCGGGCGCGAGGAGCCTGATGCGGCCGGCGTGGACTACCTGGGCCACCGCCTGGTGGGCGCGCGCGCCGGCGGGCAACTGGCGCTGGCCCGCAACTGGGCGCTGTTTGCCAACCTGGACTGGGAGCGGCGCCGCTATGGCGCTGCCGACCCCTTCTTTGCCGTGGTGCGGCGTGACCGGCAGGTGAATGCCTCGCTGGGCGTGTCATGGATACCCGCCACGGCCTGGCGCGTCACGCCGCAGTGGACGGGCACGCACAACGATTCGACCCTGCCGGTTTCCGAATACCGGCGGCGCATCTGGTCCGTCACCGTACGCCGTGAGTTTTGATGCAGAAGGGGTACTTCATGACGACCGAACCTCGCCTGTCCCGCATTGCGCTGCTCATGGCCATGGTGGCCGCGTGGCCGGCTTCCACACTCGCTGCAGCCGGGCTGGTGCAGTTCGCCACCGGCGAGGTCAGCCTGCGCCGGGGCGACGCCACCACCGGCGTGGCCAAGGGGGCCGAGGTGGACATGGGCGACGTGCTGCTGACCGGCAGCGCAGGCCGCGCGCAGATCCGCTTTACCGACGGCGGCCTGGTGGCGCTGTACCCGGATTCGCAGTTCACCGTGACCCGGTATTCCGACAGTGGCGACGTGGCGCAGGACGGCTTTGCGGTGACCTTGCTGCGCGGCGGCATGCGTGCGATCACGGGCCTGATCGGCAAGCGCAACCCGGGCAGCTACAAGGTCATCACGCCCACGGCCGTGGTGGGCATCCGCGGCTCGGCCTTCCTGGTGGGCTTCAATGCCCAGGGCCAGCTCACCGTGGCCGGCGAACAGGACGAGATCGAGGTCTGCACCGAGGCCGGCTGCGTGGGCGTGAAGGCCGGCGAGTCGGTGCTGGTGCTCTCCAGCCAGAAGCTGCCGGTGTACACGAACACGCGCGCACTGCTGCCCTTGCCGGCGCTGCCCCTGCCGCAGATGGCGGGCGACCAATTGCAGGGCGATGGCCACCGCAGCAGCGTGTTCGTGATTCCGCCGCCGCCGCCTCCACCGCCACCGCCGGTGCATGTGCCACCACCGCCGCCTATGGTGGACCCGGTAGTGCCCCTGCCGCCACCTCCGCCACAACCACCTCCTCCGCCGCCAGCACCGGTTCCGGTGCCCCCGCCGCCTCCACCCCCGGCGGGTTTCCCGCTCCCGCCGATACCTGCTCCAGGCCCTGCGCCGGTGCCAACGCCGCCACCGGAGGTCTTGCCTCCTCCGCCGCCGCCCAGCACCGGCACGGTCACGACCACCACGCCAGGCACCACGACGACACCGCCGACGACCACGCCGCCCCGGCCGCCGCCGACCACGCCCATTTTCGTGCTGCCGCCAGGGGTGATCCTGCTGTCCCCTCCACCGCCGCCACCGATACGCTGAGGGCGGATCGGCGGGGCATGGGGTGCCGTGCACCCGGGCACCGCTTCGCGACCCCCAAGGGCTGCCGCACCGGGGCGCGACGCGAAGCGAGGTCAGATCTTGTAGAACGCCTTGATCAGGTCCCAGGCTTCCTGGGGATCATCGGTGTAGTGGAAGAGCTTGAGGTCCTGCGGCGAGATCGTGCCTTCTTCCACCAGCACGTCGAAGTTGACCAGGCGCTTCCAGTAGTCGGTGCCGAAGAGCACGATGGGCACGGGCTTGGCCTTGCCTGTCTGCACCAGGGTCAGCACCTCGAACAGCTCGTCCAGCGTGCCGAAGCCGCCGGGGAAGGCCACCAGCGCCTTGGCACGCATCATGAAGTGCATCTTGCGCAGCGCGAAGTAGTGGAACTTGTAGCACAGCGAGGGCGAGATGAAGCGGTTGCCGCTCTGCTCGTGGGGCAGGGCGATGTTCAGGCCCACGTTGAGCGCGCCCACGTCGTGGGCACCGCGGTTGGCGGCCTCCATGATGCCGGGGCCGCCACCGGTGCACACGTAGATACGGTCGGCCGGTGCATTGCGCTCGCTGTGTTCGGCCACCAGGCGGGCGAACTGCCGGGCCAGGTCGTAGTAGCGCGCATTGCGCACGGCCTGCCGTGCCTTGGCAATCACCGCCTCGTCACCGTCGGCCTCGGCTGCAGCCAGCTGTTCGGCCGCCTCGTCGGGCGCGACGAAACGCGCACTGCCATAGACCACCACGGTGCTCTCGATGCCCTGCGCGGCCTGGCCGAGGTCGGGCTTGAGCATCTCCAGCTGGAAGCGGATGCCGCGCGTCTCGCGGCGGAACAGGAATTCGGGGTCCGCGAACGCCAGGCGGTAGGCATCGGCGTGCAGGGGGTTGCCTTGGGAGGCGTGGTTCTGCAGTTCGGCCCAGGCATCGGCCAGGCGGCTTTCGTTGAGTTGGGTATTGGCGTCCATAGGGCCATTGTGCCGAGGTTCTGTGGCACTTTCTGGCGCAAGGGTGCTCTTTTTGTGAGCAACCGCCTCAGGCACGCTGTGCGAGAAACCAGGTGGCGCTCTGGATGCCCAAGACAGTGAGCGCCAGCGAGCCCGCCACATGCAGCCCCGTCGTGCCCAGCGCCAGCACATAGCGCTGCTGCAGCAGCATGCCCACCACCTCGGCCGAGAAACTCGAAAACGTCGTGAGCCCGCCCAGGAAGCCCGTGACCAGCGCCAGCCGCCAGGTCGGATCGAGCTGCGGCAGGGCCTGGAACACGGCCACGCACACCCCGACCAGGTAGCCCCCCACCAGATTGGCCGCCAGCGTGCCCCAGGGCAGCACCGAGCCCGCCGTGGAGAGCCACAACCCCAGCCGCCAACGCGCCAGCGCGCCCAGGCTGGCGCCAATGCAGATGGCAACGACTGCGAGCATGGTGTGTTCTCTCCGTGTTGGTTGGAGCGCCATTTTGGCGCAAGAACAACCGCGCTCGAAAACTGGCACGGCCCCTGCCAGCGCTCCCGGGCAAGGGCCGCCCCGCCGCGCTGGGAGCGCGTCCCCCCTTGGGGGGGGACGGCGGCGCAGCGCCTCAGGGGGCTACTTCTCTTTGCCCATGACCAGGTCGGGCAGGATGGTCACGATCTGCGGAAAGAGGGTGATGATGGCGATGCACACCACCAGGCACAGGAAGAACGGAATGGCGGCACGCGCGATGGTATTGCTGTCCTTGCCGGTCATGTTCTGCAGCACGAAGAGGTTGAAGCCCACGGGCGGCGTGACCTCGGCGATCTCGACCAGCAGCACGATGAAGATGCCGAACCAGATCAGATCGAACCCGGCCTGCTGGATCATGGGCAGCACCACGGCGCTGGTGAGCACGATCATGCTGATGCCGTCGAGCGCGGTGCCGAGCACCAGGTAGACCACCACCAGCACGCTGATCAGCGCGAACGGCGACAGGTGCATGGCGTTCACCCACTCGGCCAGCTCGCGCGGGATGCCGGTGAAGGCCATGGTCTTGGTCAGGAAGGCCGCCCCTGCCAGGATGAACATGATCATGCAGCTGGTGCGCGTGGTGCCCATCAGCCCGTCCTTGAAGTTCTGCCAGGTCAGCGAGCGGCTCCACAGCGCCAGGCCCAGCGAACCCAGCACGCCGAAGGCCGCGCATTCGGTGGCCGTGGCATAGCCGGTGACCAGTACCGCGACGATGAACACGATGAGCACTCCCACGGGGATCAGGTTGCCCGACTTGCGGATCTTCTCGCGCAGGGTCGAGGGCGGGTCGGCCGCGGGCACCTTGTCGGGGTTGCGCAGGCTCCACCAGCCGATGTAGCCCGAGAACAGCAGCATCAGCAGGATGCCCGGCAGAAAGCCCGCCAGGAAGATGCGGATGATGGAGGCATCGGCGGCGACCGCGTACACCACCATGGTGATGGACGGCGGGATCAGGATACCGAGCGTGCCGGCCGTGGCCAGCGCGCCCAGGGCCAGCTTCTCGTCGTAGCCGCGCTTCATGAGCTCGGGCAGCGCCACCTTGCTGATGGTGGCGCAGGTGGCGGCCGACGAGCCCGAGACCGAGCCGAAGATGCCGCAGCCCAGGATGGTGGTGTGCATCAGCCGGCCGGGCACGCGGTTGAGCCAGGGGCGCAGGCCCTCGAACATCTCTTCGGACAGCTTGGTGCGAAACAGGATCTCGCCCATCCAGATGAACAGCGGCAGGGCCGCCAGCTCCCAGCTGGCATTGCTCTCCCAGAAGGCCGAGAACAGGTTCTTGGCTGGTTGCGTGGAGGTGAAGAAGGCCTGGCCCACCCAGCCGCAGATCGCCAGGGTCATCGCGATCCAGACACCGCCGGACAGCAGCACCAGCATCAGCAGCAGCAGGACGCCGCCCACCATCAGAATATCCATGTCGTGCTTTCTTGTGGCCCCTGTCCCCGCAACGGGGCAGGCGACCTGTTGTTATTGGGAGTGACGGGTCAGATGTCGGAAGAGAAGTCGCCCTTGGCGTGGCGTTCTTCGACGGCACGCACGAAGGTCGGCACGCCGCCGCGCAGCACGATGATGAATTCATCGACCACGGCCACCCACAGCAGGATGGAGCCGAGCGCAAAGCTCAGCTGCGGAATCCACAGCGGCATGGGCAGCAGGCCCTGCGCGATGTCGTTGAACTCCCAGCTCTCATAGGTGTAGCTGCAGGCCGCCCACATGAGGTAGCCCACGGCCACGGAGCCGATGGCCAGCGCCACCACCTCGAGCTGGCGGCAGCGCCGGGGCGGCAGCTTTTCCAGCAGCAGCGTCACGCGCACGAAGTCTCCGTGCTTGAAGGCATGGGCCATGGCCAGGAAGGCGGCGGCCGCGCAGAACCAGGCCACGATGTCGTTGATGGCGCCCGTGCGCAGGCCCAGTTCGCGCATGATGCTCTGCGCCACCATGAGCACGCAGATCAGCACGATGAAACCGGCGCCCAGGGCGCCGGCGGCCAGGTAGATGCGGTCGAGCCAGCGGCGCAGCATCGTCACTTCTTGGCCGGCGTGGCCGGCGCGCTCTTGCGGTAGGCGGCGATGATGGCTTCACCATCGGGGCCGGCCTTCTTGGTCCAGTCGGCCAGCATGATCTCGCCTACCTGGCGCATGTCGGCCATCAGCTTGGGGGCGGGCGTGACGATCTTCATGCCCTTTTCGACCAGTGCCTTCTTGTACCACTCGGTCTTTTCCTCGCTGAGCTTCCAGCCGCGCGATTCGGCATCGGCCGAGGCCTTGAGCAGCGCATCCTGCGTGGGCTTGTCCAGCGCGTCGAAGGCCTTCTTGTTCACGATGACGGCGTTCTTGGGCAGCCAGGCCTGGGTGTCGTGGAAGAGCTTGATGCTTTCGTAGATCTTGCTGTCGTAGCCGGTGGAGCCGGAGGTCATGGTGGCTTCCACCACGCCGGTGGCCAGGGCCTGCGACAGTTCGGCCGCCTGGATGGTCACGGGTTGGGCACCGATCAGTTCGGCGATCTTGGCCGTGGCGGGGCTGTAGGCGCGCCACTTGATGCCGCGCAGGTCGGCGACGGAGCCCAGTTCCTTCTTGGCGTAGATGCCCTGCGGCGGCCAGGCCACTGCGTACAGAAGCTTCATGCCCTGGGTGCCCAGCAGCTTGTCGAGGTAGGGCTTTTGCGCGTCGTACAAACGCTTGGAGTCGGCATACGAGGTGGCCACGAAGGGGATGCCGTCCACGCCGTAGAGTGGGTTCTCGTTCTCGAAGTTGCCCAGCAGCACTTCGCCGGCCGGGGCCTGGCCGCCCTGCACGGCGCGCTTGATCTCGTTGGCCTTGAACAGCGAGGCGTTGGCGTGCACCGTGATCTTGAGCTTGCCTGCGGTCGCGGTGTCCACGTCCTTGGCAAACTGCATCAAGGTTTCGGTGTGGAAGTTGCTGACCGGGTAGGCTGCTGCCAGGTCCCATTTGGCCTGGGCCATGGCGGAGGTGGCGGTGAAGCCGAAGGCCAGTGCCAGGCCGAGCGCAGTGACGGGGAGGATTCGACGCTTCATGGAGTGCTCCGCAAGTGGAAGGGACGTGGGTGGGGGAAGTCAGGCGACTGTATCGAAAACAACTCGTTACCGTATAGGTGTTTTGCCTGAACGTTGACAAATTGCCAACAAATCATTGGTGACTTGCCTACAATGCCCATGCATATCCCGTGCCAGTCTTTTCCGATTCCTTGCAAAGGCGACCCCCATGAAATCTGCGGCCAGTGCCAAGCGCGATTCCGGGCCCATCGTGTCCTCCGCGCACCTGGTGTCGGCGCAGAGCGCGGAGATGAGCGAGTTCGAGTTCGGCCTCATCGTCGCGGGCAATGCCTTCCACCGCTGGGTGGTGCACTGCATGTCGGCGGCGGGCCTCAAGGACCTCACGCCGCTCGATGTGGTGGTGCTGCACCACGTGACGCACCGGGCGCGCGACAAGCGCCTGGCAGACATCTGCTTCATCATGAACGTGGAAGACACGCACCTGGTGAATTACGCCCTCAAAAAGCTGCAGAACCTGGGCGTGGTGGCGTCCCAGAAGAATGGCAAGGAAGTGACCTACGCGGCCACCGATGTGGGACGCGCCTATGTGCAGCGCTACCGCGAGATCCGCGAGCGCTGCCTGATCGACGCGCTGCATGCCGACGATGCCCTGAACCGCGACATCGGCGAACTGGCCCGCTTGCTGCGTGTGCTCTCGGGCATGTACGACCAGGCGGCGCGTTCGGCGGCCTCCCTTTGATTTGCGGCAGCACCGTCCGCGGGTCCCCTCCCTTTTACCTACCGATTTCATGACGATGGCTTCTTCTGCCTCCACCCACCCCGCACGCTGGCAATTCTGGATCGACCGGGGAGGCACCTTCACCGACGTGGTCGGCAAGCGGCCCGACGGCACGCTGGTCACGCACAAGCTGCTGTCCGAGAACCCCGAGCAGTACAAGGACGCGGCCGTGGCCGGCATCCGCCACCTGCTGGGCCTGAAGGCCGGCGAGCCGGTGACACCCGAGGCGGTGGAGTGCGTGAAGATGGGCACCACCGTGGCCACCAATGCGCTGCTGGAGCGCAAGGGCGAGCCCACGCTCCTGATCACTACCAAGGGCTTTCGCGATGCGCTGCGCATCGCCTACCAGAACCGGCCGCGCCTGTTCGACCGGCACATCGTGCTGCCCGAGCTGCTCTACAGCCGCGTGATCGAGGCGCAGGAGCGCATGGGCGCGCACGGCGAGGTGATCGAGGCGCTGGACGAGGCGCACCTCAAGGAGCGCCTGTGGGCCGCCTACGATGCCGGCCTGCGCAGTGCGGCCGTGGTCTTCATGCATGGCTACCGCTACACCGCGCACGAAGAAGCGGCCGCCCGCATCGCGCGCGAGGCCGGCTTCACGCAGGTCAGCGCATCGCATGCCACCAGCCCCATGATGAAGCTGGTGAGCCGCGGCGACACCACGGTGGTCGATGCCTACCTTTCGCCCATCCTGCGCCGGTACGTGGAGCAGGTGGCCAGCGAGATGCCGGGCGTGCCCCTGTTCTTCATGCAGTCGTCCGGTGGGCTCACCGATGCCCATGCCTTCCAGGGCAAGGACGCGATCCTCTCGGGCCCGGCCGGCGGCATCGTCGGCATGGCGCGCACGGCCGGCCTGGCCGGGCACCAGCGCGTGATTGGCTTCGACATGGGCGGCACCTCCACCGACGTGAGCCACTACGCGGGCGAGTTCGAGCGCGAGTTCGAGACCCAGGTGGCCGGCGTGCGCATGCGCGCCCCGATGATGAGCATCCACACCGTGGCGGCGGGCGGGGGCTCCATCCTCGGTTTCGACGGCGCGCGCTTTCGCGTCGGGCCCGAGAGTGCCGGCGCCAACCCCGGCCCGGCCAGCTACCGCCGCGGCGGCCCGCTGGCCGTGACCGATGCCAACGTGATGGTCGGCAAGATCCAGCCCGCGCACTTCCCGCGCGTGTTCGGCCATGGCGCCAACGAGGCGCTCGACGGCGATGCCGTGGCGCAGAAGTTCGCCGCACTCTCGCAGCAGACCGGCCGTGCGGGCGAGGACGTGGCCCACGGCTTCATCCAGATCGCCGTGCAGCAGATGGCCAATGCCATCAAGAAGATCTCGGTGGCGCGCGGCTACGACGTGACGCGTTACACCCTGCAGTGCTTTGGCGGCGCGGGCGGCCAGCATGCCTGCCTGGTGGCCGACGCGTTGGGCATGACGCGCGTCTTCGTGCATCCGCTGGCAGGCGTGCTCAGCGCCTATGGCATGGGCCTGGCGGACCAGAACGTGATCCGTGAACAGGCCGTGGAGCGCAGGCTCGCGCCTGAGGCGCTGGCCGAGATCGAGTCCGTGCTGGAGCGCCTGGCGACCGCCGCGCGCGCCGAACTGGAGCAGCAGGCCGGCGATGGCACCGCCACGGTGCACCGGCGCGTGCATGTGCGCTACGAGGGCAGCGACAGCGCCCTCATCGTTCCGTTCGGCGCCATCGAGGCCATCACGGCGGCATTCGAGTCGGCTTACCGCCAGCGCTTCGCCTTCCTCATGCAGGGCAAGGGCCTGGTGGTCGAGGCCGTCTCGGTCGAGGCCGTGGTGGCCGGCGATGCGCCCGTGGAGCCGCGCCATGCCCTGCAGGCCGCGCGCGAGGTGCCGCGCCGCAGCACGGTGCGCATGTACACCGGCGGCACCGACGGCGTGCCCGCCTGGCACGACGCGGCCCTGGTGGTGCGCGAGGACCTGCGCCCCGGCGACGTGATCCCGGGCCCGGCCATCATCGCCGAGAAGAACGCCACCACCATCGTCGAGCCCGGCTGGGAGGCGCAGCTCACCGACCTCGACCACCTGCTGCTCGAGCGCCGCGTGGCGCGTGCCGTGCAGCATGCCGTGGGCACCACGGTGGACCCGGTGCTGCTCGAAGTGTTCAACAACCTGTTCATGAACATCGCCGAGCAGATGGGCCTGCAGTTGCAGAATACGGCCTACTCGGTGAACATCAAGGAGCGCCTGGATTTCAGCTGCGCGCTGTTCGACACGGCGGGCAACCTGATCGCCAACGCGCCGCACATGCCGGTGCACCTGGGTTCCATGGGCGAGAGCATCAAGACCGTGATCCGCGACAACGCCGGCCGCATGCAGCCGGGCGACGTGTTCGTGCTCAACGACCCCTACCACGGCGGCACGCACCTGCCCGACATCACGGTGATCACGCCGGTCTACATCGGCGAGGAAGCCGAGCCCACCTTCTACGTGGGCAGCCGCGGCCACCATGCGGATGTGGGCGGCATCACGCCGGGCTCCATGCCGCCGTTCTCCACGCGCATCGAGGAAGAGGGCGTGCAGATCAACAACGTGAAGCTGGTCGAGCGCGGCGTGCTGCGCGAGGCGGAGATGATCGCCTTGCTGGAAAGCGGCGAGTACCCCTCGCGCAACCCGCAGCAGAACATGGCCGACCTGCGCGCCCAGATCGCGGCCAACGAAAAGGGCCAGCAGGAACTGCGCCGCATGGTCGGCGAGTTCGGCCTCGACGTCGTGCAGGCCTACATGCGCCACGTGCAGGACAACGCCGAGGAGTCGGTGCGCCGCGTGATCACCCGCCTCAAGGACGGCCAGTTCACCCTGCCGCTGGACAACGGCTCGCAGATCAGCGTGGCCGTGCGCGTGGATGCGAAAAGCCGCAGCGCCGAGATCGATTTCACCGGCACCAGCGCGCAGCAGACGCACAACTTCAACGCCCCCACGGCGGTGTGCATGGCCGCCGTGCTCTACGTGTTCCGCACCCTGGTGCAGGACGACATCCCGCTCAACGCGGGCTGCCTGAAGCCGCTCAAGGTCATCATTCCGCCGGGCTCCATGCTCAACCCGAACCCGCCGGCCTCGGTGGTGGCGGGCAACGTGGAGACCTCGACCTGCATCACGAATGCGATCTATGGCGCGCTGGGGCTGATGGCGGCGGGGCAGTGCACCATGAACAACTTCACCTTCGGCAGCGAGCGCTACCAGTACTACGAGACCATCTCGGGCGGCAGTGGCGCCGGCGGCGTGTGGGATGCCTCGGGTGCGCTGGTGGACGGCTTTGCGGGCACGAGCGTGGTGCAGTGCCACATGACCAATTCGCGCCTCACCGACCCCGAGGTGCTGGAGTTCCGCTTCCCGGTGCGTCTGGAAGGCTACGAGATCCGCAAGGGCTCGGGTGGTGCGGGCCGCTGGGCGGGTGGCGATGGCGGCGTGCGCCGCGTGCGCTTCCTCGAGCCCATGACGGCCAGCATCCTCTCCAACGGCCGCCACCATGGCGCCTTCGGCATGGCCGGCGGTTCCGCGGGGGCGGTGGGCCTCAACAAGGTGGTGCGTGCCAATGGCAAGGTGGAGGCGCTTGACCACATCGGCCAGGCGCAGATGCAGCCGGGCGATGTGTTCGAGATCCATACGCCCGGGGGCGGGGGCTTCGGAACCCCGGGCTGACCTGCAGGGACCTACAGGTCCTTGCGGCCTGCAGGCGTGACGCTGCTCAGGCTGGGCGGCACGTCCTGTCCTGCCTGGCGGGCCCGGAAGAGGGCGGCGCGCATCAGGAAGATGGAGGTCACCGGCACCGTGACGGCCACGAAGCCGGCGATCAACAGCGCATGCAGCGCCAGGCTGCCATCGGCGACCGAGAAGTAGATCACCGTGGCATGCATGATGCACCAGCAGCCCATGGTGGCCGCGATGGACGGCGCATGCAGGCGCTCGAAGAAGGTCGGCAGGCGCAGCAGGCCGGTGGCGCCGAGCAGGGCCATGCCGGCGCCCAGCAGCACCAGGGCGGCCACCACGATCTCCAGCCACAGGGGCAGGGTGCTTGCGACCTCGTTCATTCGATCACCTCGCCGCGCAGCAGGAACTTGGCCATGGCCATGGACCCCACGAAGCTGAACAGCGCCAGCAGCAGTGCCGCCTCGAAGTAGTTCTTGCTGCCGTACAGCAGGCCCAGCACCAGCATGGCCAGCATGCCGTTGAGGTACATGCAGTCGAGCGCCAGCACGCGGTCCTGTGCCGACGGGCCCTTGAGCAGGCGCACCAGCGCACAGCCCATGGCCAGCACCAGCATGAACAGGGCCGCAGGCAGGGCCCAGGCGAGGATGGGAGTGGTCGTCATTCAAAGATCTCCATCAGGGGGCGCTCGTAGCGCTGCTTGATCAGCGCCGCGATCGCCTGGGCATCGTCCACCTCCAGCACGTGCAGCATCAGCATGCTGCGGTCCACCGAGAGCTCGGCCCAGGCCGTGCCCGGGGCGATGCAGACGATGACGGCCAGCACCGCCAGGGCGTTGGCATCGCGCAGCTCCAGCGGAATCTGCACGAAGCCCGAGGGGTGGCGCCTGCGGTGGGGCGACAGCAGCAGGCGCGCCACGGCGATGTTCGATTGCACGGTGTCGGCCATCACGGTCAGCGCCAGGCGCAGCACCGCGCCCGGCGCGCGGATGCGCACCGGCAGGGGGCGCAGGCCGGCCGTGAGCAACGGGATGGCGAGCGCCAGCAGGCTGCCCAGCACGATGTGGCCGGCGCTGAGCGAGCGGTTAAGCAGCAGCCACAGGCCGAGAAGCGCCAGCGACAGCAGGGGGGCGGGGACGATGCGCTTGATCATCATTGCGGCCTTCCGTTGGCGCCAGGGGTGGTGCCGGGTGGGTTGGCCACGGGCATGGCGGACATCACGGCGCGCACGTAGGTGCCGGGCGCGTGCAGCGCATCGGCCGTGGCCTGGGTGTAGCGCATCACGGCGCCGGCCTGCCAGGTCAGCAGTGCGCAAGCCACCAGCAGCATGGCGATGGGCAGGCCTTCGAGCACCAGCAGCTTGGGCGAGGCGCGGTCGTGCGAGGCCCAGAAATGCCGTATGCCGGCCCGCGTGAGGGCGATCAGCGCCAGCAGGCCGGTGGCCACCATCAGCGCAAGCAGGGCCCATCCCGCGGAGCCCAGCGCGAAGCCGCCCGAGGACCCCAGGCCCAGCGGGTTGAGCAGCGCATGGACCATGGCGAACTTGCCCACGAAGCCAGGCAGTGGCGGCAGCCCGGCGATCACCAGCGTGCAGGCCATGAAGGCCAGGCCCAGAAAGGCCACGGCCGCGGGGATGACCTGGCCGATCAGCACCTCCTCCTTCTCGTCCAGGTTCAGGCCCTGCGTGTGCACCAGGTCGGCGGTGAGGAAGGGTGCGTCGTCGGTCTGTTCGTGCGGTGCGAGGCTGGCGCCGTCGTTGCGCCAGCGCTCGATCAGGTCGGTCAGCAGGAACAGGGCGCTCACCGCCAGCGTGGACCCGAGCAGGTAGTACAGCAGGCCGGCCGTGAGCAGGGTCTGCCCGAAGCCCATGGCCGCCAGCAGCGTGCCCGATGACAGGATGGCCGCGTACCCCGCCAGGTGCCCCAGGCGCTGAGAGCCCAGCATGCCCACCGCTCCGAAGGCCATGGTCACCAGGCCTGCGCCCACAATCCACTGGCTGCCGAACTGCGCCGAGTCGCCCGCCTCGCTGCTGAACAGCAGGGTCCACAGGCGCAGCATGCTGTAGACGCCGACCTTGGTCATCAGCGCGAACAGCGCGCCCACCGGGGCCGTGGCGGCACTGTAGGCCGGCACCAGCCAGAAGTTGAGCGGCCACACGGCGGCCTTGATGAGGAAGGCCACGGCCAGGATGCCTGCCGCCGCATGCAGCAAGCCCCGGTCGGACGGGTCGATGCCGGCGATGCCGCGCGCCAGATCGGCCATGTTCAGCGTGCCGGTGATGCCATAGAGCATGGACACACCGATCAGGAACAGCGACGAGGCCGCGAGGTTGATGGCGATGTAGTGCAGCCCGGCGGACACACGCGGCCGGCCCGAGCCGTGCAGCAGCAGGCCGTAGGAGGCGGCCAGCATGATCTCGAAGAACACGAACAGGTTGAACAGGTCGGCCGTGAGGAAGGCGCCCGCCAGGCCCATGAGCTGGAACTGGAACAGCGGATGGAAGTGCACCCCCGCGCGGTGCCAGCGCGCGGCCGAGAACAGCACCGTGGCCAGCGCCACCGTGCTGGCCAGCACCAGCATCATGGCCGAGAGGCGGTCGAGCGCGAGCACGATGCCGAACGGCGCCGGCCAGTTGCCCGGCAGGTACACCCCCAGGCTGGTCTGCACGCCGGGCTGCTTGGCCTGCACCAGCAGCAGCACCGCGATGACCAGGCCGAGGAAGGTGGAGACCAGGTTCATGGCCACCTTGGTGCGCTGGCGCTCCTCGCGCAGCAGCAGCATGAGGCCGGCCGTGAGCAGGGGCAGTGCGATCGGCGCCAGGATCAGGTGGGGCATGAGCAGCGCCGTAACGTGCGCGGTCAACTCGGCCATCAGTGCGTCTCCTGCGCGTCGGGGGAGTGCGTGCCGTCCACGTGGTCGGTGCCCGACATGCCGCGCGAGGCCAGCAGCACCACGAGGAACAGCGCCGTCATGGCAAAGCCGATGACGATGGCCGTGAGCGTGAGCGCTTGGGGCATGGGGTCGGCGTAGTGGGCCAGGTCCTGCGGCAGGCCGGGCTGCAACACCGGTTCCTTGTCGATGGCCAGGCCCAGGCGGCCCATGCTGAAGATGAACAGGTTCACGGCGTAGGACAGCAGCGCCAGCCCCATGATGACCTGGAAGGTGCGTGGGCGCAGCAGCAGCCACACGCCCGAGCCGGTGAGTATGCCGATGGCCAGTGCGAGTATCAGTTCCATCAGCGGACTCCTGGGGTGTTGTTGTTCTGCAGGGGGGATGCCGCCAGTGCGGCCATGGCCGCGGCCTGTTCCTCCTGCGCTTCCTCGGCGGCGCGGGCGTTGAAGCGGTGGCTGCGCACCGATTGGTGGGCAATGGCCGTGAGGATCAGCAAGGTGGAGCCCACCACCAGCGTGAACACGCCGATGTCGAAGAACAGGGCGCTGGCCACGTGGACCTCGCCCACCACCGGCAGGTGCAGGTGCGCCGTGTGGCTGGTGAGGAAGGGGTAGCCCCAGAACAGCGCTCCGAGGCCCGTGGCCAGGGCGATCAGCAGGCCGGTGCCGATCCAGCGGCGCGGGTACAGCGGCAGGTGGGCTTCGACCCAGGAGGTGCCCGAGACGATGTACTGCAGCAGCAGCGCGACCGAGAACACCAAGCCCGCCACGAAGCCGCCGCCGGGCTCGTTGTGCCCGCGCATGAAGAGGTACACCGCCACCAGGGTCGCAAACGGCAGCAGCAGGCGCACCAGCACGGCCGGCACCATGAGGTAGCCCACGGCGGTGTCGGTGGTCTGGCGCGGGTTGGCCAGGTCGGTGGCGACGTCGGCGGGCACGGCGCGTTGCTGGGGCGGCAGGTCCATCACCTCGCGCGCCGGGCGGAAGCGCCGAAGCAGCGCATACACGGTGAGCGCCACGATGCCCAGCACCACGATCTCGCCGAAGGTGTCGAAGCCGCGGAAATCCACCAGCATCACGTTGACCACGTTGGTGCCGCCACCGTCGGTGAGCGCGTGCTCCAGGAAGAAGGTGGAGGTGCTTTCGGGGAAGGGGCGGCTCATCATGGCGAAGGACAGCAGCGCCATGCCGGCGCCCGAGAGCAGGGCCAGCGTCATGTCGCGGTAGCGGCGCAGCTGCGTGCGCCGCTCCTGTGCCAGGGTGGGCACGCGCAGGCTTTCGTCGCGCCGCGGCAGCCAGCGCAGGCCCAGCAGGATGAGGATGGTGGTCACCACTTCCACCACGATCTGCGTGAGCGCCAGATCGGGTGCCGAGAACCACAGGAAGGTCAGGCAGGTGCACAGCCCCGCGCCGCCGAGCAAGGTCAGCGCGGCCAGCCGGTGGTACTTGGCCTGCCAGGCGGCGGCCACGGCGCACATCGAGCCCAGGAACCAGAGCACCGCGAAGGCCGGCGACAGCGGCAGTTGCTCGCGCGCACCGATGGGCAGGCCGCGGGCCCACAGCGGCAGCGTGCCGGCCACCAGGGCCGCCGCCACCAGCCACAGCATCTGCCACTGCAGGCGCCCGGTGCCCAGCAGGCTCCGGCCCTTGCGCCCGGCCAGCGAAAGCCAGGCCAGCAGCCCCTCGAAAAGCTGTTTGCCATTGATGTGGCGCATCAGCGGCGGTGCATCGAGCGCGCCACGCGCGCGCAGCCAGCGCAACAGCAGGTACAGCGCGATGCCGCCGGCCAGGGCCACCAGGCTCATCACGAAAGGGGTGTTGAAGCCGTGCCACACGGCCAGGCTGTAGGTGGGCAATTCGCCCCCCACCACGGGGCGTGCGGCGGCCTGCAGCACGGCACCCACGGACCAGGCCGGCAGCATGCCCACCACCAGGCAGGCCAGCACCAGCAGCTCGACCGGCACGCGCATCCAGTGCGGGGGCTCGTGCGGGGTGTGGGGCAGGTCGGTGGCGGGCGGGCCCCAGAACACGTCGACCGTGAAGCGCAGCGAATAGGCCACGCTGAAGATGCCGGCCACCGTGGCGGCCACGGGCAGCAAGGTTTCGAGCCAGGGCACGGTGTTCACGAACACCGTCTCGGCGAAGAACATCTCCTTGGACAAAAAGCCGTTGAGCAGTGGCACGCCGGCCATGGCGGCGCTGGCCACCATGGCCAGCGTGCCGGTGATGGGCATCATGCGCACCAGGCCCGACAGGCGCCGGATGTCGCGCGTGCCGCTCTCATGGTCGACGATGCCGGCGGCCATGAACAGCGAGGCCTTGAAGGTCGCGTGGTTCATGATGTGGAACACGGCGGCCACGGCCGCGAGCGGGCTGTTCAGGCCCAGGAGCAGGGTGATGAGGCCCAGGTGCGAAATGGTGGAGTAGGCCAGCAGCCCCTTGAGGTCGTTCTGGAACATGGCCGCATAGCCGCCGACCAGCAAGGTGCACAGGCCTGCTCCGCCCACCAGCCAGAACCACTGCTCCGTGCCGGCCAGTGCCGGCCACAGCCGCGCTAGCAGGAAGACGCCGGCCTTGACCATGGTGGCCGAGTGCAGGTAGGCCGACACCGGCGTGGGCGCCGCCATGGCATTGGGCAGCCAGAAGTGGAAAGGGAACTGGGCGCTCTTGGTGAACGCGCCCAAAAGGATCAGCACCAGCGCCGTGAGGTACAGCGGGTGGGCCTGGATCAGTGCGCTGGCGGCCAGCACGTGGTCCAGGTCGTAGCTGCCCACGATGTGGCCCAGCACCAGCATGCCGGCCAGCATGCACAGCCCGCCCGTGCCCGTGACGGTGAGCGCCATGCGCGCGCCGCGCCGCGCATCCTTGCGGTGGTGCCAGTAGCCGATCAGCAGGAAGGAGAACAGGCTGGTCAGCTCCCAGAACAGCGCGATCTGGATGATGTTGCCCGAGAGCACCACACCCACCATGGCGCCCATGAAGGCCAGGAAGAACGAGAAGAAGCGCGGCACCGGGTCGGCCGCCGACATGTAGTAGCGCGCATACAGCACCACCAGCGAACCCACCCCCAGCACCAGCATGCAGAACATCCAGGCAAAGCCGTCCAGGCGCAGCACCAGGTTCAGGCCCAGCGCGGGCAGCCAGGTGATCTCCTGGCGCAGCACCTCGCCCCCGGCGATCTGGGGGAAGTACAGCGCGGCCTGCACGGTGCAGAACAGGGCGATGAGCCCGGCCAGGGTGGACTCGGTATTGCGGGCGTTTGCGGGCAGGACGGCCGCGAGAAGGCTGCCGATGAAGGGGAGAAGGATGAGGGTGATCAGGGGCATGCCCGAACGATTTTAGGGCGTGCTCCCAAAGTCCCTTTTCAGCGTCTGGAGAGAGGGCTCCCGCATGGCCGGGGGCTGGCCATGAAAAAGCCCGCCGAAGCGGGCTGCCGCGTGCCATGCGGGGGCGCCCGCAGGGCGGGCCGGCTTCACTTCTTGGCGCCGCTGGCGGCCGCCTGCGGGGCTGCGGCCGCAGGCTCTGCGGCCTTGTCCTTCTTCTGGCGCGCGGGCTTGTCCTCGCCCTTGGTGGCTGTCTTGCTGGCCTTGGCTTCTGCTTCTTTCTTCTTCTTGTCGGCCTTGGCCTGGGCGGCGGCGCTGAAGCGCTTGCCATTGACGGTCAGGCCCTCGGCCGATAACTTGGCCGCTGTCTTCTCGCCCACGCCGCCCACGCGGCCGATGAAGTCGTTCCAGTCCTTGAACTCGCTGTTCTTGCGCTCGTTGATGATCTTCTCGGACATGGCCGGGCCGATGCCCTTGATGCCGTCGAGCTCGGCCGCGCTGGCCTTGTTCACGTCCACCGCGGCCGACACGGTGCCGGCAAACAGCAGGGCAGCGATGAGCAGGAACTTCTTGAAGATGGACATGGATGCAACTCCCTCGGTGTGTTGTTGGGTGCCGGCCATCATATCGGTCCTGCCCTGTGCGTGGGGGATCAGAGTTCCTCGACGCGGCGGGCGGGGTAGCTGTCCCAGGTCTGGCAGCCCGGGCACTGCCAGAAATGCTGGCGCGCCTCGAAGCCGCAGGCCGCGCAGCGGTAGCGCGTGAGCGGCTTGACGGCGTGGTCCAGCGCGCGCTGCACCTGCGGGTGGAAGGACTCGTGCTCCAGCTTCTCGCCAGCCAGCCACTTGGCGGCGGCGACCAGGGATTTCTCCTTGTCCAGGTGGTCCACATAGCGCTGGCGGGCGCTTTCTGCGGCGCCCTGGGCGGTGTCGATGGCGACCAGGCTCTCCAGCACGTCCAGCGAGGGCCCGCCGTCATAGTGCTCCTGCAGCAGGGCCTGGGCCTGCACCGTCTGCCCGGTGCTGGCGGCCGCCTCGACCATCAGCGGTGCGGCCAGGGGCAGGGCTGCGGGGTTGTGCTCGCCCAGCGCCTTCAGGGTGGCCAGCGCGGCGGCGGGCTGGCCCATCAGGTGCTGCAGGCGCGCCATGTCGATGCGTGCGCGCGCGGCGCCCGGGGCTGCGGCCACGGCCTGCTCCAGCAGGGCCAGAGCGCCGGCATGGTCGGCCTGGCCGCTGAGGGCTGCCGCCTGCTCGCACAGGTAGTGCGCCTGGCGGGTGCTGAAGTCGCCCTGGTCGGCATCGTGCATCTTGCGCGCGATGGTGGTGGCGTGGGGCCAGTCGCGCGAGCGCTCGTAAATGGCCAGCAGCGCCAGCCGGGCCTGGGCCTCGAAGGGCGTGCCCTCCAGGCGGTTGAGCGCGTCTTCGGCGCGGTCGAGCAGGCCGGCCTTGAGGAAGTCGAGCGCCAGCGCATGCTGGGCGCGTTCGCGGTCGGTGCGGCTGAGGTCGCCGCGCGAGAGCAGGTGCTCGTGCACGCGCACGGCCCGGTCGTATTCGCCGCGGCGGCGAAACAGGTTCCCGAGGGCAAAGTGCAGCTCCGAGGTGTCGGGGTCGTTCTGCACGGCCTCGATGAAGGCATCGATGGCCTGGTCCTGCTGTTCGTTGAGCAGGAAGTTCAGGCCTTTGAAGTAGGCCTTGGGCGCGCGGCGGTTTTCGGCGCGCAGCTGGCGCAGGTCGAAGCGCGATGCCAGCCAGCCGAGCACGAAGGCCAGCGGCAGGCCCAGGAGGATCCAGCTGAGGTCAAATTCCATGGATGGGCGGCATCTCGGCAGGTGCGGCTTCGGCCGGGACGGCGGCCTTGGCGGGGGTTGCGGGGGGCGCCTGCTTGAGGGCCTGGCGGGCTGCGCTGCGGTGCTTCCACCAGCGCGGCACCATGCCCAGCACGCCCACGATGAGGCCGGCGGAGAACGCCGTGAGCACGACCAGCACCAGCGGCGCGCGCCACTGCGTGCCGAAGAAGAAGTGCACGGTGGCGTCCTGCTGGTTGTTCAGCGCAAACGCGAAGAGGGTAAAAAAAATGGCTGCCTTGAGCAGCCACAGGAGGTATTTCATGGGGCTCCCCGGTGGTGGGGAGATTCTAAGGCGCTGGTGGCGCCGTCCCTGGGATGGTGCGCACCCCCATGGGGAATGCACGCCCTGGTTGACGCGCGGCCCCGGCAGTGCGTCAACCCGCAGTGCCCGTGGCCTTGGCCGCAGCCGCCGGGGTGGGCGTACCGTCGTCTTCCATCTCGGCCGTGCGCTTGTCCACGGCTTCGCGCAAGGCCTTGCCTGGCTTGAAGTGGGGCACGCGCTTTTCGGGGATGGCCACGGCCTCGCCGCTGCGGGGGTTGCGGCCCATGCGGGGCGGGCGGTGGTTCACCGAGAAACTGCCGAAACCCCGGATCTCGATGCGATGGCCACGCACCAGCGCGTCGCCCACGGCGTCAAGAATGGTCTTGACGGCGTATTCGGCATCGCGGTGGGTGAGCTGGCCAAAACGGGCGGCCAGTTCTTCAACAAGGTCAGAGCGGGTCATGGTATCGGGATGTCGGGTAGAAAGAGAAGCGGGCGCACGAGGCGCCCGCTGACAGAGACCTTCAGAAGGTCAAGCCGTCAATCACTTGTCGGAGTTGTCCAGCTTGGCGCGCAGCAGGGCGCCCAGGCTGGTCGTACCGGCGCTTTCGCGGCTCGATTGCTGGCTCAGGCTGGCCATCGCACCTTGCTCGTCGGCCATGTCCTTTTGCTTGATCGACAGCTGGATGTTGCGGGTCTTGCGATCCACATTGACCACCACAGCGGTGACTTCGTCGCCTTCCTTGAGCACGTTGCGGGCATCTTCCACGCGGTCGCGGGAGATTTCCGAAGCGCGCAGGTAGCCCACGATGTCTTCGCCGAGGTCGATTTCAGCGCCACGGGCGTCCACGGTCTTGACCTTGCCGGTCACCGTCTGGCCCTTGTCGTTCACGGTCACGAAGGTCGTGAATGGGTCGCCGTCGAGCTGCTTGATGCCCAGCGAGATGCGTTCACGGTCCACGTCCACGGCCAGCACGATGGCTTCCACTTCCTGGCCCTTCTTGTAGTTGCGAACAGCGGCTTCGCCGGGTTCGTTCCACGAGAGGTCGGACAGGTGCACCAGGCCGTCGATGCCGGCAGCCAGGCCCACGAACACGCCGAAGTCGGTGATCGACTTGATCGGACCCTTGACGCGGTCACCGCGCTTCGTGTCCTGTGCGAATTCTTGCCATGGGTTGGCCTTGCACTGCTTCATGCCCAGGCTGATGCGGCGCTTGTCTTCGTCGATTTCCAGAACCATGACTTCGACTTCGTCGCCCAGCGAAACCAGCTTGGCGGGAGCGATGTTCTTGTTGGTCCAGTCCATTTCGGAGACGTGCACCAGGCCTTCGATGCCGGGTTCGAGTTCGACGAACGCGCCGTAGTCGGCAATGTTCGTGATCTTGCCGAACAGGCGCGTACCTTGGGGGTAGCGGCGGTTCACGCCCATCCATGGGTCGTCGCCCATTTGCTTCAGACCCAGCGAGACACGGTTCTTCTCGGTGTCGAACTTCAGGATCTTGGCCGTGATTTCCTGGCCAGCCGTCACCACTTCCGATGGGTGACGCACGCGGCGCCATGCCATGTCGGTGATGTGCAGCAGGCCGTCGATGCCGCCCAGGTCCACGAACGCACCGTATTCGGTGATGTTCTTGACCACGCCTTGGACGATGGAGCCTTCCTTCAGGGTTTCCATCAGCTTGGCGCGCTCTTCGCCCATGGAGGCTTCCACCACGGCGCGGCGGCTCAGCACCACGTTGTTGCGCTTGCGGTCGAGCTTGATGACCTTGAATTCCAGGGTCTTGTTTTCGTAAGGCGTCAGGTCCTTGATCGGACGCGTGTCGATCAGCGAACCGGGCAGGAATGCGCGGATGCCGTTGACCAGAACGGTCAGGCCGCCCTTGACCTTGCCGCTGGTGGTGCCGGTGACGAATTCGCCGGATTCCAGGGCCTTTTCCAGGCTCATCCACGAAGCCAGGCGCTTGGCGGTGTCGCGCGACAGGATGGTGTCGCCGTAGCCGTTTTCGATGGAGCCAATGGCCACCGACACGAAGTCACCCACTTGGACTTCGACTTCGCCCTTGTCGTTCTTGAACTCTTCCAGCGGCACGTAGGCTTCGGACTTGAGGCCGGCGTTGACCACGACGAAGTTGTGTTCCACGCGCACGACTTCGGCGGTGATCACTTCGCCTGGGCGCATTTCGGTACGCTGCAGGGATTCTTCAAAAAGGGCGGCAAAAGATTCGGACATGTGTTTCCTTGCCACAAACAGGATTCCGGGAGCACCATTGCTTCCGTTTTTATAGCTGCTTGCGGTGGTTTTTTGCGGCAAAGCCGCGGGTTAGGTTGTGGTTGATCCACACAGCCCGTGCGCTTGTGAGCGAGCGGTACCGTGGGGCCCTTGCAGGGCTTTCGCCCTGGTTGGCAGCGCCTTGCGGCCCTGCCAGTCAGCCCCGTGCGGCCAAGGCTGCAAAGGGCTGGCGCTCCTGCCACCAGGCAAGCACCTGATCGACGGCTTCATCAATCGTCAATTCGGAGTTGTCCAGCACCAGGGCGTCCTGCGCGGGCTTCAAGGGAGCGACGCTGCGGGAGCTGTCCCGCGCATCGCGCGCCTCAAGGTCTGCGCGAAGGTCGGCTATGTTAGCTGAAAATCCCTTTGAAATCAACTGCTTATACCGGCGCTCCGCACGGCAGGCGGCGCTGGCCGTCAGGTACACCTTGAGCGGGGCCCCGGGGAAGATCACCGTGCCCATGTCGCGCCCGTCGGCCACCAGGCCCGGCAGGCGCCGAAAGCTGTGCTGCAGGTCCACCAGGGCCTCGCGCACGGCGGGCAGGGAGGACACGCGCGAGGCGTTCATGCCTGCCTCTTCGGTGCGGATGGCGTCGGTCACGTCGTCGTTGCCCAGCAACACGCGCCCGCCCTCGAAGTGCACGGGCAGGGTCTTGGCCATGTCGGCAATGCGGGATTCGTGGGTGGCGTCGATGGCCAGGTCCTGGCGCAGGGCGGCCAGCGCCGTGATGCGGTACATGGCGCCCGAGTCGAGGAAGCGGTAGCCCAGGCGACGGGCCACGGCCGCTGCCACGGTGCCCTTGCCCGAGGCCGTGGGGCCGTCGATGCAGATCACCGGAATGCGCTCGGTGCTGGCGTGCGCCACCGAGAACAATGCCTCGAAGTAGTCCGGGAAGGTCTTGGCCACGCACTTGGGGTCTTCGATGCGCACCGGCAGCCCGGCCGGGTTGAACGCGGCCAGCGAGAAGCACATTGCCACGCGGTGGTCGTCGTAGGTGTGGATGCTGGCGGCTTTCCAGTCCGACAGCTGCGCGGGCGGGGTCACGCGGATGAAGTCGGCGCCTTCCTCCACCGTGGCGCCAAGCTTGCGCAGCTCGGTGGCCATGGCGGCGATGCGGTCGGTCTCCTTCACGCGCCAGCTGGCGATGTTGGTCAGCGTGGTGGTGCCCTCGGCGTACAGCGCCATCACGGCCAGGGTCATGGCCGCGTCGGGAATGTGGTTGCAATCGAGGTCGATGGCCTTGAGCGGCCAGCCCTGGCCGGGCTCGCCGCGGCGGATGTGCAGCCAGTTGGCGCCGCCCGTGACCTGCGCGCCCATGGCGCGCGCAGCCTCGACGAAGCGGATGTCGCCCTGGATGGAATCGAGCCCCACGCCGTGGATGCGGATGCCCTCGGGCAGGCCTTCGTGGCCCGCCGCAATCGCGCCCAGGGCGATGAAATAGCTGGCCGAGGAGGCATCGGCCTCGACATGGATCTCGCCCGGCGAGCGGTACTGGCAACCCGCGGGGATGGTGAAGCGCTGCCAGTCCTGGTGCGTGACCGCGATGCCGAAGCGCGCCAGCAGCTGCAGGGTGATGGCGATGTAGGGCTTGGAGATCAGCTCGCCCACGACCTCGATCTCGATGGCCTGCCCGCGCGCGGCCAGGGGCAGCGCCATGAGCAGGGCCGTGAGGAACTGGCTGGAGACATCGCCGCGCACGCGGATGGGCGCGGCCAGCGCCAGGGGCGGCACGCCCTGGCCGTGCGCGATGCGCAGGGGCGGGTAGCCGTCATTGCCCAGGTACTCGACCTGGCAGCCGAGCTGGCGCAGTGCATCCACCAAGTCGCCGATGGGGCGCTCGTGCATGCGCGGCACGCCCGACAGCTCGAACTCGCCGCCCAGCAGCGACAGCGCGGCCGTGAGCGGGCGCATGGCCGTGCCGGCATTGCCCATGAAGAGTTTGGCGGGCGAGCGCGGTGTGCCGCCGCCCAGGCCGGTGATGCGCACGGTGGTGCTGCCGTCCTCGTCCACCGTGCAGCCGATCTGGCGCAGGGCGTCGAGCATGACGCGGGTGTCGTCCGAGGCCAGCAGGTCGTGCACGGTGGTGGTGCCGGCACTCAGGGCCGCCAGCAGCAGCACGCGGTTGGAGATGCTCTTGGAGCCGGGCAGGTGGACTTCGCCGCCTGCGGCGTCCAGGGCCGGCAGGTCGAGCCAGGGGGTGCTGAACATCAACGTCCCTTGCTCGTGCGCTGCGCACCCATGCGCCAGTGCGCGCGGGTCTCGCTGGCCAGGGTGATCATGTCTTCCAGTGCCTGCGCATCGCTCTTCTGCATGGCCTGCTCGATGTTCTGCAGCGTTTGCTGGAACAGGCGCGACTGGGCCAGCAGCTCTTCGCGGTTGGACAGCAGGATGTCGCGCCAGACCTTGGGGTCGCTGGCGGCGATGCGCGTGAAGTCGCGGAAACCGGGGCCGGCCAGCGACAGGAAGTCGTCGCCATTGGCTTGACCGGTGATGCTGTTCATCATCGCAAAGGCCAGCAGGTGGGGCAGGTGGCTCACGGCGGCAAAGGCCGCGTCGTGCGATTCGGGCGACATGCTGCTCACCCGGCAGCCCAGGGCGGTCCATACGGTCTCGGCCTGGCTGAGCTGGGTGGTCAGGGTGCGCTCGATCGGGGTCAGGATGACCTGGCGGCCGGAGTACAGCTCGGCATCGGCATGCTCCACGCCCGAGACCTCGCGGCCCGTGATGGGGTGGGCCGGCACGAAGGAGCCCACCTGGTCGCGCAGTGCGCGGCGCGCGGCCTGCACCACATCGGCCTTGGTGGAGCCCACGTCCATGATCAGCATGTTGGGCGTGACCAGGTGGCGGATGGCCTTGAGCGTGGCCTCGGTGGCGGCCACGGGCACGGCCACCAGCACGATGTCGGCGCCAGCCACGGCCAGAAGGGCCGAGGGGGCTTCGACGTCGATCACGCCCATCTGGCGGGCGCGGTCGGTGGTGGAGGGCGACTTGCTGTAGCCCACCACGCGCTTGACCAGGCCGGCCTTCTTCATCGCCAGGGCGAAGGAGCCGCCCATGAGGCCGCAGCCGATGAGTCCCAATTGTTCAAACATGGTGCGATTCCGGCATGGGGCGACGGGGAGCGATCGCCGGGCTTTCAGGGGGGCGCATGGGCATACAAAGGCTCATGGCGCAACCGGATAGGTGCCCAGCACCTTGTAGAAGGCGCACAGGCTGCGCAGCTCTTCGAGGGCGCGCGCCACATGGGGCTGGGCGGGGTGGCCGTCCAGGTCGATGTAGAAATAGTACTCCCACTGGCCGGTGCGTGCAGGGCGCGATTCGAAGCGCGTCATCGACACGCCGTGGGCCTTGAGCGGCACCAGCAGGTCGTGCACGGCGCCGGGGCGGTTGGGCACCGAGACCACCAGGCTGGTGCAGTCCTTGCCCGAGGGCGGTGGCGTCTGCAGCGTGTGCGGCAGGCAGATGATGGCAAAGCGCGTGCGGTTGTAGGCATCGTCCTGGATGGCGTGCGAGACGATGTGCAGGCCGAACTGGGTGGCGGCGCGTTCGCTCGACAGCGCGGCCCAGGCGGGGTTGGTGGTGGCCAGGCGGGCGCCCTCGGCATTGCTCGACACCGGGCGGCGCTCGGCATGCGGCAGGTGCTTGGACAACCAGGCCTGGCACTGGGCCAGGGCTTGGGGGTGGGCCAGCACGGCCTCGATGCCGTCGAGCGAGTTGCTGGTGCGCAGCAGGTTGTGGCGCACCAGCAGGCTGACCTCGCCCACCACGTGGGTGGGGGTGTGCAGGAACAGGTCGAGCGAGCGCGTGACCACGCCTTCGGTGGAGTTCTCCACGCCCACCACGCCGTACTGGGCGCTGCCGGCGGCCGTGGCATGGAACACCTCATCGAAGTTGGCGCAGTACATCAGGTCGGCCGCGCCGCCGAAGAACTCGATGGCTGCCTGCTCGCAGAACGTGCCCTCGGGGCCGAGCACGGCCACGCGCTGGGGCGATTCGAGCGCCAGGCAGGCCGACATGATCTCGCGCCAGATGGCGGCCACATGCGGATCCTTGAGCGGGCCGGGGTTGGCGGTCTGGATCTTGTCGATGACCTGGGCCACGCGGTCGGGCCGGAAGAACGGCGTGCCCTCGCGCTTCTTGACCTCGCCGACCTGTTCGGCCACGAGGGCCCTCTGGTTGAGCAGCGTGAGCAGTTGCTGGTCGATGGAGTCGATCTGCACGCGCAGGCTGGCGAGATCAGGGGAGGCTTGCGGTTGGGTCATGAAAGGGCAACTTTTCTGGCGGGCGTCCGGCGGGAGGGGGCTGGGAAGGGGGACTCAGGCGCGCTTTTGTTCAAATTCTCGCATGTAGTCCACCAGCGCCTGTACACCGGCCAATGGCATGGCGTTGTAGATGCTGGCGCGCATGCCGCCCACGGACTTGTGGCCCTTGAGCTGCAGCAGGCCGCGCTCGCGGGCGCCGGCCAGGAAGGCATCGTTGCGCGACTCGTCGCGCAGGAAGAAGGGGATGTTCATGCGCGAGCGGCAGTTGGCCGCCACCTTGTTCACGTACAGCTGCGAGGCGTCGATGGTGTTGTAGAGCAGCTGTGCCTTGGCGATGTTGCGCTGCTCCATCGCGGCCACGCCGGTCAGCTCGCCCTCGCGCTGGCGCAGCAGCCACTGGAAGGTCAGGCCCGCCACGTAGATGCCCCAGGTGGGCGGGGTGTTGTACATGGACTCGTTGTCGGCCACGGTCTTGTAGTCGAAGGCGCTCGGGCAGGCGGGCAGGGCGTGGCCCAGCAGGTCTTCGCGCACCACCACCAGCGTCAGGCCGGCGGGGCCCAGGTTCTTCTGCGCGCCGCCGAAGGCCAGGCCCACGCGCGACCAGTCCACGCTGCGCGAGGCCACGTGCGACGAGAAGTCGATGACCAGCGGCGCATCCGTGCCCAGCGCCTTGAGGTCTGGCAGCTCGTGGAATTCGGTGCCGTTGATGGTCTCGTTGCTGCAGATGTGCAGGTAGCTCGCGCCGCGGCTCAGGTTCCAGGTGGCGGGGGCGGGCAGGGTGGTGAAGTCGCTGTCCTGGCTGCTGGCGGCGATGTTGACCTCGGAGGCGTACTTGCGTGCCTCCTTTTGCGACTTCTGGCTCCAGCTGCCGGTGACCACGAAGTCCACCGCAGCGGCGCGCGAGAGGTTCAGCGGCACGATGGCGTTCTCGGCCAGGCCGCCGCCCTGCATGAACAGGATCTTGAAGTTCGCGGGCACGGCCAGCAGCGTGCGCAGGTCGGCCTCGGCCTGCTGGTAGATGGACAGGAATTCCTTGCCCCGGTGGCTCATCTCCATCACGCCCATGCCGCTGCCGTGCCAGTCCAGCATTTCGGAAGCGGCCTGTTGCAGCACTTCGGCGGGAATGGCGGCGGGACCGGCGGAGAAGTTGTAGGGGCGGTTCATGTCAGGCAAAACGGAAAATGGATGGCTGTCTCGGTGGGCTGGCGGCTTGCGCTGCGCTGGCCCGCATTGCTTCATGCTGCCCGAAGGCGCATGGCGTGCAGCACCCGGTGTGCCCCGGGGTGCTGCCGCGCACATGCAGTCCGTCAGGACTCGGTGGGGCTGTCGGTGTCCGGCGCGGCATCGCTGCCGGTATCCGATGCGCCGCCTTCGCCCTCGACCACGTTGGCATCGTTCTCGACGATGCGCTGCAGGCCGCTGAGCTTGGAGCCTTCGTCCAGCGCGATCAGCGTCACGCCCTGCGTGGCGCGACCCAGCTCGCGGATCTCGGAAACGCGGGTGCGCACCAGCACGCCCTTGTCGGTGATGAGCATGATCTCGTCGTCGGCATGCACCAGCGTGGCGGCCACGACCTTGCCGTTGCGCTCGCTCTGCTGGATGGCGATCATGCCCTTGGTGCCGCGGCCGTGGCGCGTGTACTCGACGATGCTGGTGCGCTTGCCGTAGCCGTTCTCGGTGGCAGTGAGCACGCTTTGTGTCTCGTCCTCGGCCACCAGCATGGCGATCACGCTCTGGCCGTCTTCCAGCGTCATGCCGCGCACGCCGCGGGCCTGGCGGCCCAGGGGGCGCACGTCGTTCTCGTCGAAGCGCACGGCCTTGCCGCCATCGCTGAACAGCATCACGTCGTGCTGGCCGTCGGTCAGGGCGGCGCCGATCAGATAGTCGCCGTCATCGAGGTTGACGGCGATGATGCCGCCCTTGCGCGGGTTGCTGAACTCGTCGAGCGCGGTCTTCTTCACGGTGCCCATGCTGGTTGCCATGAACACGTAGCGGTCGGCCGGGAAGGTGCGCATGTCGCCGGTGAGCGCCAGCACCACGTTGATCTTCTCGCCCTCCTGCAGCGGGAACATGTTGACGATGGGGCGACCGCGCGAGCCGCGCGAGCCTGCCGGCACTTCCCAGACCTTGAGCCAGTACAGCCGGCCGCGGTTGGAGAAGCACAGGATGTAGTCGTGCGTGTTGGCGATGAAGAGCTGGTCGATCCAGTCGTCTTCCTTGGTCGCCGTGGCCTGCTTGCCGCGTCCGCCGCGCTTTTGCGAGCGGTATTCGGACAGCGGCTGGCTCTTGATGTAGCCGGTGTGGCTGAGCGTCACCACCATGTCGGTGGGGGTGATCAGGTCCTCGGTGGACAGATCCTGCGCGCTGTACTCGACGATGCTGCGGCGTGCGCCCAGCTTGCTCTGGCCGAACTCGGTCTTGATGGAGGTGAGTTCTTCGCCAATGATGGTGGAGACGCGCTCGGGCTTGGCCAGGATGTCCAGCAGGTCTTCGATGACCGACATGACTTCCTTGTACTCGGCGACGATCTTGTCCTGCTCCAGGCCCGTGAGGCGTTGCAGGCGCATCTGCAGGATTTCCTGGGCCTGCGTTTCCGACAGGCGGTACAGGCCGTCCTGGCCCATGCCGAATTCCTTTTCCAGGCCGTCGGGGCGGTAGTCGTCGGCGCTGACCACGCCGCCATCGGCGCGCGTGCGGGTGAGCATCTCGCGCACCAGCTTGCTGTCCCAGGGGCGGGCCATCAGCTCGGCCTTGGCCACCGGCGGGGTGGGGGCGTTGCGGATGATGGCGATGAAGTCGTCGATGTTGGCCAGGGCCACGGCCAGGCCTTCGAGCACGTGGCCGCGGTCGCGTGCCTTGCGCAGCTCGAACACCGTGCGGCGCGTGACCACTTCGCGGCGGTGCTGCAGAAAGACGCTGATCAGGTCG
Organism: Acidovorax sp. GW821-FHT09B03; assembly: GCF_059418305.1. Classification (NCBI taxonomy): domain Bacteria; kingdom Pseudomonadati; phylum Pseudomonadota; class Betaproteobacteria; order Burkholderiales; family Comamonadaceae; genus Acidovorax; species Acidovorax sp. GW821-FHT09B03. The sequence goes on from NZ_JBWKPP010000015.1 coordinate 79,068, forward strand.
CGCAGGTTGCACAGGCGGGGCTGGCCGTCGATCAGCGCCACCATGTTCATGCCGAAGGTGTCCTGCAACTGCGTCTGCTTGTACAGGTTGTTGAGCACCACCTCGGGCACTTCACCGCGCTTGAGCTCGATCACCAGGCGCATGCCCGACTTGTCGGACTCGTCCTGGATGTGGCTGATGCCCTCGATCTTCTTTTCGTGCACCAGCTCGGCCATGCGCTCCTGCAGCGTCTTCTTGTTGACCTGGTAGGGCAGCTCGTCGACGATGATGGCCTGGCGCTGGCCGCGGTCGATGTCCTCGAAGTGGCACTTGGCGCGCATCACGACCTTGCCGCGGCCCGTGCGGTAGCCGTCCTTCACGCCGTTGATGCCGTAGATGATGCCGGCCGTGGGGAAGTCGGGTGCGGGGATGATCTCCATCAACTCGTCGACCGTGGCATCGGGGTTGCGCAGCATGTGCAGGCAGCCATCGACCACTTCGTTGAGGTTGTGCGGCGGGATGTTGGTGGCCATGCCCACCGCGATGCCGGCCGAGCCGTTGACCAGCAGGTTGGGCAGCTTGCTGGGCAGGACCAGCGGCTCCTTTTCGCTGCCGTCGTAGTTGGGCCCGAAGTCGACGGTTTCCTTGTCGATGTCGCCGAGCATTTCGTGCGCGATCTTCGCCAGGCGGATTTCCGTGTACCGCATTGCGGCCGCGTTGTCACCATCCACCGATCCGAAATTGCCCTGGCCGTCCACCAGCATGTGGCGCAAGGAGAAGTCCTGCGCCATGCGCACGATGGTGTCGTATACCGCCGAATCGCCGTGCGGGTGGTACTTGCCGATCACGTCGCCGACGATACGCGCGGACTTCTTGTAAGGCCGGTTCCAGTCGTTGTTGAGCTCGTGCATGGCGAACAGCACGCGCCGGTGCACGGGCTTCAAGCCATCGCGCGCGTCGGGCAGCGCCCGGCCCACGATCACGCTCATCGCGTAGTCGAGGTAACTGCGCCGCATCTCCTCTTCGAGGCTGATGGGCAGGGTTTCTTTGGCAAACTGGGTCATAGGGCGGCGGTGACGGCGAAGGAGAATCATTTTAGAGGGGAAAGCGTGTCGCGCTCTCGCAACATATCGCCGCAATTACGGTTTTGTCCTACGGGCCCCAATGCGGTGCGGGCGCTTTTGCCCTGTTACGTATGGCACAATCGTTTGAACGCTTTGGGTGATGGTCACCTCAAGCGTCCTGATTCGCAGCGCGGCTGCGGCTTTTTCCCCAAGAGGAGAACCATGAAGAAACTGAACAAAGTGGCGATGTTGTTTGCCTCTGCAGCGCTCGCAACCGCCGCTGGCGCCCAAACCGTTGACAACTGGAGAGATGCTTCTGGCCAACTGGTCTGGAAGAACGGCACCAACGAATACTGCTGGCGCAATGCCAACTGGACGCCGGCTACCGCCGCTCCAGGCTGCGATGGCGCCATTGTTGCTCCAGCACCCGCCGCTGCTGCTCCAGCAGCAGCTCCTGGCGCTGCTCCAGCAGCAGCTCCAGCACCAGCTCCAGCTGCTCAGCCACCAGTGATGGCCAGCAAGGTGACCTACGCTGCTGACGCATTCTTCGACTTCGACAAGTCGGTGCTGAAGGCAGAAGGCAAGGCCAAGCTGGACGACCTGGTCTCCAAGGTCAAGGGCATCAACCTGGAAGTCATCATCGCCGTGGGTCACACCGACTCCGTGGGTTCCGATGCTTACAACCAGAAGCTGTCGGTCCGCCGTTCCGAAGCCGTCAAGGCTTACCTGGTGTCCAAGGGCATCGAAAAGAACCGCGTGTACACCGAAGGCAAGGGCGAAAAGCAACCAGTGGCTGACAACAAGACCGCTGAAGGCCGCGCCAAGAACCGCCGCGTGGAAATCGAAGTGGTTGGCACCCGCGCTAACTAATCTCTCGATTGGTTCGCACCAAGAAAGCCCCGGCAACGGGGCTTTTTTTCGTCCAGACCTTTCCGGATTCTGTATTGTTACAAATTGCCGTACCCCGCGTGCAACCCGTGCATGCCCCTATATCTATATATATGGCAGCAAAAGCATTCCCTGGGACGGACTGCCAGGGGTGCGGCTTTCTGACGGGCATGCAGCATCGTTGACAATGCACACCATGAGCGAAGAAACGACCACCATCCCCCCTGTCAACGCCGACCCGGCCGAGCTGGCCAAGTTTTCCGCGCTGGCCCACCGCTGGTGGGATCCGGACAGCGAGTTCCGCCCGCTGCACCAGATCAACCCGCTGCGGCTGGACTGGATCCACGCCCTGAGCGGCCTGGGCGGCAAGCGCGTGCTCGACGTGGGCTGCGGCGGTGGCATCCTGGCCGACTCCATGGCGCGCAAGGGGGCTGACGTGACCGGTATCGACCTGGCCACCAAGGCGCTGCGCGTGGCGCAGTTGCATGCGCTCGAGGCCGGCACCAAAGGGGTGCAGTACTGTGAGATCAGCGTGGAAGCACTGGCAGCCGAGCAGCCCGCCAGCTTCGATGTGGTGACCTGCATGGAGATGCTCGAGCACGTACCCGACCCGGCCTCCGTCGTCAAGGCCTGCTCCGAACTCGTCAAGCCCGGCGGCTGGGTGTTCTTCTCCACCATCCACCGCAATGCCAAGGCCTTCATGCTGGCCATCGTGGGGGCGGAGTACGTGCTCAACATGCTGCCGCGCGGCACGCACGAATACGCCAAGATGATCCGCCCGAGCGAGCTGGCATCGCACTGCCGCAGCGCGGGTCTCGATGTGCTGCAGACCCGGGGGCTGGAATACAACCCGCTGACCAAGCGCTATTGGCTGAGCAACGACACCAGCGTGAACTACATGTTCGCAACGCAGCGCGCGGCCTGATTTGACCTGAGAGATCCGTTTCCGTGACGACACCCGCCCTGAATCCTGTATTCCACAACATCCGCGCCGTCCTGTTCGACCTGGACGGGACCCTGATCGACAGCGCCCCTGATCTGGCCGCTGCCGCCGACAAGATGCGCACCGACCGGGGTATGGCGTCCCTGCCTTTGGCGCGCTACCGCCCCATGGCCGGCGCCGGTGCGCGCGGCATGCTGGGCGAGGCCTTCGGCCTCAAGCCCGAGGACGCGGAGTTCGCTGCCCTGCGCGAGGAGTTCTTTGCCAACTACGAAGCGCGCATGACGGTGCTTACCGAGGTGTTCGAGGGCGTGCCGGCACTGGTCGAGGCGCTGCAGGCCCGGGGTCTGGCCTGGGGTGTGGTGACCAACAAGGCCATGCGCTTCACCGACCCGCTCACGCGCGCCATGCCGCTGTTCGCCAGCGCGGGCGCTGTGGTCAGCGGCGACACCACGCCGCATGCCAAGCCGCACCCTGCGCCGCTGCTGGAGGCGGCTGCGCGCTTGAAAATCGACGCCAGCCAGTGCATCTACGTGGGTGACGACGAACGCGACATCGTGGCCGGCCTGGCCGCCGGCATGGGTACCGTGGCCGCCACCTACGGCTACCTGGGTTCTGCCCAGGCCCCGCATGCCTGGGGAGCGCACGCTGCAATTAAATCTCCCTCCGAGCTCTTGCAACTGCTGGGACAGGCCTAAAATAGGTAGTCTGGGGCTGTCCTGGTTTCGACGTGGGTTCGGAGTCAGTGTGGTGCATGTCGAGCTTGATTCACGCTCGTAAATCTCGATTTAACAAACTAACTGCAAACGACGAACGTTTCGCACTCGCTGCTTAATTGCCAGTGAGCCTTGCAACAGTTGGCCGATGGGCTGGGCAAGGGGGTTCTGAGCAATCAGCGCCTCCCGGCTGCAAGGATAATTACATGGGCTGGCTCCAATCCGGGTACCTTGGGTTGGGGCGAGATTCAAGGGTGCTGGCGGCCGGTGTAGCGTGCGACTGCGCGACACAGGCGGCGAGATCCAAATCAGACCGCTAAACATGTAGATCTGCCTGGTGAAGGCTTGCGGACGCGGGTTCAATTCCCGCCAGCTCCACCACCTAACGACCAAAGGCGCTCATCCTGACCGGATGAGCGCCTTTTTTCTTGGCCGATGCCTGCAGGATTGCGCACCGTGGTGCGCATTCATGGACTTTGACGCCGGCGCCGCCACAGCTGCTGCCCGAGGAATCCCACGATGGCCATGTTGGCCAGCGCCACAGCAGCCGATGCCACGCTCGGCCGGTGCGCGAAGTGCCATAGCTCGAAGGGGATGTACAGCGCTCCGGACAGCGCGCCCAGCCATTCGCCCCACCACCGGTCCTGCCACAGTCCGTAGGCCTCGGCGAAGCGCACCAGTACGTAGGCTGCGGCGGCAAGCAGCAAGGGCTTGAGATTGGTGCCCATCAGGTGATCGATGTCGGTGAGAACCATGGCCGGATAGCGGTCGCCGGGCGCGAGGCCAATGTGCCCGATCAACGAGGCCACGATGTGGTGCAGGTCGTGGTGCAGCAGCCCCACGAAGCCCAGGCTGGCCGCCAGGGCTGCAAATCCCTTGAGGGCCTCGAAGGCGGCAATGGCGCGCAGTGCCTTGCGATGAGGTGGCGGGACGTCCCCAGGCGTTGGCGGGTGCATGCCTGGCATGGTAGCCGCAGTGGATGCTTGCCTATCGCTCGATCTGCCGCCTGGTGCGGTTCGGGCGTGGCGCCCTGGGCGCCGGGCGCGCCAGATCGGCATTCGTCTGCTCCAGCCAAAGCAGTGAATCCATCTGCGCCATGAACCTGCGCATGTAGTCTGGCGAGAGCCCGCGCATGAGGCCCAGCGAGCGCAGCATGAGCTTGTGCGAGTTGAGGGGGCCTGCGTTTTCGGGCGCCTTGTGCAGTGCCTGCGTGACCTGCTGGTCGGCGGAGATCTTGGACCAGACCTCGCTGAACTGGCGCACGCTCTTCATTTCCGATGTGCTGGTGCTTTCGCTGGTGCGAACGTGGTCGGCCTCGGCCTGCGCGCGTGCAGCCAGATTGCGGTTGAGCAGGGCCAGAGGCGAGTCCGTTGCACAGGTGGCGCGCAAGGGCGGTGCTGGCGATGGGGTGGCAGCACCGGCCCGCGCGGCGTAGTCGACCACGGCGGCCTGCAGCCGCTGCTGCAGCAAGGCCTGCACGGCGAGCGGTTGTGCCTGCATGCGCCGCGCCAGAGCCTCCAGGTACTGGAAACGCGCGGGATCATGGCCGTCGCTGCCATCCGCCTTCAAGGACTCCAGCGTGGGCTCGCTCATGGCGGTTTGGGCTTGGATGCCCTGGGCACCGGGGCCATTTCCACGCGGCGGTTCTGCGCGCGGCCCTTTTCGTCGGCGTTGTCGGCCACGGGCTGCTCGGCGCCGAAGGCTGCGGCAAACACCTGGGACGAAGGCATGCCTTCTTCGGCCAGGGCACGGGTCACGGTCAGCGCGCGCTGGGCCGATAGTTCCAGGTTGTCGGCAAAGCGCTGGCTGCCGCCGCTGCGCAGCAAGGTGTTGTCGGTGAAGCCGCTGACCATCAGCATCTCGTCGCGCTCGCGCAGGTACACCAGCAGGGGCTGCACCAGGGTGGTCAGCAACTGGCGCCCCTCGGGCCGCAGCTCGGCCGATCCCGTGGCGAACAGCACGCTGCCGCTGATGCCGATGCGGCCGTTGCTCACCGTCACGCGGCCGCTGGCCAGGGGGATGGCCAGGGCCTTTTCCAGCGCCATGCGGCGCTGCTCTTCCGCCTGGCGTTTTTCCACCTCCTGCTTGAGGCTGCTCACCAGGTCGATCTGCACCACCAGCACGCCCACCAGGATCAGCACGAAGGCGCCCAGCAGGCCGGCCATCAGGTCGCCGAACACGGCCCAGACCGGGGCAGTCTGCTCGGTGGCGTCGTCCAGGGTGTCGTCGAAACCCATCCCCGTCATGCGGCCACTCCCTGGGCCGATGCGGTGGCCGCAGCCTGCCCGTGCAGGCGGCGCAGGTCTTCGACGATGCCCTGCTGCGAGGAGATGCTCAGGTCGATCACCTCGCGCGCCTGGGCCACGTAGTAGGCCAGTTGCTCGTCGCTGCGGCCCAGGGAATGGCCGATGGCGCTTTCGATGCCCTGCAGGCCCTGCAGCAGCTTGTCGTTGCTGGCGGTGAACAAGCCCACGCCGTGGCTGAACGACTCACCCAGGCTGGCCAGTTCCACGGCGCTGGCCGCCACGTGCACGGCCACCTCGTCCACCTTGCCGGCTTGCGTGCCCAGGGCCTCGCTGAACTGCTGGCCCGCCTGCTCGAGCACCTGGGCGGCCGAACCGACCAGCGATTCGATGGCGGCGCGCTGCTGCACGGCGGCCTCATTGACGGAATGCAGCAGCGTGGCGAGCTGCTCCATCATGGCCGTGCGTTCTTCCAGCGCGAGGTTGTCGCGCTCGCCCAAGCGAGTCATCTCCTGGCGCAGCTGGGTGATCACCTCGGCCGCGGCCTGCGGCACGTCGGATGCCGTCTGCAGCAGGCGCGTGAGGGGCGCCTCGAGCGCCGAGCCCAGCGTGGCCAGGTGTCCGGCCACGGCGGCCTGCAGCGCATCGAGCCGCTCCACGGCTGCCTGGCCGCGCGCGGCCTCGTCATCGCGCAGGGCTGCGAGCTCGGTGCGCCACACGGCGGTGAGGCTGTCCATGCGCTCGCCCTGGGCCTCTTCCCAGCGGGCTTCGGCCTCGACGCGCGTGCGCAGCAGCGCATCGGACTGCTCCATCAGGCGGGCGCTGCTGCCCAGGGTCTGCTCCACCTGACCGGACATGCGTTCGGTGAGTTGGGTCGCCGTGCCTTCCAGCGTGCGGTACAGGCCTTGCTGCTGTTCGGCGGCCTGGGCGCCTGCGCGCTGCAGCTCGGCCGTGACGGCGCCGGCCATGCCCTCCATGGAGCGGCTCCAGGTCTCCAGGCGCTGCTGGTCGGCCTGCACCTGGGCCGTGTGCGATTGCGCCACGGTGTCCTGCAGCGAAGCCAGCAGGGCGCTGGCGCGTTGCTCGAAGGACTGCGTGGCCGCCTGCAGTGCGCGGTCGAGTTGCGTGGCGGCGCCCTCCAGGGCCTGGCCCACGGCGCGCTGCTGCTCCACCGTATGCGTGCCTGCGCGCTGCCATTCGGCAACCAGAGTGCCGGCCATGCCTTCCATGGAGCGGTTCCAGCCTTCGAGGCGCTGCTGGTCGGTCTGTACCTGTGCCGCATGCGACTGCGCCACGGTGTCCTGCAGCGATGCCAGCAGGGCGCTGGCGCGCTGCTCGAAGGACTGCGTGGCGGCCTGCAGTGCGCGCTCGAGCTGCGTGGCGGCGCCTTCCAGGGCCTGGCCTGCGGCACGTTGCTGCTCTGCCGTCTGGGCGCCGGCGCGTTGCCATTCGTCAGCCAGCGTGCCGGCCATGCCTTCCATGGAGCGGTTCCAGCCTTCAAGTCGCTGCTGGTCGGCCTGGGCCTGGGACGCATGGGACTGGGCGACCGTGTCCTGCAGCGAGGCGAGCAGGCTGCCCGCGCGCTGGTCGAAAGCCTGGCTGGCGGCTTGCAGCGTCTGGTCGAGTTGTGCGGCAGCACCGGCCAGTGCCAGGCCCACCTCGCGTTGCTGTGCTGCGGTCCGCTCGCCTGCGCGCTGCCATTCGGCGGTGAGGGCGCTGGCAGTGCCCTCCATGGAGCGGTTCCAGCCTTCCAGCCGTTGCTGGTCGGCCGCGGCCTGGGCGGCGTGGGAGTGGTCCACGGTTTCCCTGAGCGAGCCCAGCAGCGCACCCGTGCGCTGCTCGAAGCCTTGCGCCACGGTCTGCAGCGCGCCGTCGAGCTGTGTGACCAGGTGGCCCTGGGTCTCGCGCTGGCTGTGCAGTGCGTCGGTCCAGGTGGCGGCCACCTGGCGGGCCGTGCCCTCCCATTGGGCGGACAGGGCCTGCAGCTGCGCATCGGTGGCCTCGCGCAGGCGCAGGTGTGAGCGCTCGGCCTCCTGCGCCAGAGCGGCCATGGCCTGTTCGACCACCGGGCGGATGCTGTCCCCGGCCTGGCGGGCGCTGGCGGCCAGGCTGTCCTGCAGCGATGCGCCCACGGTGCTGGCCAGCGCGGTGTAGGCGGTCGCGGCTTCGCGGTGAAAGCCCTGCTGGTGGCTGACCAGTTGCTCGTTGAGCTGCCCGTGGCGGCGCTCCAGGCCTTCCATCAGGTTCTGCAGGCGCTCGGCAATCAGCGGCATGGCCTGGGCCTGGGTCTGCAGGGCGGCAAACATCCCATCGCGCTTGTGCGCCGCCGAGAAGGGGCGCAGCAGGGTGGCGATGCGGGTGTCGAGCAGGCGCAGCACCTGCAGGCGCTCGCGCCGGGCCAGGGCGGACATCAGGCCCAGCATGGCCGAGGTGGCCACGCCGGCCACCGAGGTGCCGAACGCCAGGCCCAAACCCTTGATGGGCGCGGCCAGCGCCGCGCGGATGGCGTCGAGGTTGGACGAGGCTTCCAGCGCGAACACCGCGCCCTGGAAGGTGACCACCATCCCGAGGAAGGTGCCCAGCATGCCCAGCATGACCAGCAGGCCCACCAGGTAGGGTGCCAGGGCCGGGCCGGGCAGCGCCACGCGCTCGCCCTCGATGCGCTGGCGCACGGGGTGGCGCAGGGCCGGGGGCAGGCGCTCCAGCCAAGCGGCGAGGTCCGCCTGCGGCTCGACCGGAACATCGGCCAGCGCGCGGGCCAGGGCGCCGGTGGCCGAGCGGAACTGCTGCAGCTCGTAGGCGCCCAGCAGGTAGACCGCCGCGATCACGGCCGTCATGGCCAGCGCCAGTGGGCTGGTGCCCACGAAACCCCAGGCCACCCAACCGGCGACCGCCAGGCCGGCTGCAAACACGCCGGCCATCACACTCTTGTTCATTCCTGATTACCTGTTCTTCTGTTCTCGTTGCGGGCTGCCTCCAGCAGCCCCATGATCGGTTGCATGCGCACCTGCATCTCGGCCAGCAGCAGGGCCTGCAGGTCCTGCTCGAAACCGGCAAGCCAGCCGCCGGCCTGGCGCCAGCGCAGCGGGTCGTCGGCCTGGCCCGAGGCCTGCACCCGGGCCTGGTGCGCCTTGCGCAACTGCACGAAGCGCCGCTCCAGGTGGCCGGGCAGCGATGCCCACAGGCGCTGCTCGCGCACGCCCAGCATCTGCTCCATCACCCCGTCCAGCGCCGCCAGTTGCCGCAGGGGCGCTGGGCCCTTGAGCAGGGCGGCGCGCACCTGGGTGCGCAGGGCGCCCAGGCGGGCGTCCAGCTGCTTTTGCTGCTCCGCATAGCGCGGCCCATGGGCTGCGAAATCGGCCTGGACCTGCGGGTCGGGCTGCTCGACGGGGGTGTTGTCAGCACGCTCGCGCAGCGGCCGGGCCGATCGGGCAGGGGCTGTTGCCAGTCGCGTCAGGTCGGCCTTGGTCTTGTGCAGCAGGTCCTCCAGGGCCTGCGCATCGATGGCCGACTCGTCTCCCGCGGCGGACGGGGCCATATGGGCCTCGATCGACCGCAGCGAGCCATTGAGCTCGACTGCATCCACCACACTCAGCCACTGGCCCAGCTGTTCCGCCACGTCCTGCTGTGCCGGGGCACGCTCTGCCCGCGTCCATTGCGCGAGCAGGACGACGAGGCGTGAGCTATCGATTCGTTGGTGCAGATACATCCCGGGGGTAGCCATTCACTTCGCCTGCAGCCCTCATGGGAGGCAGGCATCCGGGAAACGGGTCCCCGTGGGCAAAACCGCGTATTTTCGTTCATATGGGCCAGGATCCCGAAAAGCGGGGCCCCGGCGTTGCAGCTGTTACATGAAATGCGGGCCGGAAAAGCGGTCTTTGAGGCAATGCATCGAAAAGCCGCGGCAAGATGGCATCTTCTGTCGCTATTTTTTGTCAAACGTCGCGCAAGTATCGCGTCGCCGAAGAAGGCCATTGCCCTTGCCAGGGGGTGTGGCAGGCCACTGCTGTATAAGCAATCAGTAATGCAATCCCAAAAATACTCCCCCGCGAATTCCTGTGGCTTCTGCGGAGCGACCAGCTACCGCCGCGTAGTGGCACGCGACACCCAGGGCGTGCTGCGCGCCACCGAGCGGCTCCTGTGCACGGGCTGCACACGCGAGTTTGCCGACGTGAAGACCTGGCGCCAGGGCATGCAGGACGCGCCCGCTGTTTTTTCGCCAGCGGGCTAGCACTCAGAGGAACTGGGCCCTGAGTCCGACCATGATGCGCCGGCCCGCAGCAGGCTCGAAGAAGCGGCCGTTGCCGTCGTTCACGATCAGCGAGCCCGCGTAGCGCCGGTCCAGCAGGTTGTCGAGACGGGCCCAGGCCTGCCAGCGCGTGCTGGCAGTGGCGTCGCCGAATGTGTACCCGGCGCGCAGGCCCACCACGGCAAAGCCGGGGGCCGCTTCGCTGTTCACGTCGTTGGCAAACACCTTGCCGGACACATCGAGCGTGGCGCCCAGTTGCCATGCGGCGCTCGGCGCATGGTCCAGCGCCAGCTGCGCCACGTGGCGCGCCGTGCCGGGCAGGCGGTTGCCTGCGGCCACCCGGGCGCCCCCGGCACCCGCGTAGGCATCCCCGAAGAAGGCGTCGAGCCAGGTGTAGGCTGCGCGCGGCTTCCAGGCGCCGGCCTGCGCGCTCCAGGCCAGCTCCAGCCCGCGGCGGCGCACGTTGTCGGCGTTCTGGAAGACCGTGCGGCCGTTCACCGTGGCGGCGGGCACGATCTCGCTGCGGCTGCGCGCGTCGAACCAGGCAGCCTGCACCTGGTGCACGGCCCCCTGCCACTTGGCACCGATCTCCATCTGGCGGCTGCGCGAGGCTGCCAGACCGAAGTTGGGCCCGGTGTTGTCCCGGCTGTAGGCCATCTCGGCCAGGGTCGGGGTCTCGAAGCCGCGGCCCACATTGGCATACAGGTTGAGCTGGTCGCCGGCGCTCCACACCAGGCCCAGCACCGGGCTGGTCTGGCGCCAGCGGCGCGCACCGCTGTCGTCGGGGTTGGTGGGGGTGATGAAGTGGTCGCTCACGCGCATGTCCACACGGCTGGCGCGCACGCCTGCCACGGCGCGCCAGGTGGGCGCGAGCCAGGCGTCCACCTGGGCGAAGACGTCGGTGTTGCCCGCACGGTCGCGCTCGTTGCGGCGCAGTGCGCCGGCCTCGCCGTTCTGGTTGACGAAGCCCTGGCGCTGCTCGGAGAGCCGGTCGGCATCCACGCCCAGGGTCCAGGTGAGCGGCAGGCCCGAGGGCATCCTCGCGCTGTGCGTCCAGGCCAGGCCCAGGCCGTGGTAGTCGCGGTCCAGGTCGACCACGCCGCCGGCGCTGTTTTCGGCCGCACCGCTGAACGACAGGTACTGGGTGAGCGAGCGCCTGCCGCCGTAGGCGCGGGCGCGCACGCTGTCGGCGGCGCCCAGTTGCCGCTCCAGCACCAGGCCCCACTGGTTCTGCGCCACCGACTTGCGTGTGCCGAAGCTGTCGGCCACCTCGGGTGCCTGGCGCGGGTTGGCGTGGAACTGCGCGCGCGTCAGGCCCAGCGGGTCCTGTGCGTCGGGCTGGTGGTAGAGGTTGAGCAGGGCGGTGATCTTCGTGTCCGCATCGGGGCGGGCCACGAGCTTGCCGTTGAGGTGGGTGCGCCGTGCGGCGCTGTGGTCGCGCCAGCCATCGGTCTCGAAGCGCGAGACGTCCAGCAGGCCTGAGAGCGCGCGGTCGCCGAAGTCGAACGAGGCACCGGCCAGCCGCTGGCCGAATGAGCCTGCAGCCACCGAGGCCTGGGCCCCGCCGCCCGCGCGCGGGTCGCGGGTGCTCACCTGCAGCACGCCGCCGGCGGCATTGCCATAGAGCTGCGCCAGCGGGCCGCGCAGCACATCGACTTGGGCGGCCGACTGCAGCTGCGCCGTGGCCGCCTGGCCCTGGCCATCGGGCATGGTGGCGGGGATGCCGTCCACCAGGATGCGCACCCCGCGCACCCCGAAGGTGGAGCGCGCGCCGAAGCCGCGCACGGCGATCTGCAGGTCCTGCGCATGGTTCTGCCGGTCCAGTGCCACCACGCCGGCCTGGCCGGCCAGTAGTTCGGACAGGTGGACCAGCGGCGTTGCGGCCGTGAAACCGTCCACCGGCACGCTGGTGTGGCTGGCCGCGCTGTCGAAGCGTCGCTGGGCCTCGGCGTTGCCCTGCACCTCGACAGGGGCCAGCGTGCCCCCTTCTCGGGGCTGCGCCATGGCGGGTGCTGCTGCCAGGGCGGCCAGCGCCGCAAGCACCGTGGACAGGGCCGGAGCGCGGTAGCCGGGCGGATGGCGGTGCGGGGCAAGGGCAGGGAGCATGGGCGAAGGTGGGAGTGGCAAGGGCGTGGCCAGCGTAGCGCAGGACGCCGGCGCGGCCTGTCAGCGAATGTCCCTGGATCGGCCTTGCCCTGGCCGGTCTGCGGGCGGAAAGCCACAGCATGCCTCATTCCTGTCACATTGCCATGCGAAGGTGAGGCTCGGGGCGCCACGGCGTCCCTGCTGCGCCCGCCGCCGGGCAACCCGCGGGTTGCCTTATCCTGCAACCCCTATGCCCTCGACACCTGTTCCCGCAACCGGCCCGCTGCCTTTCGACCACCGACGCGGTCTGGCGGGCGCATTGCTGTGGATGGTGGTGGCCCAGGCCTCGCAGGCCTATGCCTTCGGCAGCCTGGACATGAGCCTCGTCTGGCCGGCCGACGGCATCGCCATCGGGCTGGTGCTGGCCTATGGGCTGCGCATGCTGTGGTTCCTGGGCGCGGCCGTGGCTCTGTGGCATGCCCTGCACGGCATCCCCGTGCTGCAGTCGCTGATCGGCGTGGTGGCCTTGGTGGCTGCCGTCGGCCTGGTATGGTGGCTGATGCAGCGGGACCGGCGCCATGAGGCGGGGCGCAACCCGGTTGCCACGGCCATCCGCTTCCATGCCCTGACCGTGCTGCCGGGTGCGGCGGTCCTCACGGCGCTGGGCAGCTGGCAGTTCCTGCTCGCTCCGGGCGGGCCGCCGGGCGGCGTCCTGCGCGTGGCGGGTGTCATGGGCATGTCCGAGGTGTTCGGCATCCTGCTGTTCACGCGGCTCACCGAGATGGCGGCCCACGCGCTCGATGGCGGCTGGCGGGCCGGCCCCTTGCAGTGGGCGCGGTGGCAGACCTTCTGCCTGGCAGGCCTGGTGCTTGTCATGGCCATGGCGCAGTGGGGCTCTTCGGTGGTGGGGGCGGGCATCGGTCCATCCGTGCGCTACGTCGTCTTCCTGCTGGTGGCCTGGGCCGCCTACCGCGGCAGCCCGCTGTTCGTGCACCTGGCCACGGCGCTCTCGGCGCTGACCCTGCTGGCCTTCACGCCCCCCTTGCCGGCAGGCCACAGCCCTTACCTGATGGTGCTCGACCAGGCCGTGCTCATGGTCTGCCTGGCGGCGCTCAGCTTCTTCGCCTCGGCCACGATGGAGCACCGCCGGCAGATGGAGCGCAGCCTGCACGAGGCCGCCAGCAACGATGGCCTGACGGGTTTCCTCAACGAGCGCGGCCTGCTCAAGGCCCTCAAGGCGGCAGGGCCGGGCCCCGTCCACCTGATCGGCATGAGCCTGCACAACCTGGAGCATGTGGTGGACCTGATCGGCCTGGGGCCCACGCGCGAGATCGAGCAGGACGTGTCCATCTACCTGCGCAACCAGTTGGGCCGCGGCTGTCTCTATGCCCGGCCGCGCGATGGGTTCTTCGTGGTGGCCGTGCCGGTGGCGGCTGGCGACGTGCATGCGCGGCTGCTGCAGCTGCGCACTGCGCTGGACGGGCGCCGCTATGTCTTTGTCGAGCACAGCGTGCGCATCCAGGCAGCGTTCGGGCTGCTGCCGCTGGACGAGGGGCAGGCCCTGGGCGACGACGTGCTGGCAGCGCTGATGCTGCTGTGCGAGGTGGATGGCGACCCCGCGCTGAGCGACCGGCATGCGCAGGGCATGGACCTGGCGCCAGGACACCTGATGCGCATCCGCCGGGGCCAGTTGTCCCAGATCGAGGCGCTCAAGGACGCCCTGCGCCTGCCCGCCGGCAGCCCGGAGACCAGTGGCCTGTGGCTGGCCTGCCAGCCCATCCGGTCGGCGCATGGCGACCACGACGGCGACCTGGGCGTGGAGGTGCTGCTGCGCTGGTCCTCGGGCGGCGAATCGCCGCACCTGCCGGGGGAATTCCTGCCGCTGGCCGAGCGCTACGGCCTCATGCCGCAGGTGGACCGGTGGGTCATCACGCAGGTGTTTGCGGCCCTCGTGGCCCATGGCATCTCCCGTCGCGACCTGGGCAAGGTGGCGATCAACCTGTCGGGCTCGTCGGTGTCGGACCCGCGGCTGCTCGCCCACATCGACCAGTGCCTGGCTGCCAGCGGGCTCGACCCAGCGATGTTCTGCTTCGAGGTCACGGAGACCGCCGGCATCGTGCAGCGCAGCCGCGCCGTGGACCTGCTGGCCAGCCTGCGCGCCATGGGGGCGCGCACCTCGCTCGATGATTTCGGCACCGGCCTGGCGACCTTCGACTACCTCAAGTCGCTGCCGCTCGATTTCGTGAAGATCGATGGCAGCTTCGTGCGCGACGTGCTGTCCTCGCGGGTCGACCAGCGCGTCGTGCTGGCCATCTGCGACGTGGCGCGGACGATGGGGCTCACGACCATCGCCGAATTCGTCGAGACGCCGGCCCAGCGCTCGCTGCTGGCCGCCTATGGCGTGGACTATGTGCAGGGTTTCGGCATTGCCAAGCCCCTGCCGTTCACGCAGTACCTGCAGCAACTGGTGCGCCGCGATCCGCGCACGGCGGCGCAGGCGGCGCCCGCCCCGGCCCTGGCCGGGCGATGGCAGGCAGGGCATGGGCGCCTGGTGCCGGGCATGGCGCCCAGTGAATGACATGGTCGCCCCTGGCGGGACCATTTGTCACGCAACCGCAATATGTGACTTGTAAGCTCTGGTGACATTTCCTGCCGCGACGGCCCTCCTCATGTCCGAACTCCCCGCCTATCTGCAAGACTGCCGTCCGCGATTTCGCCAGCCCAGCGCCGGGGACATGTGTGTCGAGGTGCCCTGGATGGCGGTCGAGGAGACCAATGAAAAGGTCATGGAGATCTTCTCCGAGCACAAGGACCTGATCAGCCTGCCGGTGGTCGAGAAGGGCCGCCCCATCGGGCTGATCAACCGCGACATCTTCATGTCCGAAATGAGCAAGCCTTACCGCTGGGAAATCTACGGGCGCAAGAACTGCATCGCCTTCATGGACAAGGCGCCGCTGATCGTCGATGCCGCCATGGGCATCGAGGAGCTGACCTTCAAGACCGTGGAATATGGCGAGAAGGCGCTTTCGGACGGCTTCATCGTCGCGCGCGACGGATCTTTCGTCGGCGTCGGCCACGGCCTGCAGCTGATGCGCGTAGTGGCCGAACTGCAGGCCGCGCGCAACCGCCAGGTGATGCACAGCATCGAGTACGCCAGCGTGATCCAGCGCTCCATGCTGCGGGCTTCGCGCGATGCCCTGGTGCAGGCCCAGGCCGATGCCGACCTGGTCTGGGAGCCGCGCGACGTGGTGGGCGGCGACTTCTACCAGTTCACCGCCATGCCCGACGGCTGGTTCGCCACCGTGGCCGACTGCACCGGCCATGGCGTGCCCGGCGCCTTCATGACGCTGATCGCATCGAGCACCCTGGGCAAGGCCATCGAGCAGTTCGGTCCGCGCGATCCGGCACAGCTGCTGTCCAGCGTCAACCGCTCCATCAAGCAGATGCTCGGTCAGATGGACGGCCAGGACGATACCCCCGGGTCGGACGACGGCATGGATGCCGCCTGTTTCTGGTACGAGCCCGCCACGCGCGAGCTGCGCTTTGCCGGCGCCAACCTCTCGCTCTTCGTGCTGGAGCCCGGTGTCGACGCCGTGCAGGTGGTGGCCGGCGAGCGCAAGGGCGTGGGCTACGTGGACAGCGCGTTCGACTACACCTGGACCACACGCACCGTGGCACTGGCACCCGGCAGCCTGGTGTTCGTGACCACCGATGGCCTGATCGACCAGGTCGGCGGCCCCAAGGCCATCACCTTCGGCAAGCGCCGCATCCAGGAGGTGATCGTGGCCCAGCGCGAGCAGACCCCCGCGCAACTGAACGCCGCCATGCAGCAGGCGCTGCAGGCCTGGCAGGGCAGCCACCAGCGCCGCGACGACCTGACCTTCTTCTGTTTTCGGGCCTAGAACCCCTGGCCCCACACCCTGAAATCCCGGATGGACAACCTCTACATTCCCCCCACCCCCAGCTCGCCGGAAGTGGACTTCAAGTTCGACGAGAACACGCTCGGCCTGCGTGGCGAGTCGTACCCCGAGAACGCTGCGGCGTTCTACGGCGACATCCTGCGCCAGCTGGAGACCTACCTGGGTGCCTGCAGCGACAAGAAGATCAGCGTCAGCATCGCCCTGGCGTACTTCAACAGCTCCAGCACGAAGATGCTGTTCAACCTGGTCGGCCTGCTCAGCGATGCCGCCGAGGCGGGCAACGAGGTGGTGCTCAACTGGTTCCACGACGAAGAGGACGACACCATCTTCGAATTCGGCCAGGAGCTCAAGGACGACTTCACGGCCATCCAGTTCGTCAACCACGCAGTGAAATCGGCGTGACGGGTTTCGATGTCCGACGCACCTGACCTGTTCGATGCCGAAAGCCGGGCCCTGCTGGCGGCGCGCCTGGCCTTCGATGACGCGGCCAGCCCGCCGAGCGCGCACCGCCACGCCCTGGGCGAACTCCTGACCTCCTACGAGCGCCTGCTGCGCGAAACGCGCCGCATGGTGCGGCGCAGCGACCGCGCCGAGCTGGAGATGAACCAGCTCAACCAGCGCCTGCAGGACCTCACCGGCCAGCTGGAGTACCGCGCCACGCACGACCCGCTCACGGGCGTGCTCAACCGCGCGGCCATCATCGAGCGCTCCAACCGCTACCTGGCCAGCGACAGCCTGGCGCTGATCGTCCTGGACATCGACCACTTCAAGCGCGTCAACGATTCGTTCGGCCACCCGGTCGGCGACACGGTGATCTGCGGCGTGGTGGACTGCCTCAAGGGTGTGGCGCCTTCCATCGCCCAGATCGGGCGCGTGGGCGGGGAAGAGTTCACTGCGCTGCTGCCCGGCCTCTCGCTCGAATCGGCGGCCCATGCGGCCGAGGGCATGCGCCGGGCCATTGCGGCCCATGATTTCCAGCTGCCGGACCACAGCCGCGTGACCGCCAGCTTCGGCGTGAGCTGGCAGGAGCGGGGCAGCAGCTTCGATGCCGCTTACGGCAGTGCCGACGAGGCCCTGTACCAGGCCAAGCGGGCCGGGCGCAACCAGGTGGCCCGCGCGGCCATGGTCGAGGCCTGAAGTAAAGCACCCCCGCAGGCGCTTCGCGCCTTCATCCCTTTCTCGCATTGCTGCGCGATGGCGCCCAGCGCCAAGAATTGCTTGAACGGGCGGGGGGCGGGTGGTGCGCGCTTGCCACACGACAGCGACGACGCATGCGGTTTTCTTGAAAATACTGTATATTTTTACAGTATCTACAAGGAGCCTTGCATGGAAGCCATCGAAACGACCTGTACCGTAGCCCTGCGCGACTATCCTGAACTGCCCCCCAGGGAGCGCATGGCGGCCGAGGGCCGGTACCTGCGGGTGCTGGAGCGCAAGCTGGGTGGCGCCGACGTGGTGGCCGATGCGCTGCGCGCCGTGATGCAGTTGCAGGAGTCCGACGGCAGCGACGTGAGCGCCGAGGACCTGGCGCTGGCCGGCCAGTGGACCAAGGCCGCCAACGCCGCCCGCGAGGCTGGCTACCAGGGCCTGGGCGAGGTCGATGGCGCTTACTTCGAAGTGCGCCTGGCCTGAGCGGCCGTGTGGAGCATGCCGGCATGACACTCGACCAGATCGCCATGGCGCTGTGCGGCGCCGTTGCCGCATGGCTGTCCCAGTCTGCCCATGAGCCGGCGCGCCGCTGCGCCTGCCTGGCTGGGCTGGTGGCGCAGCCGTTCGCCTTCTACACCGCCTGGCAGTTGCAGCACGCGGGTGTGCTGGCGCTTGCGCTGGTCTTCACCCTGGCCTGGGTGCGGGGGCTGTGGATGCATTGGCTGGTGCCGCGCCGGCAGGTGGGGCTGGCCACCATCCAGATGGTGCCGGGAAACAAGGGCTGAGCTTCGGGGTTCGGCTTTGGTGGGGCTCGGCTGTGGCGTGAGGCGATCCATGCGCAATGGTCGTTATTGTGTTGACCTTCCGGGCTGCACCTGCCACTGTCTCCAGACCTATTGGAGATGACCCATGTTCACCGAAAAAATGCCCGCCAACAGCCAGACGGCCTTGCGCAGGGCGCGCGACTGCCATGAAATCCGGCAGGCGTACACGGGATTCCTTGCCTCGCTCAAGCAGGCCAGCGGCCTGCCGGACGTGGGTTTCTTCGTGGCCGATGTGGGACAGGACGTGGTGATCACCACACCCTCCGGTGAGTCGTCGCCCTACCTGCTGATCTGCAGCGATGGCGCCGAGTCAGTGTGGGGCCGGGTCATGTTTCTCACGCTCAATCCTCTCACCGGCACCCGGCTGCCCATTTTTGCCGTGCGCCTGCGTCCGGATTCCGTGGTGCTCAACGACGAGGGGACGCGGGAGTGGGAGGTGAGCTTCAAGGACGGCGATCCGTTCAACCAGATCGAGATCAAGCAATTGGTCTATGAGCTGATGTACGGCCAGATCGCGTTCAACAGCAAGGGGCTGATTCCCGAAGACGCCTGAGCGTTGGCAGCGCTCTCCGGTGGGCGCTGTCAGGCGCCATGCTGCAGCTGCGCCCGGTACTGCCCGGGCGGCATGCCGAACCAGCGCTTGCAGGCGCGGAACATGTTGCTCTGGTCGGCAAAGCCCAGCAGGTCGGCCACCTCGGTGAGGTTGCGGCGCGGGTCGGCCAGGTACTGGCGCGCCAGTTCGCGGCGTGTGTCGTCGAGCAACTGCTGGTAGGTGGCCGATTCGGCCTGCAGCCGGCGCTGCAGGGTGCGGTCGGTCATGTTCAGGCGCGCAGCGATGTCGTCGCGGCGCGGCTCCCCTTTGTGCAGGATGCGCGCCACCTCGGCGCGCACGCGCGTGCTCGCCAGCGAATGGCCCAGGTGGTCGAGCTCGGTCTCCACCAGCCGCTCGTGCATGGCCCACAGGCTCGGGTTGTGGGTGGGGATGTCGGCCAGCATGTCGGCCTCGGCCAGCAGGATGCGGCTGGCCGGCTGGCCGAAGCGCGGCAGCAGGCCGAAAGCCTTCTCGTAGCGGGCCTCGCTGCCGGGGGATGGTGCTGGTGTGCTCAGTTCCACGGCCAGGGGGGTGAGCTCGCGGCGCGTAAGCCATCCGCACAGCGTGAACAGGGTGAGCAGCGCGTACTCGACCCGCTGGCGCGGCACCGGGCGCGTGCCGCCGATGTGCGCGATCGAGAACCAGTAGCCGCGCGCTTCGCGCTCCAGCGCGAACGCGGTGCAGTCGGAGATCACGGCCATGTGGCGCGTGAGGTGCTGAAAGCCCACCAACAGGTTCGGCCCCGATGCCAGCGCATAGCCCACCACGTCCACGTTGCCGTAGCGTGCGGTGAGCTGCGGGCACAGCCCCAGGTCCACCTTGCCGGAGCGTGCCACGGCCAGGTCCCACAGCTGGCTGATCCGGTCCACGTCCACGCGTGCATGTGGCTGCTGCAGTGCCGCCAGGTCGATGCCGGCCTCGGCGCACAGCTCGGCCACGGGCAGGCCCTCGGCGGCCATCATGTCGGTGGTGCCGCGCACCCAGGCGGCGGAACTGGTACGGGGATTCATCGGGTGGAAATCAGGGGCTGAAGGGGATCAGGGTTTACGCGCGGTGGTGCGCTGAAGTCAGTGTTTTGGCAAGGTTGCGATAGTAACGAATGGCCAGCTGCTTTCCACAATCACGGTCGAGGTTGTGCCCTGTTCCCGGTTGTACCCGAGCCAGAGGCCCGACCCATTCCAGAAAACCCCGAAGGAGACAAGACATGGTTGATGTGCGCTGGCGTGCCCAATGCCTGGGAGCAGTTCTTTCCGTGCTGGCGGTCGCCGGCTGCGGCGGTGGTTCCAGCACCCCGCCCGAGGTGCGCGAGACCGCGTACGGTACGGTGCGCGGCGTGGATGCCAGCGCCAGCACGGGCACCTATGCGTGGAAGGGCATTCCCTTCGCCCGGCCCTCCGTGGGCGAGCTGCGCTGGCAGCCCCCGGTGGCGCCCGTGGCCTGGAGCGGCGAGCGCGATGCCACGCGCTTTGGCAATGCCTGCCTGCAGATGGGCCGTCTGTACGGCCCTGGGGCCAACAACCGCTTCGACGACAGCATTGGCCAGACCCTGGGCACGCCCGTGGGCAACGAGGACTGCCTGACGCTGAACATCTGGCGCCCCGCGACCACGCAGGACAACCTGCCCGTGCTGTTGTTCCTGCATGGCGGCAGCGCCATCTCGGGCTACACGGCCGACCCGGTCTACGACGGCGCGGCGCTGGCGCGCTCGGCCAATGCCGTGGTGGTCACGGCCAACTACCGGCTCGACGTGCTGGGCTTCTTCCAGATGCCGCAGCTGCACACCGGCACGCAGGCCTACACCGGCAACTACGCGCTGCTCGACAACGTGCAGGCGCTGTCCTTCATCCAGCGCAACATCGGCAACTTCGGCGGCAATGCGGGCAACGTCACGCTGATGGGCCAGTCGGCCGGTGCCGGCAACGTGCTGGCGCTGCTCACCTCGCCCCAGGCCGCGGGCCTGTTCCACAAGGCCCTGCCGATCAGTGGCGGTACCTCGCTGGCGAGCCAGTTGCCCGCGGGCTCCATCCCCACGCTCAACCCCGCTTCCAAGTACGCAGCCCAGTCATCGGCCTTGCTCGCCGCCCTGGTGCAGGCCGATGGCCTGGCTTCCGACACGATGGGCGCCGCGGCCGTGATCGCCGGCTGGACGCCTGCGCAGACTGCCAGCTACCTGCGCGGCAAGGATGGCCGCGTGGTGCTGCAGACGGTGCTGCGCGCGGGGCTCACGGGCTCCGGCCCCATTCCCGACAACGTGGTGCTGCCCGCCGATCCGATCGCCGAGATGGCCGCCGGCCGCTACCACAAGGTGCCGGTGCTCTCGGGCTACACGGCCGATGAGGCCAAGCTGTTCGCGCCCTTCCTGGCGCTGCTGGGTGGCAAGCCGGGCATGAAGATCAGCGATGCCGAGCGCTTCGCGATGACGCAGGCCTTCAATCCCGACGCGGCCACCACGCTCACCACGGCGGACATCATCGATCCGTCCTACCTGCCGGTCACGGCACCCGGCACGGGCTACAACGCGCGCATGAAGCTCCTGGGCAGCGTGTTCATCGAGCCCAGCCGCGACAGCCTGCTCAACACCCTGCGGACCCAGCAGTCCAACGTCTGGAGCTACCAGTTCAACTGGGCCCAGCAGCCGGCGCCCTGGAGCGATGTGTACGGTGCGGCCCATGGTTTCGACCTGCCCTTCGTGTTCGGCAACTTCGGCCCCTCGCTGCTGGCCAAGGCCGCCAACAGCACGGCCAACCAGCCGGGCCGGCTGGCGCTCTCGGGCGTGATGATGGACAGCGTGCGTGCCTTCGTGCACACCGGCAACCCCAACCATGCCGGCCTGGGCCAGGAATGGCAGCCCTGGCCGCGCAAGTTCATCTTCGATGCCGACCTGAAGGCCACGCGCCTGAGCGTTCAGTAAGGGTACAAGGCCTGATGCTGCTTCCCATGTCCGTTCATGCTGCTGCGGTGGCGGCGAGGTATGCGCTGAGCGCATCGTCGTCCACGATGGCCACCTTGCCGAAATCCAGCGACACGATGCCCATGCCTTCGAGCGTACGCAGCACGCGGTTGACAGTCTGGCGCGACAGGCCGACGAGCTGGCCCAGCTCGTCCTGCGTGAGGTTGAGCCGGCGCGTGCTGCGCCAGAACAGGCGGCTCAGGTACAGCGCCACGCGGTGCTCGGTGGACTGCGTGCGCCCGGCCTCGATGATGGTCATGGCTTGGCCGAGCCGCATGTTCAGGTGCAGCACCAGGAACTGGTTGAACGCCAGGCTGGTCTCGCGCAGTTCGGCGAACACGGGCAGCGGCAGGCACATGAGCCGGGTAGGGCGCAATGCCACCACGTGGTATCTGCGCGGCTCGGGCTTCATGGCCGAGCCTTCGCCGAACCACTCGCCGTCGGGCACGCCGATGAAGGCCGACGAGCGGCCGCGGCTGGCCGGGCTCTGCAGCATCACCAGGCCCGAGAGCACGGCATGCCAGCCCTGCACCGCGCTGCCGGCGGGCTTCATGACATCGCCCTTGTCGCCGCTTTCCTCGAACACCCCGGCGCGCACGCGCTCCTGCGTGGCGGCCGGCAGCCCGGCAAACCAGGGCTGGGCGGTGATGAAGCGCTGGGCGTGCGGGGCGGTGCAGAGCATGCCGCGGATTGTCGCTGCAGCCCCCGCCGTTCAGGGTAATCCCTTGGCCTTTGTCGGGTGGGCGACAGGTGTTGGCGCGGCAGGCCCCGCGCTGCACACTGCGCAGCCAGCAAAGCCGCGTGGCACGCAGCCGAAAGGGGCGCTTCGGAGACCCCGCAGCAGGCCTGCGCGCGTTACGATGATTGCCACTTTCACCACAAAATCCAAGGAGCACACATGCTGGGCCTGATGCAGAGCCAACCCCTGTTGATCTCGTCGCTGATCGAGTTCGCCGAACGCCACCATGGCGACGCCGAAATCGTCTCGCGGCGCGTGGAGGGCGACATCCACCGCTACACCTACAAGGACCTGGCCCAGCGTGCACGCCGCCTGGCCAATGCCCTGGACGGCCTGGGCCTGGAGTTCAGCGACCGCGTGGCCACACTGGCCTGGAATGGCTACCGCCACATGGAGATGTACTTCGGCGTCTCCGGCTCTGGCCGCGTGCTGCACACCATCAACCCGCGCCTGCACCCCGAGCAGATCGCCTGGATCGCCAACCACGCCGAAGACCAGGTGCTGTGCTTCGACCTGACCTTCCTGCCCCTGGTGCAGGCCGTGCACGCCAAGTGCCCCACGGTGAAGAAATGGGTGGCGCTGTGCGACGCCGACCGGCTGCCTGCGGACTCCGGCATCCCCGGTCTCACGAGCTACGAGGCCTGGATCGGTGCGCAGTCGCCCGACTACGCCTGGCCCGAGTTCGACGAGAACTCGGCGTCGAGCATGTGCTACACCAGCGGCACCACGGGCAACCCCAAGGCCGCGCTGTACAGCCACCGCTCGACCACGCTGCATGCCTATGCCGCGGCGCTGCCCGACGTGATGTGCCTCTCGGCCCGCGACTCGGTGCTGCCGGTGGTGCCCATGTTCCACGTCAATGCCTGGGGCATTCCGTACTCGGCCGCGCTTACCGGCTGCAAGCTGGTGTTCCCTGGCCCGGCCATGGATGGCAAGTCGATCTACGAACTGATCGAAGCCGAGAAGGTGACCTACGCCGCCGGCGTGCCCACCGTCTGGCAGATGATGCTGGGCCACATGAAGCCTGCGGGCCTGAAGTTCTCCACGCTCAGGCGCACGGTGATCGGCGGCTCGGCCTGCCCACCGGCCATGATCCATGCCTTCAAGGAAGACTACGGCGTCGAAGTGCTGCACGCCTGGGGCATGACCGAGATGAGCCCGCTGGGCACGCTGTGCACGCTCAAGAACAAGCACCTCGCGCTGCCCAAGGAAGAGCAGATGAAGGTGTTGCTCAAGCAGGGCCGCGCGATCTATGGCGTGGACATGAAGATCGTCGGCGGCGATGGCGAGGAGCTGCCCTGGGACGGCAAGACCTATGGCGACCTGCTGGTCAAGGGCCCGTGGATCGTGGACAGCTACTTCAAGGGCGAGGGCGGCCACCCGCTGGTCAAGGACAAGCACGGGCGCGGCTGGTTCCCCACGGGCGACGTGGCGACCATCGATGGCGACGGCTTCATGCAGATCACCGACCGCAGCAAGGACGTGATCAAGTCCGGCGGCGAATGGATCAGCTCCATCGACATCGAGAACATCGCCATGGCCCACCCGGCCATTGCCATGGCCGCGTGTGTGGGCATGCCGCACCCCAAGTGGGACGAGCGCCCCATCGTGGCCGTGGTCCGGCGCCCCGGTGCCGAGGTCACGCGCGAGGAGCTGCTGGCCTTCTTCGAAGGCAAGACCGCCAAGTGGCAGATCCCCGATGACGTGGTGTTCGTGGAGGCGATTCCACTCGGTGCCACGGGCAAGATGCTCAAGACAAAGTTGCGTGAGCAACTGAAGGACTACAGGCTTCCGGGCCTGTGATCCAGATTGGTGCGGTGCTCGGGGGAGCACTGCGCCAGTCACGTGTGCGACGCCGGTAGGGGCAATCCCTGAGGGGCGTCGTGTTGCAACGCGGTACGCTGCGTCGTGTCGATTTACAAGGAGACAGAACCATGAAATTCGCTATGAAGGCTGTAGCAGCCACCGTCCTGTTGGCGAGCGCTGGCGCGGCGTTCGCTCAAAAAGGTGAGACCGTCAAGATCGCCTGGCTCGACCCGCTTTCGGGCCTGATGGCGGCCGTGGGAACCAACCAGCTCAAGAGCTTCCAGTTCGTCTCCGAAGAGTTCAACAAGAAGAACGCTGCCGGAGTGAAGT
This sequence comes from Acidovorax sp. GW821-FHT09B03, assembly GCF_059418305.1. NCBI lineage: Bacteria > Pseudomonadati > Pseudomonadota > Betaproteobacteria > Burkholderiales > Comamonadaceae > Acidovorax > Acidovorax sp. GW821-FHT09B03. The sequence goes on from NZ_JBWKPP010000015.1 coordinate 103,542, forward strand.
TCGAGATCATCGGCATCGACAACAAGCTCAGTCCGCAGGAGACCACCAGCGCCCTGCGCTCGGCCATGGACCAGGGCGCGCGCTACGTGGTGCAGGGCAACGGCTCGGGCCCGGCCTTGGCCATCATCGACGCGCTGGAAAAGCACAACGCGCGCAACCCCGGCAAGGAAGTCGTGTTCCTGAACTACGCTGCCGTGGACCCGGACCTGACCAACAGCAAGTGCAGCTACTGGCACTTCCGCCTGGATGCGGACACCTCCATGAAGATGGAAGCGCTGACCACCTTCATGAAGGACATTCCCGAGGTCAAGAAGGTCTACCTGATCAACCAGAATTACTCGCACGGCCACCAGGTCTCCAAGTTCGCCAAGGAAATCATGGCCCGCAAGCGCCCTGACGTGCAGTTCGTCGGCGACGACCTGCACCCCCTGGCCCAGGTGCGTGACTTCTCGCCCTACATCGCCAAGATCAAGCAGTCGGGCGCCGACAGCGTGATCACCGGCAACTGGGGCTCCGACCTGGCGCTGCTGATCAAGGCCGCCAACGACGCCGGCCTGAACAACGTCAACTTCTACACCTACTACGGCTCGGTCACCGGCAGCCCCACGGCCATGGGTGCCGCCGCTGCAGGCCGCGTGTACATGGTGGCCTATGCGCACATCAACCTGCCGGGCGAACTCAACAAGATCGTGGTGGACTACAAGAAGAAGTTCAACGACGACATGTACACCGGCTCCGTGTACCACGCCTTCTCGATGCTCACCGAGGCCTTCGTGAAGACCAAGTCCACCGACCCCGTGAAGGTGGCCGCCGCCCTGGAAGGCATGAAGTTCAAGAGCTTCAATGGCGAGGTCGAGATGCGCAAGACCGACCACCAGCTGCAGCAGGGCCTGTTCATCTCCAAGTGGGAGAAGGCCGGCGGCAAGTTCCCGCTCGATTCGGAGAGCACCGGCTACACCTTCACGCCGGTGAAGTACTACGAGCCCTTCGTGGCCAGCACGCCCACCTCGTGCCAGATGAAGCGCCCCTAAGGCCTCTGAGCGGCTAACAAAACTCTTCTGGCGTCGTTGCCGCGTCTTGTCGTACTGACCGTACTGCCTGCGACGCAGCGCCTAGCCAGAACCGCTTCGCTGGGTTTTGTGATCCGCTCTTCATTGTTTCTGGAGGCCCGACCTGGCTCGGGCCTTTTTTTTACCCTTGTTGTGAAAATTTGCGATGAATCTTGAGTTTTTCGTGATCTCCCTGCTCAACGGCGTGAGCTACGGGCTGCTGCTGTTCATGCTGAGCTCGGGACTCACGCTGATTTTCAGCATGATGGGTGTGCTCAATTTTGCGCACACCAGCTTCTACATGCTGGGGGCCTATTTCGCCTACAGCATTTCCGGCGTCATCGGCTTCTGGCCGGCGCTGGTGGTTTCGCCGCTGATCGTGTTTGCGCTGGGCGCCGCGTTCGAGCGCTACTGCCTGCGCCGCGTGCACAAGTTCGGCCATGTGCCCGAGCTGCTCGTGACCTTCGGCCTGTCCTACCTGATCCTCGAAGTGGTGCAGCTGATCTGGGGCCGTGCCACGGTGCCCTATGGCCTGCCCGAGCAACTGCAGGGCCCCCTGTTCAGCCTGTACGGCACGCAGTTCCCCAAGTCGCGCTCGTTCGTGATGCTGATCGCCATCCTGATGCTGCTGTCGGTGTGGCTGCTGCTCACGCGCACCCGCATCGGCCTGGTGATCCAGGCGGCGCTCAAGTACCCCGAGATGGTCGAGGCCCTGGGCCACAACGTGCCGCGCGTGTTCATGCTGGTGTTCGGCGGCGGTGCGGCCCTGGCCGGCCTGGCCGGCGTGATCGGCGGCAACACCTACGTGACCGAGCCCGCCATGGCGGCGTCGGTCGGCTCCATCATCTTCGTGGTGGTGGTGGTCGGAGGCATGGGCTCGCTGGCCGGGGCCTTCCTGGCCTCGCTGCTCATCGGCGTGGTGCAGACCTTCGCCGTGGCGCTCGACTACTCGATGATCCACGTGCTGCGCCCGCTCGGTGTGGCCGTGACCGACCAGACCTTCGGCTACCCCCTGCTCAAGCTCACCATCTCCCAGGTGGCGCCCATTCTTCCGTACCTGTTCCTGGTGCTCATCCTGATCTTCCGTCCCAAGGGCCTTCTGGGCACCCGCGAGGACTGATGCCATGACCTCATCCACCACTACCGTCTCCGGCGCCGCACCGCACGCCAACCCACCCGCTGCCTCGCAGGGGGCTGCGCACTACCGCTTCAAGCCCTGGAACGTGGGCCGCTTCGTCATCTGGTCGCTGTTCGCCGCGATGCTGATCGTGGCGCCGCACGTGTTCCGCAGCAGCCTGGCGCTGACCATGCTCTCGCAGATCGGCTACCTGATCATCATCTGCCTGTCCTACAACATCCTGCTGGGGCAGGGCGGCATGCTCAGCTTCGGGCATGCGGTGTACACCGGCCTGGGCTCGTTCATCGCCATCCATGCCATGAACATGGCGGGCAAGGGCGAAATGCCCATCCCGCTGGTGCTCATCCCGCTGGTCGGAGGGCTGGCCGGCATGTTCTTCGCGATCCTGCTCGGCTTCGTGACGACCAAGAAGTCGGGCACCACCTTCGCCATGATCACGCTGGGCATCGGTGAGCTCGTGGCCTCGATGGCGCTGATGTTCCCCGAGTTCTTCGGCGGCGAGGGCGGCATCACCACCGACCGCGTCTACGGCAAGCCCTTCTTCGGGCTGAACTTCGGCTCCGGCATGCAGGTGTATTACCTGATCGCGGCCTACTGCTTCGTCTGCACGGCGGCCATGTTCGCCTTCACGGGCACGCCGCTCGGGCGCATCCTCAACGCGGTGCGCGACAACCCCGAGCGCGTGGAGTTCATCGGCTACAACACGCAGCGCGTGCGCTACTTCGCGTTCATCATCGCGGGCTTCTTCGCGGGCATCGGCGGCGGCCTGGCCACCATCAACTTCGAGATCGTGACCGGTGCCGACAGCGTGAACGTGCTGCGTTCGGGCGGCTACCTGCTGTTCACCTTCCTGGGGGGGGCCACGTTCTTCTTCGGGCCCATCATCGGCGCCGTGCTGCTGGTGCTGGCCTCGGTGCTGCTGTCCGAGATCTCCAAGGCCTGGCTGCTGTACCTGGGCCTGGTGTTCCTGTTCATGGTGATGTATGCGCCCGGCGGCATCGCCAGCCTGATCATGATGAACCTGCGTGTCGCCAAGTACGGCAAGCTGCGCCAGCTCTGGGTGTCCTACCTGGGCCTGGCCGGTACCGGCCTGGTGGCCGTGCTGGGCGCCGCCTGCATGGTGGAGATGACCTACCACCTGCAGCTCAACGCGGCCCTGGGGTCCGAGCTCAAGTTCCTGGGCGCCATGGTCGATGCCAAGGGCCTCACGGCCTGGTTCGGTGCGGGCTTCGTGTTCCTCACCGGGCTGGCGCTGTTCGAGATGTGCCGTCGCCAGTTCCTGCGCCAGTGGAGCACCATCCAGGAAGAGATCGAACATGCCATCAAGCGGGGAGAGGCGCTGTGAGCACTACCATGACCGCCAATCCATCGTCCGCAGGCTGTGCGCTCGAACTGCGCGACCTGCGCAAGAGCTTCGGCAAGACCGAGATCATCCGCGGTGCCAATCTCGTGGTGGCACCCGGCGAACGCGTGGCCATCATCGGCCCCAACGGCGCCGGCAAGTCCACCCTGTTCAACCTCATCAGCGGGCGCTTCGCTCCCACCAGCGGCGACGTGATCCTCAACGGCCAGCGCATCAATGGCCTGGCCCCGTACGAGATCAACCGCATGGGGCTGTCGCGCAGCTTCCAGATCACGAACATCTTCCCCAAGCTGAGCGTGTTCGAGAACCTGCGCTGCGGCGTGCTGTGGAGCATGGGCTACCGCTACACCTTCCTGCGCTTCCTGTCGAACCTGCACGATGCCAACCAGCGTGCCAAGGAACTCATGGAGATGATCAAGCTCGACAAGAAGCGCGACACGCTGGCCATGAACCTGACCTACGCCGAGCAGCGCGCCCTGGAGATCGGCATCACCATCGCCGGTGGCGCCAACGTGATCCTGCTCGACGAGCCCACGGCCGGCATGAGCAAGAGCGAGACCACGCGCTTCATCCACCTCATCAAGGAGGTGACCGAGGGCCGCACCCTGCTGACCGTGGAGCACGACATGGGCGTGGTGTTCGGCCTGGCCGACAAGATCGCCGTGGTGGTCTATGGCGAGGTGATCGCCTTCGACACCCCCGACAAGGTGCGCGCCAATGCGCGCGTGCAGGAGGCCTACCTGGGTTCGGCCGTGGCCGACGAGCAGGGCGCGGGACACTGATTTATGCTGAAAATTGACAACCTCCACGCCTACTACGGCAAGAGCCATGTGCTGCATGGCGTGAGCTTCGAAGTGCAGCCCGGAGAGATCGTGGCGCTGCTGGGGCGCAACGGCTCGGGCCGATCCACCACCGCCAAGGCCATCATGGGCCTGGTGGACTGGGAGGGCACGGTGAACTTCAAGGGCCAGGACCTCAACGGCAAGAAGGCCTACGAGGTCGCCCACCTGGGCCTGGGCTACGTGCCCGAGAGCCGCGACGTGTTCCCCAACCTCACCGTGCACCAGAACCTGCTGCTCGGCCAGAAGGGCAACGGCAAGGGCAGCCGCTGGTCGTTCGACGACATGTACGAGATGTTCCCGCGCCTCAAGGAGCGCCAGCACACCGAGGCAGGCGTGATGTCCGGCGGCGAGCAGCAGATGCTCACGCTGTGCCGCACGCTCATGGGCGACCCCGACCTGATCATCATCGACGAGCCCACCGAAGGCCTGGCACCGAAGATCGTCGAACTGGTGGGCCAGTACCTGCAGACCATCAAGGCGCGCGGCATCTCGGTGCTGCTGATCGAGCAGAAGCTGACCATCGCCATGAAGATCTCGGACCGCGCGCTGGTGATGGGCCACGGCTCCATCGTCTTCCAGGGCACGCCCGACAGCCTGCGTGCCGACAACTACATCCGCAAGGAGTGGCTGGAGGTCTGACGACTTCGGCCAACGCATGACAGAGAGGCGCCTGATAGCTCATGGCGCCTCTTTTTTTGCCCGAAGAGACGGGTTGACGGCCAGGAGCCATGTCCCCACCGGGACAAATTGACACGCCAGGGCCGCGCGAAGTCTCTACAATAAAAACGCACGATCGTTCTTTTTCACTCTCCAAGGAACAACAGCATGACCGCTGAATACAAAGTCCACGGCTCCGTTGCCGTGATCACCCTGGCCAATCCCCCCGTCAACGGACTGGGCCTGGCAACCCGCCAAGGCATCGTGGACGGCCTCGGCCGTGCCAATGCCGACCCAGCGGTCACGTCCATCGTCATCACCGGCGCTGGCGGCGCGTTTTCCGGCGGCGCCGACATCAAGGAGTTCGGCACCGACAAGTCCCTGCAGGAACCCAACCTGCTGTCGGTGATCGCCGCCATCGAGAACTCGGCCAAGCCGGTCGTGGCCGCCATGCACACCGTCGCCATGGGCGGCGGGCTGGAACTGGCCCTGGGCTGCCACTACCGTGTGGCGGCGCCCGGCTGCTCCATCGCGCTGCCCGAAGTCAAGCTCGGCCTGATCCCCGGCGCCGGCGGCACGCAGCGCCTGCCGCGCGTGATCGGCGTCGAAGCCGCCCTGAACCTGATCGTGAGCGGCGAACCCGTCAAGAGCGAGCTGATCGGCTCCGTGCCCGGCCAGAAGCTGTTCGACAAGCTCGTGGCCTCGCCCGAGGCGCTGGCAGCCGAAGCCCTGGCCTTTGCCCAGAGCGTGGCCGACGTGCGCCCCCTGCCGCTGGTGCGCAACCTGCCCTGCAAGCACCCCGAAGGCGACGCCTACTTCCAGTTCGCGCGCAACATGGTCAAGGGCATGGCCAAGAACTACCCCGCGCCCGCCAAGTGCGTGGACGCGGTCGAAGCTGCCACCAAGCGCAAGTTCGCCGACGGCATGCTGTTCGAGCGCGAGATCTTCATCAACCTGATGTGGACGCCCGAGTCGCGCGCCCTGCGCCACCTGTTCATGGCCGAGCGTGCCGCCTCCAAGATCCCCGACGTGCCGTCCGACACGCCCAAGCGCGAAATCAAGTCGGTCGCCGTGATCGGTGCCGGCACCATGGGCGGCGGTATCTCCATGAACTTCCTGAACGCGGGCATCCCCGTCAAGATCCTGGAGACCAAGCAGGAAGCCCTGGACCGCGGCGTGGCCACGATCAAGAAGAACTACGAAGCCCAGGTCAAGAAGGGCAAGCTCAAGGAAGACAAGTACGCGCAGCGCATGGCCCTGCTGACGACCACGCTCGACTATGCCGACCTCAAGGACGCCGACCTCGTGATCGAGGCCGTGTTCGAGGAGCTGGGCGTCAAGGAGACCGTGTTCAAGCAGCTCGACGCCGTGATGAAGCCCGGCGCGATCCTGGCCTCCAACACCTCCACGCTGGACGTGGACAAGATCGCCGCCTTCACCAAGCGCCCCGAAGACGTGGTGGGCATGCACTTCTTCAGCCCCGCCAACGTGATGAAGCTGCTGGAAGTGGTGCGCGGTGCCAAGACGTCCAAGGACGTGCTGGCCACCGTGATGGCCATCGGCAAGAAGATCAAGAAGACCTCGGTGGTCTCGGGCGTGTGCGATGGCTTCATCGGCAACCGCATGATCGAGCAGTACAGCCGCCAGGCCGGCTTCCTGCTGGACGAAGGCGCTACGCCCCAGCAGGTGGACCGCGCGGTCGAGAAGTTCGGCTTTGCCATGGGCCCGTTCCGCATGGGTGACCTGGCCGGCAACGACATCGGCTGGGCGATCCGCAAGCGCCGTGCCGTCGAGCGCGCCGACATGAAGTACAGCCGCACGGCCGACAAGCTGTGCGAGCTGGGCCGCTTCGGCCAGAAGACCGGCGCAGGCTGGTACGACTACCAGGCCGGCAAGCGCGACGCGATCCCGAGCGATCTGGTCAACAAGATGATCGAAGACCACCGCAAGGAGCTGGGCATCACGCCACGCAAGATCTCCGACGAGGAAATCGTGCAGCGCCTGGTGTTCGCCCTGGTCAACGAAGGCGCGCACATCCTGGAAGACGGCATCGCCAGCAAGTCCGGCGACATCGACATGGTCTACCTCACGGGCTACGGCTTCCCCATCTACCGTGGCGGCCCCATGCACTACGCCAGCGAAGTCGGCCTGTTCAACGTGGTGCAGGCCATGGACCGCTTTGCCAAGAACCCCAACGACGATGCCCAGTTCTGGAAGCCCGCGCCGCTGCTGGCCAAGCTGGCAGCCGAAGGCAAGGCGTTCGCCTGAGCGAACTGATTGATGCAGTGAAGCCGCACCGGATGCGCGCGCTTAAGGCGGCCATCGGTGCGTTCCACCCCTGAAAGGATTTTTCCCATGACCTCCGCAGTGATCGTTTCCACCGCCCGTACCCCGCTCGCCAAGAGCTGGAAGGGTGCCCTCAACATGACCCATGGCGCCACGCTGGGCGGCCATGCCGTCAAGCACGCCATCGAGCGCGCCGGCATCGACGGCGCCGACGTCGAAGACGTCATCATGGGCTGTGCCAACCCCGAAGGCGCCACCGGCGCCAACATCGCGCGCCAGATCGCGCTGGCCGCCGGCCTGCCGGTCACGGCATCGGGCGTCACGGTCAACCGTTTCTGCTCCTCGGGCCTGCAGACCATTGCCCTGGCGGCCCAGCGCATCATCGCCGGCGAAGCCGACGTGTACGTGGCCGGCGGCGTGGAAAGCATCTCCTGCGTGCAGCAGGAAATGAACATCCACATGCTGCGCGACCTGGCCCTGGACAAGGTCAAGCCCGAAATCTACTGGAGCATGCTGCAGACCGCCGAGCAGGTGGCCAAGCGCTACAACATCGGCCGTGAAGCCATGGACGAGTACGGCGCCGCCAGCCAGCAGAAGGCCTGCGCAGCGCAGGCCGCGGGCCTGTTCGATGCCGAGATCGCCCCCATCACCGTGACGGCCGGCGTGGCCGACAAGAACCTGGGCCTGATCACCAAGCAGGTCACCCTGAGCAAGGACGAAGGCACGCGCGAAGGCACGACGGTCGAGTCCATCAGCGGCCTGCGCTCGGCGCTGCCCGGCGGCCTGATCTCGGCCGGCAATGCCAGCCAGTTCTCCGACGGCGCCGGTGCCTGCGTGGTGGTGAGCGAAGAGTACGCCAGCAAGAAGGGCCTCAAACCCCTGGGCCGCTTCCTCGGCTTCGCCGTGGCCGGCTGCGAGCCCGACGAAATGGGCATCGGCCCGGTGTTCGCCGTGCCCAAGGTGCTCAAGAAGCTCGGCCTCACCGTCAACGACATCGACCTGTGGGAGCTGAACGAAGCCTTCGCCGTGCAGGTGCTGTACTGCCGCGACAAGCTGGGCATTCCGGCCGACCGCCTGAACGTCAACGGTGGTGCCATCGCCGTGGGCCACCCCTACGGTGTGTCGGGCCAGCGCCTGACCGGCCACGCCCTGATCGAAGGCAAGCGCCGCGGCGCCAAGCGCGTGGCGGTGACCATGTGCATCGGCGGCGGCATGGGCGCTGCGGGCATCTTCGAAGTGCTTTGATGGGTCTCTGGTGAGGGGGCGCGCAGGCGTTACGGCGCTTACGTTTGCTCACACCGGGTTTGGGGACAATGCAGACCGGCCGTTTCAGCGGCCGGTCTGCAGGCGGCGTGTGGCCACGGCTGCGCGCCGCCCCAGGCCTACAACAATCACCATTCCATCAAGAGAGATCCATCCATGTTCACGAAGGTTTGCGCAGCCCTGGCCGTCCTGGTCGTATCCACTGTGGGCACTGTCGCCCATGCGCAGAGCTACCGGCTCAACCAGCCGCTGGCCGATGACCCCGACACCATCCTGCAGGAGGTGGCCATCACGCCCGAGCGCACCACGGTGACCATCGTGCTGCGCAACAGCAGCAAGCGGGACATCGTCGAGGCCTGCGCCCAGCCCAGCCACAAGCCGGAAGCATTCATGCTCAAGGACCTGGACAGCGGCAAGGTGTTGAAGCAGGAAAGCAGCACGGGCCTGATGTCGTGCGAGAACGGCATGGACCAGATCCGTCCCGGCAAGCGCAAGACCCTGAAGGTCCAGTTCGCCAGCCTGCCGGCCGGTGCGCGGCGCCTGCAGATCGGCGAGAACAACTGCCAGCAGAACCCCAATGACGACATGGACTACTGGTGCTTTTCCGAAGTCGTCCTGAACCACAAGAAATAGTCGCCGCCAGGCATGTGACCGCTGCCCCGCGCGGCGGCGGTGCGGTCCGGTGGCCCATCCCTGCGCTGTGCGCGCGTTTTCTCCAGGGTTTTCACACATGAGCTACCGCCCCACCGTCGAATTCCTTCTCTACCAGTGGCTCGAGGCCCAGGCCCTGCCCGAGCGCGAGCGCTTTGCCGACCATTCGCGCGACACCTTCGACGCCGTGCTCGACACCTGCGAGCGCATCGCGCGCGAGAAGTATGCGCCGTTCAACCGCACGGTCGACACGCAGGAACCGCATTTCGACGGCGAGAAGGTCACGCTGCCCCAGTGCACGCACGATGCGCAGAAGGCCTATGCGGCCTCGGGCATGCTCAGCGCCGCGCAGGACTACGACATCGGCGGCATGCAACTGCCCTACACGGTGGAGGCTGCGGCCAACAGTTTCTTCGGCCTGGCGTCCATCAGCATGGGCTCGGGCCTGCTCACGGTGGGCAATGCCAACCTGCTCATGGTGCATGGCACCGAGGCGCAGAAGACCGTGTTCGCGCTCAACGAATTCTCGGGCCGCTTCTCGGGCACCATGTGCCTGTCGGAGCCACAGGCCGGCTCCAGCCTGAGCGACGTGGCCACGCGCGCCGTGCCCGATGGCGCAGGTTTCGAGAGCGACCCGCTGGGGCCGCGCTACCGCCTCAAGGGCAACAAGATGTGGATCTCGGCCGGCGAGCACGAGCTCACCGAGAACATCATCCACCTGGTGCTGGCCAAGATCCCCGGGCCCGATGGCAAGCTGGTGCCCGGCACCCGCGGCATCTCGCTGTTCATCGTGCCCAAGAAGCTGGTGGACACCGATGGCAACCTGACCGGCGTGCGCAACGACGTGGCGCTGGCGGGCCTGAACCACAAGCTCGGCTGGCGCGGCACGACCAACACCTTGCTCAACTTCGGCGAGGGCAAGTACCCGGTCGACGGCGAGGCCGGTGCCGTGGGCTACCTGGTAGGCCAGGCCGGCAAGGGCCTGCACTGCATGTTCCACATGATGAACGAGGCGCGCATCGGCATCGGCATGGCGGCCACCGTGCTCGGCCTGGCGGGCTACTACGCGAGCCTCGACTACGCGAAGAACCGCCCGCAGGGCCGCCCGGTGCAGAACCCCAAGGACAAGGATGCCGCCGCTGCCGCCGTGGTCAAGGACGTGGCGCAGCCGCAGGTGCGCATCATCGAGCATGCCGACGTCAAGCGCATGCTGCTGGCGCAAAAGTCCTACGGCGAGGGCGCGCTCGCGCTCAACCTGTTCTGCGCGCGCCTGGTGGACGAGCAGGCCACGGGCGATTCCGCCGCGGCCGACGAGGCGCGCCTGCTGCTGGAAGTGCTCACTCCCATCGCCAAGAGCTGGCCCAGCGAGTGGTGCCTGGAGGCCAACAGCCTGGCCATCCAGATCCACGGTGGCTATGGCTACACGCGCGACTTCCCGGTGGAGCAGTACTGGCGCGACAACCGCCTGAACATGATCCACGAAGGCACGCACGGCATCCAGGCCATGGACCTGCTGGGCCGCAAGGTGCTGATGGAAAACGGCCGCGGCCTGCAACTGCTGGCGGCGCGCATCAACGCCACCATCGAACGCGCCATCCAGGTGCCAGCGCTGGCCGCGCATGCCAATGCCCTGGGCAGCGCGCTGCAGCAGGTGGGAGCCGCCACCAAAGCCGCCTGGTCCACGGGCCAGCCCACCGATGCACTGGCCAACGCCGTGCCCTACATGCAGGCCTTCGGCCACACGGTGCTGGCCTGGGTCTGGCTGGACGTGGCCCTGGCCACGTTGCAGGCCGACCCGGCGCTGGCGCAGCCCGCGGGTGTGGGCAGAATGGGGGCCATGCGCTTTTTCTTCCACTACGAGCTGCCCAAGATCGGCGCCTGGCTGCAGGTCGTCAGCACCCGCGACGCGACCTGCGCAGTATTCCCCGAGGACGCCTTCTGATGGCCGCACCGCAGACACTGGAGCGCATGCACCAGCTCATCTGGGCGCTGATCTACGGCGGCCTGCTCACGCTGGTGCTGGGGCTTGCCACGGCCCGTGCCGACGAGGCGCTGGGCTGGGCGCTGTCGGCTGCCGGCGGCGTGCTGGCGGCCTTGGGCGTGGTGCTGATCGGCGTGCGCTCACGCCTGAAGTCCAGCGCCTGAAATCGCACAGGCGACACGGCGCACCTTGGTTGCGCCGCACAATTCCTGCGCTGCCCCGTTTTTCAGAGCGCATGGCAACCATGCCCTGCGCACCCACCGACGACAAACCCAAGGAGACGACGACATGACCACCCGCACCATCCAACAACTGTTCGACCTGTCCGGCAAGACCGCCCTGGTGACCGGCGGCTCGCGCGGCCTGGGCCTGCAACTGGCACAGGCGCTGGGCGAGGCCGGCGCCAAGGTGCTGCTGAGCTCGCGCAAGGCGTCCGACCTGGAAGAGGCCGCTGCCGAATTGAAGGCTGCCGGCATCGACGCCCAGTGGATCGCCGCTGATTGCGCCAACGAGGCCGACATCCGCCGCCTGGGCGAGGAAGCCCTGGCGCGCCTGGGCCATGTCGACATCCTGCTCAACAACGCCGGCGCCGCCTGGGGCGCGCCCGCCGAAGACCACCCCGTGGAAGCCTGGGACAAGGTCATGAACCTCAACGTGCGCGGCTACTTCATCCTGTCGCAGCACATCGCCAAGCACAGCATGATCGGCCGGCGCAGCGGCAGCATCATCAACGTGGCCTCCATCGCCGGCCTGGGCGGCAACCCCAAGGGCATGAACACCATTGCTTACAACACCTCCAAGGGCGCGGTGATCAACTTCACGCGTGCGCTGGCCGCCGAATGGGGCCAGTACAACATCCGCGTGAACGCCATCTGCCCGGGCTTCTTCCCGAGCAAGATGACGGTGGGCACCCTGAAGGCCATGGGCGAGGAGGCCCTGGCCGCCCACGCGCCGCTGGGCCGCCTGGGCGACGACGAGGACCTCAAGGGCCTGTGCGCGCTGTACGCGTCGGACGCCGGCAAGCACATCACCGGCCAGTGGCTGGCGGTGGACGGCGGCGTCAGCATCGTCACGGGCGGCTGAGGCCGTTCAAGGCCTGCGCGCCCATGGCGCGCGGGCCTGCCATTCAGGGGGGCGGCAGGGTCTATGCTTGCAGTCTTTCCCTTTGTATTCTGGAGTTGCCTGTGCTGAATTTCGGTGTTCCCATTCCTTTTGTCAGCCACCTGGGCTTCACGCTGCACCGCATGCAGCAGGGCGAGTCGGAGCTGCACTACGAGGCGGCGCCCGAGCACCTCAATTCCTTCGAGGTCACGCATGGCGGAGCCACCATGACCTTGCTGGATGTGACCATGGCCACCGCAGCGCGCAGCGAGACGCCGGACCACGGCGTGGTCACCATCGAGATGAAGACCAGCTTCATGCAGGCCGCGCGCGGCCCGCTGGTGGCCAAGGGCCGCCTGCTGCACCGCACGGCATCGATGGCCTTCACCGAGGCCTCGGTCTATGACGCCGAGGGCCGCCTGTGCAGCCATGCGACAGGCACCTTCAAGTACGTGCGCCGGGCGGTAGACCCGGCCACCGGCCAGCCGCTGAAGTCGATTTCGAGCGACTGAGCTTTTCCGGACGGCCCGACGGCCTCTCCACCAACCCCCCTTGTTTTCCCAGGAGTTCTCCATGGCCCGCAACCAACAGATCGTGCTCGACAACCGCCCGCAGGGCGAGGCCGTGGCCGGCAACTTCAAGCTCGTCGCCAGCGACACGCCCGCGCTGCAGGACGGCCAGGTGCTGGTGCGCCACCATTTCCTGAGCCTGGACCCGTACATGCGCGGCCGCATGAACGAGAGCAAGAGCTACGCAGCATCGCAAGGCCTCGGTGAGGTCATGATCGGCGGCACCGTGGGCGAGGTGGCCGAGAGCCAGAACCCCAAGTACGCCGTCGGCGACAAGGTCGTGGGCATGGGCGGCTGGCAGGAGTACAGCGTGGTCGACGCCAACACGCCCGGTGCATTGCGCAAGGTGGACACCACGCATGTGCCGCTGTCGCACTACCTGGGCGCGGTGGGCATGCCCGGCGTTACGGCCTGGTACGGCCTGGTGAAGATCATCGCCCCCAAGGAAGGCGACACCGTGGTGGTGAGCGCCGCCACGGGCGCAGTGGGCAGCGCCTTTGCTGCACTGGCCAAGGCGCGCGGCTGCCGCGCCGTGGGCATTGCGGGCGGTGCCGACAAGTGCCGCTATGCGGTCGAGGAACTGGGCTTCGACGCCTGCATCGACTACAAGGAGCACAGCGACGTGAAGGCCATGTCCAAGGCCTTGAAGGAAGCCTGCCCGAAGGGCATCGACGGCTACTTCGAGAACGTGGGCGGCTGGATCATGGACGCCGTGATGCTGCGCATGAACGCCTTCAGCCGCGTGGCCTTGTGCGGCATGATCGCCGGCTACGATGGCCAGCCCCTGCCCATGGCCAACCCCGCGCTGATGCTGATCAACCGCATGAAGATCGAAGGCTTCATCGTCAGCGAGCACATGGAAGTCTGGCCCGAGGCGCTGAAGGAACTGGGCACCCTGGTGGGCACCGGCAAGCTGCGCCCGCGCGAGACCATCGCAGAAGGCATCGCCGCCGCGCCCGAGGCCTTCCTCGGCCTGCTCAAGGGCAAGAATTTCGGCAAGCAACTGGTCAAACTCATCTGAAGGAGCGCACCCGCACATGGCGTTGAACCTGCACTGGACCTGGGCCCGTTTCGATGACCTCGGCGTGCATGCCCTGCACGACACGCTGGCGCTGCGCTGCAAGGTCTTCATCCTGGAGCAGGGGCCCTACCAGGACCCGGACGGGGCCGACAAGCAATCCTGGCACCTGCTGGGCTACGATGGTGCCGGTGCGCTGCAGGCCTGCCTGCGCGTGGTGGACCCGGGCGTGAACTATCCCGAGCCCTCCATCGGCCGCGTGGTCACCGCCAAGGAGGCGCGTGGCGATGGCACGGGGCGCCTGTTGATGCAGGAAGGGCTGGCCCGCTGCCGCCAGGTGTGGCCGGGCCGTGGTGTGCGCATCAGCGCCCAGGCGCACCTGCAGCGCTTTTATGGCAGCCTGGGTTTCGTGGCGGTGTCGGACGAGTACCTCGAGGACAACATCCCCCATATCGAAATGCTGTGGAGTTCCCCATGACCTCTCTGTCTTCGACGGTATCGGCCACGCACACGGTCTTCAACCAGAGCGCGCCGCTCTCGGATGTGAACCTGTTCACCAGCAACCGGCCGCTGCAGGACGCCGTGGCCCTGCATGCTCCGGGCCTGGACAGGAGCGGCCTCACGGCCCTGGGCGCCGAGATGGGCTCGGCCGCCATGCAGGAGCATGCGCGCCTGGCCAACACCCACAAGCCCGAGCTGCACACGCACGACCGCGTGGGCCGCCGCACCGATGCGGTCGAGTTCCACCCGAGCTACCACGCCCTGATCGGCGCCGCGCTGCGCCACGGCCTGCATGCCACGCCCTGGTCGCGCACGGACGCAGGCGCCGCGCATGCGCACCTGGAGCGCGCGGCCGGCTTCATGCTTTTCACCGAAACCGAGCCCTCGGTGCTGTGCCCGGTCTCCATGAGCTATGCCGTGACGCCAGCGCTGCGCGGCAACCCCGCCGTGTGGGCCGACTGGAGCACCGGCCTGGCCAGCACCCGCTACGACCCGCGCCTGGCGCTGTTCTCAGAGAAGTCTGCGCTCACCATGGGCATGGGCATGACCGAGAAGCAGGGCGGCTCCGACGTGCGCGCCAACACCACCCAGGCCGTGGCCGATGGCAGCGACGCCTGGGGCGCGCGCTACCGGCTCACGGGCCACAAGTGGTTCTTCTCGGCCCCCATGTGCGATGCCTTCCTGGTGCTGGCCCAGGCGCCTGGCGGGCTCACCTGTTTCTTCCTGCCGCGCGTGCTGCCATCGGAAGGTGACAACGGCAGCCTCAACGCCATCCGCATCCAGCGCCTGAAGGACAAGCTGGGCAACCACGCCAACGCGAGCTCCGAAGTCGAGTTCGTCGACGCCCTGGCCTGGCGCGTGGGCGAGGAGGGGCGCGGCGTGGCCCAGATCCTCGAGATGGGCACCATGACGCGCCTGGACTGCGCGCTGGGCACCAGCGGCCTCATGCGCCAGGCGCTGTCGCTGGCGCTGCAGCACACGCGCCAGCGCATGGCCTTCGGCAAGAAGCTCATCGAGCAGCCGCTGATGCGCAACGTGCTGGCCGACCTGGCGCTGGAGAGCGAGGCCGCCACGGCCCTGTCCATCCGCCTGGCCAGCGCCTTCGACAGCAAGGACAGCAACCCCCATGAGGCCGTGATGGCGCGCCTGCTCACGCCCGTGGCCAAGTTCTGGATCTGCAAGCGCGGCAGCGCGTTCGCGCAGGAGGCCATGGAATGCCTGGGCGGCAACGGCTATGTGGAGGAGGGCGGCGAGGGCACCATGGCCCGCATCTACCGCGAGATGCCGCTCAACTCCATCTGGGAAGGCGCGGGCAACATCATGGCGCTGGACCTGCTGCGCGCCGTGCGCCGCGCCGACACCGCGGCCGCACTGGCCGACGAACTGGCCCCGGCACGCGGTGCCCATGCGGCGCTGGACCGCATGGCCAGCGCACTGCCGCTGCGCGTGGACGCCATGACCACCGAGGCCGAGGCCCGGCGCCTGGCGCAGGATGTGGCCCTGGCCGTGCAGGCCGCGCTGCTGTACAAGAGCGCGCCGGCCAGCGTTTTCGGCGCCTTCTGCGACTCGCGCCTGGGCGGCGACTGGGGCTACAGTTTCGGCACGCTGGGCGCGGGCGTGGATTTCGATGCCTTGCTGGACCGCGCACTGCCTGCATGAGCGACGCCACCCACCAACACAGTCTTGCCGGAGAGCACCTGATGACCACCTCCCTGATCCTGCACCATTACCCCTCGTCCCCGTTCTCGGAAAAGATCCGGCTGGCACTGGGCTACAAGCAACTGGCCTGGAAGTCGGTGATCATCCCCAGCATCGCGCCCAAGCCCGATGTGGTGGCCCTCACGGGCGGCTATCGCAAGACGCCGTTCCTGCAGATCGGCGCCGACATCTACTGCGACTCGGCCCTGATCTGCGACGTGCTCGAGCATGTGCAGCCCGAGCCCGTGCTCTACCCGCCGCACTTGAAGGGCGTGGCGCGCGTGTTCGCGCAGTGGGCCGACACCACCCTGTTCTGGGCCGCCATGGCCTACAACCTGCAGCCCAAGGGTGCGGCGGTCATGTTCGCCAACCTGCCGCCGGGTGCCGCCCAGGCCTTTGGCGAGGACCGCCGCGAGATGAGCGCCGGCATGCAGCGCCTGCGCTCGGCCGATGCCACGGCGGCCTACCGCTCCTACCTGCGCCGCATCGCGCACATGGCAGAGGAGCATGACTTCCTGTTCGGCGCCGAGCCCTGCCTGGCCGACTTCGCCGCCTACCACCCGCTGTGGTTCACGCGCCAGTGCGTGCCGGTGATGGCCGACATCTTCAGCGCAACGCCCGCCGTGCTCGAATGGATGGACCGCGTGGCGGCCCTGGGCCACGGCCGCATGGACAAGCTCAGTTCCGAAGACGCCATCACCGTGGCCGCCGGCCTGGACCCGCTGCCCCTGGCCGACGACGTCTTCCAGGACGACCATGGCATTGCCCTGGGCAGCCTGGTGACGATTGCCGCCGAGAGCTTCGGCACCGAGCCCACGGAGGGCGAGCTGATCGCCGCCACCCGCACCCGCTACACCCTGCGCCGCACCGACCCGCGCGCGGGCCTGCTGCACGTGCACTTCCCCCGGATTGGCTACACATTGCGAAAGGCCGAGAAAGCAACATGATCGACGATTTAAAGGGCAAGACGGCCGTTCTCACCGGCGCGGGTTCGGGCTTCGGCCTCGAATGCGCGCGCATCGGTGCGCGCCTGGGTATGAACCTGGTGCTGGCGGATGTGCAGCAGGACGCGCTCGACGCGGCTGCCGCCGAGGCGCAGGCTGCGGGGGCGCAGGTGCTGGCGCGCAAGGTGGATGTGTCCGACGCCGGGCAGATGGAACAGCTCGCGGTGGATGTGGAGCAGCGCTTCGGCGCACCGCACCTGGTGTTCAACAATGCCGGCGTGGGTGCGGGCGGCCTGGTGTGGGAAAACACCGCCAAGGACTGGGAGTGGGTGCTGGGCGTGAACCTCTGGGGCGTGATCCACGGCGTGCGCCTGTTCACCCCCATGATGCTCGCCGCCGCGAAGAAGGACCCGGCCTGGCGCGGCCACATCGTCAACACGGCCAGCATGGCCGGCCTGGTCGATGCGCCCAACATGGGCGTCTACAACGTGAGCAAGCACGCGGTGGTGAGCCTGTCCGAAACCCTCTACCAGGATCTGGCATTGGTGACCGACCAGGTCAGCGCCAGCGTGCTGTGCCCCTTCTTCGTGCCCACGGGCATCAGCCAGAGCCACCGCAACCGCCCCGGCGAGCTGCAGGCCGGCAAGCCCACGCGCAGCCAGCTCATCGGCCAGGCCATGACCGACAAGGCCGTGGGCAGCGGCAAGGTGACGGCGGCCGAGGTGGCCCAGAAGGTCTTCGATGCCGTCGCGCAGCGCCAGTTCTACATCTACAGCCACCCGCAGGCGATTGCCTCGGTGCAGACGCGCATGGAAGACATCATGCTCATGCGCAATCCCACCGATCCGTTCGCGAGCAAGCCCGAGATCGGTGCCCAACTCAAGGCCGCCCTGCGTGCAGACTGAAAAGCGCGGGCCATCGGCAGCCCAGGGCTTTGCGCTGTTTGCTACGGCGGTGGGGCATTGCGGCCTGGCCTGGGATGGCCCCCTGCTGGTCGGCGTGCAGCTGCCCGAGGACGCGGGCGAGGCGCACACCCGCGCACGGATGCAGCGGCGCTTTCCAGGCACGCCCGAATCGCCCATGCCGCCCGAGGTGGCCGCCTGGGCGGCGCGCGTGGTGGCCCTGCTCGCGGGTGCGCACGACGACCTGCTCGATGTGCCGCTGGCCACCGAGGGTGTGCCGCCCTTCAATGCCCGTGTCTATGAGCTGGCCCGGCGCATCCCGCCCGGCAAGACCATGACCTATGGCGAGATGGCCGCCGCCCTGGGCGAGCCGGGGGCCGCGCGCGCCGTGGGCCAGGCACTGGGGCACAACCCGTTTGCGCCGGTGGTGCCGTGCCATCGCATCCTGGCCGCAGGTGGCAAGACGGGAGGGTTTTCCGCTGGCGGCGGCGCGGCCACCAAGATGCGCATGCTGGAGATCGAGGGCGCCTTCGCCCACGACACCTTGGCGCTGTTCGCGCCCAGGTCCTAACCGCGTTTCTTCAACAAGGCAGACCCCCCGCTGGCCAGTGCCAGGTCGTGCGTGGTGTTCAGCAGGGCAGGGCCCAGGGCCTGCATGCGCTCAGGGGTCAGGCGCACCAGGGGCCCCGCGATCGTCACCACCCCGAGCACCGTGCCGTTGCCCCGGCGGATGGGCGCGGCCATGGCCGTCATGGCCGGCGCGAAGACCTCGACGATGGTGCTGAAGCCCAGCTGGCGTGCGGTGCGCAGGTAGGCCAGCAGTTCCTTGACGGTGGTCGGGGCATTGGGGCCGTAATCCTCGGGCTTGCCGAAGCCCTGGCGCGATACCAGGGCCAAGGCCTCCTCGTCGCTCATGGTGGACAGCCAGGCATGGCCGGCCGAGCTGCACGACAGGTTGACCGACAGGCCCATGTCCGGGTCGTAGCGCAGGCCGCGCACGGCGCCCTGGGCCTTGGCCACGAAGGTCAGCTCGTCCCCATCGACCACGGCCAGGCGCACCAGCTCACCGGATTCGGCGGCCAGCCGGTCCAGCAGGGGCTGGGCGATGTCCACCACGCCCGTGGCGCTCAGGAAGCCCAGGCCCAGCGACACCAGCTTGATGGTCAGCATGTAGTTGCCCTGGCTGTGGTCCTGGCGCACGTAGCCGCAGCGCACCAGCTCGGCCAGCAGGCGGTGCGTGGCGCTCAGGGGCATGTCGAGCTCGGAAGCCAGGCTCGACAGGGCCTTGCCCTCGGGGTGCGGGGCCAGGTGCTCCAGGACTTTGAAGCTGCGCTCGAGGATGCTGCTCATGGCGTGGGTCTCTTTCGGTGGTCGTCTTTCTGCGGGTGGTCCCAACCAGGGCCAGCCACATGGCGGCAATGTACCAAAATTTGTTAAAGGGTTTCTACTATGGAAAGAGTTTCCACTTTTTAACTACGATCCATCCCAAGGCGCAACCGGTGTTCCGGATGCATGTCCCTGGTCCGACTTTTGATGGAGATGTCCCGTGAGAAAAACTGCTTGCATCCTGGCGGCCGCCGGCTTGTCCCTGCTGATGGCCTCGCTGCCCGCCGCCGCCCAGCAGGAGCGCGTGATCCGCTTCGGCCACCTGAACAACGCCGACCACCCCGTGAGCTTCGGCGTCAAGCGCTTTGGCGAGTTGCTGGCCGCCAAGAGCGGCGGCAAGATGAAAGTCATGGAGTTCCCGGCCTCGCAGCTGGGCAACGAGATGCAGCAGCAATCGGCGCTGCAGGGCGGCGTGCAGCAGATGTCGGCCCCGGCCACCACCTCGCTGGCCGGCATCGTCAAGGAATTCGGGCTGGTGGACTTCCCGTTCGCCGTGGCCAACTTCGCCCAGGCCGATGCGCTGCTCGATGGCCCGCTGGGCCAGGCACTGATCGCCAAGCTGCCCGAGAAGGGCCTGGTGGCCCTGGGCTACTGGGACCTGGGCTTTCGCAACGTGACCAACAGCAAGCGCGCCATCACCAAGGCCGATGACTTCGACGGCCTCAAGCTGCGCGTGATCCCGAACCCGGTGTTCCTCGAGACCTTCAAGGCCTTCAAGGCCAACCCCGTGCCCATGCCGTTCGCCGAACTCTACGGCGCGCTGGAAGCCAAGGCCGTGGACGGCCAGGAGAACCCCTATGCGGTGATCCTGTCGAACAAGATGTTCGAGGTGCAGAAGTACGTGAGCGCCACCAACCACGTGTACGCCGCCAACATCGTGCTGGTGAGCAAGAAGTTCTGGGACCAGCTTTCGCCCGCCGAACAGAAGATGATGAACGATGCCGCCAACGAGGCGCGTGGCTACCAGCGCCAGGTGAGCCGCGCCGCAGCGCAGCGCTCGGTGGGCGACCTGCAGGCCAAGGGCATGGCCTACAACGAGATCGCGCCCGCCGAGCTGGCACGCATGCAGCAGATCGCCAAGCCGGTGATCGAGAAGTTCGCGGCCACCTACGACCCGGCCATCGTGAAGCTCTACAACGACGAACTGGCCCGCATCCGCAAGTAAGAGCGCCTGGCAAAACTCTTCTGGCGTCGTTGCTGCGTCTTGTCGTGCTATGCGCACTGCCTGCAATCAATCAGACGTGTAGCGCCTAGCCAGAACCGCTTCGCTGAGCTTTGTCAGCCGCTCCCAACCCTGAACACCCCATGAAAATCCTCGTCCTCCACGGCCCCAACCTGAACCTGTTCGGGCGCCGCGAACCCCATATCTACGGCACCACCACGCTGGCGCAGATCAACGAGCGCCTGCAGAAGCTCGCCGCCGAGCTCGGCGTGGAACTCGGCATCCTGCAGTCCAACCACGAAGGCGCGCTGATCGACTTCCTGCACGCCAATATCGACGCCGCTCAGGGCGCGCTGGTGAACCCCGCAGGCCTCACGCAGCATGGCGTGCCGCTGCACGATGCGATCAAGGCCATGCCCTTCCCGGTGATCGAGGTGCACATGTCCAACATCGCCGCGCGCGAGGCCTGGCGTGCGCACTCCATCATCTCGCCGGCCGTCAAGGCCACGGTGCAGGGCTTCGGCCCGCATTCCTACCTGGCGGCGCTGCGCTCGCTGGTGGAAAGCCTGCGCGAAGCCTCCCAGGCGGCCTGACGCCTGCCATCCAGACGATCACAGGAAAAGACAACATGAATCGATGGATGGACCGCGCCTGCCGTGTGCTGGAGGCGGTGATTGCCGCCATGCTGGCGCTGATGGTGGTGCTGGTGTTCGGCAACGTGGTGCTGCGCTACGGCTTCAATTCCGGCATCACCGTGTCGGAAGAAGTGTCGCGCTGGCTTTTCATCTGGATGACCTTCCTCGGGGCCATCGTCGCGCTGCGTGAGCATGGCCACCTGGGGGTGGACATGGTGGTGCAGCGCCTGCCGGCGGCCGGCAAGAAGGCCTGCCTGGCCCTCGGGCACGGGGTCATGCTCTACATCGTCTGGCTGCTGTTCCAGGGCAGTCTGGCGCAGGCGCGCATCAACTGGGACGTGACGGCGCCGACCACGGGCGCGTCCATGGCCATCGTCTACAGCGCGGGCCTGGTGTTCGCCGTCTGCGCGGCGCTGATCCTGGCCATCGACCTGTACAAGCTGCTCAGCGGCCAGATCGCCGACGAGGACCTGGTGATGGTGCAGGAGTCCGAAGAGGCGGTGCAGTTGCAGCAGATCCTGGGCGCGGCAGGCACCGAAGCGCCCCGCGGCAAGGAGGGCGCGCGATGACCATCTTCGTCTTTGTCGGATCGCTGCTGCTGGCCATGGCCATGGGCATCCCGATCGCCTTCTCGCTCCTGGCCAGCGGCGTGGCGCTGATGTGGCACCTGGACTTGTTCGACGCGCAGATCCTCGCGCAGAACCTGATCGGCGGGGCCGACAGCTTTCCGCTGCTGGCCGTGCCCTTCTTCATGCTGGCCGGCGAAATCATGAACGTGGGCGGCCTGTCGCGCCGCATCGTGGACTTCGCGCTGGCGCTGGTGGGCCATGTGAAGGGCGGGCTGGGCTATGTGACCATCATGGCCGGCTGCCTGCTGTCGGCCCTGTCGGGTTCGGCCGTGGCCGATGCGGCCGCGCTCACCGCGTTGCTGCTGCCCATGATGGTCAAGGCCGGGCACGACAAGTCGCGTGCCGGCGGGCTGATCGCGGCCACCGGCGTCATCGGCCCGGTGATCCCTCCCAGCATCGGGCTGGTGATCTTCGGGGTGGCGGCCAACGTGTCGATCTCAAAGCTGTTCCTCGCGGCCATCGTGCCGGGCATCCTGATCGGTGCCGCGCTGTGGCTCACCTGGGCCTTCCTGGTGCGGCGCGAGAAGATCGTGCCGCCACCGCGCAAGTCCGCCGCGGAGATCCTCACGGCCCTGCGCAAGGCCCTGTGGGCACTGATGCTGCCGGTGATCATCCTCGTGGGCCTGCGCATGGGGGTGTTCACGCCCACAGAGGCGGCCGTGGTGGCGGCGGTGTACGCACTCTTCGTCTCGGCGGTGATCTACCGCGAGATCAGCTGGCGCGACCTCTACGGCATCTTCGTCGCCGCCGCCAAGACCAGCGCCATCGTGATGTTCCTGATCGCCGCGGCCATGGTCAGCGCCTGGCTCATCACCGTGGCCGACCTGCCGTCCAAGGTGGTGGGGCTGCTGCAGCCCTTCATGGACAACAAGATCCTGCTCATGGCGGCCATCATGCTGCTGGTGATGGCCGTGGGCACCGCCATGGACATGACGCCCACCATCCTGATCATCACGCCCGTGCTGATGCCGGTGGTGAATGCGGCAGGCATTGATCCGGTCTATTTCGGCGTGATGTTCATCATCAACAACTCCATCGGCCTCGTGACACCGCCCGTGGGCACGGTACTCAACGTGGTGGCCGGCGTGGGCAAGATGTCGATGGACGACGTCACCAAGGGCGTCGTGCCCTTCATGATCGCGGAGTTCGCCATCATGTTCCTGATGGTGGCTTTCCCGTGGCTGGTGACCTGGCCGGCCAAGTTCTTCCACGGATGAGGAGGCTCATGGCATCAGCCGATAGCCCACCGCGGTTTCCGTCAGCAGGTGCCGCGGCTGGGCCGGGTCGGTCTCCAGCTTCTGGCGCAGGTGGCCCATGTAGATGCGCAGGTAGTGGCTCTGCTCGCTGTGCGAGGGGCCCCAGACCTCGCGCAGCAACTGGCGGTGCGTAAGCACGCGCCCGGCATTGGCGACCAGCACCGACAGCAGCCGGTACTCCAGGGGCGTGAGGTGGACCTCCTGGCCGCCGCGCTGCACCAGGCGGGCCTGGCGGTCGACGGTGACCTCGCCGAAGCTGAAGGACGTGTCTTCCTCCTGCGATGCGCCCGTGGCGCGCGGGCGGCGCAGGTTGGCACGCACGCGCGCCATGAGCTCGCCCACGCCGAAGGGCTTGGTCAGGTAGTCGTCGGCGCCGGCGTCCAGCGCGGCGATCTTGTCGGCCTCGTCGATGCGCGCCGAGAGCACGATGATGGCCACGCTGGACCACTGGCGCACGTCACGGATCAGAGTGAGGCCTTCGCCGTCGGGCAGGCCCAGGTCCAGCACCAGCAGGTCGGGCTTGCGTGTGCCGGCCTCGGTCAGGCCACGCTGCAGGGTGTCGGCCTCGTGCACCTGCCAGCCTTCGGCTTCGAGCGCGCCGCGCACGAAGCGGCGAATCTGGGGCTCGTCTTCGATCACGACGGCGATGGGGGCTGGGCTGGCCATGCAGGGGCGTCTTTCAGGGGGAGGGGAAGCCTGAGGGCATCGGCGCCCGGTGGCTCATGCCTTCATTGATCGGTATAGGTACGCACCAGGCGAAAGTGCAGCTTGCTGAACTTCGCTGCGTCCGAGCGGATGTCGCCGGTTTGCAGGTCCACGGCAAAGCGCTGGTTCACGCGGGTGGAGTCCAGGCTCTCGCCGCCCTGCACCTGGCGCTGGGCCCGCTCCACGTTGCCGTAGTTGTACTGGTTGCCCGCCAGGCCCCCTTGCACATTGGTATTGGAGGCCCAGTACCAGCCCGAGGGTGCGGCGGGGAACAACCGGACGTCGAGCCCGGGCGTGCTGGCCGATTTGTCGACCAGGCGGCGCAGTTCTGCGGCACGCGGCAGCCGCCAGGGCACCCCCTCTGCCTTCCAGCGCGCCTGGGCATGGGCCTGAGCCTGGACGTAGTCCAGTTCCAGCGGCGTGCCGGTGCAACTGCGGCCGTTCCATTGCATGCCTTCCACGCAGCGCGGCCAGGCCAGCTTGGCGCGCGTGTCCACCACCAGGCTGCCATCGGCCGAGAGCGCCAGACTGGGCCCGGGCTCGGCCGCCGATTGCGCCAGGGCGGCCACCGGGGCGGCGAGGCCGCCGAGGCAGGCGAGGGCCAGCAGCGTGCGGCGCGGAGAGGGGCTGTGGGCAAAGTGCGTCATACAGGCCGATGTTCGCATGAAGTGCGCACGGCATGCACGCCGCCTCGTGCCGGGGTGCTACAGTGCGTCGCGCCCTGCGCTGGCGCGCGCGGCAGTGCGCACAGCCTCTTTTTCTTTCACCCAGGATGCCCCTGACGGGGAGCCCGCACCGATGCGACCGGATCGCCAGACCCTCATCCGCCAGCTGTTCGACGACTACATCGCGCTGTATTCCACGCGCGATGAGCGCCTGATCGCGCGCCTGAGCACCCAGTTCAGCGGCTACGCCAGCCGCAGCGACCGGCTCGTGCACACCCGCAGCGAATGGGTGGCCGCCATCCTGCAGGACTTCGCCCTGGTGCCGCAGCACATGCATATCGAGGTGCTGGACCTGTGCCTGCAGGACCTGGCCGAGGACGTGGTCTCGGCCACGGCGCTGGTGCATGTGCGTGGGCCCGACGCGGGCGAGACCCCGGCTGGCCAGGTGCCGGTGGCGCGCCTGGTGCTGGTGTTCCGCCTGGAAGGTGCGGAGTGGAAGATCGTGCACAGCGGCACCTCGGTGCCCTCGGGGCCCTTGCCGCAGGGAAGCGCCTCGGCCACCATGGCGCGCCTGCAGACCGACCACCGGGTGCTGCAGGCACAGCTGCAGGAGAGCACCCGGGCTCTGGCGGAGGCGCAGCAGCGCATCGATGCCATGGACCGCACCGACAACCTCACCGGCCTGGGCAATCGCCGCCAGTTCGACCACGTGCTGCAGCAGGCCTGGGAGCGCGCCCAGCGCGCCGCCACGCCGCTGGCGCTGGTGCTGCTGGAGGTGGATGCGTTGCGCCACTTCATGGACCGCCATGGCCACCTGGCAGCCGACGCCTGCCTCAAGACCCTGGCCGTCACGCTCACGCAGATGCTGCAGGAACGCCCGGGCGCCCTGGTGGCGCGGTTTGGGGGCGATGCCTTTGTGTTGCTGCTGCCGGGTGCGAGCCTCGAGGAAGCCCACGCCCTGGCCGAAGGGGCCGTCGTGGCCGTGCGCACGCTGGCGCTGCCGCACGAGGGGTCGGCCCTGGGCCGGGTCAGCATGGGCGGCGGCGTGGCGCAGATGGTGCCGGTGCGCGACCAGCGCCCCGATGAACTGGTGCGCGCCGCCAGTGCCGCCCTGGCACGGGCACGGCAGGCGGGCGGCAACCGCGTGGAACCGTTGCCCGATTGAGCTGCCGCCTACCCTGAAACCTTCCAGGCCGCTTGCCAGGGGCCTTTGGGGTGCCCGCCACAATGGCGGGCTATGCATTCATCCGGTTTCTTCAAGATGGCCCTGATACTGGGCCTGCTCTCGGCCATCGGCCCGTTCGCCATCGACATGTACCTGCCCGCGCTGCCCGAGATCGGGGCCAGCCTCGGTGCATCCGTGGGGGCCGTGCAGTGGAGCCTCACGGCCTTTTTCCTCTCGCTGGGCGCGGGCCAGCTGTTCTATGGACCGGTGTCGGACATGGTGGGGCGCAGGCCGCCGCTGTACTTTGGCCTGGGGCTCTTCACCCTGGCCAGCGTGGGCTGCGCGCTGGCCACCGACATCGAGACCCTGGTGGCCTTGCGCTTCGTGCAGGGCCTGGGCGCGGCGGCGGGTATGGCCATTCCGCGCGCCGTGGTGCGCGACCTGCACACGGGCACCGATGCGGCGCGGCTGATGTCGCTGTTGATGCTGGTGTTCAGCGTCTCGCCCATCCTGGCACCCCTGGCGGGCAGCGGCGTGATTGCCCTGGCCGGCTGGCGCGGCGTGTTCTGGGTGGTGGCGGTGGCCGCCGTGGCGGGCCTGGCGCTGGTCTATGCCAGCCTGGGCGAGACCCGGCCCGCGGCCGAGCGCGTGGAAAGCAGCCTGGGCGGTGCCCTGGGCGCCTACGGGCTGCTGCTGCGCGACTGGCACTACCTGGGCCTGGTGTTCATCGGCGGCTGCGCCATGGCGGGCTTCTTCGTGTACCTGGCGGGCTCGCCCTTCGTGCTCATCAACCACTATGGCCTCACGCCCACGCAGTACAGCCTGGCGTTCTCGGTGAATGCGGCGGCCTTCATCGGCACCTCGCAGTTCACGGCCGCACTGGGCGAGCGCTTCGGGCTGGTGCGCCTGGTCAAGGCGGCCGCCACCGGCTCGGGCCTGGTCATGGTGGCCATGCTCGGCTACTACCTGCTCGGCGGGGATCAGCTGGCGGTGCTCATCGGCCTGTATTTCGTGGCCAGTGCGCTCATGGGGCTGGTGATTCCCACCACCTCGGTGCTGGCGCTGGAAAAGCATGGCGCCATCGCGGGCACGGCCTCGGCCCTGCTGGGCACGCTGCAGATGCTCACGGGCGCGGCCGCCATGGGCATCGTGGGCCTGTTCGCCAATGGCAAGCCGCTGCCCATGGTGGTCGGCATGGCCGCAGGGGCCCTGGTGGGCGTGGCGCTGGCCTGGATCACGCTGGCGGGGCACAGCGACCAGTCGGTGGCCGCCGCCAGCGCCTGATCCGCGTCAGGCCTTCTTGCGGGAGGGCGGCTGCGCCGCCACCCGTTCGGCCAGGGTGCGGATGGTGCGGGGCGCCGAGCCCTCGGCATGGTTGCTGATGCACACGTATGCGTTCTGGCCCGCGCCGGTCACCCCGGCGATCAGACGGGCCAGCGCCTCGTGGTTCTCGGGGTCGGGGTGGTGCACCTTGTCGAAGGGCTCGTAGAGCTTTTCGGCCTCTTCGTACCCATAGGGGCCGTGCCGCGTGTTCAGCATCCAGCGGCAGACCAGCGGGCCCGGCCACAGGGCGCGCAGCATGTGCAGTTGCTCTGCCAGCGGCGGCATCTTGGGGTGCAGGTCGATGCAGTAGGTGGCCCCGGCCTCGCGCAGCACGGCCGCGAAGTCGAGGGCCATCCAGTGCGAGCTGATCCACTCGGGGTCGCGCACCTCCACGGCCAGGATGCCGTCGGGCGCGATGGGCGCCAGTTTCGGCTGGGCCAGCAGCATGGCGCGCAGGCGCTGCAGCACCTCGGGCAGGCGGTCGAGCTGGTCCATGGGCAGGGGGCTGAGCTGGAACACCAGTGCCCCGATCTTGCGGCCCAGGCCCTGCAGCGCGGGCTCCACGAACTCGGTGCGCGCCAGCTCGGCATTCAGAAAGGCGGGGTTGGGTTCGCGGCCCCGGCCGTCCTCGCTGCGCACCAGCGCATCGGTCACCAGGCTCGGTGCCTTGACCACAAAGCGGAAGTCGTCGGGCACCTGGCTCGCATAGCGTTCGTACTGGCTCACCGTGAGCGGGCGGTAGAAGCTGCGGTCGATGCTCACCGTGCGCAAGAGCGGGTGCTGGACGTAGATGGACAGGCCGTTCCTGGACAGCTGCGCAGGGGAATGCTCACCCTCCCACACCAGGCCCTTCCAGCCCGGGTAGGTCCAGGTCGAGGTGCCCAGGTGCAGGGTGGGGGGCAGGCTTTGGGCCAGCGCGTGCAAGGCCTCGTCCTGCGGCTGGGCGGCGACGCCGATGCCCTTTTTTTGCTTGCTGGGCGGCGCCTCCTCTGCTGCGGATGGGGTGGCTGCAGCGGGAGGAGGGGAGGGCGCGGGCGGGCCGCCGAACAGGTCGTCCTGGATGCCGCTCATGCCAGCGGCGTGGCCGCCGCGGGTTGCAGCGAGTCTTCGATGGCATCGGCCGCCTCGTCATTGAGGGCACGGCCTTCGCGCTGGGGTTGGGTGAGTGGGGTGGGCACCCATTTGTCGCCCTGGAAGAACTGGCGCGCGCCATCCTTGTCACCGGCCAGTTCCAGCTGCAGGCGTTCGGCATCGCGCGCGCGGATGCGCTCGGCCACCTCGGCCACTTCCTCGGGGTCCACGCCCAGGGTTTCCAGCGCCTGCATGCCGAAGCCCATGGCCGACTCGAAGGTCTCGCGCATCTGGTAGTCCACGCCCAGGCGCAACAGTTCGATGGCGTGCTGCCGGTCGAAGGCGCGCGCCAGCACCGGGACCAGCGGGCACTCGTGCTTGAGCAGCTCGACGATGCGCGTGGTGGTCTTGGCGTCGTCCACGCACACCAGGATGGACTTGGCATGGTGCCCGCCGCTGGCGTGCAGCACATCCAGGCGCGTGCCGTCGCCGTAGTAGACCTTGAAGCCGAACTTCGCGGCCGCGCGGATCATGTCGGTGTCGTTCTCGATGATGGCGATGTCGACACCCCGCGCCAGCAGCAGCTGGCTGGCGATCTGCGCAAAGCGGCCGAAGCCGATGATGAGCACCGTGCCCTTGAGGCCGTCGGCGGCCTCTACGCCGTCCATGTTCTGGGCGGGCTCGGGCGGCATGAGCCAGCGCATCGAGAGCACGGCCAGCGGCGTGAGCGCCATGGAAATGATCACGGCGGCGGTCAGCACGGCATTCATGCGCGCCTCGACGATGCCCGCGGCAGCGGCGGCCGAGTACAGCACGAAGGCGAATTCACCGCCCTGGGCCATGAGCATGGTGCGCTGCAGGGCCTCGCCATGGGCGGCCTTGGTGAAGCGCGCCACGGCATACACGCCGATGCCCTTGATGGCCATGCAGGCCACCACGCCGCCCAGCAGCAGCGTCCAGTTCTGCAGCACCAGCGGGATGTCGAGCGCCATGCCCACGCCCATGAAGAACAGGCCCAGCAGGATGCCGCGGAACGGCTCCACGTCGGCCTCGAGCTGGTGGCGGAAGGTGGATTCGGAGAGCATCACGCCCGCGGCAAAGGCGCCCATGGCCATCGACAGGCCGCCCCATTGCATGGCCAGCGCCGCCCCCAGCACCACCAGCAGCGCGGCGGCGGTCATCACCTCGCGCGCCTTGGCCCGTGCCAGCACACTGAACAGCGGGTTCAGCAGCCAGCGGCTGACCGCGACCAGGCCCACCACGGCGGCCAGCGCCACGCCCACGGTGACCCAGCGCGAGACGGCTTCCCCAGTCGGCGCGGGCGAGAGAAAGGCCACGATGGCCAGCAAGGGCACGATGGCCAGGTCTTCGAGCAGCAGGATGGAGACGATGCGCTGGCCGCGCGGGGTGGATGTGTCGCCGCTTTCGTCGAGCAGCTGCATCACGATGGCCGTGGACGAGAGCACGAAGCCCGAGGCCGCGATGAAGGCCACGGCAGACGAGAGCCCTGCCACCACGCCGGCAGCGGTGAGCAGGGCGATGCAGACCACGACCTGGGCCAGGCCCAGCCCGAAGATCTGGCGCCTGAGGTTCCACAGCCGGGTGGGCTGCATCTCCAGGCCGATCACGAAGAGAAACATCACCACGCCGAGCTCGGCCACGTGCAGGATTGTCTGCGCCTCGCTGAAGAAGCCCAGGCCGAAGGGGCCGATGGCCAGGCCGGCCGCCAGGTAGCCCAGCACCGAGCCCAGGCCGAGCCGCTTGAACAAGGGGACGGCAATGACGCCAGCGGCCAGCAGCACGACGACTTTGACGAGTTCGGTGCCTGATTCAGCAGCGGCCATGGGGACTCCGGGACAAACGGGGAAACAAACGGAAACGGGGGATGGCAGGATGGTAGCGCCATCCTGGGGGGCGCCGGCCGACCCGGGTGTCAGGAACCGGCGAACAGGCCGCCTTCGTCGAGCAGTTCGTAGGCGATCTCGGGGCGCTGGTCCATGCCCTTCTTGATCGCCGCCGGAATGGCCTGGCGGGTCTTGCGGCACAAACCGCGCTGGTCCTCCACCAGGATGGCGATGCCGCGCAGGGTGCGCACCTCGTTGGGGCTCAGGCTGATGGCGATGCGGATCCCCAGCTGCTGCTGCATGCGCTCCTGCATGCGGCGCAGGTCCGCGAGGCTGCTGATGTTCTCCAGCCGGGTGATCAGCTTCTTTTCCTCGGCCTGGGTCAGTTGCAGGACGCGTGTGTCGCCGTCGGGGGCCTGGATCAGGGCATCCCGGTCACAGACACAGGCGCCGGGCGGGCACTCCGTGCGGACGGGGAAGGGGACAGGCTTCATGGACGGGCGGGGTCTGGCGAAGGAGTGGGGTGCCTCCATTCTAAGAAGCTCTGGCATTTCCGAGGGTAAGCGAGGGCGTTGGACCGGCTGTTACCAAAAGTGCCTGTGGCAAACTCCCGCGCTTCGCGTATTTTTTCGAGTTTCAGAGAGTTTGCCCACCCATGCAGCAGATCGTCCGGCAGTTGGCCGCAGAAATCAAAGTCAGTGAATCCCAGGTGCGCGCAGCGGTGGAGCTGCTGGACGGGGGCGCCACGGTGCCCTTCATCGCCCGCTACCGCAAGGAAGTGACCGGCGGGCTCGACGATATCCAGCTGCGCGAGCTGGAAGCGCGCCTGTCCTACCTGCGCGAGCTCGAAGACCGCCGCGCCGCGGTGCTCAAGAGCATCGACGAGCAGGGCAAGCTGACCGACGCCCTGCGCGTGGCGATCGCCAGCGCGCCCACCAAGCAGGAGCTGGAGGACATCTACCTGCCCTTCAAGCAAAAGCGCCGCACCAAGGGCCAGATGGCGCGCGAGTTCGGCATCGAGCCGCTGGCCGACAAGCTGTTTGCCGACCCTACGCTGGACCCCGCAGCCGAGGCGGCTGCCTTCACCAAGCCCCCCGAGGTGCTGGACGACGGCAAGACCGGCGCCGATTTCTCCACCGTGCCGGCCGTGCTGGACGGGGTGCGTGACATCCTCTCCGAGCGCTGGGCCGAAGACGCCGTGCTGGTGCAGTCGCTGCGCGAATGGCTCTGGGCCGAGGGCCTGTTGCGCAGCAAGAAGATCGACGGCAAGAACGAGAACGACCCCGAAGTCTCCAAATTCCGCGACTATTTCGAATACGACGAGCCCATCGGCCGCGTGCCTTCGCACCGGGCGCTGGCGGTGTTCCGCGGCCGTGCCCTGGAAATCCTCGAAGGCAAGCTGGTGCTGCCGGTGGAGCCGGAGCCGGGCAAGCCCAGCCTGGCCGAAGGCAAGATCGCCCTGCACCTGGGCTGGAGCCACGCCGGCCGCCCGGCCGACGACCTGCTGCGCAAGTGCGTGTCCTGGACCTGGCGCGTGAAACTGAGCCTCTCGACCGAGCGCGACCTGTTCGCCCGCCTGCGCGACGATGCCGAGAAGGTCGCCATCAAGGTGTTTGCCGACAACCTGCGCGACCTGCTGCTGGCGGCGCCCGCCGGCCCGCGCGTGGTGATGGGCCTGGACCCGGGCATCCGCACCGGCGTGAAGGTGGCCGTGGTGGACGACACCGGCAAGCTGGTGGAAACCGCCACGGTGTTCCCTCACGAGCCGCGCCGCGACTGGGAGGGCTCGCTGCACACCCTGGCCAAGCTGGCCGAAAAGCATGGCGTGAACCTGATCGCCATCGGCAACGGTACGGCCAGCCGCGAGACCGACAAGCTGGCGGCCGACCTGATCAAGCTGGCCGCCAAGGCCGAGCGCGCCATCGAGAAGGTGGTGGTGAGCGAAGCCGGTGCCTCGGTCTACTCCGCCAGCGAATACGCCTCGCAGGAGATGCCCGACGTGGACGTGAGCCTGCGTGGCGCCGCCAGCATTGCGCGCCGCCTGCAGGACCCGCTGGCCGAACTGGTGAAGATCGACCCCAAGAGCATCGGCGTGGGCCAGTACCAGCATGACGTGAACCAGAGCGAGCTGGCGCGCACCCTGGGCACCGTGGTCGAGGACTGCGTGAACTCCGTGGGCGTGGACCTGAACACGGCCAGCGTGCCCTTGCTCAGCCGCGTCTCGGGCCTGTCGGCCAGCGTGGCCAAGGCGGTGGTGCGCTGGCGCGAGGCCAACGGTGCGTTCAAGAGCCGCAAGCAGCTCATGGACGTGGCCGGCCTGGGCGCCAAGACCTTCGAGCAGAGCGCGGGCTTTTTGCGCATCCGCGGCGGCGACAACCCGCTGGACATGACTGGCGTGCACCCCGAGACCTACCCCGTGGTCGAGCAGATCATGGAAAAGACCGGCAAGCCCGTGGCCGAGATCATGGGCCGCGCGGACATGCTCAAGACCTTGAAGCCCGAGCTCTTCGCCAACGAGAAGTTCGGCGTGATCACGGTCAAGGACATCCTGGGCGAACTTGAAAAGCCCGGTCGCGACCCGCGCCCGGACTTCAAGGTGGCGCGCTTCAACGACGGCGTGGAAGACATCAAGGACCTCAAGGAGGGCATGATCCTGGAGGGCACGGTGAGCAACGTGGCGCAGTTCGGTGCCTTCATCGACCTTGGGGTGCACCAGGATGGCCTGGTGCACGTGAGCCAGCTGGCGCACAAGTTCGTGAACGATGCGCGCGAAGTGGTCAAGACCGGCGACATCGTCAAGGTCAAGGTCATGGAGGTGGACGTGGAGCGCAAGCGCATCGGCCTGTCGATGAAGCTCGGTGACGCCCCCCCACGCCAGGGGGGCGACCGCGGTGGCTACCGCGACAACCGCTTCGAGGGCGCGGGGCGCGGTCAGCAGCCGCAAGGCGGCCGCCGTGCGCCCGAGCCGGCGCAGCAATCGGCCATGGCATCGGCCTTCGCCAAGCTGCAGCAGACCAAGGGCCGCTAAAGTCCCACGGGCAGCGCCCGCTGACCGTTGGTACCGCCACCCCAACCGCCCGTGCAGGTAGGATGGCACGGCCGGTTTGGGTGATGGCCGGGCGCGGCGGGCAGCGCCATAATCGGCGCTTGTCCCACCAGAGGTCCAGTCACCCATGGAGTTGAATGCACTGCTGGCACAGCCGGCGGCCCTGCCCAGCCTGCCGCGCACCGTTGCGCTGCTGATGAGCGAGCTGGCCCAGCCCGAGCCCAGCCTGCGGCGCATGAACCAGCTCTTTGCTACCGACCCGGCCCTGGCCGCGCGCCTGCTGGAGCTGGCCAACTCCCCGGCTTTCCAGATGCCGCGCCAGATTGCCGGCATTCCCCAGGCCCTGGCCCTGCTGGGCACCGCGCAATTGCGTGGGCTGGTCACATCGGCGCCCTTGGGCACCACCTCGCGCTCCGTGCCCGGGGTCAACATGCAGCAGTTCTGGCGCTACAGCCTCAATACCGCCAAGCTCGCGCGCTCGCTGGCGGGCCTGGTGCACCACGACCAGATCGCCGCCTACACGGCCGGCCTGCTGCATGCCCTGGGCGAACTCGTGATCCACCTGGCCGATCCCGAGAAGGCCCATTCGGTCAACACCCTGGTGGCGCCGCTGGACCTGCGCCGTACCAAGGTGGAGCAGCGCATCTTCGGCTACTGCTACAGCAAGGTGTCGGCCGGGCTGGCGCGGCGCTGGCAACTTCCCGAGGTCGTGGTCGACGCCCTGCAGTACCAGGACGCACCGTTCGAGAACAAGGCCTACGAGCCGCTGGCCGGCGTGATCCACCTGGCCTCCTGGCGTGCCCGTGCGCGCGAGGCCGGGCTCAACGAGAACGAGCTGGCCGTCTCCTTCCCGGGGGAGGTGGGGCTGGTGCTGGGCCTGGACATCGACATGGTGCTGCAGCAGGACCCCATCGACTGGAACGTGCGCCCCGAGGCACCGGCGGATTACGTGGTCTGATACGGATTGGCGTTCAATCGCACAACTAGGCGGGAAGCCGCAGACAGTGCTGTAGCACAGCACGGCAAGGCGAACCAACGACGTTAGACGGTTGAAGGCAAATCCGTATGATGACCGCTCTGGGACAATGCAGGGCATGAAAGCATTGCGCATCCATGCGGGCCCGCGCGCCCGCCAGCACCTTGAACAGCATGGCCTGCAACCGGGCGATGTGCGCGTGGTCCCCGCGGCGGCCGGCGGCCCCAAGGGCCTGATCCTGGGCCCGTTGGACCGGTTTCTGTTTGGCGAGTGGCTGGCCGGCTCCCGCCAGCCGGTGCACCTGGTGGGCGCATCCATCGGCGCCTGGCGCATGGCCACGGCCTGCCTGGGCGGCTCGGTGGCGGCCTTCGAGCGGCTGGAGCATGACTACATCCACCAGAGCTATGAGCTGCCGCCAGGCAAGAAGCGGCCCCCGGCGTCGCACGTGAGCGAACGCTTTGGCCAGAACCTGCAGGCCTTCTATGGCGGTCGGGTCGGGGAGGTGCTGAGCCACCCACGCTACCACCTGCACATCGTCACCTCGCGTGGCCGGCATGTGCTGGCGCGCGAGCACCGGGTGGGCACGCCGCTCGGCTACCTCGGGGCCTTCCTGAGCAATACGGTGCACCGCAAGGCCCTGGGCGCATGGCTCGAGCGGGTGGTGTTCTCGTCGCCGGATGCAGGCCTTGCAACGGGTGCTGCCTTGCCTTTCGGGACGGCCGACTTCCGTACGCGCCAGGTGCAGCTCACCGAGCAGAACTTCATGCCCGCGCTGCAGGCCAGCTGCTCCATCCCCTTCGTGCTGCAGGCCGTGCACGACATTCCGGGTGCCCCGCGCGGTGCCTACTGGGACGGAGGCATCACCGACTACCACCTGCACCTGGGCTACCACCAGTCGCCCATTGCGCAGGTGGTCGAGGGTGCGGCCCAGGCCGGCGGCGGCCTGGTGCTGTACCCGCACTTCCAGCAGCAGGTGGTGCCCGGCTGGCTGGACAAGGGGCTCAAGTGGCGGCACCGCTCGACCAGCGCACTCGATTCCATGGTGGTGCTCTCGCCGCACCCCGAGTGGGTGCGTTCCCTGCCCAACAGCAAGCTGCCTGATCGCAACGATTTCACCCACTACGGCACCGATGCTGCGGCCCGCGCCAGGGCCTGGCTGGGCGCCACGGCGGCGAGCCGGCAGCTGGCTGACGAGTTTGCCGCGTGGTTGGAGCGGCCCGACATGGCGGCGGTGCAGCCGCTGTAGCTGCGCAGCGGCTGGCCGCCGCCGCCCTCAGCGTGCGGGTGTGGGCGCAGCGGGCCGCGGCTGCAGGCGCGCCATTTCGTACGCCCGTGCCCAGGCGAGCACCTCGCTGGCCGGCATGGGCGGCGCGATGCCGAAGCCCTGGGCGCGTTCGCAGCCCAGCGCGAGCAGCTTCTCGCCATGGGCCGGGGTTTCCACGCCTTCGGCAATCACGTGGCGGTTGAAGGCGCGGGCCAGCGTGACGATGGCATTGACCAGGGTCAGGTCGTCCTCGTCGTGCAGGATGCCCTGCACGAAGGACTGGTCGATCTTGATGGTCTCTGCCGGCAGGCGTTTGAGGTAGGAGAGAGAAGAAAATCCGGTGCCGAAGTCGTCGAGCGCGAAGCGCACGCCGAGCGCCTGGCAGCTGTGCATCATGCTGCGCATGTACTGCATGTCCTGCAACGCGGCGGATTCGAGGATTTCCAGTTCCAGCCGCGATGGGTGCACCTCGGGGCAGGTCAGCAGCAGGTCCTTGAGCCGCTCCACGAAGCCTGCGCGCTGGAAGTGCTGCGCAGCGATGTTCACGCTGACCTCCCACTGCGCGCCGGCCAGGCTCCACTGCCGCATCTGGGCCAGGGCCTCGCGCAGCACCCACTCGCCGAGTTCGGCCACCACCTCCGCGTCCTCCAGCAGCGGCAACACGTGCTGGGGCCCCAGCAGGCCCTGCTCGGGATGCTGCCAGCGCAGCAGGGCCTCCATGCCCAGTACCTCGCCGGTGCGCAGGTTGACCTTGGGCTGGTAGTACAGGCGCATTTCGCCGGCCTGCAGCCCCTGGGTCACCCGGGTCTGCCGCGAATGCTGGGTCTGCACCGCGTGGTCGAGCTGCACGTCGAACAGGTGCATGCGGTTGCGGCCCGAGCGCTTGGCCTGGCACATGGCCTGATCGGCCTGGCGCAGCAGGGTGTCGGGGTTCACGTCGTCCTGCGGGAACACGGCCACGCCCACGCTGGCCGTGGTGTGCAGCAGGCGGTCGTCGATGGCGTAGGGCGCGGCCAGTTGCTGCATGAGCTGGCGCACCTGCTCCTCGATGGCGGGCACGTCGGTCTGGTGGTTGAGCAGCAGCACGAACTCGTCGCCGCCCAGGCGCGCCGCGGCACTGCTGCCGGTGGCAAAGGTGTTCAGGCGCTGGGCCACCTCCTTGAGCAGGCGGTCGCCCATGCGGTGGCCATGGGCGTCGTTTATGGCCTGGAAATGGTCCAGGTCCAGCATGCACACCGCCAGCAAGGTCGGGCTGCGGCCGGTCACGAACAGGGCGTGCGTGAGCCGCTCGGCCAGGGAGGCGCGGTTGAGCAGGCCGGTCAGTGCGTCGTGCCGGGCATGCCAGGAGATCTGG
Source organism: Acidovorax sp. GW821-FHT09B03 (assembly GCF_059418305.1). Lineage (NCBI taxonomy): Bacteria > Pseudomonadati > Pseudomonadota > Betaproteobacteria > Burkholderiales > Comamonadaceae > Acidovorax > Acidovorax sp. GW821-FHT09B03. The sequence goes on from NZ_JBWKPP010000015.1 coordinate 139,986, forward strand.
TGGCGCAGGTGGCTGGCCTCGGTCACGTCGCGGAACACCAGCACGCAGCCCGACGCCCGCCCGCTGCCCTGGCGGATGGCCGAGGCGGTGTACTCGATCGCATAGCGCTCGCCCGAGCGGTGCAGCAGCACCTCCTGCATGGCCGGGCGGGTAGGGGCCACCACGGTGGCATCGCCGGTGGCCCGGGTGGCGGCCTGACTCGCTGGCTCTTCGTACAGCCGGAACACGTCGTCCAGCAGCTCGCCCAACGCCTGTTCGGCGGTGAAGCCGGTCATGAGCTGGGCGGCTTCGTTGATGGTCTCGATGCAGCCGGCCAAGTCGGTGGTGATCACGCCATCGCCGATGGAGGCCAGCGTGACCTGGGCCCGGTCCTTCTCGTTGCGCAGGGCCTGCTCGGCGCGCTTGCGCTCGGTGATGTCCACCAGCGTGCCCACGGTGCCGGCCACGGCGCCGTTCGTGCTGGTGAAAGGCGCCTCGTAGTAGGCCATGGTGCGCGCCAGCTGGCCCGGTGGCTGCACCAGGACCTCGTTGTCCTGCGACATGGCCAGTTGCCGGGACTGGGCGGGTGAGAGCAGGTGCGGCGCCGTGAGGCCGGGGAACATTCCTTGCCCCGGCAGACCCGGGTCGCCGTTCTGGAACAGCCGCTGCCAGGCGCGGTTGGCGTCGACGAAGGTGCCGTCCGCCTCGCGCACGAACACCGGCAGGGGCAGGGCGTCGATGAGCTGGCGTGTGAAGTGCAACTGCTCGCTCTGCAGTTGCTGCGTCTCGCGCAGCGAGTGCACCAGGGACTGAACCTTGCCGGCCATGTCGTTGAAGGTGTGGGCCACGGCGCGCGATTCCAGCGTTCCCTGGATGTCCATGCGCGTGTCCAGGTGCCCCTGGCGGAAGCGGTCCGTGGCCTCGGTCAGGCGGCGCAGCATGCGGGCATTGGCGCGCAGGATCAGGGTCAGCAGGAACAGGATGGTGAAGATGTTCAGCGCCGAGATCCGGGCCTGCACGACCACGGTCTTCCAGATCCGGTCCACCAGGATGCCGGGATCGGCGGTGACCGTGAGCACGCCGGTACGCCCGTCGGCGAAGGTCTGGCCGAAACGTTGCGTGGGTGGGCTGATGTCCAGCAGGTCGGCAAACCAGGCAGGGGCCTGCATGGCCACGGGCGGCGCTGCCCACTGCAGGGGCGCCTGGCCCGGCACCTGCCACAGCAGCGACTGCACGGCCGGGCCGAAGCGGGTGGGGGTGGCCTGCAGCACGCGGGCGGCAGATTCGCGCTGCGCCGGGTCCAGCGCCACCAGGCTGGGCAGCAGGCTGTCGCCCACGCGCGCGAGCTCGGCCACGGCACGGTCGTGGGCTTCCTGCTCTTCGAGGGACACCAGTTGCTGGTAGCGCACGGCCACGACCGCCACGATGATCACCAGGATCGCGAGGTACAGCCGGGGGGAGGTTCCCTGCGTCAGCCAGGCCCTGAATTTTTCTGCGCGCATGGATGGATCAGCCAGTCATTTCATGGAATGGATGAAAGAGCGCGCGCAGCACCGCCATCGGCCGTCGCCAGCCCGTCTCGGGCGGCGCGCCAAGGGCCCGGCCTGCGCGCCGGCCATGCACTCCCACCATGCATGCCCGCCTCGCTCAGCAGTGGCAACGGGGCCTGGCGCCCTGCAGCGCCGGCCCGTTAATTACTTTGTTAATTATTGTTTGACAGTGCAGCAGTTTAGCTGCACGGGCGCTGCCCGCGCCCCGCCCGTATGGGGGAGGCTGTTGCAGGGTGGCCAGGCTGCCGCCGCCAGGGAATTGCCACGGCCTGGCGCCAGGCCGCCCGGCGCTGCTACAGCGACTGGGTGAGCATGTCCCGGTATTCCTCGGGCGTGGCGATGCGCGGGTTGGTCTTGTGGCAGTGGTCGGCCATCGCGCCCTTGATGATGTCGTCGAACATGCTTTCGGTTACGCCCATGGCCGCCAGGCCCGTGGGCAGGCCCAGGCGGGCGTTCATGTCGCGGATGGCCTCGGGAATGTCGAGCGCGCCGGCCAGGCCCATGGCGTGCGCCATGCGCTCCAGGCGCTGCTCCTTTTGCACCGATTCGGCGCCGGCGTTGAAGCGCACCACGGCCGGCAGGAACATGGCGTTGAGCGTGCCGTGGTGCAGGCGCGGGTTCACGCCGCCCAGGCTGTGGCTGAGCGAGTGCACGGCGCCCAGGCCCTTCTGGAAGGCCATGGCACCCTGCATGCTGGCGCTCATCATGTGCAGGCGTGCGTCGCGGTCGCTGCCGTTGCGCGTGGCAGGCTCGATGTGGGCCCAGCCGCGCGTGAGACCGTCCAGGGCAATGCCATCGGCCGGCGGGTTGAACGCGGCCGACATGAAGGTCTCCATACAGTGCGCGATGGCATCCATGCCCGTGGCCGCGGTGAGCGCGGGTGGCAGGCCCAGGGTGAGTTCGGGGTCGCAGATGGCGGTCTTGGGCACCAGGTTCCAGGAGTGGAAGCCGAGCTTGCGGTGGTCGTCGACGATGATGATGGCGCCGCGCGCCACCTCGCTGCCGGTGCCGCTGGTGGTGGGCACGGCGATCAGCGGCGCAGCGCGCTCGGTGATGCGCGGCGAGCCGCCTTCGATGGTGGCGTAGTGGGTGAGCGGGCCCTCGTGCGTGGCGGCGATCGCGATGCCCTTGGCACAGTCGATGGCCGAGCCCCCGCCCACGGCGATCAGGCCGTCGCAGCCCTCGCGCTGGTACACCTCGACCGCGGCGCGCACGGCCGCTTCGGTGGGATTGGCCGGGGTCTGGTCGAACACCGCCACGGGCAGCCCCGTGAGCGCGTCCAGCGCCTTTTGCAGCACCCCCGCGGCCTTGACGCCGGGGTCCGTCACGACGAGCGGGCGGGTGATGCCCACGCGCTCGCATTCCTGCTGGAGCAGCTTCACGGCGCCGAACTCGAACTGGATCTGGGTGACGTAGTAGATGAAGGCCATGGTGTTGCGGGAGTTGCGTTTACGATTGCTCTAAAACCTGTCGCAGAGACTTTACAACCGGGAGACACCCATGACCCTGAAGCAAACCCTCATGGCCGCCACTTTGTTCGTCACGTGCGTGACAGCGGTGCACGCCGATTGCCTGACCGATGCGCAGGCCGCCGAGCTGCTGGCCCACTACGTGGCGCGCACCCCGGCGCCCAACCCGGTGAACCTCTCGGACGTCGATGGCGCCTGCACGCGTGGCAAGTTCAACCAGCTGCTGGCGCAGCGCATGGGCAAGGTCGTGGGCTACAAGGCGGGGCTCACCAACCCGGCGGTGCAAAAGCGCTTCAACACCGACAAGCCGGTGTGGGGCAAGCTCTACGAGGGCATGGTCCTGCCCAGCGGTGCCAGCGTGGAGGCGGCCTTTGGCGCGCGCGCTCTCTACGAGGCCGACATGCTGGTGCGCGTGAAAAGCGCCGCCATCAACCAGGCCAAAACGCCCGAGGATGTGCTGGATGCCATCGACCAGGTCATTCCTTTCATCGAACTGCCCGACCTGATGGTGCAGGCACCGCCCCAGCTCAATGGCGCTGGCGTCACGGCCATCAACGTGGGCGCGCGCCTGGGCGTTGCGGGCACGCCGCTGCCGGTGCCCGTCTTCCGCGGCGAGCGCTACGCGCTGCTCAAGGCCCTGGCCGACATGAATGTGTCGCTTACCGATGGTGCCGGCGCGCGCCTGGGCGGCGGCAAGGGCAGCGATATCCTGGACCATCCGCTCAATGCCGTCGTCTGGCTGGCCGGCGCGCTGGCCAAGGAGGGCATCCACCTGCAGCCGGGCGACCTGGTGAGCCTGGGTTCGTTCTCGGCGCTGCTGCCGCCCAAGGCCGGCCTGTCGGTCACGGCCACCTATGACGGCCTGCCGGGTGCTGCGCCGGTGCGCGTCACCTTCAAGTAGCCCTTGCCCCATTTTGTCCTTGAGAAAGCTTTCGCGTTGACCGATCTGCATATCCACGCCAACCGCCTGACCCCCCAGATGCGCAGTGTGCTCGAACGCATGGCGCGTGCGGGCCACCCGCCGCTGTACACGCGCACGCCGCAGGACGCGCGCACTGCCTACGCGGCCGGTGCCGACGTGCTGGAGATTCCGAAGGCCGCGTTGCCCCGCGTGGAGGACTTCACCATCCCCGCGCGAGATGGCCATGCACTGCCCGCGCGGCTGTATGCGCCTTCCACCGGCGCGCCTTTGCCCGTGCTGCTGTACACGCATGGTGGCGGCTTCACCATCGGCAGCATCGGCACGCACGACATCCTGTGCCGCGAGTTCGCGCGCCTGGCAGGCTGCGTGGTGGTCTCGCTCGACTACCGGCTGGCGCCGGAGCACCGTTTTCCGACGGCCACCCACGATGCCTGGGATGCCCTGGCCTGGCTGCATGCCAATGCCGCCCGCCTGGGCGCCGACCCGGCGCGCATCGCCGTGGGCGGCGACAGCGCGGGTGGCACGCTGGCCACGGTGAGCGCCATCCTCGCACGCGATGCGGGCCTGCCGCTGGCGCTGCAGCTGCTGATCTACCCCGGTTGCGCAGCCCACCAGGACACGCCTTCGCACACCCGTTTTGCCAGTGGCCTGGTGCTCGACGAGCCGGCCATCACCTGGTTCTTCGGCCAGTACGTCACCACCCGCGAGCAGCGGGAGGACTGGCGCTTTGCCCCCCTGCATGCCGACGACGTGGAGGGCGTCGCCCCCGCGTGGATCGGCTTGGCCGAGTGCGACCCGCTGGTGGACGAGGGCGTGGACTATGCCGACAAGCTGCGTGCGGCCGGCGTGGCGGTGGACCTCGAGATCTACCGCGGCGTGACGCACGAATTCATCAAGATGGGCCGCGCGATCCCCGAAGCGCGCCAGGCCCACGCCGACGCGGCACGCGCGCTGCGTGCCGCTTTCCACATGGAGTGAGACGTTTCCTTATGGCCCAACAACCCCAACGCCGTGATTTCCGCTGCTTCCACCGCCTGCGCGTGCGCTGGGCCGAGGTGGACATGCAGAAGATCGTCTTCAACGGCCACTACCTGATGTACATCGACAACGCCATGTCGGAGTACTGGCGCGCCCTGGCCTTGCCCTACGACGCCAGCATGCATGCGCTGCAGGGCGAGATGTTCGTGAAGAAGGCGAGCCTCGAATACCACGCCTCGGCGCGCATGGACGACACGCTGGACGTGGGCATGCGCTGTGCGCGCGTGGGCAATTCCTCATGCCTGTTCGAGGCCGGCATCTTCAGTGGGGACCGGCTGCTGGTTTCGGGCGAACTGGTCTACGTGTTCGCCGACCCGGTGGCGCAGAAGTCGCGCCCCGTGCCGGAGGTGCTGCGCCAGATCATTACCGGCTTCGAAGCCGCCGAGGACCTGGCCGAGGTGAAGACCGGCGACTGGAACGCCCTGGGCCGCGATGCGGGCCGCCTGCGCACGGCGGTGTTCGTGACCGAGCAGGGCATCCCGGCCGAGATCGAGGCCGATGCGCTCGATGCCACCGCGCGCCATGCGGTGGTCTACAACCGCCTGGGCCAGGCGATAGCGACGGGGCGGTTGCTGCAGGAGGCGCCGGGTGTGGGGCGCATCGGGCGGTTGGCGGTCGACCGGTCGGTGCGGGGCACGCGGTGGGGGCGCATGGTGCTCGATGCCCTGGTCGACGCCTCGCGGGCGCGCGGGGATCGGGAGGTGCAGTTGCATGCGCAGAGCAATGCAGAGGGGTTCTATCGCCGCGCTGGGTTCTCCGTTGTCGGAGAGCCCTATGACGAGGCTGGGATTGAGCATGTGGTGATGGCTCGGTGCTTCTGATTTTTTCTTGGGGTGTTGCTTCGCTCTGATGCCTTGTGCTTTGGTTGAGTGCGGGGGCCGGGATGTGCGCCCGGCGGCGCAGTAACTTTCTCTTGCGTCGCCAAGAGAAAGTCACCAAAGAGAAGGCGACCCCCAGTCTGCGTCCCCCATCGCCCGGTGGGCGATGGGGGCAGCCTGCGATGCTCGGAGCTGGGGTGGTGCCGCAGAACTCGCTGCGTTCTTCGAACTGCGCTCAAACAGCTGCGGCAAGCTAGATGACGAAGCGTGTGTGTCCTTCGGCACACACGCCCACCCCACCCCCTGCCGCAGCCAGCAGGGGTGGGGAGCGGGGTCAAAGACGGCTGCTGCTTCGCAGCTGCGCCTGGGGTCGGGTCGCGCTGCGCGCTGCCGACGGGTCGGTGCAACCGCCCTGGCGCAGCGAAGGACCACCAGGCCGAGCGAAGCAATGGCCCGTGTGGAGCCCGCTCCCAACCCCTTCTGACCGTGCCGAGAAGCGCAGGGCCTGGGGTGAGCGCGTGCCGAAGGACACGCGCCTCGTTGTCTGACTCACCGCGGTTGTTTGAGCGGAGTTCACCCGCAGGGGGAACGCAGCGAGTTCCGCGGTGCACCCCAGGCACGAGCATCGCAGGTTGCCCCCTCGTACGCAGTGCGAGGGGGACACGGGCAGCGGGGTCGCCTTTTCTTTGCCTTCTTTCTTTTGGCGACGCAAAAGAAAGAAGGTGCGCCGCCGGGCGCACACCCCGGCTCCCGCCCTTGGCAGAGGCATGCCTCCCAGTCAAGGGATCAGATATCGTCCAGCAAAGCGTAAGGCAGCGGCTGCAAGTCGAGGTGCACGCCATCAGCAGCCCCCACCTGAAGAGAACCTTCAGCCGCAGAAATCTGCATCGAAACAATCAGATCAAAACCACCCCCAGGCGCCGCAGCCACCTGCACCACCATCCCGCAAGGCTGCTCCAGATCCCCAGCCGCAAACACCTCAGCCCCTACAGCCACCTCGCGGTCGGCATGCGCGATGTAGGCCCGCCGCTTGAGCGTGCCGCGGAACTGGCTGCGCGCCACCACCTCCTGGCCGGGGTAGCAGCCCTTCTTGAAGTTCACGCCGCCGACCGATTCGTAATTGAGCATCTGCGGCACGAATTCTTCGAACAGCGGCTGGGTCAAGGTGGGCACGCCGCTTTGCACCTCGCTCCACTGCCACAGGGCGGGGTCGAGCGCCGGGCCTGCGGGAGCGGGCTCCGAGGAGGGCGCCACCCACAGGGCGCGCGGCTGGTCGGCCGCGGGGTAGAGGTGGACCACGCTGGCGGAGCCGAGCTCGGCCTTGGTCCAGGCGGGCGCTGCGGCGCCAGCCACGGACGCCACGGTATCGCCCGCCAGGCCATACAGGGCAAAGTCGGCCGATGCATCGGTCAATTTCGCCTTGGCGCGCAGCACGAACATGGACAGGCGCTTGAGCGTGGTGGCCAGCAGGTCCTGGCTGATCACGAGCAGCACTTCGGTGGCGCTGCGCTTGAAGCCGACCATGCTGGCCTGCATGCGGCCCTTGGCCGAGAGGAACGCCGACAGGCGCGCCTGGTCTGGTCCCAGCAGCGCATAGTCCTGGGTGAGCTGGCCATGGAGGAACTTGGCGGCGTCTTCGCCTTCCACGCGGATCACGCCAAGATGGGACAGGGGGGCAATGCCATTCAGGAGAAGCTGGGTCATGGCTGAATTATGATCCCCGCTCCCTTTATCTACAGGCAGCAGGGTTGTGCGACGCTTACTGGTTTTTGTTGTGGTGCTGCTGATCGCTGCGGGTGGCGCCGGCTTCTGGTGGCTGCACCAGCCCCTGCCCATGGTCGGCAATGAGCCGCTGGAGCTGGCCATTGAGCCCGGCACCACGCCGCGTGGCGTGGCCCGTGACGTGGTGGCCGCGGGCGTGCGCACCGACCCGCAGTTCCTCTATGCCTGGTTCCGCTTTTCGGGGCAGGACCGGCTGATCAAGGCCGGCAACTACGAGATCCCGCCCGGTACCACGCCGCGCGGCCTGCTGGCCAAGCTGGTGCGGGGCGAGGAGGCCCTGCGCGCGCTGACGCTGGTGGAGGGCTGGAGCTTTCGCCAGGTGCGCCAGGCGCTGGCCGGTGACGACCAGCTCAAACCCGACTCCAGGGGCCTGACCGACGAGGCGCTGATGGCGCAGCTCGGCCGCCCCGGCGTCGCGCCCGAGGGGCGCTTCTTCCCCGACACCTACACCTATGCCAAGGGATCGAGCGACCTGGCCGTGCTGCGCCGTGCCCTGCACGCCATGGACCGCAAGCTCGAAGCCGCCTGGAGCCAGCGCTCGGTCGACACCCCGCTCAAGTCGGCCGACGAGGCGCTGGTCCTGGCCAGCATCGTGGAAAAGGAAACCGGCCGCGCCAGCGACCGGGCCCAGATCGCCGGCGTGTTCGTGAACCGCCTGCGCGTGGGCATGCTGCTGCAGACCGATCCCACGGTGATCTACGGCCTGGGCGAGAAGTTCGATGGCAACCTGCGCCGGCGCGACCTGCTGGCCGACACGCCCTGGAACACCTACACCCGTGCCGGCCTGCCGCCCACGCCCATCGCCATGCCGGGCAAGGCCTCGCTGCTGGCCGCCGTGCAGCCCGAGCGCACCAAGGCCCTGTACTTCGTGGCCAAGGGGGACGGCACCAGCCACTTCAGCGCCTCGCTCGACGAGCACAACCGGGCCGTCAACCGCTACCAGCGTGGGCAGTCCCAATAAGCTGGCTGGCTGCATACTCTCTTTCTCTCCGGACCAGGTTTCTCCAAAAGGTTTTCATGTCACGACCCGGCCTCTTCATCACCTTTGAAGGCATCGACGGTGCCGGCAAGTCCTCGCACATCGAAGGGCTGGCCACGGCGTTCCGCGCGCAGGGCCGCACGGTGACGGTGAGCCGCGAGCCCGGCGGCACGCCGCTGGCCGAAAAGCTGCGCCAGATGGTGCTCAACGACGCCATGGACCCGCTGACCGAGTCGCTGCTGATCTTTGCCGCCCGCCGCGACCACCTGTGCAACGTGATCGAGCCGGCCCTGGCCCGGGGCGACGTGGTGCTGTGCGATCGCTTCACCGACGCCACCTTTGCCTACCAGGGGGCAGGGCGGGGCTTCGATCTCATGACCCTGTCCACCCTGGAGCGCATGGCCCAGGGCGGGCTGGTGCCGGGTGCCGGTGCCGGCACCCTGCGCAACCCGGACCTGACCGTGTGGTTCGACCTGGCGCCTGAAGTGGCGGCCGAGCGCCTGGCGGGCGCGCGCGTGCCCGACAGGTTCGAGGCGCAGCCTGTGGAGTTCTTCCGGCGCGTGGCACAGGGCTATGCCGACCGCGCCGCCGTAGAGCCTGCACGCTTTGCCCGGCTTGATGCCGCGCAGGACCGCCACCGCGTGTGGCAGCAGCTCACCAGCGTGTTCGTACGCAAGGGCTGGCTGTCCATCATGGTGCCCACGCCCAAGGACCTGGCATGAGCGAGGCTGGCACGACACCTCCCCCGCTGGCACCCTGGATCGCCGCGCAGCGCAGCACCCTTCTGGCCCAGCGTGGCCATGCCTGGTTGCTGCAGGGCCCCTCCGGCCTGGGCCAGTACGCGCTGGGCCTCGCGATGGTGCGTGCCTGGCTGTGCGACCGGCCTACCGCCGATGGCGCCTGCGGCCAGTGCGGCAGCTGCCACGCCATCGAGGTGCGCACCCATGCCGACCTGTGCGTATTGATGCCTGAAGTGCAGATGATGGCCCTGGGCTGGCCGCTGTCCGAGAAGGCGCAGGCCGACATCGACGACAAGAAGCGCAAGGCCAGCAAGGAAATCCGTGTGGAGGCCATGCGCGATGCGGTGGAATTCTCGCAGCGCACCTCCGCCCGGGGACGCGGCAAGGCGGTGCTGGTGTACCCGGCCGAGCAGATGAACCACATCACGGCCAACGCCCTGCTCAAGACGCTGGAGGAGCCACCGGGCGATGTGCGCTTCGTGCTGGCCAGCGAGGCCGCGCACCAGTTGCTGCCCACCATCCGCAGCCGCTGCCTGGGCCACACCATGGTCTGGCCGGCCGAGGCCGAGATGCTGGCCTGGCTCAAGGGCCAGGGCATCGCGGCCGATGCAGCGCCGGCCTTTCTGCGCGCTTCGGGCGGCAGGCCAGACGATGCACTGGCGCTGGCCCGCTCCGGCCGCAGCCCGCAGGCCTGGGCCCTGTTGCCGCAGGCCGTGGCGCGCGGCGATGCCACGGCGCTGGGCGACTGGTCGCCCGCCCAGGTGATCGACGCACTGCAAAAGCTCTGCCACGACCTGCTGGCCGCCAGCGTGGGCGCCGCGCCGCGCTACTTTGCCCCGGCCGACCTGCCCAGGCCGCCGCCGCTCGGGCCGCTGACACGCTGGTCCAAGGCCCTGGCCAAGGCGGCACGCACGGCCGATCACCCCTTCAATGCGGGCCTGATGCTGGAGGCGCTTGTCGCACAGGCGCGAAACACCCTACACTCCAAGCACTGAAGCCGTCCCATCCACCATGAGCAGTCCATCCACCGCACCCCGCCCCAGCGTCATGCAGCTGGCCATCAAGGAAAAGGCGGCCTTGTATGCGGCCTATATTCCCTTTTTCGTCGAAGGGGGCATCTTTGTGCCCACCCAGCGGGACTACAAGCTCGGCGACGATGTGTACGTGCTGCTGACTCTGCCCGACGATACCCAGCGTTACCCGGTGGCCGGCCGTGTGGCCTGGGTCACGCCGGCGCGTGCCGCAGGCAACCGCACCCAGGGCGTGGGCATCCAGTTCCCCAAGGACGAGAAGTCGCGCCAGCTCAAGCTCAAGATCGAGGAACTGCTGGGAACTTCACTGAGTTCGGACCGTCCGACACAGACTATCTAAGACCCTGTTTGCGCCATATGCCGACCCGCGCAGGCTGGTCGGCTTTTTCCATTTTGAAACCACATGTTCGTTGATTCGCATTGCCACCTCACCTACCCCGGACTGGTGGACCAGCTTCCGGCCATCCGCCAGGCCATGGCCGAGGCCTCGGTGGACCGGGCCCTGTGCATCTGCACTACCATGGAGGAGTTCGGCGACGTGCATGCGCTGGCACTGGCGCATGGCAACTTCTGGAGCACCGTGGGCGTGCACCCCGACAACGAGGGGGTGACCGAGCCCTCGGTGCAGGACCTGCTGGACCGTGCGGCCCTGCCGCGCGTGGTGGCCATCGGCGAGACGGGCCTGGACTACTACGGCATGGAAGACCGCAAGGGCGGGCGCAGCATTGCGGACCTGGAATGGCAGCGCGAGCGCTTTCGCACCCATATCCGCGCCGCGCGCGCCTGCGCCAAGCCGCTGGTGATCCATACCCGCAGTGCATCGGACGACACGCTCGCCATCCTCAAGGAGGAGGGCGAGGACGGTGCTGGCAACCTGGCCGGCGGCGTGTTCCACTGCTTCACCGAATCCATGCAGGTGGCGCGGGCCGCGCTGGACCTGGGCTACTACATCTCCTTCTCGGGCATCATCACCTTCAAGACGGCGCAGGAGCTGCGCGACGTGGTGGCCTTCGTGCCGCTGGACCGCATGCTGATCGAGACCGACAGCCCCTACCTGGCGCCCGTGCCCTACCGCGGCAAGACCAACAGCCCCGCCTACGTGCCCCACGTGGCCAAACAGGTGGCGCAGACCCGCGGCATGGCCGTGGAGGAGGTGGCCGAGGCCACCAGCCGCAATTTCGAAGCATTGTTCAAGGGAGTGACAGCATGAGCAAGCACAGCACTCTGCGCCGCCGCACGGCGCTGTTGGGGGCCCTTGCCCTGGCGGCCGGCGCCACGGGCGCATGGGCGGGGTCCTACGAGGACTTCTTCTCGGCCGTGGAGCGTGACGACGCCGACGAGGTGAATGGCCTGCTGCGCCGCGGCTTTGACCCCAATATCCGCGACCCCAAGGGCCAGGTGGGCCTGACGCTGGCGATCCAGGGTGAGTCGCTCAAGGTGTTTGCCGCCCTCATGGCCAACCGGCGCCTGAAGGTGGAAGTGCGCAACCGCGATGACGAAAGCCCGCTGATGCTGGCGGCCCTCAAGGGCAATGTCGATGCCGCCAAGGCCCTGATCGCCCGCGATGCGGATGTGAACAAGGAAGGCTGGGCGCCCCTTCACTACGCGGCCTCGGGCGTGAAACAGGAGCATGTGCGCATCATCGCCATGCTGCTGGAGAACCATGCCTACATCGATGCGACCTCGCCCAACGGTACCACGCCGCTGATGATGGCCGCGCAGTATGGCTCCAACGATGCCGTGCAACTGCTGCTGAGCGAGGGGGCCGACCCCACGCTCAAGAACCAGCTGGGCCTGACCGCCGTCGATTTTGCGATGCGCGTGAGCCGCACCGAGGCGGCCGAGAAGATCGCCACCGCCATCCGCCGCCGCCAGCCCAACGCGGGCAAGTGGTGATACCCGTCGTCTAGACGCCTGCGGTTTCGTTGGCCGCCGGTGGCCTGGCCGCCGTGGCGGGGCGGCTCTGCAGGCGTGCGTACAAGCCGCCTGCGGCCATCAGCTGGGCGTGCGTGCCTTGCTCCACGATGCGGCCCTGTTCCATGACGACCACGCGGTCGGCATGTTCGATGGTGGACAGGCGGTGGGCGATCACCAGCGTGGTGCGGCCTTGCATCAGCCGGTTCAGCGCATCCTGCACCAGGCGCTCGGATTCCGTGTCCAGCGCCGAGGTGGCTTCGTCCAGGATCAGGATGGGTGCATCCTTGTAGAGAGCGCGCGCAATGGCCAGGCGCTGGCGCTGCCCGCCCGAGAGCTGCGTGGCGTTGTGCCCCACCACCGTGTGGATGCCTTGGGCCAGCGATGCCACATGGTCCGCCAGGTTGGCGGCAGCCAGACAGGCCTGCACCTTGGCATCGTCCACCGCATGGCCCAGCGCCACGTTGGCGGCGATGGTGTCGTTGAACATCACCACGTCCTGGCTGACCATGGCGATCTGGCTGCGCAGGGCAGAAAGGTCCCAGTCCTGCACGGCATGGCCATCCAGCAGCACCTGCCCCGACGAGGTCGGGATGAAGCGCGGCAACAGGTTCACCAGCGTGGTCTTGCCGGCGCCCGAGGGGCCCACCAGCGCCACGATCTCGCCGGGGGCCACGGTCAGGCTCACGCCGTCGAGCGCCGGTGCATTGTCGGTGCCGAAGGAGACGGACACGCCACGCAGCTCCAGCGCACCCTGGGCCCGGTCTGTGCGGTAGCTGCCGCCTTGCTCGGCGCCCGTATCGCCCAGCAGGGACAGGCCGCGCTCCAGCGCCGCCACGCCGCGCGTGATGGGGTTGGCCACGTCGGCCAGGCGGCGGATGGGGGCGATCAGCATCAGCATGGCGGTGATGAACGAGACGAAACCGCCCACCGTCACGTCCTTGGCATCGAGCGTGCCACGGCTTTGCCACAGCGCGATGCAGATCACCACCGACAGGGCAGCGGCCGCCAGCAACTGCGTGAGCGGCGTCATCGCGGCCGAGGCGATGGTGGATTTGATGGCCAGGCCGCGCAGGCTCTGGCTCAGGCGGCCAAAGCGTGTGGACTGCCCTTCCTGCGCGCCATGCAGGCGCACCATGCGGTGGGCCAGTACGTTCTCTTCGACCACATAGGCGAGCTCATCGGTGGCCTGCTGGCTGCTCTTGGTCAGGGTGTACAGGCGGCGTGAAAGGGTCTTCATGATCCACGCGACGCCAGGCACCACCACCGCCACGATGAGCGTGAGCTGCCAGTTCAGGTACAGCAGGTAGCCCAGCAGGGCGATCAGCGTGAAGCCGTCGCGCGACAGGCCGAGCAGGGCCTGCACCAGCAAGGTGGCGCCGGTCTGCACCTCGTACACCACGGTGTTGGACAGGGCGCTGGCCGATTGGCGCGAGAACAGCCCCATCTCGGCGGCCAGCACACGGTCGAACAGCGCACGGCGCAGCAGCAGCATGCCTTCGTTGGCGATGCGCGCCAGCGCGTACTGCCCCACGAACTGCGCCAGGCCGCGCACCAGGAACACCCCCATGATGGCCAGGGGCACCGCCCACAGCGGCAAGGTGCCCTGGGTGAAGCCGCGGTCCAGCAGGGGTTGCAGCAGAGCCGGGATCAGCGGTTCGGTGGCGGCGCCCACCAGCGTGGCCGCGATGGCCAAGCCCCAAGCCAGCCGCTGGTTGCCAAAATACACGGAAAGCCGCGCCAGGCGCGCGGTGAGGGTGGGGACAGGGGGGGCGGGCGGCGCTGCGGGGCCCGTGGCGCTAGGGTCAATGGCTTGCATGTGCCCCGGATTCTAAGGTGCCAGGCATCGGCGCACCGCGCCAGTGCTGAGCTTGCGTCCATGCTGCGCTGCAGTGATTGACCACAAGGCCTTGCACAGTTTGTCACAGCGGGTCTTCCCCAGTGTGTAACATTGGCGCTGCCAACCGGCATTTGTTCGGCTACTGCGGCTGCTAATGACCACAGATCACAACACCAACACATCCCTCAAAGCGGCCCTGCCGCATCCCATGCGCCGCCAGGTCCTGGCGGCCGCCCTTGCATCCACCGCCTCCTTGCCCGCCCTCGCGCAGTTCCGCGTGGAAGTCACGGGCGTGGGCCTGACCCAGCTGCCGATTGCCATCGCCCCTTTCCGTGGCGAGGTGCAGGCGCCGCAGAAGATCGGTGCCATCGTGCAGGCCGATCTGGAGCGCAGCGGCCAGTTTCGCGCGGTGGATACGGCAGGCGTGGTGCTCGATGAGACATCGCGTCCCGACGTGGCCCTGTGGCGCCAGAAGACCGCCGATTCGCTGGTCACCGGCAGCGTGACGCGCACGCCCGATGGCCGCTACGAGGTGCGCTTTCGCCTGTGGGACGTGGTCAAGGGCCAGGACCTGGGCGGCCAGAGCTTCGCCGTGTCCCAGGCCGACCTGCGGCTGGTGGCGCACCGCATTGCCGATTTCATCTACGAGAAGCTCACCGGCGAGCGCGGGGTATTCTCCACCCGCATCGTCTACGTCACCAAGACGGGCGGCCGCTACAGCCTGTGGGTGGCCGATGCCGATGGCGAGAATGCGCAATCGGCCCTGTCCAGCCCCGAACCCATCATCTCGCCGGCCTGGTCGCCCAACGGCGGGCAGATCGCCTACGTGTCGTTCGAGTCGCGCAAGCCCGTGGTCTACGTGCACCAGGTCGCCTCGGCCCAGCGCCGGCTGGTGGCCAATTTCCGCGGCTCCAACAGCGCACCGGCCTGGTCACCCGACGGTCGCAACCTGGCCGTGACGCTGAGCCGCGATGGCGGCTCGCAGCTGTACCTGATCGATGCGAACGGCGGCGAGCCCAAGCGCCTGATGCAAAGCACCGGCATCGACACCGAACCGATGTTCTCGGCCGATGGCCGCAGCATCTACTTCGTGAGCGACCGCGGCGGTGCGCCGCAGGTCTACCGCGTGCCCGCGGGCGGCGGCAGTGCCGAGCGCGTGACCTTCACGGGGTCCTACAACATCTCGCCGAGCATCAGTCCCGATGGCAAGTGGTTGGCCTACATTTCCCGCGTGGGCGGCGCCTTCAAACTGCATGTGATGGACCTGGCCTCAGGCACCGTCAACGCCATCACCGACACCTCGGCCGACGAGAACCCCAGCTTTGCACCCAACAGCCGCCTCATCGTGTATGCCACGCAGCAGCAGGGCCGCGAGGCGCTCATGACCACCACGTTGGACGGAAAGATCAAGGCGCGCCTGGCCGGCCAGCCTGGAGACATCCGCGAGCCCGATTGGGGCCCGTTCCAGAAGCAATGAACTTTTCAGCACTTTTCACAATCTAGTTTCCAGGAGAATTTTGGATGAACATCAAACTCAAGCGCATTACCCTAGCCCTCGCCATCACTGCCTTGGTGGCAGGCTGCAGCTCCGGCGTCAAGCTCGACGACGTGCCGGTGGAAGACAAGACGGCCAGCGCCGGCATGGGCAGCGGCAACACCGGCGCCAACACGGGCAGCACCGGCCAGAGCACTGTGGCTCCCTTGGACCTGACCGGTTCGGGCGCCAATGCGCAAGGCCCCGTGGGCGTGGCCCGCATCGTTTACTTCGACTACGACAGCTACGTCATCAAGTCCGAGTTCCAGTCGCTGCTCGAAGCCCATTCGCGCTTCATCAAGGCCAACAATGGCCGCAAGGTCATGATCGAAGGCCATACCGATGACCGCGGTGGCCGCGAGTACAACCTGGCCCTGGGCCAAAAGCGCGCCGAAGCCGTGCGCCGTTCGCTGGCCCTGCTGGGCGTGCCGGATTCCCAGGTCGAGGCCGTGAGCTTCGGCAAGGAAAAGCCTGCCGCACCTGGCAATAGCGAAGACGCGCACGCCCAGAACCGCCGCGCCGAGCTGTCGTACCGTTGATGCCCGGATTTCGCCTTTCATCCCCATCCCTGCGGTCCATGGCCGCAGGCCTGGTGCTGGCCTGCGTGGCCCTGCCCGGCGCGCACGCGGCCATTTTCGAGGATGGCGAGGCGCGCCGCGCCATCCTGGAAGTGCGCCAGCGCGTCGATGCGCTGCAGCAGTCCCAACAGCGCACGGCCGACGAACTGCGCCGGGCCAATGAGGACAGCGCCCAGCTGCGCCGGGCCTTGCTGGAGCTGCAGACCCAGATCGAGACGCTGCGCAGCGAGAACGCCCGCCTGCAGGGCCAGAATGAGCAACTGACGCGCGAGGTGGGTGAACTGCAGCGCCGGCAGAAGGACATCGCCCAGGGCGTGGACGAGCGCCTGCGCCAGTTCGAGCCGGTCAAGGTCACGGTGGATGGGCTGGAGTTCCAGGCCGATGCCGCCGAGAAGAAGGACTTCGAAGCCGCGCTGGCCATCTTTCGCGCCGGCAAGTTCCCCGAGGCCAACCAGGCCTTCGGCAACCTGATCCGCCAGTACCCGCGCAGCGGCTACGTGCCTTCGGCCCGCTTCTGGCTGGGCAATGGCCAGTATGCGGCCCGCGACTACAAGGAGGCGATCAACAACTTCAAGGCCCTGCTGGCCGAGGCGCCCACGCATGCGCGCGCGCCGGAAGCCGCCTTGTCGATCGCCAACTGCCAGGTGGAATTGAAGGACGCCAAGGCCGCGCGCAAGACGCTGGAAGACTTGGTCAAGGCCTATCCCCAGTCCGAGGCTGCCATGGCCGCCAAGGAACGCCTGGTCCGCATGAAGTGAGCACGCAGGACTCGACACCCGAGGTGAAGGAACTGCTGGTCGGTAGCGAAACGGCTCCCGTGCCCATGGTTCCCTTTGCCGATGACGTGACCGATGATGAGGTCACGCAGCGGCGCTTCGGCGGGCTCGAGCGCCTGTATGGGGTAGAGGGTGCCAAGCGCATCCGTGCCTCGCATGTGGTGGTCGTGGGCATCGGCGGAGTGGGCTCTTGGTCTGCCGAGGCGCTGGCCCGCAGCGGTGTTTCGCGGCTTACCCTGGTGGACCTGGACCATGTGTCCGAGTCCAACATCAACCGCCAGATCCACGCTCTGTCCACCACGGTCGGGCAGGCCAAGATCGAAGCCATGCGCGACCGCATCGCGCTGATCAATCCCGAGTGCGACGTGCGCTGCATCGACGAATTCGTGGAGCCCGGCAACTGGCCCCAGCTGCTGGGCAGCGACCCGGTGGATGCGGTGATCGACGCCTGCGACCAGATCAAGGCCAAGACCGCCATGGCAGTGTGGGCCCGCGCCACCGGCGGCCATGCCTTCATCAGTGTGGGCGCGGCCGGCGGCAAGCGCCAGGCGCACAAGGTGGACATCGACGATTTGTCCGCCACCACGCACGACCCCTTGCTCGCGCAGTTGCGTTACCAGTTGCGCAAGCACCATGGTGCCCCGCGCGAGGGCCGCAAGATCGGCATCGCTTGCGTCTTCAGCCGCGAAGCCGTGGCCCAGCCCGATGCCTCGTGCGCGATCGAAGCCGGCGGCGATGGCTCGCTCAACTGCCATGGCTACGGCTCGGTAGTGGCCGTCACGGCCACCTTCGGCCAGTGCGCTGCGGGCTGGGTGATCGATCGCCTGGCAGCCGGGTCGCAAAAACCGCCAAAAATCAAGCTATAATCTTAGGCTTTGCAGCATCTGCGGTTCAGAAACAGATCACAAATGTTGCAATGTTGGGACGTTAGCTCAGTTGGTAGAGCAGCGGACTTTTAATCCGTTTGTCGTGGGTTCGACCCCCGCACGTCCCACCAAGATATGCAAGGCGCTGCAGCTCTCAAGGCTGTGGCGCTTTTTGCTTTGTGCCCTCGGCGGGGTGGCTCAGCCGCCTTGGCGGGCCGACAGCCACGCCAGCAATTCCCCTCGGTCCTGCACGCCCAGGCTGTTGTAGAGCTGGCGGCGGTGGTAGACCACGGTGTTGGCGCTGATGTCCATGCGCACCGCCACCTGGGACTCCGGCAGCCCAAGCGCCAGCCAGTACGCGAGCTCCTGCTGGCGCTGCGACAGCCCCTGGGTCTGCAGCACGGCCTGCAGGCGTGCCTCCCGCGGCATGCTCTGCGTGATGTGGATCCCCACCGCCTGGCCCATGCCCGTGGCGGCCTTCATGGGTGTCGCACGCACCGAAAAATGGCCGTGCACCGTGCGCAGCTCCCTGGTGGGCAGTGCCGGGAGGTGTTGCGCTTGCATGCGCTGCAGCAGTTCGTGCAGTTCCTGGGGCAGCCCTGCGCCGCGTCGCCAGCGCCAGCCGAAGGCCAGGGGCAGGAGGGCCTCGGCTTCGGGCGACAGCCACAGCACCCGCCCCCGGGGCGTGGTGATGATCATGCCCTGGCTGTGTGCCTCGCCGGCTCCGGCACCCATCTTGCTGGTTTGCAGGATGTGCGCCAGACAGGGCTCCAGCCGCGCCAGCACCGCAGCATCGCCGGGCCCGAAGGCCGGCGATGCCGCTTCGCGGTAGAACTTGAGCGTGCCTATCCCTTCGCCGTCGGGTGTGCGCAGTACCAGGCTCATGCAGTCCACCGTCCCCATGGGCCGCATCACCACGTTGTAGAAGTCGCTGCGCTGCAACTCCGGCATCGGTACGCGCACGAGCTGTTCGAGCAGTTGAGGCCCTCGTTCGTGCCGCACCGCTTCGCCAAAGTCACGCGAGCTGCGCACCAGCACCTGGCGCTCGCTGCGCAGAATGCGCGCATCAAAGTAGTCGGCCACCACCGACTGAGCGGACGGCACCTCCATGTGCACCGCCAGCTCGCCTCCATCCGCAGGGTACACATACGCACTGGAGTCGAAGCCGAGAACACCGTGCAGCGTCTCCAGCAGGGGGACGACCATGGGCGGCCCGCCCGCTTCCATGCGGGTCATGTGCTGCAAGCGCGCAAGGGCTTGCTGGGTGGAGCGGGGCGAGGGCATGGCGGCTGCGGTCCGGTGAAGCGGTGACGGGAACAAGACCCCGAATCTAGGGGCCGGGCCGCGCAGGGTCAACACACCGGCGCAACACCCTATCCGCCGAGGGTGGGGTGCGCGCGGCTGCGGGCCTGTAGCCTGCGCCCCGATGAACACCTGGCTCAACCAGCACCGCGCAAGCCTTGCCCGCCGGCTGCTTTCGCTGGGCTGCCGGTCCGGGTGTCTGCCCATTTCTTTTTCCCCAATCCACCAAGGAGTTTTCCCATGCCCACCCTTGCTGCTGCGGCCTGTGGCCGCGCCCTGAGAACCGGCTTGCGACGCTGGCTGGCTGCTTCGTTCTTGCTGTTTGGCGCCAGCCAGGCCATGGCGCAGCCGCAGTGCGCGCCCGGCCAGTGGCTGGCCGAGTACTTTCCCAACATCCACCTGTCCGGTGCCCCCGCGCTGCAGCGCTGTGAAGCCGGTCCCATCGACCACTACTGGACGGGCCCGAGCGGCAGCCCCGACCCGGCCCGCCTGCCGGTGGACGGGTTCTCGGCGCGCTGGACCGCGACGCTTTCGTTCCCCGCAGGCGCGACCCGGTTCATCACCTTCACCGACGATGGCGTGCGCGTGCTGGTCGATGGCCAGCGCGTGATCGACAACTGGACCCGGCATGGCATCACCATGGACAGCGCCACGGTGCCCCTGGCGGCAGGCCCGCACACGGTGCGCATGGAGTATTTCGAGGCGGGCGGCGAAGGCCTGGCGCAACTGGTCATGGAGAACACGCATCCGGCACCGCCGGTGCCGCCGAACATCCTGTCTTTCGTGGCGCAGCCGGGCGCCATCGACCTGGGCGGCAGCAGCACCCTGGCCTGGCACGTGGACAACGCCACGGGCTGCACGGCATCGGGTGGATGGAGCGGTGAGCGGCCTGCCAGTGGCAGCGCCAGCGTCAGCCCCGGCGCCTCCACGACCTACCACCTGAGTTGCCGCAATGCGGCGGGCGCCACCGCGAGCGCCTCGACCGCGGTGACGGTGCGCAATGCCCCGCCACAGCAACTGCGCAGCATCGACAGCTTCGCTGCCACGCCCACCCGCATCGCCCCGGGCGACAGTGCCCGGCTGTCATGGCGGGCGAGCCATGCCGCCAGTTGCACCGCATCGGGTGGATGGAGCGGCACGCGCGCTGTAGAGGGCAGTGCGCTGGTGCAGCCCCAGGCCAGCACCTCCTACACGCTCAGCTGCGCCAACAGCGCGGGGCAAAGCGTCACCGCCACGGCCCAGGTCGCGGTGGATGCCGCCAACCCGCGCCCGCCGGTGGGCGGCCTCACGGCCCGCGCCACGCCGCAGGGCGTGCGGCTGGACTGGAACCCCGTGACGAAGAGTGGCAAATGGGTCAACGGCTACTACACCGGCTGGTTCTGGGAGGACTTTCCACCCGAGGCTGTGGACATGAGCACCATGACGCACTTCATTTTCGGCCGCTATGCGCCGGGCCTGGGCTCCCTGCCCGGCGGGCGCGCGGGCGAGCTGATGGAAGGCGCAGGCACCGCGCACACGCAGGCGGAGGACGCCCTGATCGCCAAGGCCCATGCTGCAGGCACCAAGGCCATCATGATGATCGGCGGTGAATTCGACGGCCCCGGTTTCATGGCCGCCACGGCCAACCCGCAGATCCGCGCGGTCTTCATCAAGAACATCCTCGACAAGGCCGAGCACAAGGGCTATGACGGCGCCGACATCGACTGGGAGGAAAACCTGGACACCGCGCAAGGCCGCGCCCAGGCGCTGGCGCTGCTGCGCGAACTGCGCACCGCCGCCCAGCAGCGCCCACGCTACCAGGCCAGCCCCTTCGAGATCAGCTGGCCCGGCTTCTGGGTCAACACCAACTTCCAGGAGATCCTGCCCTGGCACGTGGAGGTGGCCCACGCAGTGGACCGCTTCAACCTCATGACCTACAGCATGGCAGGCGACTGGGGCGGCGGCTGGCTGTCGTGGCACCACTCACCCCTGTTCGGCGAGGCCCCGAGCCACCCCACCTCCATCGCCTCCACCGTGCAGGCCTACCTGAACGCGGGCGTGCCCCGTGCCAAGCTGGGCATCGGCGTGGGTCTGTACGGCCTGTTCTACAACAACCCCGTCACCGGCCCGCGCCAGGCCGCGACCAGCGGTTCCAACGGCGGCGACGGCGTGAACAACTACCGGCGCCTGCGGGAAGACAACGCCTTCGGCCAGCCCGGCGCCGCCTACCACTGGGACGACGTGGCCAAGCAAAGCTACATCAGCTATAGCCAGCCCTGGTGGCGTGCCAGCGATGCGCCCGTCACCTACCTGAGCTATGAGGACGAGCGCTCCATCGCCGAAAAGGGCAAATGGGTGCACGAGCAGGGCCTGGGCGGCACGCTGGTGTGGACCATCAACTACGGCTACCTGCCCCAGCAGGGCGGCACCAACCCGCCGATGCAGGCCATCAAGCAGTCCTTCATCGCGGCCAGTGCCTCGGGCTACCGGGTGTACCGCAACGGGACGGCCATTGCCACCGTGACCAGCGGTGTGACCTACACCGATGCCTCGGCGCCCAGCGGCAACCACAGCTACCAGGTGGCCATGCTGGATGCGGCGGGCAACGAAGGGCCGCGCTCGGCGGCAGTGACCGTGCAGGTGCCCTGACACCATTGCCCTGCACTTCGCCAGGGCAAAAAGCCCCCGGTGCTTCGTGGCTCCGGGGGCTTTTTTGTGGCGTGGCCCATTTACCGGGCATCCGTGAATTAATTCACGGTTTTCCCCCAATCTGGGCCAACAGCTCATCGCGCCCCATGACGCCCAGCCGGTTGTAGAGCTGCCGGCGGTGGTACACGGCCGTGTTGAGGCTGATGCCCATGCGCTGGGCGATCTGCGACTCGGGCAGGCCCCGCGCCAGCCACCAGGCCAGCTCGTGCTGGCGCTGCGGCAGGCCCAGCGTCTGCAGCGCCGACAGCAGCCGTACCCCGCGCGCCACGCGCCGCGTGATGTGCAGGGCCACCGCCTGGCGGTCCTGCCGCTCCTGCTGCGCCGGGGCCAGGTGCGTGGCGCGCAGCGAGAACCAGCCCTGCGCCGTGAACAGTTCCATCGCGGGCAGGGCCATCTCGCCGGGCCGCTGCGCGTTGAGCCGCCGCAGCAGTTCCTGCAGCGCGGGTGGCAACTGGGCGCCGCGGCGCCAGCGCCAGCCGAAGGCCAGCGGCATCAGCGCCTCGGCCTCGGATGAGATCCACATCAGCCGCCCCTGGGGGGTGGCGACCAGCACCCCCTGGCCATGCACCTCGCTGCCCTGTGCATCGCGCTCGCCCTGTTGCAGCGCACGTGCCAGGTGGGCCTCCAGCCGGCCCAGCAGGGCGGCGTCCTGCGGGGTGAAGCCTGGCACTGCAGCATCGCGGAACAGGTGGATCACACCCAGGCCCACACCCTGCGGGGTACGCAAGGCCAGGCTCATGTAGTCCTTGGCGCCTGTGGCCCGCATCACCGCGTCGTAGTAGTCGCTGCGCTGCATGTCGGCCATCGACACCACCATCTGCTCGCGCATCAATCGGGGACCGTGCTCGTGGCGCACGGTCTCGCCAAAATCGCGGGGGCTGCGCACCAGTACCTGGCGCTCGCTGCGCAGGATGCGCGCATCGAAGTAATCCTGCGCCACCGACTGCATGGGCTCTTGCGCATAGCTCATCAGCTCGCCATCGCTGCCGGGGTACAGCATGCAGCCGAAGTCGAAGCCCACCACCCGGCGCAGTTCCTGCAGCAGGGGCTCGATGAGCTGCACGCCACCCGTCTCCAGGCTGGCCATGCGGTGCAGGCGCGCGAGGGCGTGGCGGTCGGGGCGGGGAGGGGAGGGCATGGCGGTTTGAAAACAGGAACGGAAGGCCGCGAATCTAGAACCCGCGCCGCACCTGGTCAACGCGGCATGCGGGCTGCCTGCAACACCCCATCCCTCCTGGGTGGGGCGTGGTACCGGGTTCGCGGGTAACTTGGTTGGCCGTGGATCTTCGGGCCCATTTTCATGGTGGGCGCTGCCATCGATTGCCACGCACAAGGAGCTTGTGTGACTTTGATCCTGTTTTTCCGCCAATCCCTGGCAGCCCTGGGCGTGCTCTCCCTGGCGTGCCTGTCGTCCGCCCATGCCCAGGTGGAGATCATTGAACCTGCAGGGGACTTCCAGTTTGGCAAGGTGGCGGTGCACTCATCGGCCACGCAGACCCTGAAGGTGGCCAATCGCGGCCCGTCTGCGGTGCAATTGGGTTCGGTGATCTCGTCCATTGCCGCCGTGTCGCCGATCTGCACCGGGATCGGTTGCGGAGTGGTCATTTCCACCGATTTCACCATTCCCTCGGAATCGGATGGCTGCAGCAACACCTTGCTGCAGCCAGGGGGCGTGTGTTCGGCCCTGGTGCGCTTTTCGCCGTCGGGCCCGGGCATGCGCGGATCCCAGCTGAACGTTTTCAAGCCCCATGCGGCCTATGTTTCCCGGGCACTGGGTGGCACGGGCGTCTCCGAGCCGCTGGACTGCGTGCTCGACTGGGCGGAAAAAACCTGGCCCCAGTTGCTGACCACCCCGACCATGACCTCCACCGTATCGCCCTACCACCTGCGCTGCTATGCCAAGGGGGCGATCTGTGTCGGCGCCGACGTCGACAACCCCACCGACGTGCTTCGGTTCGACCAGCCCAGCGTCTACGTCTACGACGCGCAGGCCCGACCTCCGCTGCAGCGCCTGGACTACCTGTCGTCGTTGTCGCGCCTGGCGCAGTGCCGATGAGGGGCGATTCGCCTGTCGCTGCCCGGCCCTGATTGGGACGGGCCGGCCCGCTTCAGAGGTATTCCAACCCCTGGCTGCTCAGGCCGACCAGGTTGATGTGCGCCGCATTCAGGTCCAGGTTGGCCACAGCCACCGCAAACGATGCGTTGGTGTAGGCGCCCGACTTGATGACGGCTGCCAGCGACTGGACGGTGGCGGCATCCGCCGCGGAACCGACCAGGTTGGCGTACAGCAGGCCTACCACCTGCTCCGGCGTGGCCGAGGCACCCAGCAGCGCATTGAGGCCGAACTGTGCAACCTGCAAGGGGGTCGAGCCGGCGTCCACCGCCTTGAGCACGATGCCCACCACGCCGCGGTTGTTCAGCCCGGCGGGGCCGACGAGTGCACCGACCAACTTTGCGGTCGTGCCTGCAGCGCCGTCCAGGTCCAGCGCCACGAAGCCGTCCGTGAACTTGATCCGCTCGACCTGCTGCAGCGTGTCCACCCCATCGCGGCTGGGGACCCCGTCGCCCAGCGTCCAGCCGCCCCCGCTCTTGGGTTGCAGTGCGTAGTCGCCGCGGTTGCCGCGCACCACCAGGGTGTCCAGGCCACCCAGGCCATTGAAGGTCTCGTTCGCGCTGGTGCTGGTGAAGGTGTCCGCGCCGGCCGTGCCGGTGGGCGTTGTGGGCGTCGTCGGGGTGGTGGGTGTCGTTGGCGTGGTCGGGGTGGTGGGCGTCGTGGGGAAAGTCAGCGTCGGGCCACTGGTCGAGTTGAACCCGTAGGTGCCACCCAGTCCATCGCGGCCATAGATCCAGTCCAGCGCCAGCAGGTCATAGGCCTGGAACGTGCTCTTGTACGGGCCCGCATCGGTATAGGACATCACCGTGTTGTTGGTGTTGTCCTCGCCGGAGGGCAGGGGGCGTGGGGAGTCGAAGGGATGCGCCAGACCCAGGGCATGGCCCACCTCGTGCAGCAGCACCTCGTAGCCAAGACCGCCGGCCGTGAGCGTGTTGTTGACGCTGGCGAACTCCACGTTGTCCAGATAGACCACCGATTCGGCGTTGAGCGACGTCAGCGTCTGCGTGGCTCCCGTGTAGCCGTAGTTGTAGAACGAGGAGTTCAGCCCCGCTGTCGTGCGGCCCTGCAGGTTGGTCGCCGCGAAATGCAGGTCTGCCTGGGACGAGCTGCCCACTTCGGTGAACGTGATGCCCGTGACCTGGCTGGCATAGGCCATGATCTGGCGTGTCGCCTGCATCTGCGAGGAGTTGAACGAAGTCAGGTTGGTGTTCGAATCCTGATCGGCAACGCTGCCCGCGCTCACGTCGAAGGTGTAGTACAGCACCTTGCGGCCATCGGGAAAGAAGTTCCACGGGGCTGGGTTCTCCAGCAGGGAATCGGCCTTGTAGTTGCCCGAGAAGCGGATGTTTTGGAGATCGGAAACGGTGGCCATGGTGGTGTCGAATTTCTCGGCGGTTGGATGGTGGCAACTGGCTGCCCTGTGCCCTTGGACAATGCCGCGCCGAAGACGTTCCCGCCCCAGCGGAGCTGCCCTCGGGCCGCGGTTGCAGATGCCAGGGCATATCCCATGCCTTTGCAAGCACAAACAGAATTTATCACCGCGGTGACCGCTGCGCTGTGACGAAAAACACAATGTCACCATATCTGTTCGGGCGATGGAGGTGCTGCCGGCCCCGGCGCATGTACCACCCACGGCGCCGTCACCTGCGCGACCCGGCCTAAGTGGCATCCCCAATGCAACGCGGCGGTGGCGCATCTAGGCTGCGGGGCTGAAGAACTCCTCCATCCCCTGGCACCCTCCATGTCCACACGCCCCCACTACGCTTTCTGGCCCCGCCGGCTGCCCCACTCGATCACCCTGCCAGCCACCTCGCTATGGGACAACCTGGCCATCAACGCGCGGCGCTACCCGGACAAGGCGGCGCTGGTGTTCTTTGGCAGCTCCGTGAGTTACCGGGCCCTGGCGGAAGGCGCCGAGCGGCTGGCCGCACGGCTCGCACAGCTGGGCGTGCAGCG
The DNA here is from genome assembly GCF_059418305.1 of Acidovorax sp. GW821-FHT09B03. Classification (NCBI taxonomy): domain Bacteria; kingdom Pseudomonadati; phylum Pseudomonadota; class Betaproteobacteria; order Burkholderiales; family Comamonadaceae; genus Acidovorax; species Acidovorax sp. GW821-FHT09B03. Next base: position 165,861 of record NZ_JBWKPP010000015.1, read on the forward strand.
CGGCGACCGGGTGGTGCTGTGCATGCAGAACTGCCCGCAGCTGGTGATGGCGCACTTCGCCATCCTGCGCGCCAATGCCGTGGTGGTGCCGGTGAACCCGATGAACCGGGCCGAGGAGCTCAAGCACTACATCACCGACCCCGATACCAAGGTGGCCTTCACCACGGCCGACCTGGCGCCCGAGCTGGCCAAGGCCAGCAATGCCCTGGCCCCGGGCGAGCGCCTGGCGCACCTGGTGGTGACGCAATTCACCGATGTCTTCGACGCCGAGGTGGCTGGGCCCGATGCCCCGCCCGACGCGTGGAAGGACTGGCTGTGCACGCAGCACCCCTTGCCCGCGCTGGAGGGCGGTACGGTGCACGCCTTCACCGAAGCGCTGGCCTGCAACGAAGCGCCGCCCGCGCTGGTGGTGGGCCCCACCGACCTGGCACTGCTGCCCTACACCAGCGGCACCACGGGCCTGCCCAAGGGCTGCATGCACCTGCACAGGAGCATCATGCACAACGCCGTGGCCAGCGCGCTGTGGGGCACGGGCTCGGTCGACAACGTCACGCTGGCGGTGGTGCCCATGTTCCACATCACGGGCATGGTGAGCGTGATGCATGCGGCCATCTACACCGGCGCCACGCTGGTGATCATGCCGCGCTGGGACCGCGATCTGGCCGGGCGCCTGATCTCGCGCTACAAGGTGTCCAACTGGACCAACATCCCGACCATGGTCATCGACCTGATGAACAGCCCGAACTTCGCAAGCTATGACCTCTCGAGCCTGGTCTACATCGGCGGTGGCGGGGCGGCCATGCCGCAGGCCGTGGCCCAGCGCCTGCTGGAACAGTACGGGCTGCGCTATTCGGAAGGCTATGGCCTCACCGAGACGGCTGCGCCCTCGCACTCGAATCCGCCGGACCACCCCAAGCAGCAATGCCTGGGCATCCCCTTCGTGGGCACCGATGCCCGCGTGGTGGACCCCGACACCCTGCAGGAAGTGCCCGTGGGCGAGCAGGGCGAGATCATCATGCACGGCCCCGAGGTGTTCGAGGGCTACTGGAAGAGGCCCGACGCCACGGCCAGCGCCTTCATCGAGTTCGAGGGCAAGCGTTTCTTCCGTTCGGGCGACCTGGGGCGCATGGACGAAGACGGCTACTTCTTCCTGACCGACCGCCTGAAGCGCATGATCAATGCCAGCGGCTTCAAGGTCTGGCCAGCCGAGGTCGAGGCGCTGATGTTCCGCCACCCTGCGATCCAGGAGGCCTGCATCATCTCGGCCCGCGACAGCTACCGCGGCGAGACCGTCAAGGCCGTGGTGGTGCTGCGCCCCTCGCACCAGGACACGACCGAGCAGCAGGTCATCGACTGGTGCCGCGAGAACATGGCCGTGTACAAGGCGCCGCGCATCGTGCAGTTCGTGAATGCCCTGCCCAAGAGCGGCAGCGGCAAGGTCATGTGGCGCGCATTGCAGGAAGCCGAGCCGGCCTGACAGAAGACGGCGCTCCGGGGCAGCCCGCACCCCTTCCCTGGAGGGCGCGCGCCCTGCTATTGGGCGGCGCTGTGGGTCAACTCGGCAAGATCACGCTCCAGCAAGGCGGGGTCGCCCAGTTGCAGCTCGATCAGGCGCCGCAGGTGGGTCACGCTATCGAGGTCGATGGAGCGGCACAGCAGGCCGGTATGCAGCCCCTCCAGGTGCGCCACTTCGCAGGACATGCCGATGTGGTTGCCCGTGTCGTGCAGCGGGATGGTGAGCTGGCACAGCATCCCGGCGCGCACGTCCGCCTGCGCGGGCAATGAAATCAAGGCCCCCTTGAGCGACAGGTCCTGCACATGCACGCTGAATGCGTTGCTTGCCAGGGTCAGCAGCGCAGGGGCATCGAAATGGACACGGACGTAGTGGCGGCGTTCGTGGGGCATGGCTGTCTCCGAGGGGTTTGACACATGCTACCGCAAGGCCTGGAAAGCCGGGCAAAAAGATCGGTCCCGGGTTCCAGGCGCCGTGGCCCGGCTTTTGTTACTTTTGGATGTTTTAGCAACCTTTGGTTAACATACTGCTTTCAGCCACTGTGGGGATTCCCGATCGTGAGTTCGCGCACATTGCGGTGGCAGGGTCGTTGGGCTGGCTGGCTGGTGGGTGCCTTGTGGGCGCTGCTGCCGGTATGCGCCAGCACGGCTGAACCGGTGCGGGAGGTGCGGGTGGGGGTGTATGCCAACGAGCCCACCGTGTTCATGAACCAGCATGGCCGGCCGGCGGGCATCTTCGTGGACCTGCTCAACCTGGTCGCCGAGCGCGAGCGCTGGACCCTGCGCTATGTGCCCTGTGAACTGCGCGCCTGCCTGGACGATCTGCAAAACGGCCGCCTGGACCTGGTGCCCGATGCGCCGCGTGCGCAGGCGCGCGTGGCGCAGTTCGATTTCACGGCGCTGCCCCTGGTGGACACCTGGTCCGCGGTGTACCGGCTGCCGTCCTTGCCGATCCGCTCGGTGGTGGATCTTGACGGCAAGCGCGTGGCCGTGCAGCGCGGCACGCTGCAGCGCGACCATTTCCTGGCCATGACGCGCCGCTACGGGCTGCAGGTCATGGTGGTGGAGGTGGACTCACCCGAGCAGGCCTTCAGTGCCGTGGGCGGCAAGAATGCCGAGGCGGCCATCTCCAACCACCTGTTCGGCCAGGCCCATGCGAAGGGCCAGGGGCTGGTGGACGCGGGCATCGTGCTCCAGCCAGGGGGGCTGTACGTCGCCGCCGGCAAGGACCGCAACCCCGAGCTGCTGGCCGCCATCGACAAGCGGGCGGCGCAATGGCGCGACGGGTCCGACGCATCGTATGCGCAGGTGATGCGCCGCTGGGTCGGGGCGCCGCCCGCCAGCGCCGTCGGGCGTCCCGTCCTGTGGGCCTTGGCGGCACTGCTGTTGGCGGGGGCGCTCGCGGCCCTGGCTGTTTTTGTGTGGCGCCGCAGGGTGCGGGGGCAATCCCGGCGTTGGCCCGCCAGCGAGCACAAGTTCGGCACCATCCTGGACAGTGTGGAGGCCTTCATCTACATCAAGGACATTCAGCACCGCTACCTGTATGCCAACCAGCACATGCTGGCGCTGCGGCCCGATGCCGCCGATGGCCTGATCGGCGGCGATGACAGCGCGATCTTCGACGCGGCTACGGTGCACCAGCTGACGGCCAACGACCGGCTGGTGCTGGAGCGTGGCGAGCGCATCGAGGTGGAGGAAACCAACACCTTCCACGATGGTTCGGTGCGCACCTACCTGTCGGTGAAGATTCCGCTGCGCCACACCGACGGCAGCATCCATGCGCTGTGCGGCATTTCCACCGACATCACCGACCACCGGGGGGTCGAGGAGTCGCTGCAGATTGCGGCCATCGTCTTCGAGTCGTTCGAGGGCATGGTGGTCACCGGGCCTGATCAGCGCATCCTCCAGGCCAACACCTCGTATGCGCGGCTTTCCGGCTACACGGTGGAGGAGCTCGTGGGCAAGACCCCGGCGTTGCTGCAGTCCGGCCGGCACGACCAGACCTTCTACCGGACCATGCACGAGACCCTGCAGTCGGTGGGCTCCTGGCAGGGCGAGGTCTGGAACCGGCGCAAGGATGGCGAGGTGTACCCGGCCTGGATCACCATCACCGCCGTGCGCTCGGCGCAGGGCGCCATCACCCACTATGTGGGTACGCAGACCGACATCTCCAGCCGCAAGGCGGCCGAGGAGGAGATCCGCCTGCTGGCCTTCTACGACCCGCTCACTGGCCTGCCCAACCGCCGGCTCATGGCCGACCGGCTGCAGCACAGCCTGGCCGCCAGCGCCCGCACAGGCACGGGCGGCGCGCTACTGTTCGTGGACATGGACAACTTCAAGGACCTCAACGACACCCAGGGCCATGAGATCGGCGATGAGCTGCTGCGCCAGGTCGCCGCGCGCCTGGGGGGCTGCGTGCGCAACGGCGACACGGTGGCACGCCTGGGTGGCGACGAGTTCGTGCTGCTGCTGGAGGGCCTGAGCGCGCTGCCACACGAGGCCGCATCGCAGGCCGAGATCGTGGGCCGCAAGGTGCTGCAGGCCCTGGGGCAGAGCTACCAGCTGGGTGGCCATGCGCACCACAGCTCCTGCAGCATCGGTGTCACCCTGTATGCCGACCCGCACACCACGGTGGACGAATTGCTCAAGCGCGGCGACATGGCCATGTACCAGGCCAAGGGCGCGGGGCGCAACACGCTGCGCTTTTTCGACCCGCGCACGCAGGCCGCCGTCACGGCGCGCACCGCGCTGGAGGCCGGCCTGCGCGAGGCCTTGCGCGAGGGCCAGTTCCTGCTGCACTACCAGCCCCAGATCAGCCGGGACCACGGCATGGTGGGCGCCGAGGCGCTGCTGCGCTGGGAGCACCCGGAACGCGGGCTGGTGTCGCCGGCCGAGTTCGTGCCGGTGGCCGAGGCCTGCGGCCTGATCGTGCCGCTGGGCGCGTGGATCCTGCGGGCCGCCTGCCTGCAGCTGGTGGAATGGGGGCACGATGCGGCCACCGCCCACTGGACGGTGGCGGTGAACGTGAGCGCATTGCAGTTCCGCCACCCACACTTCGTGGAAGAGGTGGTGGAGGTGCTCAAGAGCACCGGCGCCAACCCGCTGCGCCTGAAGCTGGAACTCACCGAGTCGCTGCTGCTCGACGACGTGGAGGACATCATCCGCCGCATGACCACGCTGCGCGCCCTGGGCGTGCGCTTTTCGCTCGATGACTTCGGCACGGGCTACTCATCGCTGAGCTACCTCAAGCGGCTGCCGCTGGACCAGCTCAAGATCGACCAGAGCTTTGTGCGCGACCTGCTCACCGACCCCAATGACGCTGCCATTGCCCGCACCATCGTCAACCTGGCGCACAGCCTGGACCTGGGCGTGATCGCCGAGGGCGTGGAGACCCTCGAGCAGCGCGACATGCTGGCCAGCGTGGGCTGCCTGCACTACCAGGGCTACCTGTTCGGGCGTCCGGCGCCAGCCAGTGCGCTGCCGCGCATTGCGGCGCAGGTGGTGGTCTGAGCGGTTTGCGCTGCATCATCTCCCCTGCTGGCCGGCGCACCCTGAGCGAGCTGGCTGCGGGCAATGCCGGCGCATAGGCTTTATGCTTGGGCTCCTATGGCCCAAGTCACCTTTTCTCCCCCGTTCACCACACCCTCCGGGACTGCGGCGCAGCTGCACAGCGCGGGATTCGCAGTGCTCTCGCCCGCCGATGTGGCGGCCTGGATCGGCTGTCCGTTGTCCGCGCTGCTGGCATTCAACGCTGATTGGCAGGCCTTGCCGCCCGACGAATTCCTCAAAGACGGCGGGCGCTACCGGCGCCGGCGCCATTCCTGCTTCGTGGTGCAGCAGGGGCAGGTGCAGCAGGTACCGCACCGCGCGCATTGGCAGCCTGTGGAGTACAACGCACTGCATGGCGGCATGGAGCGCTGGTTTGCGCCCATGGAGGCCGGCACCGTGGCGCAGCCCGCGTGGTCGCAGTTGCTGGTGGCACTGGCCGGTGTTTCCGACGCGGTGTTTGCACCGGGCCAGGTGCCCCAGGCCTGGTCCGTGGAGGCGCACCAGTTCCGCATCGACACCGAAGGCGGCATCGGCCGGCCCACGCCCGAGGGCGCACACCGCGATGGCGTGGACCTGGTGGCCGTGTTCCTGGTGGCGCGCGAGGGCATCAAGGGCGGCGAGACCCGCGTCTTCGAGGCCAACGGCCCTGGTGGCCAGCGCTTCACGCTCACCGAACCCTGGTCGCTGCTGCTGCTCGACGACGCACGCATGATCCACGAGTCCACGCCCATCCAGCCCGTCGCCCCCGGCGGCTACCGCGATACGCTGGTGGTCACCTGCCGGCGCGGAGGGTTCCAGGGCGCGGATGTGGTCGGGTAGACCGATCCACGTGTGTAGGACAAGGCGTCGTCATGGTGGGCAAATGGCAGGATCGACCGCTTGCTGTTTGATGTCGATCAAGATGCGATGTATGGTGCAGGTTCACACTGTCCCTCATCGCACCAAAGGCGGCGCCCAGGGCCAGCGGACAGCTGGTTGCGGACACCACCGAGGGTGCATTCAATGCAAGGAGAAGACACCATGTTCAAGCACATTCTGGTTCCCATCGACGGTTCCGACATTGCCTCGCTGGCAGTGGCCAAGGCGGCAGGCCTGGCCAAGACCTTTGGCAGCGACGTGACCGCCTTGTACGTGGTCGATCCCTATCCGTTCACGGGCGTGGGCGCCGATTTTGCCTATGGCCAGGCGCAGTACCTGAGCGCCGCCACGGCAGAAGCCAATGCCGCGCTGGAGAAGGCGCGCACCGAGCTCGCGGCCGCCGGCGTGCAGGTCAGCACCGTGGTGGGTGAAGGCCATACCGTGCACGATGGCATCTTGAGCGCCGTGCTGAGCACCGGCGCCGATCTGGTCGTGATGGGATCGCACGGTCGCCGCGGCCTGGAGAAGCTGGTGCTGGGCAGCGTGACCCAGCGCGTGCTGGGTGCCGTTCACGTGCCCGTGCTGGTGGTGCGGACCTGAGCCTTCGGCGCCTGACAAAAAAAATGGCTCCCTCGGGAGCCATTTTTCATGGGTGCGGCAAAAGCGCTTATTCGATCTTCGCGCCCGAGGCTTCCACGATGCCCTTCCACTTGGTGTAGTCGGCCTTGAGCAGGGCGTTGAGTTGTGCGGCCGACATGGCTTCGGGCTCGGCGCCCTGGGCGTGGATGGCGGCCTTCATGTCCTCGGTGGCCAGGAGCTTGTTGATCTCGGCGTTCAGGGCCGTGACCACGCTGGCCGGTGTGCCGGCGGGGGCGAACACGCCGTACCAGGTGCTCACGTCGAAGCCCTTGAAGCCCGATTCGGCCACGGTGGGCACGTCGGGCATGGAGGAACTGCGCTTGGCCGAGGTCACGGCCAGGGGGCGCAGCTTGCCCGACTTGATCTGGCCCATGGCCGAGGGCACGGAGGACATCAGCAGGTCCACGTTGCCGGCCAATGCATCCATGAGCGCGGGGTTGGATCCCTTGTACGGGATGTGGCTGAGCTTCACGCCCGCGGCCTTCTCGAACAGGTCGCCTGCCAGGTGGATGGAGGTGCCGTTGCCGGGCGAGCCGTAGGTGACGGTGCCGGGCGCCGCCTTGGCGGCGGCGATCACATCGGCCAGGGTCTTGTACTTGGAGTTGGCGCTGGTGGCGATGACCACGGGCGTGTAGGCTACGTGGGCCACGGCGGTCAGGTCCTTGGTGGGGTCCCAGGGCAGGTTCTTGTACAGCCAGGGGCCGATGACCAGGTTGTCCTTCTGGCCCATCACGATGTCGTAGCCTGTGGGCGCGGCCTTCACGGCCTCACCGATGCCGATGGTGCCGCCCGCACCCGCCTTGTTGTCGGCGACCACGGTCCACTTGGCGCTTTCGGTGAGCTTGGTGGCCACCAGGCGCGACAGGATGTCGGTGCCGCCGCCCGGCGGGAAGGGCACGATCAGGCGGATGGGCTTGTTGGGGTAGCCGGCAGCGGGGGCGGGCGCCTGGGCATGGGCGGTGGCGCCCAGGGCGAGGGCCAGCGCACTGAAGGAAATCAGGGTGCGAATCATGGTGAAAGATGTCTCCGTCGGTTCAATGGTTGGGCGCGGTCGCTTGGGCGCACGCTCCACTCTGCTGATCTGGGCCAGCACCTCGCCATGATCGCTGATCCGGCGCGGGTGCTGCCTTGCCAATGCGGGGTGGCAGCATCGCCGGTGGCGATGGCAGCCCCCCGGGTATCAGATGCGCTCGAAGATCGCGGCAATGCCCTGGCCGCCACCGATGCACATGGTCACCAGCGCATAGCGGCCCTGCACGCGCTGCAGCTCGTGCAGCGCCTTCACGGTGATCAGCGCGCCCGTGGCGCCGATCGGGTGGCCCAGCGAGATGCCCGAGCCATTGGGGTTGACCTTGGCCGGGTCCAGGCCCAGGTCCTTGGTCACCGCGCAGGCCTGGGCGGCAAAGGCCTCGTTGGCCTCGATCACGTCCAGGTCGGCCACCGTGAGGCCGGCCTTCTTGAGCGCCAGCTGCGTGGCCGGCACCGGGCCGATGCCCATGTACTTCGGGTCCACGCCGGCATGGGCGTAGGCCACCAGGCGCGCCAGGGGCTTGGCGCCGCGCGCCCTGGCGGCACCGGCTTCCATCAGCACCACGGCGGCGGCGGCGTCGTTGATGCCCGAGGCGTTGCCAGCCGTCACCGTGCCGTTCTCCTTGAGGAACACGGGCTTGAGCTTGGCCATGTCCGCAAGGGTTGCGCCAGGGCGGAAGTGCTCGTCGGTCGCGTACTGCACGTCGCCCTTCTTGCTTTTCAGAGTGACGGGCACGATCTGGTCCTTGAACAGGCCGGCTTCGGTGGCGCGCTCGGCGCGGTTGTGGCTTTCCACGGCCAGCTGGTCCTGGTCTTCGCGGCTGATGCCCCACTTGGCGGCGATGTTCTCGGCCGTCACACCCATGTGGATGTTGTGGAAGGGGTCGTGCAGCGCACCGATCATCATGTCCACCATCTTGGTGTCGCCCATGCGGGCGCCCCAGCGCATATTCAGGCTGGCGAACGGGGCGCGGCTCATGTTCTCGGCACCTGCGCCGATGGCCACGTCGGTGTCGCCCAGCAGGATGGACTGGCTGGCGCTCACGATGGCCTGCAGGCCCGAGCCGCACAGGCGGTTCACGTTGTAGGCCGGGGTGTTCTCGCTGCAGCCGCCGTTGATGGCCGCCACGCGCGAGAGGTACATGTCCTTGGGCTCGGTGTTCACCACGTGGCCGAACACCACGTGGCCCACGTCCTTGCCTTCCACGTTGGCGCGGGCGAGCGATTCGCGCACCACGAGGGCGCCCAGCTCGGTGGGCGGGATGTCCTTGAGGCTGCCGCCAAAGGTACCGATGGCGGTGCGCACTGCGCTGACGACGACGACTTCACGGGTCATGGGAGTGTCCTTTCTGGAGGGAGGTCTGTTGGTTTTATTGAGCGTCTCTTACGTCGGCGACCGGGTTGGTGCCGAAGTCCGCGCGATCCAGCCAGGCGAGGACGCGGGTGGCGGCCTCGGCGGGCGATGTGAGCTGGCCACCCGTCTTGAGGTTGGCGAAATTCTCGCGGTCCGGAAACGCCTCGGGGGCGGCGCCGCGCAACTGCACCTGCATGTCGGTGTCGATCACGCCCGGTGCCAGCGAGCATACCTTGGCGCCATGGGGCTTGTGGGCTTCGTCCAGCGCCACGCAGCGCGTGAAGTGGTCCATGCCGGCCTTGGCCGCGCAGTAGGCGGCCTGCGAGGCCATGGCCTTGCGGCCCAGGCCCGAGGAGATGTTGAGCACCTTGCGCGCCGTGGCGGTCCAGCCCTCGGTGGCGTGCAGGAAGGCGGCCGTGAGCTGCATGGGCGACTCCAGGCCCACGCGCAGGGCGTTGGCCAGGTCGGCGGCATCGCTCTCCGACAGCGGGGCGATGCGTGGGATGGTGCCCGCGTTGTTGATCAGCGTGGCGCTGGCAAACCGGCCCGGGGCCTGCGCGGCGAGCCAGGCCTTGAGGCGGGCGGCGGCCTGCTCACCTTGCGAGAGGTCCTGCTGCCATTGTTCGAGTGTGGCGCCAGAGGCCTTGGCGGCGGCGGTCAGCGCGTCCTGGGTGTTGCGCGCCAGGCAGACGAGGGTGTTGCCGGGGCTTTGCAGCAGCTGCTCGGCCATGGCCAGGCCCATGCCGCGCGAGGCGCCGGTGAGGATGAAGAGGTGTTGGGTTTGGGACATCCCCTTATCGTACTGCGCCATGCCGGGCCTGCGGCGCAGGCGGGGCTTCCAGGGCGGCCAGCAGCACGGCCAGCTTGGCGTCGAGCACCGCCAGGTCGGCGGCCTTCAGGGGGGCGAGGATGCGATGCTCGTTGGCCACATGGGCCTGCACCGCCCGGTCGATCAGCGCCAGCCCTGCGGGCGTGAGCTGCACCAGCATGCTGCGTGCGTCCTCGGGGTTGGGCAGGCGCGCCACGAAGCCGCTGGCTTCGAGCTTGTTCATGCGGTGCGTCATGGTGCCCGAGGTGACCATCAGCGTGGAGAACAGCGTGGTCGGTGCCAGGCAATAGGGCGCGCCCGAGCGGCGCAGCGTGGCCAGCATGTCGAATTCCCAGAAGCTCAGGCCGAACTCCTCAAAGGTTTCGTCGAGCCGGCGCTGCAGCAGGGCCGCGCAGCGCTTGATGCGGCCGATGGGGCCCATGGGGCTGACGTCCAGGTCGGGGCGCTCGCGGTGCCATTGGGCCAGGATGGCATCCACGGCGTCGGGCGGGGCGGAGGGTGCGGGCATGGTGGTGCAGGTTGTCTTGATTTCAAGATTTTATGGTACAGTGATTTATCTTGAATTGAAGATAAAATCATGACCGAGACAACTTCCCGCGTCGCCTGGGGCGATGTTTTGCTGACGGCGCTGGCGCCCGCCATCTGGGGCTCCACCTACATCGTCACCACCGAGCTGCTGCCGCCGGACCGGCCCTTCACGGCCGCGCTGCTGCGCACGCTGCCCGCCGGCCTGCTGCTGGTGCTGTGGTGCCGCCAGGCACCGGCCTGGGGCGATGGGCGCGGCTGGGCGCGCCTGCTGTTGCTGGCGGCGCTCAACATCGGCGTCTTCCAGGCGCTGCTGTTCGTGGCTGCCTACCGGCTGCCGGGCGGCGTGGCGGCGGTGGTGGGGGCCATCGGGCCCCTGCTCATGATGGCGCTGACCTGGGCTGTGGACCACCGGCGCCCACCCGCCCTGGCCATGGCGGCCGGGGCGCTCGGCGTGGCGGGCATGGCGGCGCTGCTGCTGTCCCCCGGCGCCGCATGGGACATGGTAGGCGTGGCGGCCGCGCTGGCAGGCACGGTGTGCATGGCCTTTGGCACCTTTTTCGCGCGGCGCTGGCAGTCCGGCGGCCTACCGGTGCTGGCCTTCACGGGCTGGCAACTGCTGGCTGGCGGCGCCATGCTGTTGCCCGTGGCCTGGGCGGTGGACCCGCCGCTGCCCGCCCTCACGGCCGTGCAGGTGGGTGGCTATGCCTACCTGAGCATTGCGGGCGCGCTGCTGGCCTATGCGCTGTGGTTCCGCGGCGTGGCGCGGCTGCCCTCGGTGGCCGTGTCGTCCCTGGGCCTGCTGAGCCCTGTGGCGGCGGTGCTGCTCGGCTGGGCGCTGCTGGGCCAGTCCTTGCGCGGCACCTCGCTGGTGGGGGTGGTGGTGGTGCTGGCCAGCATCCTGGCCGTGCAATGGGCCATGGCGCGGCAGGCTGAACGCGCCGCTTAAAAGTCTGGCGCCAGATGGAACTGCAGCGGCTCCCCGGTGGCGGGATGTGCCAGCGCCAGCTCGCTCGCGTGCAGCAGCAGGCGCGGTGCACGCGCCTGCGTGGCGGCATCGGCGTACAGCGCATCGCCCAGGATGGCATGGCCCACGGCGGCCAGGTGCACGCGCAGCTGGTGGGTGCGGCCGGTCACGGGTTCGAGCAGCAACCGCGTAGTGTGGGCTGCCGCGTCGTGGGCATTGGCACGCCAGCGCGTGAGGCTGGGCTTGCCCGCCGTCGCGTCGATCACGCGCAGCGGGCGGCGCTCCCAGTCGGCGGCAATGGGCAGGTCGATATCGGCCCAGGTGCCGCCATCGACCAGCCCCATGTGTCCTTGCACCACCGCCACGTAGCGTTTGTGCACCTGGCGCTGCTCGAACGCCAGGCCCAGGCGGCGCTGGGCGTCGATGTGCCGCGCCATGAGCACCAGGCCCGAGGTGGCCTGGTCCAGCCGGTGCACGATGAGTGCGCCGGGCCAGCGCTGCTGTGCGCGGGCGCTCAGGCAGTCCTGCTTGTCCGGCCCGCGGCCGGGCACGCACAGCAGGCCTGCGGGCTTGTACAGCACCAGGATGTCCGCGTCCTCGTGCAGTGCCTGCACGGGCAGGGACTCGTCAGGCAGCGCCATGGCCGTGGATGAGCCGGTGCACCGTGGCCACCAGTTCCTCCACATCGTTGGGTTTGTGGATCAGGGCGCTCGCGCCTTCGGCCATGGCGGCCTGCTCGATCTCGGTGGTCACATAGCCGGATGCCAGGGCCACCGGCAGGTCCGGGCGTATCTGGCGCGCCTCGCGCACCAGGTCGGTACCGACGAAGCCGGGCATGTTGTAGTCGGTCACCAGCAGGTCGTAGCGCTGTGGGTCGGCCCGCAATGCGGCGCTGGCTTCGTGCGGGTCGGTGTAGCCGCTCACCTCGTAGCCACGGCGGCGCAGCAACCGCTGCACCAGGAAGACCAGGGCCTGGTCGTCGTCCACGTACATCACATGGGGCTTGCGCTGGTCGACCTGCGCCGTGGCCAGCGGAGCGGGTGCGGGGGGCGGTACCAGTGCCGGCGCTGCCTCGGTGCTGCCCGGTGCCACCGGAAAGTACAGCGTGAAGCGGCTGCCGTGGCCCGGGATGCTGCTCACATCGACCGCGCCTTCGTGCGTGCGCATCACGCCATGCACCACGGCCAGGCCCAAGCCCGTGCCCTGGCCCACGGGCTTGGTGGTGAAGAAGGGCTCGAAGATGCGCTGCAGCGTGGCCGCCTCGATGCCAGGCCCGTTGTCGCGCACGGCTAGGGCCACGTAGTGGCCGTCAGCCAGGCCCAGGCGCTCGCTCAGGCGCTGGTCGGGTTGCACGGCGGCGGCTTCCACATGGATGCTGCCGCGCGCGGCGCCGATGGCGTGGATGGCATTGGTGCACAGGTTGAGCAGGGCCTGCTCGACCTGCGTGGCATCGGCCAGCACCGGCGGCAGGTCCAGCTGCAGTTGCATGTGCAGCTCGATGGCCGGGGGCAGGGTCACGCGCAGCAGGCGTTCGGTGTCGTGCACCACCTCCACCAGCGGCACGGCCGTGCGCTTGGGCGGCTCGTTGCGGCTGAAGGTCAGGATCTGGCGCACCAGGTCGCGCGCGCGGCGCCCGGCCTTGTCGATCTCGCGCAGGCTCTCCAGCGCGGGCGAGCCCGGGGCGCTGTCGGCCTTGGCCAGCTCCACGTTGCCCAGGATGGCGCCAAGGATGTTGTTGAAGTCGTGCGCGATGCCCCCGGCCATGGTGCCCACGGCCTGCATCTTGTGCGATTCGCGCAGTTGCGCCTCCAGCTCGCTGCGGTGCGCCTCCGCCTTCTTGCGGCCTGTCAGGTCGCGCGCGAACACGGTGGTGGTCTCGCCCTCGGCATGGCGCTCGAACGAGACGCTCACCTCCACCGCGAGCTCCTTGCCGCCGGCCGTGAGCGCCGTCATCTCGCCCAGCATGGCCTGCGTGGTGAGCTGCGCGAAGGTCAGGCCCTGCGTCGCACCGGGCAGGAATCGTTCGAGCGGGCTGCCCAGCGCATCGCTGGCGCTGCACTGGAACAATGCCGCCGCCGTGGGATTGAACACGGTGATGCGCTGGTGCTGGTCGACGCAGATGATGGCGTCCAGGGCGGAATTGATCACCGCCTCCAGCCGCTTCTCGCTGGCGTACAGCTGCTGGTTGCGCTGCTGCAGGGCCTGCGCGCTGTGCTGCAGCGCGCGCCGCTCGGTGAGCAGCGGACCCTGGTCGATCACCGCGCACAGGTACTGCGACACGGGGGGGCCGCCGCCGGCCTGGGGCGCCTCGATGTGGGCGATGTGCAGATCGCCCTTGATGCGCAGCTCCCCGCCGATGTCGAAAACCACCTCGTTCACTTCGCTGCGCCCCAGGTTCTCGGCCTGGGCGAAGGCATTGTGTACCCGGTCCACGTCGGCTGCACTCACGAAGGGCATCAGGGACGTGAGGGGGCGGTCGCGCTCGGTGGGCTGGAACGAGCGGTGCGCCATGGAGTTGGCCTGCACCACCATGTCGTGCTCGTCGATCACCATCAGCGCCAGCGGCATGCTGGCGAACAGGGTTTCGAAGCGTTCCGAGGCGCTCTCGGCAACGGCCTGGCTGTAGCGCAGCACCTTGTTCTGGCTCTCGAGCTCTGCCTGGTAGGCGCGCAACTCGGCCACCAGGCCCTCGGCGGGGCTGCCCGCAGTGCTTGCCGTGCCGTCGCTGGCCGCGACCGCATCGTCCGCCGTTGCACTGGATGCAGGCGAACGCCGGGAGGGGTCCAGGAAAGACAGGTCCGGTTCACTCATGGACAGGGGGCGATCAGCAAGGCAGCACCGCGCGAAGAGGGGGAGGTGGGAGGGAAAAACAAGTGTAAGCCTCCCTGGAGTCCCCATACCGCGCATGGATGGGGCGATTGTTGACCGAATCCGAACAATCCTTTTCCCCGCCGCACCTTACCGAACCCATTCCCGTTCTCTACAGTTCATCCATCGGCATTGCGATGCCGTCCACCCAACCAAGATACTTCAGGAACACTGTCCATGACCACAGCCGACCACACCACCGTCGCCAACCCGCTGCTCGACAAGCTGCAATGGCGCTATGCCGCCAAGAAGATGGACGCCGCCAAGAGCGTGCCGGCCGACAAGGTCGAGCGCATCCTGGAGGCTGCGCGCCTGGCGCCCACCTCCAGCGGTCTGCAGCCGTTCGAGATCATCGTCGTGACCGACCCCGCCGTGCGTGCCCGCATCCAGCCCATCGCCTGGAACCAGGCACAGATCACCGACGGCTCGCACCTGCTGGTGTTCGCCGCCTGGGACAACTACACGGCCGAGCGCATCAACATGATGTTCGACCTGACCAACGAGCAGCGCGGCTTCAAGAACGAAGGCTGGGAAAACTACCGCCAGATGCTGCTGGGCATGTACCCCCAGCGCGATGCGGAAGTGAACTTCCAGCACGCCGCCCGCCAGGCCTACATCGGCCTGAGCGCCGCCCTGATGGCCGCCGCCTTCGAAGGCGTGGACTCGACGCCCATGGAAGGCTTCGATCCCAAGGCCCTGGACGAGATCCTGGACCTGAACGCCCGCGGCCTGCGCAGCGTCGCCATCCTGCCCCTGGGCTACCGCGCCAGCGAAGGCGACTGGCTGGTGAACCTCAAGAAGGTGCGCCGCCCACGCGAACAGTTCGTCACCGAAGTGTGATGAAACGCCCCGGCTGGCCCGCGCGGGCCGACCGGGCGCGGTTGCTGCATCTCTCTCTCCTCCGCCGTCTCTGAGACGTTCCGCCCGACACCCCAGGTGCCGGGCGGTTTTTTGCGTTGCTGCGCAGGTCAGCGCACCGCACTGGGCGCATCCGTGACCTGGCGCAGCGGCGTGAGCACGAAGGCCAGGGCCACCAGCACCACCAGGGCGCCGCCACTGGCGGCAAACAGCTGGGCCAGCGTGATGCTCTTCATGAGCCAGCCCGTCACGGCCGCCGAGATCGGTGCCAGGCCCATGAAGATGAACATGAACAGGCTCATCGCCCGGCCGATCAGCATGGGTGGCACGCGCTGCTGGATCCAGGTGAACACGCGCACCTGCATGAAACCACCCAGCAGGCCGATGGCCAGCATCAAGCCAGCGCCCTGCCATGTGGCGTCGATCATGCCCATGGGGATGAACAAGAGGCCGATGACGGCATCGAAGACCAGGATGGTCAGCCCCAGGCTGCCCACACGCAGCCGCGGGAACATGCCCGAGGCCACCATGCCCGCCAGCGTGCCTGCGCCGTGGGCGCCCAGCATGGTGCCGAAAGCGGCCGCGCCCAGCGTGGGCGTGCTGCTGGCCAGCACCGGCACGGCGATGTGGATCGGGCCCATGATGAACAGGGCGATGGCACTCCAGTAGAGGAAGCAGGTGCGCAACTCGGCATCGCGCCAGAAATGCGCCAGGCCCTGCGCCACCGAGGCCAGCACGGCCTGCGGTGCCGCTGTGCCGGCAGCTGGCGCGGCTGCCGCCAGCGTGCGCACCTTGGCAAGGGTCCAGGCCGAGATGCCGAAGCTCAGGGCATCGAGCGCGAAGGCCATGCCGATGCCCGTCGCATTGGCCCGGGCGTCCGCGCCGGTGCCCGCGCTGCCGTCGCCGAACAGCGCGATCAGCAGGCCCGCGAGCAGGGGGCCGAGGAACATGGTGAGCTGGCGCAGGCCCAGGCTGATGCCGTTGGCCGCCTGCAGCTGGGCGCGCGGCACCACGTGGGGCATCATCGCCGTGCCCGCAGGGATGCTGAAGGCCGTGGACAGGCCGATCGCCAGCGACAGCACATACACCATCCACAGCGTGAGCGTGCCCGTGAGCACCAGGCCGCTGAGCAGCGCCAGCAATACCAGGTTGATGTACTTGGTCAGCATCAGCACCTGCTTGGGGGAGTAGCGGTCCACCAGCGCGCCGCCGATCAGGATGAACAGCGCGCGCGGCACGCTCATGAGTGCCAGCACGGTGCCCAGCACCAGCGTGTCGCCGGTCATCTGCAGCACCAGCCAGGGCAGGGCGATCAGGGTGAACTGGTCACCCAGCATGGTCAGGGCCGAGCCGCTGGTGAGCCAGCGGAAATTGGCGTCGCGCCATAGCGCGGCGCGCGGGTCGGCGTTCGGGTTCGTGTCAGTGCGCATGGGTGGGTTCTCCGGAAGAAGGGTGGGAGCGGTGGCGGCGTCCATTGAGGAGCGCGCCGACGGCCCTGGAACGGACAAGAAAGTGGTAGCTCGCCAGGCACACGGCGGTGGTGGCGCTGATGTTGATCAGCATCTTGGCCAGCGCGGGCAGGGGCAGGCCGTACAGCAGCGCGCCAAAGGCGATGGTCAGGGGCAGGTGCACCAGGTACACCCAGTAGGAGCTGTCGGCCAGCCAGGCCAGCCACGCATGGCGGCCCCGCACATGGCGCAGGAAGATGCCGATCAGCGCAAAGCTCCACAGCCAGGACGCGGTGTTGTAGACCAGTGCAATGGCGAACAGCAGGGCTTGCGGGACAGCGCCCGGTTGCGTGGCGACCTCGGCCAGCACGCCCGTGGCCAGGAACAGGGCGAAGGCCGAGGCCTCCGGGTGTGCCAGCGTTTCCATGAGGATGCCCGTCAGCAGAAAGCAGACGCCACCTGCCGCTGCATACAGCGGCCAGTGCCTCTGCCAGTGCGCGAACAGGCGTTCGCGCAGCAGGTACGCGCCGGTGCCGAACGCGAAGAACAAGCCGTTGTGCAGCCATTCGGCCAGCGGGGGCAGGAAGGCGCCACTCGGTGTCAGGATTCCGTTGGGGTAGCGGCTGCCCAGCCAGGCCAGGGGCAGCGCCAGCACCAAGGCTCCCCAGGGCGATTCGCCCAGGTGGCTGACGCATGCCGCCAGGGCGGCGTGCACCCGGTCCGGTAGCCGGACCAGGGCCCAGTGCAGGGGCACGGAAAGGACGCAGAACCACAGCAGCAGCCACAGGAACCACAGGTGCATGGTGGAAAGCCCCTGGGACACACCGGGGCGTGGCTGCAGCAGGCCCTTGTCCAGCCCCCAGGTTCCGTGCGCCATGCGGTGCAGGAACAGCAAGGCCAGCACCGCGCAGGCGGCGTACAGCAGCGGCCAGAACACGGCGAAGGGCAGCGCCAGCCGGCGCATGCGGTGGCGCAGCATGCCGGGGGCTCCCCGGCGCTGCACCAGCAAGGCCACGAAGAAGCCCGCGAGGATGAAGAACACCGGCATGCGGAACGCGTGGATGAACGCCATGAGCAGGTCCGCCACCGGGGTCGAGCGGTCGTCGTGCCAGGGCAGGGGCGATGGAGAGACCAGGTGGATCACCGCGACGTGCAGGACGATGCCCAGCCACATCATGGTGGCGCGCAGGTTGTCCAGGGCGTGCAAGCGGTCGGCGGGGGCGTTGTCGTCAGCGGGTGTCATGGTCGGTCCAGAAGCTCTGGGGTCCGACTGTGGGCCCTCACGTTGCGTGAGGGTCAAGCATTTTTCAACGCTTTTTGGGCCGGCCGGATGCCTGCTCTGCCAGGGCCGCCTGCGCCAGCACCTCCAGCAGGTAGTGGCGCACCGCCTGGCTCAGCGGGGAACCGGCGCGCAGCAGCGGTTCCTGCGCCGATGCCGTGAGCAGTTTCTCGCGCAGCACGGGGTCGTGGCTGGTCAACTGCCCGAACAGGGCATCCCAGCGCAGGGCCGCCGCAACCGCCTCGGGCTGGTCGGCGGGCACGCCGTCGGCCAGCAAGCGCTGCACGTCCCGCTCCAGTTGTTCCCATTGCGTGTGCGGCACATGCCCGAGCCGGCGCAGGTCTTCGCGGGTCAGGTACTTCTCGAGCAGGGCCATGCGCATCTTGATCGCGGTTTCGACGAACTCGATCATGTCGCCCGGCGGCGCGTGGTTGCGTCCCTGGGTGCTGGGCTCGGTGCGGAACATGTGGCCCCAGCGGTCCAGCAGGTCCAGGTCGCCACCCATCCAGTGCAGCATCAGCGCCATCCAGCGGTAGGCCAGGGCCTGGACCTCGGGGCTGTCAGGGGGCTGCTGGCGGTCCATCGCATTGCGCACCAGGTCCTTGACCACCAGCCAGTCGGCCTCGATCAGGCTCCAGTTGGTGAAGATCTGCTTGAGCTCGGCGGAGCTGAAGTACTTGCCGTAGGTCGTCATCAGCGCCAGCGCTTCAAGCCAGTTGCCCATGTCGGGCTCGGCTCCGGCCATCAGGCCGTCGCGCAGCATGGTCAGGCGCGCGCGCAGCTCGGTGGCCTGCGTGATCTGCTGGTCCAGCGCACGGATCTGCTGGCCGATGATGCGCTCGGGGGCCATGCCCTCGCCAGCCAGCAGCTCGCCGATGTCGCTGAGCGCCAGGCCCATCTGGCGCATGGTCTGGATGCCATGCAGGCGCTGCACGTCGGCCTGGCTGTACAGCCGGTAGCCGGCCTCGGAGCGGCCGGAGGGCGCGAGCAGGCCGATCTCGTCGTAATGGTGCAGGGTGCGCACCGTGAGGCCGGTGCGGCGGGCCAGTTCCCCGACTTTCAGCAGCATGTGCAAGGAATGGATGAAAGTGGCCCGCGCGCCGGTGGGTTCTTGTTACTTGCCGACGGAAATCAGTTCGATCTCGAAGTTCAGCGTGGCGTTGGGCGGGATCACGCCGCCGGCACCGTTGGCACCGTAGGCGATGGCGGGTGGGCAGGTCAGCTTGGCCTTGCCGCCGGGCTTCATGCGCTGCACGCCTTCGGTCCAGCAGGGGATCACGCGGTTCAGCGGGAACGAGGTGGGTTCGCCGCGCTTGTAGGAGCTGTCGAACTCCTTGCCATCGAGGAAGGTGCCCTTGTAGTGCACCTTGACGGTGTCGGTGGCCTTGGGCGATTCGCCGGTGCCGTCCTTGAGCGATTCATACACCAGGCCGCTGGCGGTGGTGACGGGCTTGGCGGCTTGCTGGGCCAGGGCGGCGGGGGCGATCACGAGGCTGGCGAGCAGCAGGCACAGGGTATGGCGCAAGGGGTTCTCCTTCGAATATTTCAGACAGGCGCGATCTTAGTCGTGTTCTTGTGGGTGTCCGTTCTCTGTTGTGTCGGTGGTTGCTGCTGTTTCTTTTCCGAGGGCGGAGGCCGGGATGTGCGCCCGGCGGCGCACCTACTTTCTTTTGCGTCGCCAAGAGGGTGTAGAACAAATAAATTATGATCCTGCCGCATTGACTTACCAGGAGCAATGCAATGGCAAGGACAGGCCGGCCACCCGTGATCCCTCCCAGCGAGTATGCTGCCCTGCGCGAGGTGGTTCGAGTCAACCCTCAAGCTACCCTGTCCGAGTTGGCGCTGGCCTGGGCAGATCGCATGGGGCGCAATGCCCCCAGCACCGTGACCATGCGGGCGGCCCTGAAGGCTGCTGGCTTGCAACGGACGCGGCCCAAAGCCCAGCTCTCGCGTGCGCAAACCCAGCAGCCCGTCAAGCGCTACGGCTACAACGCCCAGCATCGGCCCAGCCGCTCGCAAGGCATTGCAGGAGCCCTGACCGACGCCGAATGGGCGCTGGCCCAGGACTTGTTCGAGCCAGAACCTGGCTCGCGCGGCAGGCCTGCCACCTACTCGCGGCGCAGCATCGTCGATGCGTGCTGCTACGTGCTGCGCACCGGCTCGTCCTGGCGCAACCTGCCTGCCCAGATCTACCCGCCCTGGCAATCCGTTCAGAAGGCCTTCGTGGTGTGGGCCCGCCAAGGCAAGTTCGAGGCGCTGCAAGAGCGCTTGCGCCAACAGTGGCGCCAGCGCCTGGAGCGCGCAGCCCAGCCCAGCGAAGCCGTCATCGACTCGCAGTCCAATCGGGGCAGCCCACAGGGCGGGGAGCTGGGCTTCGATGCAGGCAAGAAGGTGCAGGGGCGCAAGCGCCATCTGGTAGTGGACACGCTGGGCCTGTTGCTTGCTGTGGTGATCACCAGCGCCGCTGTGCCAGATCGGGCAGCAGCGACCCAGGCGATAGCCCAGGCATGCAAACGCACGAACGGCTCGGTCAAGACCGTGTGGGCAGACAGTGCCTACGCTGGGCAATGCGCCCAGCAGATCGAGAAGGCGCATCAGGTGCAGGTACGCATCGTGCGCCACAGTGCTGGACATCGATGGGACGATGCCCAGCAGTCTCTGTGGAGCGACGAGCAGCCGGTTGCCATTGCCAAGAAGCGCTGGGTGGTGGAGCGCACCCATGCGTGGCTGGAGCGCAATCGCAGGCTGGTGATGCACCACGACCGCAAGCCGTTCTATGCCGCGGCATGGGTATGGCTTGCGCAGGCTCGGATGCTGTTGGGGCGGTTGAAATAGATTTCTTCTACACCCTCCAAAAGAAAGTAGGCAAAGAAAAGGCGACCCCGCTGTCTGCGTCCCTTCGCTTCGCTGCGGGCAGCCTGCGATGCTCGGTCCTGGGGTGGCGTCGCAGAACTCGCTGCGTTCTTCGAACTCCGCTCAAACAGCTGCGACGAGTCAGATCACGAAGCGTGTGTGTCCTGCGGCACACACGCCCACCCCAGGCCCTGCGCTTCTCGGCGCAGCCAGAAAGGGTGGGGAGCGGGTACCACCCGGCTGCTGCTTTGCAGCTGCGCCTGGGGTCGGTTCGCGCTGCGCGCTGCCGACGGTTGGGACGCGATCGCCCTGGCGAGCCGAGCGCAGCGAAGGACCACAGGCCGAGCGAAGCAATGGCCCGTATGGACCCCGTTCCCCCCCCTTCTGACCGTGCCGAGAAGCGCAGGGCCTGGGGTGAGCGCGTGCCGCAGGACACGCGCATCGTCATCTGGCTCGCCGAAGCTGTTTGACCGGAGCTGCCTCGCAGAGGCAGCGCAGGGAGTTCTTCGGCGTCACCCCAGGACCGAGGTTCTATGGTTCGCGTCAACCTGATTGACACCCGATCTTGGCCGGATCGAACGCCTGTCCGCTTTTCCATACCGC
>NZ_JBWKPP010000016.1:0-171408 GCF_059418305.1 Acidovorax sp. GW821-FHT09B03
GCCGCCGTCAGGGTCGTCTTGCCGTGGTCCACGTGGCCAATCGTACCCACGTTGACGTGGGGCTTGGTCCGTTCGAATTTACCTTTTGCCATTTTCAATTCTCCAAAGAGCAATGCCTGTGTTGTGGTTTAACGTCTGCATCCGGTTGCTGGTTCGCCCTGCACAGGCAACGGGGCGGCACCGGATCGCAGACTGCAAAATCTTGCGAAAGAGGGTCGAGGCGGCCGCCGGCACCTGCATGCAGGCGCTGGCGGCAGTCTCTTGCGGATTGCTTACTTGGCGCGCGAAGCCATGATGGCTTCGGACACGTTGCGAGGCGCTTCGCTGTAGTGCTTGAATTCCATCGAGTACGTGGCGCGGCCTTGCGTTGCGGAGCGCAGCGAGGTCGAGTAGCCGAACATTTCCGACAGCGGCACTTCGGCGCGGATGGCCTTGCCACCGCCCGGGATGTCGTCCATGCCCTGGACCATGCCGCGGCGGGAGGACAGATCGCCCATCACCGTGCCGGCGTAGTCTTCAGGCGTTTCCACTTCCACGGCCATCATGGGTTCCAGGATGACCGGGTTGGCCTTGCGGCAGCCTTCCTTGAAGCCGAAGATGGCAGCCATCTTGAACGCCAGTTCGTTCGAGTCCACATCGTGGTACGAACCGAAGTGCAGCGTGACCTTGACGTCGACCACGGGGTAGCCGGCCAGCACGCCTTGCGTGACGGCTTCGTTGATACCCTTTTCCACGGCCGGGATGAATTCGCGAGGAACCACACCGCCCTTGATCGCGTCGACGAACTCGATGCCCTTGCCGGCTTCGTTGGGTTCGATCTTGAGCACGACGTGACCGTACTGGCCCTTGCCGCCGGACTGGCGCACGAACTTGCCTTCGGCTTCTTCCACCGTCTTGCGGATGGTTTCGCGGTAGGCAACCTGGGGCTTGCCCACGTTGGCTTCCACGCCGAATTCACGCTTCATGCGGTCGACGATGATTTCCAGGTGCAGCTCGCCCATGCCGGCGATCAGGGTCTGGCCCGATTCTTCGTCGGTCTTCACGCGGAAGGATGGATCTTCTGCAGCCAGGCGCTGCAGTGCGATGCCCATCTTTTCCTGGTCGGCCTTGGTCTTGGGTTCCACGGCCTGCGTGATCACAGGCTCGGGGAACACCATGCGCTCCAGAATGATCTGGGAGTCGATGTCGCTCAGCGTTTCACCGGTCGTCACGTCCTTCAGGCCCACGCAGGCAGCGATGTCGCCGGCGCGGATTTCTTCGACTTCCTGGCGCTCGTTGGCGTGCATCTGCACGATACGGCCGATACGTTCCTTCTTGCCCTTGATGGGGTTGTAGACGGTGTCGCCCTTGCTCAGAACGCCGGAGTACACGCGCACGAAGGTCAGCTGGCCCACGAACGGGTCGGTCATCAGCTTGAATGCCAGGGCCGAGAACTTCTCGCCGTCGTCCGCCTTGCGGGTGACTGGCTTTTCGTCTTCGTCGGTACCGGTCACGTCAGGAATGTCCGTCGGTGCTGGCAGGTAGTCGATCACGGCGTCGAGCATGCGCTGCACGCCCTTGTTCTTGAACGCGGTGCCGCACAGCATCGGGTGGATTTCCGTGGCGATGGTGCGCGTACGCAGGCCGAACTTGATTTCGGCTTCGGAGAGGTCGCCCTCTTCCAGGTACTTGTTCATCAGCTCTTCGGAGGCTTCGGCAGCGGCTTCCACCATCTTCTCGCGCCATTCCTTGGCGGATTCCACCAGGTCGGCCGGGATTTCTTCGTAGCTGAACTTCATGCCCTGCGAGGCTTCATCCCACAGGATGGCCTTCATCTTCAGCAGATCGACCACGCCGGTGAACTTGTCTTCGGCGCCGATCGGGATCACCACGGGCACGGGGTTGGCCTTCAGGCGCAGCTTCATCTGCTCGTAGACCTTGAAGAAGTTGGCACCGGTACGGTCCATCTTGTTCACGAAGGCCAGACGTGGCACCTTGTACTTGTTGGCCTGGCGCCAGACGGTTTCCGACTGGGGCTGCACGCCACCCACGGCGCAGTACACCATGCAGGCGCCGTCGAGCACGCGCATCGAACGTTCCACTTCGATCGTGAAGTCCACGTGACCGGGGGTGTCGATGATGTTGAAGCGGTGCTCTTCGTAAGAGTTGTCCATGCCCTTCCAGAAGCAGGTCGTGGCAGCCGAGGTGATCGTGATGCCGCGCTCTTGTTCCTGCTCCATCCAGTCCATGGTGGCAGCGCCGTCGTGCACTTCACCAATCTTGTGGCTCACGCCCGTGTAGAACAGGATACGTTCGGTGGTCGTGGTCTTGCCAGCGTCAATGTGGGCCGAGATACCGATATTGCGGTAGCGCTCGATGGGAGTCTTGCGAGCCATGGTGGATCCTTGGATGGGTCGTGTTATTCGGGGGAGGGGCCCAGCATTGTGGCGCTGCAACCCGTCAATTTTGTGACCGCCTCAATCGCCACAAGGCTGCAGGCAAAAATGCCGGCAGCCTTGCGCTTGGCGACGAGGGCAGTTCGTCGATTTAGAAGCGGAAGTGGCTGAATGCCTTGTTGGCTTCGGCCATGCGGTGAACTTCGTCACGCTTCTTCATGGCACCACCACGGCCTTCGGTGGCCTCCAGCAGCTCGTTGGCCAGACGCTGGGCCATCGACTTTTCGCCGCGCTTGCGGGCCGCTTCCTTGATCCAGCGCATGGACAGGGCCAGGCGACGGACAGGGCGCACTTCGACGGGCACCTGGTAGTTGGCACCGCCGACGCGGCGGGACTTCACTTCGACCATGGGCTTCACGTTGTTGATGGCAACGGTGAAGGCTTCCAGCGGGTCCTTGTCAGGGTGCTTCTTCTCGATCAGTTCCAGGGCACCGTAAATGATGCGTTCTGCAACAGCTTTCTTGCCGCCTTCCATGATCACGTTCATGAATTTGGACAGCTCTACATTGCCGAACTTGGGATCCGGCAGGATTTCACGTTTGGGGACTTCGCGACGACGTGGCATTTTTCACCTCATATTGCTTCAGTTGGCATCTTTTCAGACACCGCGAGATTCATTCAGAACCCCACTTACTCGACCCACACGGAACACTCCGCGCTTGGGGTCACTTCGTTTGACTGCGCCTGCCAGGCGAATCAAACACCGATGGAGACACAACCGCCAGGGCTTACTTGGCCTTTGGCTTCTTGGCACCGTACTTGGAGCGCGATTGCTTGCGGTCTTTCACGCCTTGCAAGTCGAGCGAACCGCGCACGATGTGGTAACGCACACCGGGCAAGTCCTTGACACGACCGCCGCGAACCAGCACCACGCTGTGTTCCTGCAGGTTGTGGCCTTCGCCGCCGATGTAGGAAATGACTTCGAAGCCGTTGGTCAGGCGAACCTTGGCGACCTTGCGCAGAGCGGAGTTAGGCTTCTTTGGCGTCGTGGTGTACACACGGGTGCACACGCCGCGGCGCTGGGGAGAGTTCTCCATCGCAGGGCTCTTGGACTTGATCTTTTCGACCTCGCGCCCCTGACGGACTAGTTGATTGATGGTTGGCATGAATACGTCCCTAAACGTAAAAAACGAAAACGTGAAACCCTTCGGAATTTCCGAAAAGCCTTCTAATGTAGCAGCATGAGCCCCGACGGGCAAGCGGCACGCGGTTTTCCGTGCAACCCGGTCGACCGTTCTTGCGCCTGCCCTGGCGTCTTGCTGCTCTTGGAAGCCCTTACTTGATCCAGAGGCGAATGGCGTCCCAGGCACGGCCCAGGATGCCGGCCTGCGCCACGCCGTCCAGCGCCACCAGGGGCACCTCGGCCAGCGTCTGCTCGCCCAGCACCACCTTCAGCGAACCCACGGCCTGGCCCTTGGTGAAAGGCGCCACCAGGGGATCGGGGCGGGCGATCTCGGTCTTGATCTTGCCGCCACTGCCCGAAGGCACGGCCACCACGATGGCCTCGCTGCGGCCGATTTTGAGGGTATTTTCCGTACCCTTCCAGACGGCAGGGGTGGCCACGGGCTGGCCCGCGTCGAACAGCTTGACCGCCTCGAAGGCGGTATAGCCCCAGTTCAGCAGCTTCTGGCTTTCATTGGCACGGGCGTTCTCGCTGGCGGCGCCGAGCACGATGGACAGCAGGCGGCGCTGGCCCACGTTGGGGAAGTCGCGCTTGGAGGTGGCCACCAGGCAGTAGCCGGCAGCGGCGGTGTGGCCGGTCTTGAGGCCATCCACCGTCGGGTCCCGGAACAGCAGCGAGTTGCGGTTGTTGCCGTTGGAGACGGGCGTGCCCGGGTAGCTGTACTGCTTGGTGGCGTAGTAGTGCATGTACTCCGGGAAGTCCTTCATGAGCCGGCTGGCCAGCACACCCAGGTCGCGCGCCGTGGTGGTATGGCCGGGCTCGGTCAGGCCCTCGGGGTTCTTGTAGGCGGTGTTCTTCATGCCCAGGGCCTTGGCCTGGTCGTTCATCAGCTTGACGAAGTTCTCGGCCGTGCCGCCCACGCCTTCGGCCAGCGCCATGGTGGCGTCGTTGCCCGACTGGACGATCATGCCCTTGATCAGGTCATCCACCGGCACCTGCATCTTGGGGTCGATGAACATGCGCGAGCCGGGCATCTTCCAGGCCAGCACGCTCACGGGCAGCTTCTGGTCCAGGGCGACTTTCTTGGCGCGCAGGGCGTCGAACACCAGGTAACCGGTCATCAGCTTGGTCAGCGAAGCCTGCTCCACGGGCACGTCGATGTCCTTGGCGGCCAGCACCTGACCGGCCGTGATGTCCAGCAGCAGGTAGTTGCGCGCGGCGATCTCGGGCGGCTGCGGGGCCTGCACCTGCGCCCACAGGGCGGCGGGCGCAAGCACCGCGGCGAGGAGAACGGAGCGCAGCGTGGGCAAGAGGGACTTCATGGAAACGGGCATTCGGGTGAGAGAAGAGGAGAGAAAACAGCAGAAAGCAGCGGGATAGCGGCGTGCGGTGTGCGCAGCGCACCGGCTGGCCGTGGAGCGTCAGGCCCCGGCCAGCAGGTGGCGGGTCACCAGGTTTTTCAGAAGCGGCAATTGTCCGTGAAAGAAATGCCCCCCACCGGGGACGACTGTCACAGGGAGTATCTGGGGGCGTGCCCAGTCCATCACCGCCGCCAGGGGCACGGTGTCGTCCTGCTCGCCATGCACGACCAGGGTGCGCTCGTGCGCCTCGGGGGGCACCGGGGCCACGGTGAAGCGGCTGGCCGCCGTGCCCACCAGCACCACACGCTCGATGGCGCGCTCGCCCCACAGGCTGGCCAGCGCATGGCTGGTGACGAACGCCCCGAAGGAGAAGCCGGCCAGGGCCAGCGGCCCCTCGGGCGCCGCCTGGCGCACCACCTCCAGGAAGTCCTCGGCTTCGCCCCGGCCTTCGTCGTGCGTGCCGGCGCTGCCGCCCACGCCCCGGAAGTTGAAGCGCACCGCCGTCCAGCCGCTGTGCACGAAGGCCCGCGCCAGGGTCTGCACCACCTTGTTGTCCATGGTGCCGCCAAACAGCGGATGGGGGTGGGCGATGACGGCGATGCCGCGCGGTGCGGCAGCACCCTCGGACAGCACGGCGGCGTCGCGCACCGCCTCGATGGCGCCGGCGGCGCCGGTCAGGGTCAGGCGTTCGGTCTGGGAATTCACGGAATTTGCTACCAGGTCAATAGCGGCCTGCACAAAAGGGACAAGGCAGGCAGCCTGAAATCAGGAGAGGCGACTGCGCTCTGAATGGAAATCAGCGCCCGAGTTCCGGCGGCGTCACCAGGCGTTCGACCACCTGGCCATTCTTGAGGTGGGACTCGACGATCTCGTCGATGTCGGCGTTGTCCACGAAGGTGTACCAGACCGCCTCGGGGTAGACCACGGCGATCGGCCCGCCCGCACAGCGGTCCAGGCAACCCGCCTTGTTCACACGCACCTTGCCGGCGCCGGACAGGCCGGCGGCCTTCACCTGCGACTTGCAGCGGTCGAAGGCCGCCTGCGCGCCATGGTGGGCGCAGCTGTCCTCACCGTTGGTGCGGTCGTTCAGGCAAAAGAAGATGTGGCGCTGGTAATAGCCCGGCTGTGCCGCCGGTGCCGTCGTGGAGGTGTCGGTCATGGCATCATTTTAGAAGCGGGCGTCGCGCCAGCCCGCACCCATAACCCCCACAGGGAGAAGCGGCCCCGCAAAAGGGCCGCGTCCCACAGACAGGAATCGAACCTGCGGGGTCAGAAATCGAAGCTGGCGGACACCTGCCAGGTGCGTGGCGGCGCCACCGCGATGAAGTTGCGCCCGGCAATCGTCCAGTAGGCCTTGTCCGCCAGGTTGGTGATGCCGGCCTGCAGGGTCATGGTCGTGCCGTCGCCCACCGCGGTCCGGTAGCGCACGCCCACGTCGATGCGGTTCCAGGCAGGCACGCGCTGGGTGTTGGCCAGGTCCACGAAGGCGCCGCCGGTGTGCAGGTAGCGCCCCGTGAGCGTGAGCCCCGGCACGGCCGGCAGGTCGAACTCGGCACCCAGGTTGGCCGTGATTTCAGGCACGCCGATGGCCTTCTTGCCATCGGCCGTGCCGCCCGCCGTGCGCGACATGCGCCCATCCGTCCAGGCCACGCCGCCCAGCAGGCGCAGGCCGCGCGCCACCTCGCCAAAGGTCTCCAGCTCCACACCCCGGTTGCGCTGCAGGCCGGCGGCGCGGAACACATTGCGGCCGTCCACGAAGGCCGTGGCCCGGCGGATGTCGAAGTACGCGGCGGTGATGCCGTAGCTGCCCTGGTCCCACTTGAGCCCCAGTTCGTGCTGTTTGGACAGGTAGGGTTCCAGCTGCTCACCCGCATTGGCCGAGCCGGCGGGCGCAATCGCGCCCTGGGCCAGCGATTCGGCATAGTTGCCATAGACCGAGAGCCCGCCCCCCAGCTTGTACAACGCCGCCAGCGTGGGCGTGACGCGCGACTGGCGGTACGGCGCCTTCTCGATGCGCTGGTGGCGCACGGCCGCCGTGAGCAGCAGGCGGTCGTCCAGCAACGCGACGGTGTCGGCCACGGCCAGGCTGTCCAGGTGCAGGGCCGGGCTGTCCACCCCAGGTACGCTGGGGATGCCGTTGGCAAACGGGTCGGGCACGGCCAGCGGCTGGTAGATGTTGCTCACCACCGGCGCGGCCAGCGGCACGGAGATGGAGCGCAGGTTCTGCAGCTGCTGGCGCTGCAGCACCGTGCCCACGGCCAGCTTGTGCCGCGTGGCGCCCCACTGGAATTCGCCGCGCACGCCCAGGTCGGTGACCTGGTTGGCCTGGGTCCAGAGCAGGCTGGAGGCGCTGGTGTAGCGCACCCGGCCCGCGCCGTCGACCGTGGTCTGGTCCACGTACTGGCGCACCGGTGGCGCTTCGCGCAGGCGCCCATGGCGGGCATGGGCCGTCCAGCCGCTCGCGAAATCCCATTCTGCGCTGAGCAGGCCGTAGGTCTGGCGCAGGTCCATGGCTTCCCAGGAGGGCTTGGCGTGCACGTGCGGATCGGGCACTGCCGGCACGGCCGCACCGGCCTGCAGCAGCCAGTGGCCGAACAGCGGCGAGGACTCGCGCCGCGTGCTGCCCGCGTCCAGCACCACGCGCAGCCTGTCACCCCGGTAGTCCAGCGCCACCTGGGGTGCGATCAGCCGCCGCTGGGCGCCATCGTAGAGCTTGCCATCCTCGGCCGATAGGTTCAGGCGGGCACCGAACTGGTTGTCCACGCCAAAGCGCTGGCCGATGTCGGCATGTGCGCCCAGCAGCGACTTGTCGAGCGCCAGGATGGACACGGAGCGCACCGGCGCATCGGTGGCCCGCTTGGGCACCAGGTTGAAGCTGCCGCCCACCGTGGCGCCGTAGCCCGACGCCCCGACCAGCCCACCGGCCGGCCCCTTGAGCACCTCCAGCCGCTCATAGTGGCGCACAGGGATATTGCTGTACGCGAACAAGCCCTCCAGGCCATCGAACAGGTAGGCATCGCTGTTGGTCAGGAAGCCCCGGATGGAACTCTGGTCCAGCGGCGAGGTGGCCGACAGGCTGGTGCGGATGGACGGGTCGTTGGCGACCATGTCGTTGACGTTGCGCGCGCCCTGGTTGCGCACCAGTTCGCTGGTCCAGGCCTTGGTGCTGAACGGCGTCTCGAACACATCGCTGTTGCCCAGCATGCCGGTGCGGCTGCCGCGCGCCACCTGGCCGCCGGCGTAGGCGCTGGGCAGCTCGCCCGGCAGCTCCTGGCTGGCCGTCACGCGCACGGCCGGCAGCGTGGTGGTGGCGCCGTCGGCCCCGGCGGGCGCTGCGGGAGCCGCCGCCCGGCGCAGCGAATAACCGCCGCCCGGCTGCGCCAGGGCCTCCAGGCCCGTGCCAGCCAGCAGGCGCGCCAGCGCTGCACCCACCGGCCAGGCACCCGACAGGCCCGGCGTGGCCAGGCCGGCCACCAGCGCGGGCTCGTAGCTCAGGTTGACGCCCGCGGCACGCGCAAAGCGGTCGAGCCCGGCACCCAGCGGGCCGGCCGGGATGGAAAAGCTGCGGCTCTCTGCGCTGGCGGGTGGGGCCGCGGCCGTGGCGGGCTGGGCAGCCGCCGGCAGGCTGGCCCATGCCAGCATGCAGGCCAGGGCAGCGGCGGTCGGGCGCGAGGGAAAACGGCGGTCGGTACGGGGCATGGCGGCGGCGGTTCCAGGACGGTGGAGGGACCCCGGGGCAGGTGCCCAGGGGAGGCTTTCACCAGGGAGGCCGCTCGAAACGCCCGATCCCCTCACTTTTTCGGGAAATATTTTTCAAGCCGGGGTCGATGGCCCCACCGAGACCCACAGCCGGGTGCGGTAGACCACCTCGACCGGCTGGGTCTGCAGCAGGAACTGCAGCGCCCGGTCGGTATCGCGCACGTGGTAGACGCCCGAGACGCGCAGGCCGGCCACGCGCTCGTCGCAGACGATGCGGCCGTGCCGGTAGCGCGCGAGCTCGGCCAGCAGGTCGGCCAGGCGCATGTCCTGCCCGGCCACCACGCCATCGGCCCAGCCGTCGGCATCGAAGCCCAGCGGCGGCGCCGGCTGGGCCCCCGTGGCGCCGAGCCACCAGGCATCGCCCGGCCTCGCCATGCGGGAGGCCGTGTCTTCGGCCGGGTGCATCTGCACGGCGCCTTCCTGCACGCTGATGCGCGCCCGGCCCGGCTCCAGCCGCACCACGAAGCGCGTGCCCAGCGCCTGCAGCGCACCGAACGGCGTCTGCACCCAGAAGGGCCGCCTGGCCGGTGCACCCGCATCGGCGCCGGTGGTCACCAGGATCTCGCCGCGGTGCAGCCTCAGCGTGCGCAGTTCGGGGGACAGGGCCGAGGAGAGCGCCGTGTCGGTGTTGAGCACGACGGTGGTGCCATCGTCCAGGCGCAGCGTGCGCTGCTCACCCACGCCGGTGCTGGCATCGGCCAGCAGGCGCTGCCAGGGCGCATGTTCGCGCACCGTCCAGCCCGCGGCGACGGCCATGCCTGCCAGACCCAGCAGGCGCAGGCCCTGGCGGCGGCGCTGGCGCTGCGCCTCGGCGGCGTGCAGGGTGCCCAGGGCCAGCGCGGGCGGCACGGCGGCGAAGTCACCGCGCAGCGACTGCACACGCTCCCAGGCGCTGGCGTGGACCGGCGCGGCCTGCAGCCAGCGCTCGAAGGCGGCGCGGGCGCGCGGCGTGGGCGTGCTGAAGTCGAGCTTGACGGCCCAGGCGATGGCTTCGTCCACCACGCCCTGCGGCAGCGGGTCAACGCCGGTCTTCATGGGCCGAAACGCAGTGCATAACAGTGGCGCAGCGCCGTGGCCACATAGCGCTCGGCGGTGGCCAGCGAGACGCCCAGGCGCTCGGCGATCTGCGGGCAGGTCAGCCCCTCGAGTTGGGCCCAGAGGAAGGCCGTGCGCACGCGCGGCTTGAGCGCATCGAGCATGCGGTCGATGGCGACGAGCGTTTCGAGCAGGACCAACCGGTCTTCGGGCGATGGTGCTTCGGCCTCGGGCAGATGGGCCAGGGTGTCCCGCCAAGCCTGCTCCAGCGCCCGGCGGCGCCAGTGGTCGGCCACCAGGCCACGGGCGATGGTGCCCAGGTAGGCGCGCGGCTCACGCGGGGTCTCCAGCGTCTCGCGTGCCAGCAGGCGCATGAACACGTCCTGCGCCAGGTCGGCCGCATCGCAGCTGTTGCCCAGTTGGCGGCGCAGCCAGCCATGCAGCCAGCCGTGGTGGTGGCGGTAAAGCGTGTGGATCTGCTGCAGGGCGGGCTCGGCAGCCGGCATGGGAACCTCTTTTCGGGGTGCCCGGCACCCGACTTTTAAATGCGAATAATTATCATTGTAGGATTGATGGGATGCTTTTCGCAATCCGGGGCCAGGCGATGGTGCGCCCGCAACAGCGCTTCGGCCTCTCTTGCGCTGGGCCTGGCATGGCAGATCCGGCGGAGATCGCAGTCGGCTAGGTGTCGCGCCGGGCGACGCGCACCACGACGTAGGCCAGCGCCGCATAGGGCCAGACCCAGCCCAGCCACTGGCCCAGCCCGTAGAAGCGGATGAAGCGCCCCTGCTCCCAGGCCTGCAGCGTCTGGGCAAAGTAGGCGCTGGTGGGGGCCTGGTTGAGCAGGCCCAGGTGCCACACCAGCACCAGCAGCAGCACGGCGGCGCAGGCACGCCGGGGCAGCGCCAGCAGCAGCACCGCTAGCGCCAGGGCGCCCCACACGCCCACGCGCACGGGCAGCCCCATCCACTCCCAGGCATGGGCGGGGCCCCAGCTCAGCGCCGCCGACAGGGCCGTGAGCACCACGCCCACCACCACCACGGCCAGGGCGAACAGGGCCCGGCGCCCCATCTCGCGGATGATGCAGTAGCCCAGCAGGCAGGGAATCAGCAGGCCCAGCGTCACGCACAGCAGCTCGCCACCGGGAGACAGGGGGTCGAGCGCGGTGTCGCGCATGGGCAGCCAGTCGAGGAACGGGGTGTCGGCCAGGATCTCGACCAAGGCCCCTTCCAGCCGCTCGAGCACCTGCCCCAGACCGAACGGCAGGGCCGCCGGGAACAGCAGGGCCAGGGGCCACAGCGCCAGCAGCACCAGGGCGCCATGCGCATCCTGCACGAACCAGCGGTTGCGAAAGTCGCTCCAGCGGTCGATGGCCCCCAGGCGTTCCAGCGCCGCGGCCGTGAGCGCCCCGGCCAGCGTGCCCGCCGAGTTGAGCAGCAGGTCCATGTTGGAGGGCACGCGCCGGGGCAGGTAGATCTGCAGGAACTCCAGGCTCAGCGACAGCAGCACGCCGGCCAGCGTGGCCAGCACCCATGCGCCCCAGCGCCAGCGCATGCGCAGCAGCGCCAGCGCCAGCAGAAAACCCAGCGGGGCATAGCCCACCAGGTTGGAGGTGACGTCAAAGCCCGTCCAGTAGGGCGGCGGAATCGGCGAGGCCAGGAACACCCAGGGGTCGATGCCCTGCGCACGCCAGCCGTCGAACGGGAACAGGCTGGCGAAGACGATCAGCGCCGCGTAGATCAGCGCCAGGGGACCTGCGGAGCTCTTGTACACGGGGTGGCGTGCCTCGGGGGGTCAGAAGGGCTTGACCACCACCAGCACCACCGCGGTCACAAGCAGCAGCACCGGCACCTCATTGAACCAGCGGAACCACCGGTGGCTGCGGCGGCTCGTGCCGTCGGCCAGCTTGCGCAGCAGCACGCCGCAGGCATGGTGGTAGCCGATCACCAGCACCACCACGGCCAGCTTGGCATGCATCCAGCCATTGCCCGGCCCGCGGCCGATGCCATAGCCCATCCACAGCCACAGGCCCAGGGCCAGCGCCGGCACGGCCAGCAAGGTGGTGAAGCGCAGCAGCTTGCGCGCCATGAGGATCAGGCGCTCGCGCTCGGCCACCGAGCCCGGCGCCACCATGGCCAGGTTGACGAAGATGCGCGGCAGGTAGAACAGGCCGGCGAACCAGCTGGCGATGAAGACGATGTGGAAGGCTTTGACCCAGAGCATGGCGGCAGTTTAAGGGAACGCTGAACCCGCGCTGGCGATGCACAGCCAGGGCGGGCAAGGTGGACGGTGCCGCAAAAAAAAGCCCGGCAAAAGCTGCCGGGCTTCGAAAGCCCTGCCTGCATTGCGGCAGCCCAGAGCCCCGCTCAGGGAGGAAAAGCGGGGGGCAGCAAGCTGCCCGGAACCAATTTAGCACCAGCCCGCGGGGCATACAAGCAGGGTTTGACACGTGCGCAAGACCCCCTGCGGCAGCCCCGGTACCAGCGCTTGAGGCACAATTTTCCCCATGCACCTCCCAAGCCCCGCCCCCTTCCCGCAGAACCGCCCGCGCCGCCTGCGCCGCGATGCCTTCACCCGCAACCTGGTGCGCGAGCACCGCGTGACCCCGCACGACCTGATCTACCCCGTGTTCGTGCACGAGGGCGAAGGCCGGCGCGAGGCCGTGGTCTCCATGCCCGGTGTGGACCGGCTGAGCCTGGACCTGCTGCTGCCCGTGGCGGAAGACTGCGTGCAGCTCGGTATCCCGGTGCTGGCCCTGTTCCCGGCCATCGACCCGTCCCTGAAGACGCCCGATGGCAAGGAGGCCCTGAACCCCGAGGGCCTGATCCCGCGCGTGGTGCGTGCCCTGAAGAAGGAATTCCCGGCCCTGGGCGTGATGACCGACGTGGCGCTGGACCCCTACACCAGCCACGGCCAGGACGGCGTGCTCGACGACACCGGCTACATCATCAACGACGACACGGTGGAGATCCTCACCGGCCAGGCGCTCACGCACGCCGAAGCGGGCGTGGACATCGTCGCCCCCAGCGACATGATGGACGGGCGCATCGGCGCCATCCGCGAGGCGCTGGAGGTGCAGGGCCACATCCACACGCGCATCATGGCCTACAGCGCCAAGTACGCGAGCGCTTTCTACGGCCCCTTCCGCGATGCGGTGGGCACGCGCGGCGCACTGGGCAAGGCCGACAAGAACGTCTACCAGATGGACCCCGGCAACACCGACGAGGCGCTGCGCGAGGTGGCCCTCGATATCGCCGAGGGTGCGGACATGGTGATGGTCAAGCCCGGCATGCCCTACCTGGACGTGGTGCGCCGCGTGAAGGACGAGTTCCGCGTACCCACCTTTGCCTACCAGGTGAGCGGCGAGTACGCCATGCTCAAGGCCGCGGCCGCCAACGGCTGGCTCGACCACGACGCGGTGATGATGGAAAGCCTGCTGGCCTTCAAGCGCGCGGGCGCCGATGGCGTGCTGACCTACTTCGCGCGCGATGCGGCACGCCTGCTCCTGAACCGATAGCACCCGACGTGTCCGATCTGCCAGCTTCCATGCGCATCTTCCACATCCAGAGCAGCGGGGCGCAGGAGCTCGACGCCATCCCTGCAGAGCCGCCGGCCCAGGGCTATGTCTGGATCGCCTGCGCACGGCCGGTCTTCCAGGCCCAGCTGGCCGAGGTGCAGGCCGCCCTGCTGCGGCTGACCGGGCTGCAGCTGGTGGACCTGCACGTGGCCGACCTGCTCAACGTGCAACTGCCCTCGCACTACGACTACACCTCGCAGTACGACCTGCTGGTGTTCCGCCGCCTGACCACGGCCCCCACGGGCGAGGATGCCGTGGCCCCGCCCACCCCACCCCGGCGGGGCGGCCCGCCGGTGCTGCGGCGCATCGACACCAGCGCGGTGGGCTTTGCCGTGTTCGACAATGTGCTGCTCACCGTACACCCGGGCGACTGCAGCGTGCGCGACGCCTATGCGGCGCGCCTGCTGGCGCCAGCGCCCAGCGACCCGCGCGAGGGCCGGGCCAATCCCACGGCTTCGGGGCTGCGCAAGCCCACCTCGCCCGCCGACCTGATGCTGCGGGTGGTGAACCTCATGGTCGATGGCTACCTGGACCTGCGCCGCGAAATCGCGCGCCAGCTGGAGCACTGGCAGACCGAGCTGCTCCGGCCCCGCGCACGCTACGTCAACTGGAGCTCGCTGCTGGAAGCGCGCCTGTCGCTGCATGCCCTGGACGAAATCTGCGAAGACCAGCACACGGCCGTGCAGGACTGGATCGATGCGCTGGAGACCTGGGCCGTGCCCGAGTCCCCCACGGGCCTGCGCGACCTGGACCTGCTCAAGGTGCGCAGCCGCGACGTGCTCGAGCACATCGAGCGCGTGGTGCACCACGTGCGCCGCATGGAGCAGAACACCGAGACCGCGGTGCAGATGCATTTCTCGGTGCAGGGCAACCGCACCAACGACATCATGCGCACGCTGACGGCGCTCACGGCCGTGTTCCTGCCGCTGAACCTGATCGCCGGCATCTTCGGCATGAACTTCGAATTTATCCCGCTGATCCACAAGCAGGACGGTTTCTGGTGGGCCATGGGCTCCATGATCACCATTGCGGTGGTGCTGGTGGCGGTCTTCTGGCGCAAGCGCTACCTGGCCCGTACAGGCTCCTGACGGCCGACGGCCCCGCCCTCGCAGGGGGGCAGGTCAGTTGGTGCCGGATGCCAGCAAAGCGTCCTTGAGCTGGTTGTCCACCGGTGAGGCCCCCAGCCAGATGCGCAACACCATGCCGAAATACTCGGCATCGCCGACGGGCGCACCCTGCGGCTGGCCCTGGATGAAGAAGGTGGTGCCCTTGCCCGGCACGAATTCCATCGCGAAGGTATCGCCCGAGGCCAGCTTGGTACGGCCCGAGAAGACTTCGACCAGGCGGTTGCTCGACGGCGTGTGGCGCCGGATCTGGTCCGGCGTGGCGTTGGCAGACAGGCCCTTGATGAACGACAGCCCCAGGTCCGTGCCCGGGATGTCGCGCTGGGCGACGAACTGCAGACGCACCGGCCCGCTGGTGGCGGCCAGCGCCTCGTCGGCCGTGCGCACCTTCTTGGGCAGGTACAGCGCCATGTCGTAGACCTTGAACACGGCGCGGTAGCGCGTGCCCGCGCCCTGCAGCACCAAGGGCGTGCCCTGCACGTTCTGGGTTGGCTCGAAGGCCGTGGCCGCGATGGCTGGCGCCACGAAACCCAGGCTGGCGGCCGCCAGGGCCAGTGCGCAGGCGCTGCGGGCCACGGGACGGTGGCCAAAATGGAAGGAAAGGGTTGTTGTGTTTTTCAAGGGCTTGTCTCCGCAATGCAGGCCGGCATGCCAGGGGAACCCCCTGGCCGCGCCGCACCTGCGCGGAAATCATAGGCCAGAGCGCGCCACGGGGCTCTATTTGCTTGGCACGGGAATGCCGAACAAAGCCGCGCTGTTGCCAAAAGCCACACCCTGCGCCACCGCGGGCGGCAGGCCGCCCAGCCAGCTGCGGTAGCCCTTCATGAGCCCCTCGTAGTGCTGCCAGCGCTGGTTGACCCAGGTGTCCGAGCCGATCACGAAGCGCGTGGGGTACTTGAGCAGCAGCGCGCGCCAGGCCGGGCACAGCTGCTCGTTGTCGCAGACCAGGCCCGGGCGGTAGGACAGCTCTCCCACCAGGCCTGGGTAACGCGCCATGAGCGCGTCCACCCGCTCCACCGGTGCGCCGCCGATGCCCGTGTGCGCCCAGATCAGCCGTACCTTCTGCCCCTTGGAAGGGGTGTTGGCCATCAGCAGGTCGATGGCGGCATCGTCCACATGGGCCAGCACCACCAGGTCGCGCTGCTCGGCCAGTGCCATGAGCTTCTTCGCCACCGGGCCGTCGGCATTGGCGCTGTCGTACAGGTGGAACTCGCCGATGCCCTTGTAGGGGCCCGAGGCCGTGCCCTTGGCCAGTTCGGCCTGCACCATCTCGTAGATGGTTTCGTCGCGGAACCAGTTGCTGTAGTCCTCGCGGTTGCGGTACAGCCGCACGAAAGGCACGACGGTGATGCCGGCATCGCGCACCTCCCTGGAGGCTGCCAGCGCCAGCGAACCCGTGTTGGGCCGCGAGTTGGCGACGATGGCGCGCACGCCCGAGGCCTTCATGCGTGCGATCACGTCGGCCGGCGGGTGCGGGCCGTTCTGGCCGTTCCAGGCCTCTTCGTTGTAGTGCAGGTGCGCGTCGAACAGCGGGCCGGTGTAGTCGGCGGCCTGCGCGGCGCCCGCTGCGCAGGCCGCTGCCAGCAGCCAACCCCCCAGCCCTTGGAAGCGTCGGGCCATGGCGTCAGCCCAGGTGCTTGTCGAAGAAGGCCAGCGTGCGGTCGCGCGCAGCCAGGGCCGAGGCTTCGTCGTAGCTGCCGCGCTGGTCGCAGTTGAAGCCGTGGTCGGCCTCGTAGATATGCACCTCCACCTCGGGGTGGGCGCGCGCGAAGGCCTGCACGCCATCCACCGGGATGTGCTTGTCGCGCTGGCCGAAGTGGGCGAGCACGGGCACCTGGGGCTGGCGCGCGGTCTCGGCCTCGGTGGTGATGCCGCCGCCGTAGTAGGGCACGGCGGCCGACAGGCCCTGGAGCAGGCAGGCCGAGCGCCAGGTCAACAGGCCGCCCCAGCAAAAGCCCACGATACCGACCTTGCGGCCAGAGCGCTCAGCCGCATAGTCGATGGCGGCCTGGATGTCCGGCAGCACGCCGGGGGCGGGCAGGCCTTCCACCGCGGCCTTGAGGGCGGCGCCGGCAGACACATCCTCTGCGGTGTAGCCCAGCTCCACGCCCGGCTCCACGCGGTGGAACGTGGCCGGCGCCACGGCCAGGTAGCCGCGCGCGGCCAGGCGGTCGGCGATGGCGCGGATGTGTGAATTGACCCCGAAGATCTCCTGCAGCACCACCACGGCGCCGCGCGGCGCGGTGTCGGGCTCGGCCACCCAGGCGGGAAAGACAAAACCATCGGCGGACTTCAGATCGACAAATTGACCCATGCTGCAACTCCTTGAAGACAAAACCGGACAAAGGGAAAAGAGGAGGCGAACCCGGGCCCGCAAAGGCCCTGGGGAATGCTGTAATGCCCCATTCTTGCAGGAGACGCCGATTTGGACAAAGTTGCATTGATCACTGGGGGCAGCCGGGGCATCGGCGCCGCCACTGCCCTGCTGGCCGCCGGCCAGGGCTGGGCCGTGGCCGTGAACTACCAGGCCAACGAAGCGGCGGCCCATGCCGTGGTGGCACAGATCCGCGCGCAGGGCGGCCGCGCCATTGCGGTGCAAGGCGACGTGGCCCACGAGGAGCAGGTGCTGGCCATGTTCGCCGCCGTGGATGCGCAACTGGGCCGCCTCAGCGCGCTGGTGAACAACGCGGGCGTGGTGGACGTGACCCAGCGCGTGGACGAGATGAGCGTGGCGCGCCTGCGCCGCATGTTCGAGACCAATGTCATCGGCAGCATCGTCTGCGCCCGCGAGGCGGTGCGCCGCATGAGCACGCGCCATGGCGGGACGGGCGGCTCCATCGTCAATGTGTCGAGCGCCGCATCGCGCCTGGGCTCGGCCCACCAGTACGTGGACTATGCGGCCAGCAAGGGCGCCATCGACAGCTTCACCCTGGGCCTGGCGCGCGAGGTGGCGGCCGAGGGCATCCGCGTGAACGCCGTGCGGCCCGGGCTGATCGAGACCGACATCCACGCCAGCGGTGGCCTGCCCGAGCGCGTGCGCGACCTGGCGCACCAGGTGCCCATGCAGCGCGGCGGCACCGCCCAGGAGGTGGCGCAGGCCATCGTGTGGCTGATGTCGGACGCCTCGCCCTACACGACCATGTCACTGTTGGATGTCTCTGGAGGAAGGTAGAACTGTATGGATCTGAAACCACTCATCACGCTGCTGGCCATCGTGAACCCACTGGCCATCGTGCCCTTCTTCATCCACTACACCCAGGGCTTCTCGGCCGCGCAGCGGCGCGCCACCATCCGCACCGCGGCACTGGCCTCGTTCTGCGTGATCGCGGCCTGTGCACTGCTGGGCTTGCAGATCCTGGAGTTCTTCAACATCTCGCTGCAGAGCTTCCAGGTGGGCGGCGGCATGCTGCTGTTGATCAGCGCGATGAACATGCTCAACGCCCAGCCGGCCGAGGCCAAGCCCATGACCAATGAGCTGGAGGAAGGCGTGGAGAAGGCGGCGGCGGGCTCCAGCATCGCCGTGGTCCCGCTGACCATTCCGCTGCTGACCGGGCCGGCCAGCATGTCCACCGTGGTGATCTATGCCGACCGCGCCCAGACCATCTGGCAGCAGGTGGCGCTGGTGGGCTACGGCGTGGTGATCGCGCTGGCCACGGCCGTGTGCTTCTCGCTGGCCGACCCGATCGCTCGCGTGCTGGGCAAGACCGGCATCAACGTGATGACGCGGCTCATGGGCCTGATCCTCGCGGCGCTGGCCGTGGAGGTGATGGCCGACGGCCTTGGCAAGCTGTTCCCGGTGCTGGTGGCGCGTTGAGCTTCCCCGCACGCACTCTGCCGGCGCGCTTGCTGCTGCTGGAGGACGACCCGGCGATTGCGCGCACCGTGGCGTATGCGCTGGAGCGCGAAGGCCTGGCGGTGGCGCACAGCGTGCTGGTGCACGACGCACGCGAGCAGCTCGCGCGCTCTTCCTTCGACCTGCTGGTGCTGGACGTGGGTCTGCCCGATGGCAGCGGCCTGGACCTGCTGCGCGAGCTGCGCGGCACCGCGGCCACGGCCGCCCTGCCCGTGCTCGTGCTCAGCGCCCACGGCGAGGAGATCGACCGCGTGCTGGGACTAGAGCTGGGTGCCGACGACTACCTGGCCAAGCCCTTCAGCCCGCGCGAGCTGTCTGCCCGCGTGAAGGCCCTGCTGCGCCGCGCGGGTACCCAGGCGGTTGCCGTCGCCGCTGCGGCCCCTGCCCCGTTGTTCCACGACGACGAGGCCGGCCAGCGCATCAGCCTGCGCGGCCAGCCGCTGGCGCTGACGCGGCGCGAGTACCGCCTGCTGTCCTGTCTGCTGCGCGGCGCGGGCCGCATCCACTCGCGCGACGCGCTGCTCAACGCCGCCTGGGGCGACGACAGCGAGAGCACGGACCGCACGGTGGACACGCACATCAAGACCCTGCGCGCCAAGCTGCGCGAGGTCGATGCCGGCCGCGAGTACATCAGCACCCACCGCGGCATGGGCTACTGCCTGGATCTGTAGACAAGGACTGCCGCCTATGCGCCTGGGCATCCGCCTGCTGTTCGCGTTCTTCCTGATCAACGGCATCGCCGCGTTCTTCGTGCTGCGCGTGTTCACCGCCGAGATCAAGCCCAGCGTGCGCGAGGTGATGGAAGACATGATGGTGGACACGGCCAACATCCTGGCCGAGCTGGCCAGCGACGACCTGGTGGCCGGGCGGCTGGAGGGTGGCGCGGTGGACAGCGCCTTTGCCCGGCATGTGCGCATCTATGCCACGCGGCCCATCGATGCGGCGATCTGGGGCTTTTCCAAGCAGTCGCTGGACTACCGGATCTACGTGACGGACGCCGCGGGCCGGGTGCTGTTCGACTCGGAGAACCGTGCCGTGGGCGCCGACTATTCGCAATGGCGCGACGTGGCGCGCACGCTGCGCGGCGAGTACGGCGCGCGCTCCACCCGCGACGTGCCGGACGACGATGCCAGCGGCGTGATGCATGTGGCGGCCCCCATCTATGCGCCGGGCCACAGCGCCGGCGAGCGCCGCATCGTCGGCGTGCTCACCGTGGCCAAGCCCACGCGCACGGTGCAGCGCTTCATCGACCGGGCCGAGAACAAGGTGCTGGCCAGCGGGGTTTTGCTGCTGGCCCTGTCGGCCGCCGTGGGCGTGGCCGTGACGCTGTGGATGGTGTGGAACGTGCGCCGCCTGCGCGACTACGCCCTCAGCGTGCAGGGCCCGGCGGCCGGCGACCACGACAGCCCCCCCACCACGGCCCTGGCAGTCCCCGAGGTGCCCGGCGAACTCGGCGACCTGGCCCGTGCCATGGACCGCATGCGCGCCCGGCTCGAGGGCCGCGACTACATCGAGGGCTATGTGCGCGCCCTCACCCACGAGCTCAAAAGCCCCGTGGCCGCCATCCGCGGCGCGGGCGAGCTGCTGCAGGACGAGCTGCCGGCTGCCGACCGCGCCGAGTTCGCGACCCAGGTGGTGCAGCAGAGCGAGCGCCTGCAGCGCATCATCGACCGCCTGCTGGAGCTGAGCAAGCTGGAGCAGCGCCACCATGCCGACGCCCAGGCCCCCGTGGCGCTGCAGGACTGCGCGGGCGCTGCCGTGGCACAGACCCAGGGGCGCGCGGGCCAGCGCGGCATCAGCCTGGCCATCACCGGCAGCGGTGCCAGCGGGCCGTGGGAATCGGAACTGGTGACCCTGGCCCTGACCAACCTGCTGGACAACGCCATCGATTTCGCCCCCGCCGGCAGCACGGTGCGCGTGGAACTGGCGGGCACCACCGTGGCCGTGCAGGACAGTGGACCCGGCGTGCCCGACTACGCCCTGCCCCGGCTGGGCGAGCGCTTCTTCACCACCGCCCGGCCCGACGGCGCGCGCAGCGGCTCCGGCCTGGGCCTGGCCATCGTGCGGCGCGTGATGGCGCTGCACGGCGGGCAGATGGCGGTGCGCAATACGGCGCCGGGGCTGCGGGTGGAGCTGGAGTTTCGGGGCGCCTACTTCGCAACGGCCAACCGAGGCTGGGCATTCAGGAAGTGCACCAGGTCACCCACTGTGGTGACCTGGCCGTAGAACGGGTTGCCTTGGGTGCATGAGAGGTCACGGCCCGCGCGCTGGGCGATGTCCGGCACCAGCGACAGGTCCAGGTCATCGGCATCCAGGCGCAGGTCCTTCTGGAGCCGGTCCGTCACCCGCATCGGCAACCGCATCCCCTGCAGCGCCAGTCCGGCCTGAAGTTCTTCATACACAGCACGCACCACCCAGGTATCCACGCTGCGGCAGTCGACGGACCGGGCGAACTGGCAGATCGACTCGCCCGCGCGCGCTCGCATCAGCCGCGCGAAGTGCTTTTCGTTCAGCCAGTCGGAGACGGTGACCAGGCCCCACAGCACGATGGCCGAAGCGCACACCGCAAGGGGATGGGTCCAAAGAACCCAGAGCAAGGCGCACGAAACAGCCGCCGCGAGGAGGCGGCCGGCCCACCGCCATGGTGGGGGCTGGCGCGAAACAGGGGGCATGAAGCGGGAAGCGCGGCGCATGGCAATCTCTCCGATACGCCATCCTGGGGCTGGCATCGGGGCCATTTTGCCATCGCACCGGCACTTCACACAGCCCTCACAAACTTCATTGCCCCCTCACACCCGCCGCCAACACTGCCTGCACATTCATCACCTGTGGAGGACTCCTTGAAACACCCCTTGTTCATCAAGCTGCTGGGGCTGGCAGCCATCGTGCTGCTGCTCATGGTCGGGCTGGGCCTGATCGAGGACGTGGTGCGCGACCGGCAGCGCTACCGCAGCATGACGGCGCAAAGCGTGGCCGACAGCCTAGCCGGACCGCAGACGCTGATGGGCCCGATGATCCACAGCGCCTGCGTGGAAAGCTGGGATGTGGAGACCGGCAAGGGCGAGGAGCGCCGCACCGTGGAGCAGCGCCGCGAATTCCTGCTCACGGCCATGCCCGAGCAGCTCAAGCTGCGCACCGGCGCCGCGATGGAAGAACGCGCCCGCGGCCTGCACAAGGTCAACACCTTCAACCTCAAGTCGCACATCACCGCGCAGTGGGGTGCGCTTGGCAGCCTGCAGCCGCAAAGCACCATGAAGGGCTCGCGCATGCACTGCGGCGCCCCCATCCTGATGGTGGCCGTGGGCGATGCGCGCGGCATCCGCATGGCCCAGGTCACGCTGGGCGAGCAGGCGTTGCCGCTCAAGCCCGGCACCTTCCACCCCACCTACACGCGCGGCCTGCATGCCAGCCTGCCCGAGTCGGTGCGCGGCCGGGCCGAGGGCCTGACGGCCACGCTGGACCTGGAACTGGTGGGCACCGAGCGCCTTTCCATCGTGCCCCTGGGCGGCAGCACCGAGGTGCAGATGACCAGCGGCTGGCCGCATCCCTCGTTCTCGGGGCGGTTTCTCCCCTCTGAACGCGAGGTGACGAAAGACGGGTTCACCGCCCAATGGCGCCTGTCGTCGCTGGCCACCACGGCCCAGCAGGACATCGCCAACAGCAAGCGCATCTGCGTGAACGGCCAGGACAGCCCGAACGAGTACGCGGCACCGGGTGGCGGCACCGCCAGCGACTGCGCCGACAGCTTCAGCGTGGCCTTCGTCGACCCGGTGAACCCCTACACCCTGGCCGACCGCGCCACCAAGTACGGGGTGCTGTTCATCGCGCTGACCTTCGTGGCCGTGGGCCTGTTCGAGCTCATGAAGAAGCTGCGCGTGCACCCCGTGCAGTACCTGCTGGTGGGCAGCGCACTGTGCAGTTTCTTCCTGCTGCTGGTGAGCCTGTCGGAGCACCTGCCCTTCGGCATCGCCTACGGCATCGCGGCCACCGCCTGCGTGCTGCTGCTGGCCTACTACGCGAGCCACATGCTGGGCAGCCTGGCGCGCGGCATCCCGCTGGGCGCAGCCATTGCCCTGCTGTATGGCCTGCTCTACGTGCTGCTGCAGCTGGAGCAGACCGCGCTGGCCGTGGGTGCGATCGCGCTCTTCCTGGTGCTGGCGGCCGTGATGGTGCTGACCCGCAAGGTCAACTGGTACGGACTGACCCCGGCTGCCAACACGCCCCGCCCGCCCGCCCACCCGGGATCGACCAGCGCCACCCAGCCAGGGAGCCCTTCGTGAATACGTCCGCCACGCGACAGCCTCCGTCGGCCTGGGAGCAGCACTTGGCAGCGCCTGCCGCTGCGCTCGCACGGTCTTTGTCGAGCGCCGAGGCCCGGCGCGTGCAACGCCACCGCGACCAGTTGCTGGCCGCCCTGCGGGCACAGGACCGGGCTGCGCTGCAATGCGCCAAGCAGGCCGTGCTGCGGGCCGCCTATGGCCCACCGGATACGCCGGGCACGCCGATCTCGGCCGCACTGCGCGCAGCGCTGCGCGACCTGTCGTGGCACATGGCGATCCTGCGGCTACCGCGCCATCCGGCCGGCTTGCTGGAGCGCTGAGGGCGGGGCCCGGCAGTGGCTCAGGCAACCACCGGCTGCGCCGGGGACGAGCAGCCC
Organism: Acidovorax sp. GW821-FHT09B03; assembly: GCF_059418305.1. Taxonomy (NCBI): domain Bacteria; kingdom Pseudomonadati; phylum Pseudomonadota; class Betaproteobacteria; order Burkholderiales; family Comamonadaceae; genus Acidovorax; species Acidovorax sp. GW821-FHT09B03. Next base: position 22,925 of record NZ_JBWKPP010000016.1, read on the forward strand.
GCACCGCCGCAGCCATGCACCAGCCCGCCGGGCAGCGCTTCGGGTGCGTTCACCACGCCGGTGGACGCATCGAAGCCCACACGGCGCAGGTGCAGGGCCAGTGCCGCATCCATGGTCTGCGCATGCTGGGGAAACCACAGCGCCAGCTCGGCGGCCATCATGCGCAGCACCTGCAGGTCGCCCTGCCCCGCCTGCGCGGCGCCTTCGCGCATGACCTGCAGCACCACCTTGTGCTGCATGCTGTGGCAGTTTCCCGAGGCAAAGCGCGTGGCGGCCATCCACCGATCCTCCATGCCGAAGTGCTGCTCGGTGTGGGCCACGAGTGCCTGCCAGTGGGCCAGCAGCCGCGCGTCGTCCGAGCGCTCCACCTGGGCCAGGAGGTCGACGAACTCCTCGTGGGTTGCGTCCATCAGCGGCAGGTCCAGTGCCAGTGCGTCAGACCATTCCAGTGCTGCCATGTGCCATTCCGTTCTTGCAAACCATTGAAGGGCCAGCTTAGGGACTCCCGGCCCGGGCCGCTTTGACCCAGGTCAGACAGCGCCGCCAATGCAAAAGCCCCGCACGGGGCGGGGCTCTCCTGGGGCACCGCCGCTCCTTGCAGGAGCAGGGGCCGGGTTCAGGGCGCTCAGCTCTGGCCGTACATGCGCTTGGCGTCGTCCACGCACTTGGACTTGGCATCACCGCTCATGGCGTCGCAGCGTTCCTTGGCGGCCTTGTAGTTGGCTTCGTTCTTCTCGGCCGTGGCGTCCTTGCGGGCTTCGGCGACCTGGGCGCCCTTTTCTGCGGCATTGTCGGCGGGCTTGGCTGCGGCCTTGGCGACCTTGGCGTTTTCCTTGGCGGTGGTATGGGCTGCCTTGGCATCCTTCACGCACACGTCCTTGGCGTTGCCCTTGAGGTCATCGCACTTTTCCTTGGCCACGTCGTAGTCGGCGTCGGCGCGTGCCACGCGGGCCTTGTTCGTGGCCTTGTCGGAAGGCTTGTGCTGGGCGTCCAGTTCGGCCTTGGCCACGTTCTCAGCGCCCTTGGCTTCCTTGACGCAGATGTCCTTGGCGTTGTCCTTCAGGGTGTCGCAGTTCTTCTTGGCGGCTTTGTAGTCGGCCGAGATCTTGTCCTTGGCAGATTTGTACTCGGCGTCGGTCATGGCCATGGCGGAAGTGGCCAGCAGGCCAGCGGCAATGGAAGCGATCAGGGTACGGGCAAATTTCATGGTGTTCTCCTCGGGGTCTCAGGGTGTCTTGTAGGGCGATGAAAGAGCGATGTGCATTCGGTGGCCCGCCAACTGCAGGGTATTGGGCCCTGGAGGGTTCTGGCTACCGGTGCGCCACGGCCATGTCAGTCGTTGAAGCGGAAGTCGGGGTGGCGGCTCTGCCAGTCGCTGAGCTGCTTTTCGGCGGCGTCGCGGGCAATGCCCTGGCGTTCCTGCAGCTTGCCCAGGAACTGCTCGCGCTTGCCATCGATGACGTCGAGGTCATCGTTGGTGAGCTTGCCCCACTGCTCGGTGATCTTGCCTTTGAACTGCTTCCAGTTGCCCTTGATGGTGTCTTCATTCATGGTGTGCATCCTCCAAACATGTCGCTTCAGCCATCCACTCGGATTGCGTGGAACACTTGCGTGATGCGATGGAGAGACTGTAAGAACGGGCCCGCCTGCGGGGCGTAGTCCGCACCATGGAACCCGCGTCGGCGCATGCCTACGGCTTTGCCGGACAACCGCCCGTTAAGGCGTTTGGGCCGTTTGTGATCGCCGAAAAAGCGGGTGTTGCAGCAATGCATCGGAAAAACCCGGCCTGCTCTCTGTGGCGGCACCCGGGCGTTTCTTTTGGTAACGCTTACTAGCATGTAGGGAATGCAACTTTTGTAGGAGGTTGCCTACACTTCTCTACAAATCTTCACAAAAGTCGCTATGACACACGCCCACGAAGCTACCGATGCGGCGCTGGCAACACCGTTGCCCGCCCGCGCGCCCTCCTCTTTGTCGCCAGCCGATGCAGCACCAGGCGCGTCGGACTCCGTGGGCTCCCCGTGGCTCAAGGTCTCGGCTGCAGTCGCGGCCAGCGCTGCGCTGGCCGCGTGCGGCGGCGGCGAGGCCGAGGCCGAAGCCCCCCAGGCCCTGCGGCAGGCCGACAACGCCCCCCACATGCCGCTGTTGGGCGACATGGGCGGTTCGGGCTCCTTCCGGTCGGACCAGGCGGCCAGCCGCACGCCCACGCCCGATGAGCTGATGGACTGGGCGGAGATGGTGTTCCCGCAGTTCTTCGACTCGCACCAGGCCACCATCACCAACGGCACTCTCGTGTTCCGCTACTACGGCGGCACGCGCAACTACCTGGGGGTGTACCAGGGCAACGTGGTGGTGCTGGGCCCGCCCACCAACAACGCCGTGGTCAACGTCGGCGCGCTGGCCAGCTTTGGCGATGCGGTGTTCTCCAGCGGCCGGCCGCTCAACGACCCGGAGGCTGCGCGCTTTCTGCTGCAGGCGGGCTTCGCGGCGACCACGCAGGACATCGCCACCGTCCGCTCCATCGGTTTCGAAGCCTGGCTGAATTCGCAGTTCAACGCGCCCATCGGCATCTCGGGCTGGGAATGGCTCAACCAGCGCGGCTATGCCACGGTCGACAACTCCACGGCCTACTACGACAACACCTACCCCGGCGACTGCATGATCTGGTCGCAGCTCATGACATCGCCCGATGGCCTGCGCAAGCGCGTGGCGCTCGCGCTGTCGGAGATCTTCGTGGTCTCGCTCTCGGGCCTGGACTTCAACTGGCGCAGCCACGCCATCGCGCACTACTGGGACACGCTGGTCCTGCATTCGTTCGGCAACTTCCGCAACCTGCTGCAGGATGTGTCGCTGAACCCGGCCATGGGCTACTACCTCAACACCCGTGGCAACCAGAAGGAGAACGCGGCCACGGGCCGCCAGCCGGATGAGAACTATGCGCGCGAGGTCATGCAGCTCATGTCCATCGGGCTGGTCATGCTCAACATCGACGGCACCGTGCGCCGCGACGGCGCGGGCCAGCCGATCGAGAGCTACAGCCAGTCCGACGTGACCAACCTGGCGCGCGTGTTCACAGGCTACGACTACAACCAGTCGCTGAACCAGCAAGGCACCGTGCCAGGCACCACGCGCACGATCCCCAACACGGCGTTCACGCGGTTGTCCATGTCGCTCAATGCCTCGCTGCACTCCAGCCTGGCAGTCAGCTTCCTGGGCACCACCATTCCGGCCAACACGCCGGGGGCTGCAGCCCTGGCCACGGCCATGGACACCCTGTTCTACCACACCAATGTGGGGCCTTTCATCTGCAAGCAACTGATCCAGCGCCTGGTCACCAGCAACCCCTCGCCAGCCTACGTGGCACGCGTGGCCACGGTGTTCAACAACAACGGCGCCAGCGTGCGCGGCGATATGAAGTCGGTGGTCAGGGCCATCCTGCTCGACGACGAGGCGCGCTCTTCCGCCGGCCTCACGCAGCCGGGCTTCGGCAAGCTGCGCGAGCCCATGCTGCGCCTCGTGCAGTGGGGTCGCACTTTCAACATCAGCTCCGGCTTCGGCAGCTGGAAAATCGGGGACACCAGTTCCGCCAGTTCGCGGCTGGGCCAGAGCCCGCTGCGCTCGCCCTCGGTGTTCAACTTCTTTCGGCCCGGCTACGTGCCGCCGTCGACCGCCCTGGCCCAGAGTGGCGCGGTCGCACCCGAGTTCCAGCTGGTCAACGAAAGCAGTGTGGGCGGCTACCTGAACTACATCCAGGGCGTGATCCGCAACGGCATCTACGTGAATGCGCCGGACGTTCCCTTCAACAGCAGCAACGGCACCAACGGCTACGACATCAAGGCGCTGTACACCCACGAGATGGTGCTGGTCGTCGACCCCGACGCCCTGGTCGCGCGCATCAACCTGCTGATGTGCGCGGGCCAGCTGTCGGCCGCCACCGTGAAATTGATCAGCGATGCGATCAAGGCCACGCCGGTCACGGCAGCCAGCACCGATGCCGTCAAGCTCAACCGCATCGCGTCGGCGATCTTCCTGGTCATGGCTTCGGCCGAGTACCTCATCCAGAAATAAGAGGACGCGCTGCCATGCACCTGCTCCAACCCGAACTCCACACCCGCCGTGCCTTCCTGCGCCGCAGCGGCCAACTCGGCCTGGCCGGTACCGCCCTGCCCTTTGCGCTGAACCTGGCCGCCATGGGCGAGGCCGCCGCCTTCACGGCCACCGACTACAAGGCCCTGGTCTGCGTCTTCCTCTACGGCGGCAACGACTACGCCAACACCGTGGTCACCTACGACGACCCGAGCTACCTCAAGTACAGCGCCATCCGGGGCGGCAACGGTCTCGGCGGTGGCGGCATCGCCATCCCCAGGGATGCACTGGGTGCCACCTTGCTCAGCCCCACGGCCGCCCTGCCCGGTGGTCGCCAGTACGCGCTGCACCCGGCCATGTCGGGCCTCACGGGCCTGTTCAACAGCGGCAAGGCCGCCGTGCAGCTCAACGTCGGCCCGCTGGTGGTGCCGCTGACGCGCGCCCAGTACAACGGCTCCAACCGCAGCCTTTACCCGCTGCCGCCCAAGCTGTTCTCGCACAACGACCAGCAGTCGGTGTGGCAGTCGTCCTCGCCCGAAGGCTCGACCATCGGCTGGGGCGGCAACATCGGCGACCTGGCCCTGTCGTCCAACGCCAACTCGCTGTTCACCTGCATCTCGGTCACGGGCAATGCGGTGTTTCTTTCGGGCGACTCGGCCCTGCAATACCAGGTGAGCACCAGCGGTGCGATCCCGATCAATGGCGTCAAGAACAGCGTCTATGGCTCCACCGCCGTGCGCTCGGCGCTGACCAGCCTGATCCAGCAGACCAGCGGCCAGACGCTGGAGAACGAATACAACAAGGTGACCACGCGCGCCGTGACCTCCGAATCGCTGGTCACCACCGGCATCGCGGGCGTGAACCTGGCCACGCCCTTCCCCGCCAACAACGGCCTGGCGGACCAGCTCAGGATGGTGGCGCGCCTGATCGGCGCGCGCGGCACCATGGGCACCAAGCGCCAGGTGTTCATGGTCTCGATGGGCGGCTTCGACCTGCACGACAACCTGATCTCCCAGCAGCCGGGGCTGATGCAGCGCCTGAGCGATGCGATGACCGCCTTCCACAGCGCCACGGTGGAACTGGGCATCGCCGACAAGGTGACGGCCTTCACCGCGTCCGACTTCGGCCGCACGCTCAACTCCAACGGTGATGGTTCCGACCACGGCTGGGGCAGCCACCACCTGATGGTGGGCGGCGCCGTCAAGGGCAAGGCCTTCTACGGCTCGGCCCCACCGGTCAGCAACACCAACACCACCGCGCCCGACGACCAGTGGCATGTGGGCCAGGGCCGCCTGCTGCCCAGCACCTCGGTGGACCAGTACGCGGCCACACTGGCCAAGTGGTTCGGCGTAAGCAGCACCGAGCTGGCCGGGGTGCTGCCCAACCTGAGCCACTTCGGCGGCGCCGAATACCCCGTGGACCTGGGTTTCATGAACGCATGAAGTGAACACCCCCTGAGTCGCTTCGCGCCTTCCCCCTCTCTCATATTGCTTCGCAATCTGGGAGGGGGACGCCCCCGGTGCGGCGGGGCGGCCCTTGCACGGGGCACTGGCTTTGGCGCACGCCAGTTTCGTGCGCAGCGGGTGTCGTGCAGCGCAATGGGCAACTGACCCAGCGAACCAACGACGCCAGCGATTCCGTATTGGGATCGTCCCGCGCAGACTGCCCATAATGCAGCCATGAGCAGCATTCCCAATACAGCCATCCGCCCTCGGGTCGTCATCATCGGTTGCGGGTTTGGCGGGCTCGAAGCGGCCCGCGCACTGCACGGCAGCGCCATCGATGTCACGGTCATCGACAAGACCAACCACCATCTCTTCCAGCCCCTCCTGTACCAGGTGGCCACCGCCGGACTCTCGGCGCCGGCGATTGCAGCTCCCGTGCGCCACCTGTTTCGCAAGCAGCCCAACGTGACCACGCTGCTGGGCGAGGTGGAGCGCATCGATGTGGCCGCACGCAGCGTGCTGCTGCAGGGTGGCGATGCCCTGCCCTACGACCACCTGATCGTGGCTGCGGGCGCCACCCACAGCTACTTCGGCCGCGACGACTGGGCCCCGTTCGCGCCCGGCCTCAAGACCCTGGACGACGCTTTCGAGATCCGCCGCCGCATCCTGCTGGCCTTCGAGGCCGCAGAGCGCGAGGGCGACCCGGTGCGCCGCGCCGCCTGGCTCAACTTCGTGGTGGTGGGCGGTGGGCCCACGGGCGTGGAGATGGCCGGCACCCTGGCCGAGATCGCGCGCCACACCCTGCCTGGCGAGTTCCGCCACATCGACCCGGCCAGCGCCAGGATCATCCTGCTCGAAGGCGGCACGCGGGTGCTGCAGGCCATGCCCGAGGCCCTGAGCCAGCGCGCCAAGGAGCAACTGGAAAAGCTGGGCGTTGAAGTGCGCGTGAATGCGCGGGTCACCGCCATCGATGCCACGGGCCTCACGGTGGCCGGCCCCGCGCCGGGTGCGGACCCCACTGCCGCCAGCTATGCGATTCCCAGCCAGTGCATCGTCTGGGCGGCCGGCGTGGCCGCCTCGCCGCTGGGGCGCCTGCTGGCCGAGGCCACCGGCTGCACCACCGACCGCGCAGGCCGCGTGGTGGTCGAACCCGATCTCAGCCTGCCCGGCCACCCCGAGATCAGCGTGGTGGGCGACCTGGCTGCGGCCAATAGCCATGTGCCCGGCCAGGAGCCCACGCCCGTGCCAGGCGTCTCGCCCGGCGCCAAGCAGATGGGCCGCGCCGCCGCCGCCAACGTGCTGCGCCGCCTGGCCCAGCAGGCCACGCAGCCCTTTCGCTACCGCGACTACGGCAACCTGGCCACCATCGGCCGCAACGCCGCCGTGGTGGACCTCACCTCGCCCATGGGGCCGGTGCGCTTTTCAGGCTATTTCGCCTGGCTGTTCTGGCTCTTCGCCCACGTCTATTTCCTCATCGGCTTTCGCAACCGCCTGGTCGTGCTCATGGACTGGGGCTGGGCCTACTGGAGCTTCGCGCGCTACGCCCGCGTGGTGACCGGCATTGAAGGCGCCAAGAAACAGCTGCGGGAATAGAACCCACAGCCTGTGCGCACGCACTGCCCAAGCCAGAGCAACCGTGCAAGGGCCGCCCCGCCGCACGGGTTGCGTCCCCCTTCCCGAATTGCGCAGCAATTCGAGAGAAGGGGTGAAGGCGCGAAGCGCCTCAGGGGGATGTACCGAATCAGTACCCAGCGCCGATCGCCAGCGGCAGGAAGGTATCCACTGCCCCCAGGACGCCCGGTGCCGAACCCACCGAGGTGTAGCTCAGCTGGCCGTTGCTGATGGACAGGATGGTGCCGGTGTCGCGGTAGAAGCGGTAGTACTGGTTGCCAGAGGTCAGCGAAGGGGCGAACGAGGGCTTGAACATGGTGGGGAAGCTGTCTTCCGCATAGTTGAACAGCCGGTCCTCGGCCCGCGTGACCACCGCCTTGAACGGTGCCAGGCCACCGGCCTGGCCCAGGCCGGTGAAGTTCATCACGTAGCTGATGGCGCCGGTGGAGGGGTCCACCTTGAACAGCTTGTCGAAGGCAGCGCCGTACAGCGTGTTGCTGTCGCCCTCGGCCAGGCCGTAGACCGACGTGGCCAGGCCGAAGCTGCCGACGTTGGCCGACTGCTGGTTGTTGCGCAGGTTGACGATGCCCAGCGAGTCGTTCTCGCCGGCAAAGAACAGCCGGCCGTTGAGGTAGGCCAGGTCGCCTGCCGACTGCGCGGGCAGGGTGCCGGCGATGGTGGACTGCGCGTTGTCGGGGTTGATCTGGTAGAGGTTCTTGTTGGTGCTGGAGGCACCGAACAGCCGGCCGCCGCCGTCGAAGGTGAGCGCGTTGGCGCCATTGATGCCGTGCTTGCCGATCAGCGTGGCGTTGCCCGCGGCATCCAGGCGGTACAGCGAAGTGAAGGTCAGCACATACAGCGTGCCGGCGGCGTTGGTGGCGATGTCGGTGATGGAGCCGTCTACCGTGGGGCGCGACACCAGGGTCAGGGACTTGGCGTCCACATCGACGAGCATGATCTTGCCGCTGTCCTGCACATAGAGCTTGTCACCGGCCCAGGCGGTGGTGGCGGTGGCGGCAAGGGCGATGGTGGCGGCGCAGGCGGAGCGCAGCAGCGATGGCTTGAAGAACATACGGGAAATGACCTCGGCAATGAACGTGGATCGGAGCCTGCGGGGGCCAGGGTGGCTCAGCGTGCGCCGCCCCGCCACGCGCCCACAGGGCGGGGAAGAAGAAAAAACCAACCAACAGCTTCTCGCTGCGGCAGGCACAGGGCTGGCCGCAGCGGTAGGCACCAGGCGTTTGTGCACGCCAGGAACGTACTGACGATCCATGCGAAACCGTGTCGGGCAGCGCCTGCGGTTGCTGCCCACAAGGGACTTGCGCGGCCCCGAACAGATCGTCAACACGGTCCGGGCCATTATGGGAGAGGGTTGCTTGCCGGGGCACCCTACCAAAGTAGGGTTTGGGCCGAATACACAAAGTGTTTCAACCGCAGCAGACCGCCCGCTGCGGGGGCTGGCGCCTCAGCGCGCCTGCACCACCTGCTCCAGCCATTCGTCGATGTCGCGCGCGGCCTGCTGGGCTGCCTCGGCAAGCGCGCGGGTCCCTCCCGCCGCATCGGCCGTGGCCGCAGGGCGCTGCACGATGAAGACCCGCTGGCCCACCAGGTTCTCGCCCAACTGGGTCGGTTCGGCCACGGTGGCACGCAGGCGCACCAGCCCCGCGCTCTCGGTGGCGCTGCTGAACACCTGGCTGAACTCTTCGAGCTCCAGGCGCAGCACGGTGGGGCGCTTGTTCGCCACGCGGGCCTGCACGGCCGCATCGCTGGTGTTCAGGATGGCCCGGCGCAGGCCCAGGTGCTCGCGGATGCGCTGCTGCACCAGCACGGCCGGAGGCTGGCTCCAGCGTGCCTGCGCATAGGGCCGTGGCTGCTGGGCATCGGCGTAGGCCAGGCGGTAGAGCACCGAGGTGCTGCTCTCGGGCATGCCGGTGGCCTCCACATCGGCCAGCGCCAGCGGCGACAGCGGGGCGCGGCGGTCGCTCGGCGCCGTCGCCATGGCGCCAGGGCCGAAGTCGTACTGCACCGCCCGTGTGGGGGGGCCGGGCAGGGCCGAACAACCGGCCAGGAGGGCGGCGGCGCACACCAGGGCGACGCTCCGGCGCTCCAGGCGTCCCGAGACAGTGCGTTGGTTATCCAGCATGGCGATGTACTCCTTGAATGCGTCGGACAGCGCCATCAGCGCGCGGCACCGGGTGCGGCAAAACCCTCTTCGCCCGGACCGGGGGGGATGCGGCCCGAGCCATAGATGAACGATTGCGGGTTGTCGCTCACGCTGTTGGCGGCCCGGCCGATCTGGCGCGCCGTGCGCGACAGTTCATCGGCCGCGCGGGTGACGCGCGGCAGGGTGTTGCTGCCCAGCGCGTCGGCCGCGCGCGTGAGCGCCTGGGTGCCCTGGGTGATCTGGTCGATGGCCCCACCCTCGGCCGCAAGCCGCTGGTTGGTGGCATTGATGCCCGCCGCCATGTCCGACACGCTGGTACCGGCCTTCTGCAGCGACTGCAGGGTCTGGCGCGCATCGCCGGCCAGCGCGGGCAGTGATGCCAGTGCCGGGTCGATGCGGGTCTGCAGCGTGGTATCCAGCCGTTTGGTGAGCGCGTTGACACTGCCGGCCGCCTGGCCGATGTTGCCGATGGCTTCGGTGAGCAGCTTCTGGTTGTTGTCGCCCAGCAGCTGGTTGATGCGGCGCGTGGCCTCCTCCACCTGGCCCAGGATGGCCGGCGCCTGCTCGGCCAGGCGGCCAAACGGCGAAGGCTTGAGCGGCAGGCGCGGCAGGCCGCTCGGACCGGGCGGCAGCTCGGGGTACGGCGAGGCCGCATCGTCGAGCTGCACGTGGGCCAGGCCGGTGACGCCCTGGTAGCCCAGCACGGCGAAGGTGTTGGGGCTGATGGGGGCCTGCTCGTTCACGGCAATGCGGATCAGCACATTGCCATTGACCTGGGGATCGAAGCCGATGCGCGTGACCTTGCCCACGGCCACACCCTTGTAGCGCACAGTGGCCTGGGGCTGCAGGCCGCTCACGCCGTCCTTGGTGGACAGCTCGTACTGCTCGTAGTTGGCGTTGTCGCGCGTGAGCCAGATCGCCAGGCCCGCCAGCATGGCGGCCACCACGATGACGAAGATGCCGGCGGCGAGTGCATGTGATTTGTTTTCCATCAGGCGTCCTTGGAAGTCTGCGTTGGGGCCGCGGCCGGCTGCCCGGGCGAGCCTGCCAGGGGGGCCATGGCGCGCTGGCCACGTTCACCCATGAAGAAGTGCTCGATGAAGGGATGCTTGAAGCGCGCCACCTCGGTGGGTGGCCCGGTGACGATGACCTTCTTGTCGGCCAGTACGGCCACCCGCGTGGACAGGGCGAACAGGGTATCGAGGTCGTGCGTGACCATGACCACCGTGAGGCCCAGCGCCGCGTGCAGCTCGCGCAGCAGCGCGCAGAACTCGTCGGCGCTGTTCGGGTCGAGCCCGGCCGTGGGCTCGTCGAGCAGCAGCAGCGGCGGGTCCATGATCAATGCCCGCGCCAGGGCCACGCGCTTGACCATGCCGCCCGACAGGTCGGACGGCATGCGGCTGGCGTGCTCGGGCTTGAGGCCCACCATCTGCAGCTTGACCAGCGCGGCATCGCGCACCAGATCGTCGGGCAGGGTGCCCTGTTCGCGCAGCGCGAAGGCCACGTTGTCGAGCACGTTGAAGGCCGAGAACAGCGCCCCATGCTGGAACAGCATGCCCACCCGGCTGGCCGCGCCCGCGCGCCCCATCTCGGAGGCCGGGCGGCCGAGCACCGTGACCGTGCCGCGCGCGGGCCGCGCCAGCCCCAGTATCTGGCGCAGCAGCACCGTCTTGCCCGTGCCCGAGCCGCCGACCAGCGACAGCATCTCGCCGCGCTGCACGGTGAATTCGAGGTCCTGGTGCACGGCGAAGGCTTCGCTGCCCTTGCCGAACACGCTCCACAGGCCCTTGACCTCGACCACGGGCGGGGTGCCCGGGGGCACGTCCAGCGCCTGCGGCCTATTGCCAATGGCAGCGATGGGAGCGGTGTCTGTCGTGGTGGCCATGGCGTCAGATCCCGATGCTCTTGAAGCCGATGGCAAACAGCGCATCCACGATGATGACCATGGTGATGGACGTGACCACCGAGGCCGTGGTGCCCTCGCCCAGGCTCTGGGTATTGGGCTTGACGCGCAGGCCCCAATGGCAGCCGATGAGCGCGATGCAGGCACCGAACACCACCGACTTGGCCATGGCCAGCCCCAGGTTGCCGATCTTCACGGCGGAGGGCAAGGCCTGCACGAAATACGCGGGCGAGATGTCCATGGCGACGTCGGCGGCCAGCATGCCGCCGGCCAGCGCGGCCAGCGTGGTCCACACACTGATCAGCGGCATGGCCAGCGCCAGCGCCAGCGTGCGCGGCATCACCAGCCGAAAGCCATGCGGGATGCCCATGACGCGCATGGCATCGAGCTCTTCGGTCACGCGCATCACGCCGATCTGCGCAGTGATGGACGAGCCCGAGCGCCCGGCCACCAGGATGGCTGCGAGCATGGGCCCGAGTTCGCGGATCAGCGAGATGCCGAGGATATTGACGATGAACGACTCGGCGCCGAACTGGCGCAGCTGCAGCGACATCAGGTAGGCCAGCACCACCCCGATCAGGAAGCCGACCAGCGCCGTGATGGGCAGCGCCGTGGCGCCCATGCGGTACAGGTGGCCCGACACGTCGCGCCAGGGGCCGCGCTGGGGCGCTCGCGCCAGGCGCAGCAGGTCCAGCACCAGTTGCCCCACCATCTGCAGCACGTGGCGCGCATGGTCCACGCCGTGCAGCACCAGCAGGCCCAGGTGGTCCACCTCCTTGGCCAGGCTCCAGGGCTCGGGCGGCGGCGGCTCGGCCACGGTGAACTCGGCCACGCGCTCCAGGATGTCGCGCTGGATGTCGGTGAGCGCCAGGCGCTCGGGCCAGGCGCGGCCCCAGTGGTTCCACAGCAACTGTGCGCCCACGTGGTCCAGCCACTGCAGTTGGCGCAGGTCCCAGCCAAGCCCGGCACCGCCCGGCTGCGCCTCAAGCTGCGCGGACAGGGACTTCCACTGCCTGCGCGTGCCCAGCTCTGCAGCACCCCAGCGGCCATGCAGCAGCAGCCCCGGGCCTTCGGGGGTGTCGGTGCGGGCAATGCGCGGGGCAGGGTCGGTCATGAAACGGGCGGCGCAAGCCACCGGTAAGGGAGTTGGGGAAGCATGGTAGCGGAGCCGATGGCCCGCAGGTAGGACAAGCCCTTGCGTGCAAGCACGACACGGGCCCGAATGCTTGCAATTATTATCAAATTGCTTGCAATCGCAAATCCTGCAAGCCATGCAAGCTACAAACTTGCTAGCAAGCCGCGTTTACCCCCTCGACACCACCAACGCGCTCCGCACAATGGCGCCGACCCTTCCGATCAACCTGCGCCACCCCTTTGCCACACCGTACTTCCCATGAGCGACACCACGTTTGACCACATCATCATCGGCGGCGGCACAGCGGGTGCCCTGCTGTGCAACCGCCTGAGCGCCGACGGCCGCAAGCGCGTGCTGCTCATCGAGGCGGGTCGCAAGGATGATTACCACTGGATACACATTCCCGTGGGCTACCTGTATTGCATCGGCAACCCGCGCACCGACTGGCTCTACAACACCGAGCCCGATGCCGGCTTGAACGGCCGCACCCTGCGCTACCCACGCGGCAAGACACTGGGTGGCTGCAGCAGCATCAACGGCATGATCTACATGCGTGGCCAGGCGCGCGACTACGACCAGTGGGCCGAGCTCACCGGGGATGCCAGCTGGCGCTGGGACAACGCCCTGCCCTACTTCCGTCGCCACGAGGACCACTGGCGCCTGGACCAGCCCGGCGAGGTCAACGAGAACTTCAAGCGCCTGCACGGCAACAAGTCCACCGGCAGCACCGGCGAGTGGCGCGTGGAGAAGCAGCGCCTGCGCTGGGACGTGCTGGACGCCTTTTCCAAGGCCGCGCAGCAGGCCGGCATCCCGGCCACCGACGACTTCAACGGCGGCAGCAACGAGGGCGTGGGCTACTTCGAGGTCAACCAGAAGAGCGGCTGGCGCTGGAACACGGCCAAGGCCTTCCTGCGGCCCACCTGCTACGGCCGGCCCAACTTCGAGATGTGGACCGCCGCGCATGCCACGCAGCTCATCATCGAGACCCAGGCCGACGGTACGCGCCGCTGCACGGGCGTGAAGGTCTGGGACGGGCATGAGATGGTCACCGCCCACGCCACCGGCGAGGTGATCCTGTGCGCCGGCGCGATCAACTCGCCCCAGCTGCTGCAGCTGTCGGGCATCGGCCCGGCCGACCTGCTCCAGCGGCATGGCATCGCCGTGGTGCAGGACCTGCCGGGCGTGGGCGCCAACCTGCAGGACCATCTGCAGATCCGCGCGGTGTTCAAGGTCAACGGCGTGCCCACGCTCAATACCATGGCTGGCTCGCTCTGGGGCAAGGCCAAGATCGGGCTGGAGTACGCCATGAAGCGCAGCGGCCCCATGAGCATGGCGCCGTCGCAGCTCGGCGCCTTCACGCGCAGCGACCCCGGCCAACCCTGGCCCAACATCGAGTACCACGTGCAACCCCTGTCGCTCGACGCCTTCGGCGAGCCCCTGCACAGCTTTCCGGCCTTCACGGCCAGCGTCTGCAACCTCAACCCCACGAGCCGCGGCACGGTGCAGATCAAGAGCGCGGACTTCCAGGCCGCGCCGGCCATCGCCCCCAACTACCTGAGCACCCCCGAGGACCGGCAGGTGGCCGCCGACAGCCTGCGCGTCACGCGCCGCATCGTGGCCCAGCCGGCCCTGGCGGGCTACCAGCCCGAGGAGTGGAAGCCCGGCGTGCAGTTCGAGAGCGATGAAGACCTGGCACGCCTGGCCGGCGACATCGCCACCACCATCTTCCACCCCGTGGGCACGACGCGCATGGGCCGGGCCGACGACCCAATGGCCGTGCTCGATTCGCAGCTGCGCGTGCGTGGCATTGCCGGCCTGCGCGTGGTGGATGCGGGCGCCATGCCCACCATCACCAGCGGCAACACCAACTCGCCCACGCTGATGCTGGCCGAGAAGGCGTCCGAATGGATCCTGGCGGCGCAGAGGGCGTAAGCCGTCAGCGTATGCCGCCCACGTAGCGGGGTACCTCGACGACCGGAGCAGGCACCAGGCGCTGGCGCACCGCCTGGCTGGCGGCATCCAGCAAGGGGCGACGCTGCGGCGCAGGGGCCGGCTCGTGCACCGCCCGATCGAGCCGGTCGGCCCATTCAGCGAGCTCGGGCACTCCGTCCTCCAGCGCATGCTGGCGTGCGAAGCGCACGACCTCCAGCGCGTACTCGGCGTTGACCGCCATCCACTCGGTGTCGGTCACGCGGCCGGTCTTGCGGCGCAGCAGCACGTGCAGATGCGCTGCGATGGCGAGTTTGTCGCTGTCCTGCATGGTGATGAACTCCTCAGAACGTTGGCAGGCCTACTGACCCAGGCGCTCCCGGTGCTGTGCAATATCCAGACCCGCCTGTTCGCTTTGCTCATCCACGCGCAGGCCGAGCACGAGGTTGGTGATCCACAGCAGCAGCGCCGTGCCCACCAGGCTGAACAGCATCACCGCGCCCACGCCGATGGCCTGGGTCCACAGGCTGCCCGCCACGCCGCCCACGCTGCGGCTGGCCAGCACGCCGGTGAGCAGCGAGCCCACGATGCCGCCGATGCCGTGCACGCCGAAGACGTCCAGGGAGTCATCGGCACGCAGCAGGCGCTTGAGCCCCGTTGCGCCCCAGTAGCAGGCCAGACCGGCCACCAGGCCGATGACCACGGCCGAGCGCAGGGTGACGAAGCCGGCGGCGGGCGTGATGGCCACCAGCCCGGCCACCAGGCCCGAACACAGGCCCAGCAAGGACGGCCGCCCGCGCATGACGGCCTCGCCCAGCATCCAGGACAGCGCGCCGGCAGCGGCGGCCACATGGGTGACGGCCATGGCCAGCCCTGCCCGGCCGTCGGCTGCCACGGCAGAGCCGGAGTTGAAGCCGAACCAGCCCACCCAGAGCATGCCCGCGCCCACCATGGTCAGCGCCAGGCTGTAGGGCTCGAACGGCTCGCGCCCGTAACCGCTGCGCCGCCCGAGGAACCAGGCGCACACCAGGCCGGCCACGCCGGCGTTCACGTGCACCACGGAGCCCCCGGCAAAGTCCAGGGCCCCCATCTGCGCCAGCCAGCCGCCCGGCTCCCAGACCCAGTGCGCCACGGGTGCGTAGATGAACACCGTCCACAGGCTGATGAACAGCAGCATCGCGGAAAAGCGCATGCGCTCGACGACGGCCCCCACCAGCAGCGCGGCGGTGATGATGGCGAAGGTGAGCTGGAACATGGCGTAGACCGACTCGGGAATGGCCGGCGCGACATGGCTCACCGAGAGCTTGCCGGCCGCCAGCTGGAAGTCGAACCCGGCAAAGCCCATGCGCTCGGTGCCGCCCAGCCAGGCACTGCCCGGGGTGAAGGCCCAGGAGTAGCCGATGGCAAACCACCACAGGCTCACCAGCGCGGCGATGGCCACCACGCTGGCCATGGTGTTGAGCACGTTCTTTCGGCGCACCATGCCGGCGTAGAACAGGGCGATGCCCGGCAGCGTCATGAGCAGCACCAGGGCCGTGGAGGTCATCATCCAGGCGGTGTCGGCGGCATTGATGGCCTCCTTGGCCACCAGGCCAGGGCGCGTCAAGGGTGCGGGTGCAGGCGTGGCCATGGTGGCCGATGCGGCGGCTTCGGGAGCGGGCGCCTGCGCCCAGGCCGTTGTGGTGCAGAGCCCAAGGCACAAGGCCATGACCGTGACGAACCCATGGATGACTGCCCGCATGTGGAAGCTCCCTTTTCGCAATTTGTTACAAGGCACAACGCACAAGGCATGCCAAGCAAAAAGCCCCATTTGGGGCAATCCGGGCGCCTCCCCGCCCGATCTGCTCCCCCAAATGGGGGCGGGAAACCCCCAATGCACCAAGCGGGTGCCGCCGTTACAGTACCGTCACTCGAAAGCGCGCCCCGGTGTGCTGGACGAGGGGCCGAGGAGACATCCCTACAAGCACAACCGAACAAGCATCCAACGAGATGCACCCCCCTTTCAGGCGCTGGCAATCCCAGCGCCTTTTTTATGCCCGCAGCGAAAGCGATATCGCTAGCAAAAACGTAGCTGGCGGGGTGCGACAATCAAGGGATGGAATGGATTTTCATCACCCTCGCCTCGTTGCTGGCCGGTTTTGTGGATGCCATCGTCGGCGGCGGCGGCCTGGTGCTGGTGCCGGCGCTGTTCGCGGCATTTCCCGTGGCGCCGCCCGCCACGCTGCTGGGCACCAACAAGGCGGCCGGCGTCTGGGGCACGGCCATGGCCACCTGGCAGTACAGCCGCCGCGTGCAGATGCGCTGGGCGGCCCTGCTGCCGGCCGCGGCCGCCGGCTTTGCGGGCTCGTTCGCCGGGGCCTGGGCCGTCACCGTGGTATCGCCCGACTTCCTGCGCCGCCTGCTGCCGCTGGTGCTGCTGGGCGTGCTGGCCTACACGCTGGCCAGGAAGGACATGGGGCGGCACCACACGCCGCGCTTCGCAGGCCGCGCGGAAATCGCCGCCGCGAGCCTGATCGGCCTGGCCATCGGCTTCTATGACGGGTTCTTCGGCCCGGGCACGGGCAGCTTCTTCGTCTTCCTGTTCGTGCGGCTGCTCGGCTACGACTTCCTCAATGCCTCGGCGTCGGCCAAGCTGCTCAATACGGCCACCAATGTGGCGGCCATCGCCCTGTTTGCGGCCAAGGGCCATGTCTGGTGGCACTTTGCGGTGACGCTGGCCGTGGCCAATGTGGCGGGCAGCCTCATCGGCACGCACATGGCGCTCAAGCACGGCACCGGCTTCGTGCGCGGCATCTTCATCGTGGTGGTCGGGGCGCTGATCCTCAAGACGGGCTACGACGCTTTCTGGCGCTAGGTAGGCCATGCCGGGCGCCCCAAAAGCCCGGGAGACTTCTCTAAACCTGTTGTGAATTGGCACACAACCGGCTTTTGCAGGGCCTCCCCTGTGGCGGCGGAAAAATCCCCCTCCTTATAATTGGTGACTATTTCGTGACGTCAGCCATCGCAATCCGCGATGGCATTCGTGCACTCCCACCGTCTCCGGCCTGCTTACCCGCATGCCGGATTTTTTGTACCTGAAATACCCCGTACAGGATCCATCCCATGCAATTGTTCAAGGCTGTAGCCACCGCCCTCGCGCTCTGCGCCGCCTTCTCCGCCCAGGCCCGGACTCTGGACGAGGTGAAGAAGGACGGCAAGATCCTCATCGCGACCGAAGGACAGTTCGCACCTTTCAATTTCTTCAACGGCACCACGCTGACCGGCTTCGAAGTGGAGACGGCCGAGCTCGTGGCCAAGAAGATGGGCCTCACGATCCAGTGGAAGACCCTGGGTTTCGACGCCCTGCTGACCGGCCTGCGCCAGGACCGCTGGGACCTGGTGATCGCCTCCCACGGCATCACCGAAGAGCGCGCCAAGGCCGTGACCTTCACCGAACCCCACTACTGCTCGGGCGGCATGATCATCGCCATGGACCCGGCCATCAAGAGCGCCAAGGACCTGGCCGGCAAGGTGGTTGCCGTGCAGACCGGCACCAGCTACCTCGAGAACGTGCAGAAGGTGTCGTCGATCAAGGAAATGAAGAACTTCCCCACCGACGTCGACGCCCGCAGCGCGCTGAACTCGCGCCGCGTGGACGCCTGGGTGACCGACCGTTTCGTGGCCAAGGCCGTGTCCGAGAAGAACCCCGGCGCTGGCTTCAAGCTCGGCGACATGCTGTTCATCGAGCGCATCGCCGCTGCCGTGGCCAAGGGCAACAGCTCGCTGGCCGGCGGCTGGAACAAGGCGCTGGCCGAAGTGATGGCCGACGGCAGCTATGCCGCGCTGTCCAAGAAGTACTTCAACGAAGACGTTCGCTGCACGAACTGACCCCTGGTCCTGAACGGGGTTTCCCATGCTCACTGCCCTTTGGCCCGAGCGCTGGTCTCGCCAGCAGCGCAGCAACGCCACGCTCGTCTCGGCCGTCGTCCTGATGGTCCTGGCGCTGGCGCTGCTGGGCAAACTGCTCTCTTTCCTGCCCGAGCCCATCGGGCCCAACGCCCAGGCCTTCTCTGACGGCGCGCGCACCACTCTGTGGCTCACCCTGGTGAGCGGCAGCCTGGGCCTGGTGCTCGGCACCGGCGCCGCACTGGCCCGCACCTCGCGCTTCATGGCCGTGCGCTGGGTGGCCAGCTTCTACATCTGGGTCATCCGCGGCACGCCGCTGCTGGTGCAGATCCTGTTCGTCTACTTTGCGCTGCCGGTGCTGGTGCCGGGGCTGAACCTGCCCGACTTCGCGGCGGCCGTGCTGGCCCTGGGCCTGAACGTGGGCGCCTACAACGCCGAGGCCATCCGCGCCGGGCTGCTGGCCGTTCCGCGCGGCCAGACCGAAGCCGCCCGGGCCCTGGGCCTGGGCCGCATGCATGTGTTCGCCGACGTGGTGTTCCCGCAGGCCTTCAAGATCTCGCTGCCGCCGCTGGTCAGCAACTTCGTGGCGCTGCTCAAGGACTCTTCGCTGGCCTATGCCATCGGCGTGGTGGAGCTCACCAACGTGGGCAACCGCATCCAGTCGGCCACGTTCCAGCCGATTGCCACGTTGTCCACGGTGGCCATCACCTACCTGCTCTTGACCACGCTGGTGACCCAGATCTCGAACGCCGTGGAGTACCGCTTCGACGTGGAAGGGCGCAACCAATGAGCCGCCCCACGCCTTTCATCGTCGTCAAGCAGGTCTGCAAGTCCTTCGGCAGCCACCAGGTGCTGCGCGATGTCTCCACCGTGTTCAACACCGGCGAGGTGACCGTGATCATCGGTGCCTCGGGCTCGGGCAAGAGCACGCTGCTGCGCGCCATCAACCGGCTGGAGCCGCACGACAGCGGCACCATCACCATCGGCGGCGAGCCCGTGACCGACGACCAGCACACGCTGCAAAAGCAGCGCAGCGAAGTCGGCATGGTGTTCCAGCAGTTCAACCTGTTCGGCCACATGAGCGTGCTGGACAACGTGACGCTGGCGCCCCGGCGCATCCGCCGCACGCCGCGCACCCAGGCCAATGAGCAGGCCATGGCCCTGCTGCGCCGCGTGGGCATGCAGGACCATGCGCACAAATACCCCTGGCAGCTCTCGGGCGGTCAGCAGCAGCGCGTGGCCATTGCCCGCGCGCTGGCCATGCAGCCCAAGGTGATGCTGTTCGACGAGCCCACCTCGGCCCTGGACCCCGAAATGGTGCAGGAAGTGCTCGACGTGATGCGCGAACTGGCCCGTGGCGGCATGACCATGATCGTGGTGACCCACGAAATGGGCTTTGCCCGCGAGGTCTCCGACCGCGTGATGTTTTTCGACCAGGGGCGCATCGCCCACGACGCAGCACCCGCCGAATTCTTCGACAACCCCGCCAACGACCGCATCCGCGCCTTCATCGGCCGCATGGGCGCCTGAGATCCAGGCCCACCCAGCGCAACAACCACAAGCCCCTACCGGAGTGACCATGAAACTGAACCACACGTTCCTCGCCCTGATGGCCGCCGGCCTGTGCAGCCTGCCACCCGCAGCCTTTGCCCAGACCGCCAAGGACTTCGAAGAGATGCGCAACGAGCTCAAGGCCCTGCGTGCCGAGCTCAACGCGCTCAAGGCCCAGCAGGCCCAGGCGCCTGCCGCGCCCGCCGCCTCGGCATCGGCCTGGAACGACCGCATCGAGGCCGTGGAGCTCAAGCAGAAGGACGCCGTGGTGCTCGGCGACATCCCCGGCAGCTTCCGCCTGCCCGGCAGCGAGACCTCGATCCGTGTCTACGGCTTTGCCGAGGCCAACCTGGTCAAGGACTTCAAGGGCACGGCCCCCGGCGACACCTTCACCAACCTGATGGAACAGCCCCTGGGCGACACGCGCGGCGGCAAGAGCAGCCTGACCGCGCAGACCTCGCGCTTCGGCTTCGAGACCTCCACGCCCACGTCGATCGGCACCTTCAACACCAAGATCGAAGCCGACTTCTACGCCTACTGCGGCAGCGAGTGCAACCGCAACCGCCTGCGCCTGCGCCATGCCTACGGCGAGTACGCCGGCTGGCTGATCGGCCAGACCTGGTCGACCTTCATGGACACGGACAACCTGCCCGAGACCGTGGACTTCAACGGCCCGCCCGGCGCCACCTTCCGCCGCCCCGCGCAGATCCGCTACACCTACAACAACCCTGACCTGGCCAAGTTCCAGTTCGCGCTCGAAGAACCCACCGATGGCGCCAAGGGCCTGAACTTCGTGGCCCGCGTGGACAAGGCCTTCGACTGGGGCAATGTGAACGCCCGCCTGCTCTCGCACGAGCAGCGCATCGACGGTTTCAGCAAGCGCGGCCTGGGCCTGGGTATCGGCGCCGGCTACAAGATCACCGGCACCACCACCCTGATGGCCCAGTACACGCGCCTGGACGGCGACGGCGATGGCGCCTACCTGGTGGGCACGAACTACCCCGTGCTCGATGGCGGTACCGTGCGCCTGGACCGCTCGCACGGCGTGGTGATCGGCCTGAGCAATGTGTTCAGCGAGAAGATGCGCGGCACCGTGTCGCTGGGCGCCGTGCGCTCGCGCCACCGCCTGGGCGACGACTACGTGAACGCCTATGGCGGCGAAGGCAACCACAAGCTCTACCAATGGCATGCCGGCATGTACTACCTGCCGATCAAGAACGTGGAGCTGGGCAGCGAGCTGATCGGTGGCCGCCGCACCACCTTCGACGGCCAGAAGGGCGACATGCTGCGCCTGAACCTGCAGGCGCGCTACCTGTTCAACTGATCGATCGTCGGCATCCCTTTCGCCTGACAGGCTGGCCGGAGACCCGGCCAGCCTTTTCTTTTTCTACCTATGCGCTCCGAACGTTTCGGCCTCCTGGCCCTGTTGGTGGTGACCGTGGTGTGGGGCACCACCTTCCCCGCCATGAAGCTGCTCTCTGCCCAGCTCGATGCACTGCAGATCATCTGGCTGCGCTTCGTGATCGCCCTGGCGGTGCTCGCGCCGCTGTGGCGCGGCATGCTGCGCCACGAGCGGCGCTGGGGTTGCGCCCTGGGCCTGCTGCTGTTCCTCGCGTTCTGGCTGCAGATCGAGGGCCTGGCACGCACCAGCAGCAACCGCAATGCCTTCGTGACCGGCCTGAACGTGCTGGTCGTGCCCCTGATCGCGATGGCGCTGATGGGCCGGCGCTACGGCTGGCGCCTGTGGGCGGCCTGCGCCATGGCCTGCGCGGGCATGGCGCTGATGTTCCACGAGAACGAGCCCTGGAACCTGGGCGATACGCTGACGCTGGCCAGCACCGTGTTCTATGCCCTGTACATCCTGGCGCTGGAGGAATGCGCACGGCGCACCGCGGCCCACCCGCTGCGGGCCACGCGCATGGCGGCGGCGCAGGCCCTGGTGATGGCCCTGGCTTCCACGCTGCTGCTGCTCGCGCGTGGCAGCGGGATGGACTGGCTGCCCCAGGCCGCCGGCCGCCTGCCGGCCGATGCCTGGGTGGCCCTGGTCTACCTGGGCCTGCTGGCCAGCGTGGTGGTGGTCACGCTGCAGGCCTGGGGCCAGCAGCGCGTGGACGCCATGCGCAGTGCCATCGTCTTCGGGCTGGAGCCGGTGTTTGCCGCCCTCACGGCCTGGGCCCTGCTGGGTGAGCGGCTGGGCTGGGCAGGATTGGGCGGCGCGGCCCTGATCGTGGCCGCGCTGGTGTTCAGCCAGCTGGCGCCGCCGGCACAGGGCGCCAAGGCCTGACGAAGAAACTCAGGGTGCCGCCGGGCTGACGGGCACATCGGCCGCGAGGCGCGGCTTGCCGATGGGCGCCGCGGCCAGGCCCTTGCGCACGGCGGCCAGGTCTTCCTCGTTCGGGTACTCGCCCTGCAGCCAGTAGTCGAACACGCGCCGCGCGATCGGGCCGGCCGCAGCCGCGCCGAAGCCGGCGTTCTCCACGATGACCGCCAGCGCGATCCTGGGTTCCTCGGCCGGCGCGAAGGCCGCGAAGAGCGAGTGGTCGCGCTGGTGCTCTTCGAGCGCCTTGGCGTTGTAGCGCACGTTCTGGCCCAGGCTCATGGCCTGCGCGGTACCCGTCTTGCCGGCAGAGGTGTAGGGTGCGCCGGCAAAGATGCGCGTGCCCGTGCCGCCCTTGTTCACCGCCACCAGCGCATTGCGCACGATCTCCACGTTCTTGGGCAGGTAGCCGAGGTTCTCGCCCGGGGGCTGCACCACCGGCGTCACGGTGCCGGTGACCGTGTCGCGCACCGCCTTGATGAGGTGCGGCGCATACCGCGTGCCGCCATTGGCCAGCGTGGCCTCGGCCTGCGCCAGCTGCAGCATGGTGAAGTTGTTGTAGCCCTGGCCGATGCCCAGGGACACGGTCTCGCCCGGATGCCAGCGCTTCATCTCGGGACGCTTGTAGGCGTTGCGCTTCCAGGCGGTGCTGGGCAACACCCCGCGCAGCTCGCCATTGAGATCGATCCCCGTGACCTGGCCCAGGCCCAGCGGTTTCATGAAGTCGTGGATGGCGTCCACGCCCATTTCAACGGCCAGCGAATAGAAGTAGGTGTTGCTCGAGAACTGGATGGCGCGGTGCATGTCCACGCCGCCCAGCCCGCCTTCATGGCTGCGGAAGGTATGGCCGCCGAAGGTGTAGAAGCCCGGATCGCTGACCACCATGCTTGGCGAGCGCTTGCCCAGTTGCAGCGCGGCCAGGGCCATGAAGGGCTTGTAGGTCGAGCCCGGCGGGTAGGTGCCGCGCAGCGCGCGGTTGAGCAGCGGCTTGTCGATGGACTCGTTGAGCGCCTGCCAGCTTTCGCTGTCGATGCCTTCGACGAACAGGTTCGGATCGAAGGTGGGCTTGCTCACCAGTGCCAGCACCTCGCCATTGCGCGGGTCGATCGCCACCAGCGCGCCGCGCCGGTCGCCGAACATGTCCTCGATGAGCTTTTGCAGCTTGATGTCCAGCGACAGCATCACCGTGTTGCCCGGTGTGGCCGGGTGGCTGGCCAGGCGCCGCACGGCATGGCCGCCGGCCGAGGTCTCCATGCGCTCCACGCCGGTCAGGCCATGCAGCATGTTCTCGAAGCTCTGTTCCACGCCGAGCTTGCCGATGTATTCGGTGCCGCGGTAGTTGGCCTCGTCCTCCGAGTCCTGGATGCGCGCCTTCTCGGTCTGGTTGATGCGCCCGATGTAGCCGATGGCATGGGCGCCCGCATCGCCCAGCGGGTAGTTGCGGAACAGCCGGGCCTTGATGTCCACACCGGGGAAGCGGTAGCGCTGCGCGGAAAACCGCGCCACTTCCTGGTCCGTGAGGCGCGTGCGGATGGGCAGGGACTCGAAGTTGCGCGACTCCTCCAGCAGGCGCTTGAAGCGCCGCCGGTCTCGCTGCTGGATGTCGACCACCTTGGCGAGTTCCTCGATGGTGTCTTCCAGCCCGCCGGTGCGCGAGGGCGTGATCTCCAGCGTATAGGCCGCATAGTTGGTGGCCAGCACCACGCCGTTGCGGTCCATGATCTGGCCGCGGTTGGGGACGATGGGCACCACGGCCGTGCGGTTGCTCTCGGCCTGGGCAGCCAGGTCGTCGTGGCGCACCACCTGCAGGTACACCAGGCGCGAGACCAGCAGGCCGAAGGCCAGCAGCACCACGAAGGCGACGGTGAAGATGCGGGCGCGAAAGCGCGAGGAGTCCGCTTCGGCGTTGCGCAGTTCAGTCATGCTGCACGCTCCCCACCACCATGCGGCGGGCGCAGGCGGGTTGCTGGATGGTCCACACCGGGCTCATAGCGGGCGATTCTGGTCGCGATCGGGCGGGCGCCGCTGGGGTGCCAGCAGCACCCAGCTGGCCAGGGGCCAGAGCAGCGCCTCCAGCACTGGCGCCACGAAGATCCACAGGCCGGGGAAGATGCCCCCCGAGACCACGCGCACCAGCAGTTCGATGGAATGCGCGATGAGGAACAGCGGCAGCACCTGCAGCGCCTGCGAGGGCACGCTGAACCACAGCAGGCGGCGGTGGATGGCGATGGCGCCGAAGGCCAGCACCGAGTAGGACAGCGCATGCTGGCCGAGCAGCGCGGACTGCTGCACATCCATGCACAGGCCCAGCGCAAAGGCCGTGCCCATGCCGATGCGCAGCGGCTGGTGCACGCTCCAGAACACGATCAGCAGCATCAGCAGGTCGGGCGTCCAGACCACGCGGCCCAGGGGCAGCATGTTGATGGCCAGCCCCACCGCCAGGCTGGCAGCGATGAACACGGGATTGACGGGGAGCAGCAGCGGCTGGCCGCGCGGCATGATCATTTGTGGCGCCCCTTCTTGCTGGAGCTGGGCGTGGGTGCCGGCTCGGGCCGCTCCGGGATGTGGCCCGACAGCGGCTTGAGCACCACCACGTGGCGGGCCCCCTGCACCTGGGCCAGCGGGGCGCAGTAGATGCGCGCAAAGGCCGAATCGGCACGGCGCTCCACACGCACGACCTTGGCCACGGGCAGGCCCGAGGGGTACAGGCCGTCCACGCCGCTGGTGGTGAGCAGGTCACCCTCGCGCACGTCGGCATTGGCGGGCATGAAGCGCAGTTCCATGCCGCCCTCGTTGCCGGCGACCGGATCGCCATAGGCGACGCCGCGCGCGCCGGTGCGGATGTTGAGAACCGGGATGGCCTGGTCGCGGTCCACCAGCAGCGTGACCTCGCTGAGCATGGGGAACACACGCGTGACCTGGCCCAGGATGCCGGCCTCGTCGAGCACCGGGGCGCCGAGCTCCACGCCGCCCATCTGGCCCTTGTCCAGCACCACCCGGCGGGTGTAGGGATCGGCGGTGTCATAGATGACCTCGGCCGCCTGCGATGGCGTGCTGACCCGCTCGCGCAGCGCCAGCAGCTTGCGCAGGCGGTCGTTCTCCAGCAGCAGTTGCTCGGCCTGGCTGGCGCGCTCGGACATCTGCGCCATCTTGCTGCGCGCGGCATCGGCATCGTGCTGCGCGGTCTTCAGGTCCTGGAAGTAGCCGGCGCCCCGCCCCGCGAACTCCACCGGCTGCAGCATGAGCCACTGCACAGGGTAGAGCACGGTGGAGACGGCCTGGCGGAACGGCCCGGTCAGCTTGAAGCGGACGTCCGCCACCATGAGGAACAGGGCCAGAGCGCCATAGAGCGCCAGCCGTGACAGGGCCGAAGGGCCTTGCTTGAAGAAGGGAGGCGCACTGCGCTCCAGGGTTCCCAGGGGCATGGCGCTCAGCGTCGGATCTGCAGCGCGTGCGAACGCGGCGGCCAGGGGCACGGCTCAAAAAGCATCGGTGCGGTTGCGGTCATGCCATTTCAGCGCGATGGGGTGCCTGCGCGGCGCGCAGGCACGGGGAACTTACTCGCTTGTAAAGATGCTGCCCTGGCGGTCCATGCGCTCCAGCGCAATGCCGCAGCCGCGCACCACGCAGGTCAGCGGGTCTTCGGCCACCAGCACCGGCAGGCCGGTTTCCTCGGCCAGCAGACGATCGAGGTCACGCAGCAGCGCACCGCCACCGGTCAGCATCATGCCGCGGTCGGCGATGTCGGCACCGAGTTCCGGCGGGGTCTGCTCCAGGGCGTTCTTGACGGCCGAGACGATCTGGTTGAGCGGATCGGTCAGCGCCTCCAGCACTTCGTTGCTGGAGATGGTGAAGCTGCGTGGCACGCCTTCGCTAAGGTTGCGGCCCTTGACTTCCATCTCGCGCACTTCGGAGCCCGGGAAGGCGGAACCGATGTTCTTCTTGATGGATTCGGCGGTGGGCTCGCCGATCAGCATGCCGTAGTTGCGGCGGATGTAGCTGATGATGGCTTCGTCGAACTTGTCGCCGCCCACGCGCACACTGCCCTTGTAGACCATGCCACCCAGCGAGATCACGCCCACCTCGGTGGTGCCGCCGCCGATGTCCACGACCATGGAGCCGCTGGCTTCCGAGACCGGCAGGCCGGCGCCGATGCCGGCGGCCATGGGTTCCTCGATCAGGTAGACGGCGGTGGCGCCAGCCGCTTCGGCCGCGTCCTTGATGGCACGGCGCTCGACCTGGGTGGAGCCGCAGGGCACGCAGATGATGATGCGCGGGCTGGGAGTGAACAGCGTGCGCGGGTGCACCATCTTGATGAACTGCTTGATCATCTGCTCGGTGATCACGAAGTCGGCGATCACCCCGTCCTTCATGGGCCGGATGGCTTCGATGTTGCCGGGCACCTTGCCCAGCATGGCCTTGGCTTCATGGCCTACGGCCTGGATGACTTTCTTTCCATGGGGGCCGCCTTCGTGGCGGATGGCGACTACAGAGGGCTCATCGAGCACAATGCCTTTGTCGCGGGCGAATATCAGGGTGTTGGCTGTGCCAAGATCAATGGCAAGGTCGGTGGAGAAGTACCGACGGAAAGCTCCGAACATTCAAGAATCCTCTCAGGCATGGCGTGCGCATCGGCCTGCCATCGCCGGGTTTACGGGGTCAAATTTCGCTTTTTTCGCACAATGACCGGCATGAGGGAGGGTATTGCGGCAAAGCCGGGATAATACCCTATCCCCTGTGAATAACTCCCCTGGCCCCACCCCCCCATTCAGCTTTACATCTGGTTTCCCCCGAATTTTTTCCCTATGGCACTGACATCCCTGGACATCGGTCGAATCGCCAACCTGGCGCGACTGGAATTGAGCGCGAGCGAAAGTGAGCGCATGCTCACGCAACTCAACGGCTTTTTCGGCATCGTCGAGAAAATGAGCGCTGTGGATACCGGGGACCTCACGCCCCTGGCACACCCCGTGGCGGCCATCCAGGCGGTCGCCCTGCGCCTGCGCGACGATGTGGTCAGCGAACCCAACCAGCGCGAGGCCAACCAGCGCAGTGCCCCGGCGGTAGAGCAAGGATTGTTCCTTGTGCCCAAGGTGATCGAGTGAGGCCGGCCATGAGCGACAACAAGACCACCGACCTGCACGACCTGACCGTCACCGCCCTGGCCGCGCAGCTGCGCGAACGCCAGGTTTCCGCCGTGGAAGCGGCCCAGCATTTCCTGGCCCGCGCCAAGGCCCACCAGTCGCTGGGTGCCTACGTGGCGGTCAATGAAGACGCCACGCTGGCCCAGGCCCGCGCGGCCGATGCCCGCATCGCCACGGGCACGGCCGGCACGCTCGAAGGCGTGCCGCTGGCGCACAAGGACATCTTCGTCACGCGCGACTTCCCCAGCACCGCCGGCTCGAAGATGCTCGCGGGCTACCAGTCCCCGTTCGACGCCACCGTGGTGCGCAAGCTGGCCGAAGCCGGCGCCGTGACCCTGGGCAAGCTCAACTGCGACGAATTCGCCATGGGCTCGGCCAACGAGAACTCGGCCGTGGTCCCCGTGGGCTTCGATGCACCCGCCCCGGTGCGCAACCCCTGGGACACCGCGCGCATTCCCGGCGGCTCCTCGGGCGGCAGCGCCGTGGCCGTGGCCGCGCGGCTGGCCCCGGCCGTGACCGGCACGGACACCGGCGGCTCCATCCGCCAGCCGGCCTCGTTCTGCGGCATCACCGGCATCAAGCCCACCTATGGCCGGGCCTCGCGCTACGGCATGATCGCCTTCGCCTCCAGCCTGGACCAGGCCGGCCCCATGGCGCGCACCGCCGAGGACTGCGCGCTGCTGTTGTCCACCATGTGCGGCCCGGACCTGGACCGCGACTCCACCTCGCTGGATGTGCCTGCCGAGGACTACAGCCGCTCGCTGAACGACTCCATCGACGGCCTGCGCATCGGCATCCCGGCCGAGTTCTTCGGCGACGGCCTGGCACCCGACGTGCGCGCCGCAGTGGACGCTGCGCTCAAGGAATACGAGAAGCTCGGCGCGAAGCTGGTGCCCATCCGCCTGCCGCGCACGGAACTCTCGATCCCGGTGTACTACATCATCGCGCCGGCCGAGGCGTCGTCCAACCTGAGCCGTTTCGACGGCGTGAAGTTCGGCCACCGCGCCAAGGACTACGTCGACCTGGTGGACATGTACAAGAAGACCCGCGCCGAAGGCTTCGGCGACGAGGTGAAGCGCCGCATCATGATCGGCACCTACGTGCTCTCGCACGGCTACTACGACGCCTACTACCTCAAGGCCCAGAAGATCCGCCGCATGATCGCCGACGATTTCCAGCAGGCGTTCGCGCAATGCGATGTGATCGCCGGCCCCGTGGCCCCCACCGTGGCCTGGAAGCTGGGCGAGCATGGCGCCGACCCGCTGGCCGACTACCTGGCCGACATCTTCACGCTGCCCGGCTCGCTGGCCGGCCTGCCTGGCATGAGCGTGCCCGCGGGCTTCGGCGAAGGCGGCATGCCCGTGGGCCTGCAGCTGATCGGCAACTACTTCCAGGAAGCGCGCCTGCTCAACGCAGCGCACCGGCTGCAGCAGGCCACCGACTTTCACCTCCGCCAACCCGGAGGTCTGTGACATGACGACAACGACGACCAGCAAATTGATCCGTGGCTACGAGGTCGTGATCGGCTTCGAGACCCACGCCCAGCTCGCCACCGAGAGCAAGATCTTCAGCCGTGCCTCGACGGCCTTCGGTGCCGAGCCCAATACCCAGGCCTGCGCCGTGGACCTGGCCCTGCCCGGCACGCTGCCGGTGATGAACCGCGCCGCGGTGGAATGCGCGATCAAGCTCGGCCTGGCCCTCGGCTCGCACATCGCGCCCGAGAGCATCTTCGCGCGCAAGAACTACTTCTACCCCGACCTGCCCAAGGGCTACCAGATCAGCCAGTTCGAGATCCCCGTGGTGCAGGGCGGCGAGGTGCAGTTCTTCCTCGGCGACGAGAAGAAGACCGTGCGCCTGGTGCGCGCCCACCTCGAAGAGGATGCCGGCAAGTCGCTGCACGAGGACTTCATCGGCCAAAGCGGCATCGACCTGAACCGTGCCGGCACGCCGCTCCTGGAGATCGTGACGGAGCCCGACATGCGCTCCACCGAAGAAGCCGTGGCCTATGCGCGTGAACTGCACAAGATCGTGACCTGGATCGGCATCTGCGACGGCAACATGCAGGAAGGTTCGTTCCGCTGCGATGCCAACGTCTCGGTGCGCAAGCCCGGCGCCCCGCTGGGCACGCGCCGCGAGATCAAGAACCTGAACAGCTTCAAGTTCATGCAGCAGGCCATCGACTACGAGATCCTGTGGCAGATCGAGGAGATCGAGGATGGCCGCACCATCCAGCAGGCCACGGTGCTGTTCAACGACGCCACGGGCGAGACGCGCGCCATGCGCACCAAGGAAGACGCGGCCGACTACCGCTATTTCCCCGACCCGGACCTGCCGCCGCTGCAGATCCCGCGCGAGTGGGTGGATGCGCAGCGCGCACTCATGACCGAACTGCCGCGCACCATGGCCGCGCGTTTCGTGGCCGACTACGGCCTGCCCGAGTACGACGCCACCACGCTGACCCAGAGCAAGGCCATGGCCGCCTACTTCGAGGCAGCGGCCCAGGCCAGCCAGCAGCCCAAGCTGGCCAGCAACTGGATCATGGGCGAGGTCTCGCGCCGCCTGAACGCAGGCGACCTGGCGCTTGACGCATCGCCCGTGACGGCCGCCCAGTTGGGTGCGCTGATCGGCCGCATCGCCGACGGCACGGTGTCCAACAACGCCGCCAAGCAGGTGTTCGAAGCGCTGTGGACCGGCGAGTCCAGCGACGTGGATGCCGTCATCGAGGCCAAGGGCCTCAAGCAGATGAACGACACGGGCGCACTGGAAGGCATCATCGACGAGGTGATTGCGGCCAATGCCGACAACGTCGCGCAGTTCCGCGCGGGCAAGGACAAGGCCTTCAACGCTCTGGTGGGCCAGATCATGAAGGCGAGCAAGGGCAAGGCCAACCCGCAACAGGTCAACGACCTGCTGCGCGCCAAGCTGTCAGGCTGACACCGTCCCGCGGGCACCTTCCTTCCATCCCCTGGAAGGTGTCTGCCCCACGGAACCCCGCCCAGGGTTCCAGGGGTGTTGTAGTTTCAACGTGAGCCGCCGGCGGATGCCGGGGTGGCGGCGCCGGGCACCGCAACGCCCCGCTGCTCGTCCCACAGCTTGCGCAGCTGTGCCAGCTCCACATCGAAGCGCTGGTGCACCCGGCGCTTCTCGTCACCCTGACCGGCAATGAAGCGCTGCTGCTCGGCAACGCTGTCTTCGTTCTCGGCGATCCGCGTGCGCAGCACCATCGGCGCCTTGCTCGGGTCCTTCTTGTAGAACTCCATCTCGGTGTCCAGCGTCTTGCGCTGCTGGCGCAACTCGATGAGGCGCTTTTCTGCCGTGGCAGCGACGTCTTCCACCATCTGGATGGCGGCCTTGCGCTCCACGTCGTGGGCTGCCTTGTCGGGGTAGCGCGCCGTCAAGGCACGCTCGCGGCGGCGCTCCTCCAGGGCACGGGAGCGCTCCTCGGCCTCCTTGCGCTGGCGCGCCTCGACCACCGCACGCTCCTGCTCGGACAGCACCGGGCCGACCTGGCGCCGCACCATGCCCGAGGGGGCCAGCTCTCGCTGCTCGCGGTCCAGGCAGTCGGCAATCGGCCGGTCCGCCGTGAGCTTGCGCCCATTGCGGTCCGTGCAGGTGTAGATACTGCCCACGGGGCCCGTAGGCTGCTGCGCCCACACGGATGCCGTGGCCAGGCCTGCCAATGCCAACTCGCCGATGAGCCACGCCGTCTTGTGCAACTAATTACCCTTCATTCACCCCGTACCGCTCGCGGTATGCGGAAACCCGCTCGTGGTGGGCGCGCATCTCCGCCCCCCCTGTTTGCGATAGGTACAGCAATAAGTCTGCCAGCTTGGCGATAGTACAAACCTTCATTCCAAGCTGCTGGCGCACATACTGCACTGCACTGTGCTCCACGTCCAGTCCATTTTCGGTGGCTTTCTCCTGGCGGTCCAGTGCAATGGCCACGGCATGGGGAGTGGCACCGGCGGCCTGGATAAGGGCGATGGACTCTCGCGCGGCCGTGCCGGCCGACATCACGTCGTCCACGATCAGCACGCGGCCTTGCAGGGGCGCGCCCACCAGGGTGCCGCCTTCACCATGGTCCTTGGCCTCCTTGCGGTTGTAGGCAAAGGGCACATTGCGCCCATGGCGCGCCAGCTCCACCGCCACGGTGGCGGCCAGCGGGATGCCCTTGTAGGCGGGCCCGAACACCATGTCGAACTCGATGCCGCTGGCGATCAGGGCTTTTGCATAGAATTCGGCCAGGCGCCCCATCTTGCTGCCATCGTCGAACAGGCCTGCATTGAAGAAATAAGGACTCAGGCGCCCGGCCTTGGTCTTGAATTCCCCAAAGCGCAGCACCCCCGATTCGACGGCAAACCGCACAAAGTCCTGCGCCAACTGGCCCTGATCCG
Source organism: Acidovorax sp. GW821-FHT09B03 (assembly GCF_059418305.1). Classification (NCBI taxonomy): domain Bacteria; kingdom Pseudomonadati; phylum Pseudomonadota; class Betaproteobacteria; order Burkholderiales; family Comamonadaceae; genus Acidovorax; species Acidovorax sp. GW821-FHT09B03. Next base: position 54,489 of record NZ_JBWKPP010000016.1, read on the forward strand.
GGCCCTGGCTACCTACATCTACCATGGGAAATTCCTTGTTCAATTTGACCAGCCTCAACCTCAATGGCATCCGGTCCGCCACCACCAAGGGGGTGGAAAGCTGGATGGCTGCCACACGGCCAGATTGTATTTGCGTGCAGGAAGTCAAGGCGCAGGCCGCCGACATTGCCACACGCTTCGAGCGCCTGGCCGAGATGGACGGCCACTTCCACTACGCCCAGAAGAAGGGCTACTCGGGCGTGGGCATCTACACCCGCCACCTGCCCAGCGACGTGGTCGTGGGCTACGGCTCGACCGAGTTCGATGCCGAAGGCCGCTACCTCGAACTGCGCTTTGACACCCCTGCGCGCAAGCTGTCCATCATCAGCGCCTATTTCCCGAGCGGCTCCTCGGGCGAGGAGCGCCAGCTCGCCAAGTACCGCTTTCTCGCCGAGTTCCATCCCCACCTCATGAAGCTCAAGGGCGAGCGCGAGTTCATCCTGTGCGGCGACATCAACATCGCGCACCAGCAGATCGACCTCAAGAACTGGCGCAGCAACCAGAAAAACAGCGGTTTCCTGCCCGAAGAACGGGCCTGGATGACAAAGTTGTTGCACACAACTGATGAAGGCGGCGGCCTGATCGACGTTTACCGTCAGTTACAACCGACCACCACCGACACCGCGTACACATGGTGGAGCAACCGCGGCCAGGCCTATGCCAACAACGTGGGCTGGCGCCTGGACTACCACCTGGCCACCCCGGCGATGGCAGCGCTGGCGCGCACCGAGGCCATCTACAAGGACGTGAAGTTCTCGGACCACGCGCCCATCACCATCGGCTACGACTTCACGATGTGAGCCCGCGGGGTGTGCCGGCGATCCGCTCAGCGCGGGAACCGCAGTTCGAAACGGATCGTGCCCGGTGCCGGGCAAGACGCCCGGACCTCGCCCCCATGCAGGTCCATGATGGCCTTGACGATCGCCAGGCCCAGGCCGCTGGACTCCGCGGGGCGGTCGTGCACGGCCTCGGCCCGGTAGAAGCGGTCGAAGAGCCGCTCCATCTGCGCGGGCGGAATCGGCAGGCCCTGGTTCTCCACCACCATCGTTGAGGCACCCTCCTCCTCGGAGGCCGCCAGGCGGACCACGGTTCCGGGCGTGCTGTAGCGCACCGCATTGACCACCAGGTTGTGCAGCGCGCGCAGGGCGAGCGGCGGGTTCACGCGGGCCATGCCACCGGCCTGCACCACGAAGCGCAAGCCCGCCTCGTCGGCCGGGCCCTCGAAGTAGTCGGCGATGCGCTGCAGCTCGGCCGCCATGTCCATGGGCGTGCGCTCGATCTGCAGCGTGGCATGGTCGGCCTGGGCCAGGAACAGAATGTCGTCGACGGTGCGGCGCAGGCGGTTCAGCTCCTCCAGGTTGGATTCGAGCACCTGCCGGTATTCCTCGGGGCTGCGGGTGCGGCTGAGCGCCACCTGCGTCTGCCCGATCACGGCACCGACCGGCGTGCGGATCTCGTGTGCCAGATCGGCCGAGAACTGCGACAGCCGGCCATAGCCGGTGGCGATGCGGTCCAGCATGGCATTGAACACCGCCACCATCTGCTGCAGCTCCAGCGGCGCATCGTATTCGGGCAAGCGGATCGCCAGGTTGATCGGGTCGATCAGCGAGGCCTGCGCCGCCACCCGGTGCAGCGGCCTCAGGCCATGGCGCAGCACCCAGTAGACCAGCAGCGAACAGGCGAGCACGGCCAGGAAGGTGCTGAACAGCACCTGGTCGCGGCTGCGCCGGATCATCTGCATCTCGCTGGCCAGCGCATGCCCCGCCAGCACCTCCACCATCCGCCCGTCGTGGCCTGAGCGCGCCGCGCCCGCGGCCCAGTGCATGCGGGGCACGCCCGGGGTCTCGCTGTGGCACACATCGGCCCGCGCCAGCGGCCTGTCGGCGGCGGCGGGTACGGCACAGGCCGGCGGCGCCACCTGGCCCGGGTTGACTTCGACCAGCGGCCCCTCGCCCGTGCGGCGCAGGACGAAGACATCGCCCGAACTGCCCGACAGGGCCTCGAGCAGCATCGCCTGGTCGCGCAGCTCCTGCACGCTGCGCGCATCGCCGAGCAGGCGGCGCAACCGCTCCACCCGCATGATCAGCTGCTCGTCGGCATGGGCGAGGATGGCGCTGCGTGCGGCAAAGAAGTAGTTGCCGCCCAGCATGCCGGTGACCGACACCGCGATCAAGCCGCACAGCAGGGTCACGCGCACGGCCAGCGAGCGGGGTAACCAGCGCGCCACCATCAATCACCACTCCCGGTCGGGTCCGAGGGCAGGTCGCCAAAGGCATAGCCGACATGGCGCACGGTGTGGATCAGCGGCGCGGCAAACGGCTTGTCGACCTTGGCACGCAGGCGCTTGACCGCAACGTCGACGACATTGGTGTCGCTGTCGAAATTCATGTTCCACACCTCGGAGGCGATCAGCGTGCGCGGCAGCGCCTCGCCCTGCCGCTTCACGAGCAGGTGCAGCAGCAGAAACTCCTTGTTCGAGAGGGCGATCTCCGCCCCTTCGCGGGTCACCTTGCGCCGCAGCACGTCCAGGCGCAGGCCCGCCACCTCGTACACATCGGCTTCGCGGGCCGGCCCCCGCCGCAGCAGGGTGCGGATGCGCAGCACCAGCTCGGTGAACGAGAACGGTTTCACGAGGTAGTCGTCGGCGCCGAGTTCCAGCCCGCGAATGCGGTCGCTCAGCTGGTCGCGCGCCGTGAGGAACAGCACACGCAGCTCACCCTTCTCGCGCAGCGCCGGCATGATCTGCCAGCCATCGATGCCCGGCAGGCTGACATCCAGCACCACCAGGTCGTAGGCATGGGCCAGCGCCATGCGCAGGCCGTCGGTACCCGTGCGCGCCAGGTCCACGCTGTAGCCGCTCTCGCGCAGGCCCTTCTTCAGGTAGCCCCCCGTCTTGGGGTCGTCCTCGATGACCAGGATCTTCATGCCATCGATTCTCGGGCAAAGCCACGCGGTGGGCGGCGCATGACAGCTTTGTCATGCACTTGTCACCCCTGCCCGGGGCGCGCAATCCTAGACTGCCCCATCACCAGAGAACCCCACCACGAGACCCTTTTCCATGCCCAATCCCCTCTCCCTCCTTGGCATCGCCCACACCGCCATCAGCCTCGTGCCGCTGGGCGCGGCGCTCTACAGCTTTGCCCGCTTCGGCGGCATCGATCCAGCGACCCGCCCCGGCCGCGTGTACCTGGTGGGCCTGGTGCTCTCGGTGCTCACGGCCTTCGGCCTGTCGAGCACCGGGGGGTTCAACGCCGGGCATGCGCTGGGCATCCTGGCGCTGCTCGCAGTCTTCGGCGCCTGGCTGGCACCGAAACTGTCGTTCCTCGGGCGGGCCAGCGCCTATCTGGCAACCTTGGGATGGTCGTTCAGCGTCTTTCTGCTGCTGGTGCCCGGCATCAACGAGACGCTGACGCGCCTGCCGCCCGCCCAGCCGCTGGCATCCGGACCGGACTCCCCCCTCGTGCGCGGCGCGCTGCTCGCATGGCTCGGGGTCTTTGCCATCGGCTACATAGCCCAGGCGCTTATGCTGCGCGCGCGCCGGCGTGCCGAAACGGCGGTGCGCCGCTGAACGGTCCCCTCAGCGCCGGCCGCGCCTGCGGCTGTGCACGATCAACGCACCCAGCACGATGCCGGCCGCCAGGCTGGTGTGGCCGCTGTAGCTCACCAGCCCCATGCCCCAGCCCTGGGCCTGCACGATGATGGCCAGCGCCAGGACCAGCGCGCCCCAGCCCAGCAGGCGCCACAGCCGGGTAGCGCGCACGGGCAGTGGCTGGCCGAACAGGTCGTCCTGCTGGCGTTCGGTGCCCAGCGCCAGCGCCGCGAACGCGACGAGGCAGACCAGGAAGGTGGCTGCGTGGGCCATCAGGCACCTTCCTTGGCCATGGCTGCGCTGGCGGGCACGTTGGACGCCGCGGGCGCGCGCGCCGCACGGCGCTTGGGCCCCTGGTGGCGCGCCGTGCGCACCGCCAGCCACACATGCAGGCCGGCCAGCACCCAGAGCATGAGCTCGAAGCCGGCGAACACCCAGTCCCCCTGGGCCAGGCTGCGCCACAGCGGCCGCTCGGTGGTCAGTGCGCTGACCACGGGCAGCAGCGCCAGCGCCGCTGCGCCGACCCAGAACTGCTCGATCCAGGCGCGGCGCGAAGGGCGCAGCATGGCGTGCGCCAGCGTCAGCGCCCAGACGATGAAGAACACGTGTACCTCCCAGGCGGTGCGCTCGGCCATGCCCTGCGGCAACAGGCGGTTGCCCCAGAGGAAGCCGGCCATCGCGATGGACAGGCCCGCGATGCTGGCGATGTTGAGCTTCTCCACCAGGCGGAAGCCGAAATGCGGCCGCTCCGGGTTGCCCAGCTTCTGGCGGCGCTTGACGGTCCACATCACCAGGCCCGTGCCCACCATGGCCGTTCCGGCCAGGCTCACGATGAAGTACAACCAGCGCATGTGCAGGTCGGAAAAGCGCCCCAGGTGCAGCGAGTACAGCACGCCGCGCGTTTCGGCCGCGGGGCCCACGCCCTCCTTGACCTCCAGCAGCTTGCCGCTCACGCCGTCGAACAGCATGTACTGCGGGCTCATGGAGACCCGGCCTTCCTCGCCACGCGTGACGCTCACGCGCGCGGCAGCGTCGCCCGCATTGGTGGCGGTGACGCGGCCCACGTTGCCCTCGCCCCAGCGGGCCTGGGCCTGGCGCACCATCTCGTCCACCGGCGCCAGCGCTGCCGGTTGGCCCGTGGCCTTGCCGGGCTGGATGAAAGCGCTGAGCTGGGAGGTCATTTCCTGCTTCTGCGCCGGTGTCTTGTACACCGCCTGCTCGCCGAACGGCATGTACAACGCCATCAGCGTGACCAGGCCGGTGTAGGTGATCATGAAGTGGAACGGCAGCCCGAACACCGACAGCGCGTTGTGCGCATCCAGCCACGAGCGCTGGCCCTTGCCCCAGCGGAAGGTGAAGAAGTCGGTGAAGATCTTCTTGTGCGTGATGACCCCGCTGACGATGGCCACCAGCATGAACATGGCGCAGAAGCCCGCGAGCCAGCGGCCCCAGAGGACGGGCATGTAGTGGAACTGGAAGTGGAAGCGGTAGAAGAACTCCCCACCCACGGTTTCGCGCGAAGCCACCTTCTCACCGGTCAGCGGGTCGAAATTGGCGCTGCCGAAGTTGCGCCCATTCGCCGCCGGGCCATGGCCGCGCGGCAGGCGCCAGAAGCTGTCCACCGTGGTGTAGCGCTCGTCGGGCAGGCGCATGCTCCACTGCGGCGCATTGGGCACCAGCGCGATGAGCTGGTTGGCGATGCGCTGGGCCGACTCGGCCGCATCGGGCACCACCGCACGGTGCGGCAGTTCGGGCCGCATCCACTGCGAGATCTCGTCCTTGAAGTAGCTCACAGTACCCGTGAGGAACATCGCATACAGGAACCAGCCGCACAGCAGGCCGGCCCAGGTATGCAGGTCCGACATGGTCTGGCGGATGCCCGGTGCCTTGGGCTCGTCATCCGGTACGTCGTTGTGGGTCGTCATCGGGAAGCTCCTGCAGAGGACCACACGGTCCATGCGGCCAGCAGCAGCGGCAATGCCACCACCACCAGCCCGGCCCAGGCGCGCCAGGCGCTGCGCACGGCAAACACCCAGATCACCGCGCATGTGTAGATCGCGAAGCTGGCCAGCATGCCCGTGATCACGGCCTGGGGCCGGGCCATGGGCAGGGCCAGCACGGCCACGCTGAACAGCGCCGCCAGCACATAGCCGCCGCCGATGGCCGCCACGATGCGCGACACCAGCGGCCCGGCGCGCCAGATACCGCGCAGCACGGCCATCATGGGGCGCACTGCAGCGCCCCGGACAGTGTGGACTTGCGTCATGTCAGGGTTCGGTGCCTCAGAAGTCCACAGCGGCCGACAGCATCAGCGTGCGGGGCGCGCCCACGGTCACGTAGTTGCTGATGACCCAGTAGTTCTTGTCGGACACGTTCTCCAGGTTGGCGCGCAGCACCAGGGGCTTGCCAGCCACGTTGGTGGCGTAGCGGGCACCGATGTCCAGGCGCGTCCAGGCGGGCACGCGCAGGCGGTTGGTGGCGTCGGCGTACATGCCGGAGGTGTTGATCACCCGGCCGTTCACGCTCAGGCCCTGCAGCGGCGTGTCCCAGTCCAGGCCCAGGTTGAAGGTGCGGTCGGGCACGCCGGCCGCATCGTTGCCCTGGTTCACGCCACCGGCAGTGCGCGTGAGCTTGGCATTGTTGAACGAGGCGCTGGCCATGGCACGCAGGCCGCGCTGCACTTCGCCGTAGGCTGTCAGTTCCAGGCCGCGGTTGCGCTGCTCGCCGCCAAAGCTGTAGCGGTTGGTGGCCGGGTCGGTCAGGGCGCTCGGGCGCTTGATCTGGTAGACGGCGGCCTGGGTGGTCAGCTGGCCCCAGTCGACCTTCACGCCGATTTCGTTCTGCTTGGACTTCTGCGGTGCGAAGGTCTCGCCCGCGTTGGCCGTGCCCGGGCCGGCCGTGCCGCCACGGGTCAGGCCAGCGGTGTAGTTGGTGTAGACCGAGATGTTCTTCGTCGGCTTGATCACCAGGCCCGCCAGCGGCGTCACGGCGCTGGCCTTGTAGTAGCTGGTGCCCGCGCCGGTGTTGACGTTGAAGCTGCCCTGCTCGATGGTCTGGTCACGCACGCCCAGCGTCAGCAGGTAGCGGCCGCTGTCGAAGGACATGGTGTCGGCCAGCGCCAGGCTGTGCTGCTTGAGCTCGCTGCTCTTGCTGGGGTTGCCACGCGGGAAGTTGATGGTCGGCAGCGGCGCGGGGTTGTAGATGTTGGACGGGGCGTAGGTGCTGGTCAGCTGGTAGAAGTAGCCGATCTCCTGGTCCAGGTAGTTCGTGGCCAGGGCCACGGTGTGGCCGATGCCGCCGGTCTGGAACTTGGTGCGCAGGCCCACGTCGGCCGAAGACGTCTTGTTGTAGGCGTCGTAGTAGCCGTTGGCCACCGTGAAGTTGCCCAGGCCGTCGACGCGCAGCCCGGCGGTCGGGAAATGCTGCTCGTTGGTGTTGTGGGTGTAGCCCACGCCACCGTACACGGTGGTGCTGTCGTTGAGGTCGTACTCCAGGCGCGACATCACGGTGCGCATGTCGTCCGTGAGGTCGGCGCCGGGGTAGATGCTGGTGCGGTTGTCCGGTGCCGCAGGCATTTGCGTGACACCGGCGCGGAAGGCCGTCTGGGGGCGGAACTGCCGGGTCCTGCCCTCGGTGGCGAAGGCGTCCAGCGACCAGCGCAGGCGGCCGCCGGCATAGTCCACGCCCAGCGCTGCCACGTCGGCGCGCTGGCGGCCTCCATCCACATTGCCTTCGCCATTGCGCACCAGCGCGTTGGCACGCACGCCCCACTGGTTGTCCTCGCCGAAGCGGCGGCCCACGTCCACGTGCGCGCCGAACTGGGCCTTGCCCATGTAGGTGGTGGTCAGGCGGGTCAGCGGCGTATCGGCCGCGCGCTTGGTCACCAGGTTGATGCTGCCGCCCACGCTGCCGCCGGGGCCCACGCCGTTGGTCAGGGCGCCAGGGCCCTTGAGCACTTCCACGCGCTCGATCATTTCCAGCGGAATGCGGGTGGATGGGCTCAGGCCGAACAGGCCGTTCAGGCTCACATCGGTGTTGGACACCGTGAGGCCGCGCACCTGGAAGTCATCGCCATAGCCGCCACGCGCCTGCAGCGAGCGCACCGATGCGTCGTTCATCACCACGTCGGCCACCGTCAGCGCCTGCTGGTTCTGGATCAGCTCGTTGGTGTAGTTGGTGGTGCTGAACGGCACGTTCATCTGGTCGGTCTTGCCCAGGATGCCCAGGTCGCCACCGCGCGCGAACTGGCCGCCGTGGTAGGTCTTCTGCAGGCCGCCGATGGCCTCGGCCTGCTCGCGCACCTTGACTTCGTCCAGCGTGGTGCCGGAGGTGCTGGTCTGCGCCGCCACGCCCACAGCGGCCACGGTCAGGCCGGCGCCCAGGCATTGGCGCACCAGCAGGGCCAGGGGATGGGGGGTGAAGCGCTGGGACGCTCGGGGGGTCGTGGATTGCATGGTGTGGGCCGAGATAGAGAAATACAGGAAAAGACGAGCGAAAGCCCGGCCGTGGCCGGGTCGGTTTCATGGGGGGAAGTCGTACAACCGGGGGCACCGCGAGGGCCAGCCGGTCGCATTCGCTGAAACAAATCAGAACGACAACTATTCGCATTTTAATTTAGCACCCTCCGGACGGCTAGGTTCGACTCTGTAAAGCCCATCAGCGGCCCCTCTTCACCGGGCCGGGAAAACCCGAATCGGCCGCAAGGCGCGAACGGTTGCTACAAAATTCGCAGCAAAGTAGTTATCAATCTGTTGCATCACTGCAACGAAAACGGGCCTTCCAGGGCACACGCCGCCCCGCAATTGCGCACCTTCCCATCCTCAGCCGGGTCCCCCATCCGCCGCTTTCCAGCCGGATGTCGGAGGACCGGCGCCCCCACCCCCTCCCCTATTCCCCCGCGGGGAACCCAGGTCTCCATCCGTCGTCATACTCACCACGATGGAGGAACCCACCATGCTGCTGCAGCACCGACAACGCCCTTCCCGCCTGCTGATGCTGGCCGCCTGCTGCATCGCCGCCGGCACGGCCACCGCCCCCGCGTTCGCGGGCACCGCCAGCGTCGCCTTCATCGCGCCGGAAAAGTACACCGATGCCAGCTACGCCCCCCCCGTGGCCAATGAATCCGACCGCGCCCAGGTGCTGCGTGACCTGGAGCAGCACCTGCAGCGACTGGCCACTCGGGGCCTGGCGCCCACCGACACCCTCAAGGTCGAGGTGCTGGACATCGACCTGGCCGGCCACTTCCCGCCCTTGGGCGTGGGCGGCTCCGACCTGCGCGTGGTCACCGACATCACGGGGCCGCGCATCAGGCTGCGCTACAGCCTGGTGCGCGATGGCAGCGCGCCTGTTTCCGGCGGCGAAGAGGTGCTCAGCGACCTGAACTTCATGGTGCCCAGCAACCGCTATTCGAGCGGGGACCGGTTGCGGTACGAGAAGGCGCTGCTGGACCGGTGGTTCGAGAAGCGGTTTGGCAAGCTGTAGCCGCCAAGGCGTGCGCGGCAGGCACTGGCCGGAGCGTGGTCGATGTCTAATACCGACCAAAGAAATCCCACCCATGCTCCACTACCTCACCGTTCCCGTCACCGCCTTCCAGCAGAACAGCTCCATCCTCTGGTGCGACGCCACGCACAAAGCCACCATCGTCGACCCCGGCGGTGACCTCGACCTGCTGCTGGCCGAGGTGGAGCGCCTGGGCCTCACGCTCGACCAGATCTGGCTGACCCACGCCCACATCGACCATGCGGGCGGCACGGGCGAGCTGGCCGAGCGGCTGTCGCTGCCCATCGTGGGGCCGCACCCCGGCGACCAGTTCTGGATCGATGCGCTGCCGCAGCAAAGCGCGATGTTCGGCTTTCCGCCGGCGCAGCATTTCACGCCCACGCGCTGGCTGGCCGATGGCGACACCGTGCAGATCGGCAACGAGACCCTGCACGTGCGCCACTGCCCGGGGCACACGCCCGGCCACGTGGTGTTCCATGCGCCGCAGATCGACCGCGCCTTCGTGGGCGACGTGCTGTTCGCGGGCAGCATCGGGCGCACGGATTTCCCGCAGGGCAACCACCAGGACCTGATCGACAGCATCACCGGGCGCCTGTGGCCCATGGGCGACCAGACGGTGTTCATTCCCGGCCACGGGCCCGAGAGCACCTTCGGCCGCGAACGCAAGAGCAACCCCTACGTGGGTGGAACCTGATCGAGACCGCTACTCGGCGGCCGCCTTGCCCAGCAGTGCGGTGAGCCCGGTGGCCAGGGTGCCGCGCCAGTGCAGGTAGTCGTGCCCGGCTGCGTATTCGCGGTGCTGCACGCGGTAGCCCTTGGCACGCAGCACGTCGCGCAGGTGGCGCGTGGATTCGAGGATGCCGACCTGGCCCGTGCGGCCGCCCTCGAACAGGCCGGCCTCCAGGTAGAAGCGAACGGGCTTCACGGGAGCCTGCACGTAGTCGCGCGTGAGCGATGAGGGTTCCTGCCCCGGCGCATTCCACCAGAACGAGCCGGACTGGCTGTACACGTTGCCGAACCACTCGGGGTGCTGCAGCCCCAGGTAGGCAGCCGCCAGCCCGCCGTAGCTGGCGCCTGCGACCACGGTGCGCGCGGGCCCGGCAGCCACGCCCTGGCTGCGGGCCCAGGGCATGAGCTCGGTGGCCAGGAAGCGGGCGAACGCCGGGTTGGGCGGCAGTTCGTCACCGCGCGCCTGGCGACTGGGGTTGCTGATGAGGATGGCGGCCATGGGCGGCAGCTCGCCGGCCGCGATCAGGTTGTCGAGGATGGTGGGGGTGGGCACCTCTTTCTGGTAGGTGTCGCCATCGAACAGCACCAGCAGCGCATTGCCGCTCGCACCCGGTTGCCAGCCCGCAGGGCGGTACAGCGCGACATCGCGGGTATTGCCCAGGGCCTGGCTGGTGATGCGGTGCGCCTGGACCGTGCCCTTGGGCACGCCGGGCCGCTCGGCCACCCAGGGCTGGGGTGGCGCGTCGGGCAATTCGAACACGGATTCGCCCGCGAAGGTGTCGATAGGCCGGTCCGGGAAGCTGCGCGCATTGAACGGGTCGCGCTGGGCCGTGGCCAGGATGGCGCGGCGGCGCACCATGGGCGAGGCATTGAGCTCGGGCACGTCGGGCGCGAGCTTGTAGCCCAGGCGCGTGCCGGCCGGCACGCGGTAGCTGCGGTACCAGACGTCCGATGTGCCCAGGCGCGAGAGCTGCTCGTGGTTGCCCGAGGGCGCGCCGAACAGCCAGGCATTGCGCTGCGCGCCACGCCATACGAAGGTGACGCGCACCGAGCCGTCCTTGGCGGGCTCGGCGTCGGCCTCCACCAGGGGCGCGCCGCGCCCCTGCACCTCGGCCCAGAAAGCATCGGTGCTGCCGCCTGCCGCCAGGGACTGCTGCAGCGCGCGGATGCGCGGGCTGTCGATGCCCTCGGGCGGGGGCACCTGCTGGGCGCGGGTGACAACCTCGGTCACGCGCAGGCCATAGCTGCCGGCCACGGGCGCGCGCACCTCCAGGGCATAGGGCGGTTTGGTTCCGGCGACGAAGACGAACTCCTGCAGCTCCCCCACGCCCGTGGCCAGCACACGCTCGCGCTTGCCCTCGGCGTTGGTGAGCACCAGGCGCATGCTGGCGCCGGTGAGGCTGCCACGCACCATGTCGCCGGGCTGGGCCGTGATGCCATGGGCGCGCGTGGTCATGGCGGCGAGCGAGCCCTGCACCTGCCCGCCGGGGCCGAGCGGCGCGTCCGCCGACGCGTACGCAGCGACTGGAACCGTCAGCAACGCGCCCACCAGGACACACGCCGCTGCCTCCCCCCTAGCCCAGAAAAATCGCCCCATGCAAAGACTCCTCTTTTAAAAATCGAACGCTGCCGACAGGCGCACCGCGCGCGGTGCACCCACGTTCACGCGGCCTGCGCCCCAGATGCTGTCGTAGTAGGCCTTGTTGGCCACATTGGTGACCGTGGCGCGCAGCACCACGGGCTGGGCGCCGACGCGCAGGGCATAGCGGGCGCCCACGTCCAGCGTGGTCCAGCCCGGCAGCTTGACGCTGTTGTCGCCCGTGAGCCATTGGGCACCCGTGTGGTTCACGCGGCCCGAGACAGCCAGGCCCTGCACGCCGGGGATGGCCCAGTCGGCGCCCAGGTTCAGCGTGAGCTTGGGCACGCCGAACTGGGCCAGGCCCTGGTTCACGCCCCGGGTGGTCTTGGTCTGCTTGGCTTCGGTGTAGGCCACGCCACCCAGCAGGCTCAGGCCCTGGGCCACCTGGCCGAAGATGTTCCACTCCACGCCGCGGTTGCGCTGTTCGCCGTCGAGCAGCTGGCGGTTGTTGGCTTCGAGCAGTGCGGGCTTGCTGATCTGGAACAGGCTCACGGTCTGCGTGATGCCGCCCGTGATCCACTTCACGCCCACCTCCATCTGTTGGGTCTTGTAGGGCTTGAAGGTCTCGCCCTCGTTGGCGTAGGGCGCCTTCACCGTGGTGCCGGCGCTCAGGCCTTCCACGTAGTTGCCGTACAGCGAGACGTTCTCGCCCCAGGGCTTGGCGACCACGCCCACCAGCGGGGTCACGGCGGTTTCGTTGTACCGGGCGAGCTTCTGGTTCACCTGCTGGGCGCGCAGGCCCAGGGTGAGCTGCAGCTTGTCCTCGGCGAACGACAGGGTGTCCACCAGGCTCAGGCCGGTGAGCACATCGTCGTTGTACTTGGTGAAGGTGGACGCGGCGGCCCCCGCAGGCATGGTGATGGGCGTGGGGTTGAAGATGTTGCTGGTGATGTTGGCCGTGCCGTTGCCGCGGCTGCCGCCCTCGTAGTCGAGCACATTGGCCGCCAGCGTGAGCTTGTGCGCCACGGCGCCGGTGTTGAATTGGCCGCGCAGGCCCAGCTCGGCCGTGGTGGTCTCGTACTCGCCCCAGGAGTTGTAGGCCGTGCCCGTGACATTGCCGGTAGCGGCGTTGGCCATGGTCCACACGGGGCGGGTGCCGAAGATGAAGCCGTCGTATGAATGGTTGGCCCGGCCGGCGGAGGCAAAGGCCGTCCACCCGACGTTGAGCTGTGCTTGGCCGCGCACGATCAGGCCCTGGGTCTCGGTGTTGCTGAACACGCCTTCGCCGTAGAAGAAGTTGGTGGAGCCATCGGGTGCGCGCGGCACCGTGGTCCAGCCGGTGATGATGGGCTGCATGGTCACGCCCTTGCGCACCTTGTTGGCCAGCGAGTAGGCGTCGGCCTCCACGCTCCAGCCAGGGCCCTGGTAGTCCAGCGCCAGGTGGCCGATCTCGCGTTTCTTGGTCTGGTGGTCGAGCCAGGTCTCGCCGCCCGAGAGCACGCCGTTGACGCGCACGCCCAGGCGCTGCTCGGGGCCGAAGCGGCGCGCCACGTCGGCATGCACGCCCACGTTGGATTGGGTGGAGTACGTGGTGGTCACGCGGGTCAGCGGGTCCTTGCCGGCGCGCTTGGGCACCAGGTTGATGGCGCCGCCCACATCGCCTGCGGGCGGCAGGCCCATCATCATGGCGCCGGGGCCCTTGAGCACTTCCACGCGCTCGAACATTTCGGTGGGGGTGTTCTGCTCGGGTGCCAGGCCGTACACGCCGTTGATGGCCAGGGAGTTGGCCGACACGCCGAAGCCGCGGATGATGAAGTTCTCCACCACGTGGCCTTCATTGGTCGTCATGCGCACGGAAGGGTCGTTCTTGAGCACCGCGCCAATGGTCTGGGCTTGCTGGTCGGCAATGCCTTCGGCCGTGTAGGCGGTGGTGTTGAACGGCGTGTCCATCACGCCCACATTGCCCAGGATCCCCAGGCGCGCACCCTTGGCGACCTGGCCGCCGGGCGCTGCGGCAGGCAGGCTCTCCGGGGATTCAGGGGCGGCGTTCACGGTCACCTCCTTGAGCGAGGGCGCCGTGGTGGCCTGCTGGGCCATGGCCGCACCGCTGCCCGCGAGCAGGGTCCACGCGCAGGCCTGGGCGATCTGGCGCAGGGCAAAGGGCTGGGCTTGGAAAGTGCCCCGGGTCGGGCGGCGTGTGGTGTGCATTGGTGGTCCTGGAAAGAAGCATGGAAGACGAAGAACCAGGCCCCACCGGAGGCCGAGAGAAAGCGGAATGATTGCGATTCACCCCCTGGGCCGCACCGGCGCACTGGGGGCGCGGCGGCCGTGGAATCCGGCAGGCAACCTGGTTGCAAGTTGTGCCGACGATGATTCCACGCGGCCTGCACGCCCGTGTTTGCGCGGGCAACAAAGATGTTTGCCGCAGCGCCCTCAAACCCGGCCACGCGCGAGCTTGGGCGGCATGCCGAAACGCTTGCGGTAGGCCGTGGCAAAGTTGGCTGCGCTGTTGTAGCCCGCCACCAGGGCCGCCTGCGCGACCGAGAATCCATCGCGCTCCAGCGCCTGGCGCGCGCGCTGCAGGCGCGATTCGCGCACGAAGTCGAACACCGTGGTGCCGTACACCGCCTTGAAGTGCCGCTGCAGGGTGTTGGCATTGGTGCCGGCCTGGCGCGCCAGCGCATCGAGCGACAGGTCCATGGCGCCTTCGGTCTGCAAAAAGGCGTGCAGGTCGCGCATGCGCCGGTGTTCGTGCGGCAGCAGGCGCAGGGCCGGGGGCATGGGCGCCGGGGCCGGCACGGGGGCCGGTGCCGGGCCGCTGGCATGCTGGTCCAGGCTGCCCAAGGCCTCGCCCACCAGCTCCAGCGCCCGGCTTTCCAGGTACAGGTGCAACAGCAGCGGGCTCAGGTCGGGCGCGCGGGTGATCTGCTCGGCCAGCGCGGTGATGCGCGCCGAGGGCTGCCAGTGGTGCATGGCCAGGTGCTGGCGGCGAAAGTCGTCGATGGCGTCGGACGCCGATGGCCCGGCCACCTGCTCCAGCCACTCGGCCCCCAGGCCTACGCTCACCCGCCGGGCATAGGAGCCACCGCGCGCACGGCGCTCGAAGCGCTCGGGCTGCGCCACCGACACCATCAGGGCGCGCGGCAGGCCGGGACCCGGCGCGCGTGCGCGCTGCGGCACGGCGTAGTCGGCCAGGCTGGACAAGGCCACCCGGCGCGGGCCATAGCTCACGTCGACCGAGCCTTCGAGCAGCACGACGATGCGCAGGCCGGCCTCCATGTCGCCGCTGGCGCGGAAGTCCTGCGCGTCGGCCACGTCATCGGCGTGCAGGTGCAGGCCCGGACGCAGCACGTGCAGGCGCTTCAGATGGCGCTGCAGCGATGCCTGCATGCCTGCGGACGCAGGCGCCGCAGACGTGACGTTCAACGGGCTGACAACGGACATGGGCGGTCGGGTGAAAAAGAAGGGGGGACAGGGGCGCGGACGCGGGCCGCTGGCGCAAAGGTTTTTCTTTGCGGGGCAAACACGGCGGGCCCGCGGGCATGGGATGCTAGCAAGCTGTCACAATAAATGCAAATGATTCTCAATAGTGAAGTTTCTCATCCTGGGACATTTCTGCCACGTTTGCACTGACTGACCGCCGACCATGCCCCTCCTCTTCCTGCGCGCCGCGGCGCTGTTCGCCTTTTCCGGCCTTTTCTCGCTGCTGGTGCTGTGGTGCCCGCCCCTGCACGCGCAGCCAGCCGCTGGCGCCACCCAGACCGTGACCGACCTGGCCGGCCGCAGCGTCAAGCTGCCGGCCAAGGTGGAGCGCATCCTGCTGGGTGAAGGCCGCTTGCTGCCCGCCCTGGCCGTGTTCGAGCGCGACGACCCGGCCCGCCGCCTGGTGGGAATGATGGGCGACTACGAGAGCCTGGACGAGGCCGGCTACGCACAGTGGCGCAGCCGCTTTCCGCAGATCGACAAGGTGCCGCGCGTGGGCCGCAACAGCAGCGGCAGCTTCAGCGACGAGCAGGCCATCGCGCTGCGCCCGCAGGTCGCCATCCTGGGCCTGGCGGGCGGCCACGGCCCGAGCAAGAACGACCGCGAGACCCTGGCACGGCTGGAAGCCGCCGGCGTGGCCGTGGTGTTCATCGACTTCCGCCACGACCCGCTCAAGAACACGGTGCGCAGCATGGAGCTCTTGGGCGCGGTGCTGGGCAAGCGCAAGGAGGCCGACGAGTTCGTGGCCTTCTGGCGCGCCCAGCTCGAGCGCGTGGAGTCGCGCCTGCGCAATGCGCCGGCCAGCACCCGCCACCCCACGGTGTTCCTGGAGAACCGCGTGGGCCTGTCCGACGAGTGCTGCGCCACCATGGTGGGCCTGGTCGGCCTGCTCATGGATGCGGGCGGCGCGAACAATGTGGCGCGCGGCCTGATCCCCGGCGAGCACGGCACGCTGAACCCCGAGTTCCTGATCGCCACGCAGCCGCAGCTGTACATCGGCACGGGCATCGGCAGCATGGCCACGGTGCAGAAGTCGCCGCTGCGCATCGTGCTCGGCGCCGACGCCACGCCCGAGGCCGCGCGCGCCTCGCTGGTGCGCGCCACGCAGCGCCGCGGCATCGCCCAGTTGCAGGCCGTGCAGCAGCCGGGCCGCGCCCACGCCATCTGGCACCACTACTACAACTCGCCCTTCAACGTGGTCGCAGTGCAGGTGTTCGCCAAGTGGCAGCACCCCGAGCTGTTCGCCGACCTGGACCCGCGCGAGACGCTGCAGGCGATGTTCCAGCGCTTCCAGCCCATCCCGCTGACCGGCGTGTACTGGACCAGCCTCTGATGGTGGGCGCCGATCCCCTGCACTGCAGCGCCCGCCGCGCGCTGCTGGCCACGGGCGCCAGCCTGTGGCTGGCCGGCTGCACCACCGCGCCACCGCAGCCCGGCCAGCTGCTGCAGGCGCCCGCCGTGCAATTGCCCGGCACGCACCAGATGGACCTGCGCGACCCCGTGAGCGGCCACACCTGGCGCATCTGGGTGCAGCGCCCTGCCGGGCCGGCCCCGGCCACGGGCCACCCGGTGTTGTACCTGCTGGACGGCAATGCCTCGTTCGCGCTGGCCGCGCAGCTGGCGCGCAATGGCGCGGGCCGGCCCGGCGAGCTGCGCACCGACGCGGCCATCGTGGTCGGCATTGGCCACCCGGGCGATGCGACCATCCACCCCGCCGAGCGCCAGCGCGACTACACGCCGCCCGCGCCCGGCGGCAGTGCCACGGCCCAGGCGGGCGGGGCCGAGGTACTGCTCGATTTCATCGCGCGCGAGCTGCAGCCGCGCGTGGCGGCCGCCCTGCCGGTGGACCCGCAGCGTCAGACGCTCAGCGGACACTCGTTCGGCGGCCTGCTGGTGCTGCATGCGCTGTTCACGCGGCCCACCCAGTTCACCCGCTATGCGGCGACGAGCCCCTCGGTGTGGTGGAACAACGGCCAGGTGATGGGCACGGCCGAGCGCTTCGTGCAGGCCCATGCCGGCGCGCCGCGCCCCTTCCGTGCGCAGTTGCAGTTGCGCATCGGCAGCCTGGAGACGGCCGAGGCCGCCGCCACCCCGGCCCGCGCCGCGGTGCAGCGCGAGCGGCGCATGCTGGAACGCACGCAGGCGCTGGCTGCGCAGCTCAGGGCGCTGCAGTGGCCCGAGCTCGCGGTGCAGATGGAAGTGCTGGCCGGCGAGGACCATGGCAGCGTGATGGCGCCCGCGTTGATCGACGCGCTGGCCCTGGCCCAGCAACCGCGCTGAGCCCCCTTGGCGTTCGACCCCCTCCAAACAGTGAATCCACCCGTGCCTTCCTCTCCCTCCGACACGCTGGCCCAGCGCTACCGGCAGTTCGTGCGCCTGCGGCTGGTGCTGCTAGGCGCGCTGCTCGCGGCGCTGTGCGCGAGCGTGGTAGCCGACATCGCCATCGGTCCCTCGACCTTCGCCTTTGCCGACGTGCTGCGCGGCCTGTTTGCGCCGGCCAGCCTGCCGCAGGCGCAGCAGGTCATTCTTTGGGAAGTGCGCCTGCCTTATGCAGTGATGGCGGTGCTGGTCGGCGCCAGCCTGGGCCTGGCCGGCGCCGAGATGCAGACGGCGCTCAACAACCCGCTGGCCAGCCCGTTCACGCTGGGCGTGTCGGCCGCGGCGGCGGTGGGCGCATCGGCCGCTGTGGTCAGCGGCTTCACGCTGCTGGCCTTTGGCGAAAACCTGGCCGTGCCGCTGTGCGCCTTTGCGGGCGCGGCCTGCGCCACCGCCTTGATCCAGCTGCTGGCCTGGCGCCAGGGCGCGACGGTGGACACGGTGGTGCTGTTCGGCATTGCGCTGCTGTTCAGCTTCGAGGCCCTGCTGTGGCTGCTGCAGTTCATCGCCGACAGCAATGCGCTGCAGCAGATCGTGTTCTGGACCATGGGCAGCCTGGTCCGCTCCACCTGGACCAAGATCGCCATCGTCGGCACCGTGCTCGGCGCCTGCATGCTCTGGTCGGCCAGCCAGGCCTGGGCGCTCACGGCCCTGCGCGCGGGCGAGGACCAGGCGCGCAGCGTCGGCATCCCCGTGGAGCGGCTGCGGCTGGTGACGCTGCTGCGCGTGAGCCTGATGGCCGCCACGGCCCTGTCGTTCACGGGCACCATCGGCTTCGTCGGCCTGGTGGGACCGCACATCGCGCGCATGCTGCTCGGCGAAGACCACCGCTACTACCTGCCGGGCAGCGCGCTCGCAGGGGCACTGATGCTCTCGCTCGCCTCCATCCTGAGCAAGGCGCTGATTCCCGGCGTGGTGCTGCCCATCGGCATCATCACGGCGCTGGTCGGCGTGCCGCTGTTCATGGCCTTGGTGCTGCGCCAACGGAGGCTGGCATGACGGCGGGCTTTGCGCTCGAAGGCCTGTCCGCCGGCTATCCGGGGCGGCCCGTTCTGCAAGGCGTGGCTGTGGACGGCATCCCCCCCGGCACGCTGGTGGCCGTGGTGGGCCCCAATGCCGTGGGCAAGTCCACCCTGCTCAAGGCGATTGCGGGCCTGCGCCCGGCGCAGGGGCGGGTGCTGCTGGAGGGCGCCGACCTTGCGGGCCTGGTCCCGCGCGAGCGCCTGCGCCGCGTGGGCTACCTGCCGCAGGCCCTGCCACAGAGCACCTCGCTCGTGGCCTACGAAACCTGGCAAAGCGCCTTGCGCGCCGGCCGCAGCGAGTGGAGCGCCGCACGGCGCGAGGCGGCCATCGAGTCGGTCGTGGCATCGCTGGGCCTGCAGGCGCTGGCGCTGCGCCGGCTCGACGAACTCTCGGGCGGGCAGCGGCAGATGGTGGGCCTGGCCCAGGTCATCGTGCGCGAGCCCCGGCTGTTGCTGCTGGACGAGCCCACCAGCGCGCTCGACCTGCGCTGGCAACTGCAGGTGCTGCAGGCGGTGCGCGCCCTGGTGCAGCAGCAGGGCGCCATCGGCCTCGTGGCGGTGCACGACCTGAACCTCGCGCTGCGCTTTTGCCAGCAGGTGCTGGTGTTGGGCGGCGGTGGCGTGCTGGCTGCGGGCGACCCCGCCCAGGTGCTCACGCCCGCGCTGCTGCAGCGCGCCTACGGCGTGCAGGCCCGGGTGGAGCGCTGCTCCCTGGGCAACCTGCTGGTGCTGGCCGATACCGCGCTGCCCCTCGACCACCCGCTTTCCATCCCAACGACGACCACGACCCCATGATGCGACGCCAGGGCCATGTGCCCACGCCCGAAGCCAGCCGCTACCTGCAGCGCCTGTGCTACCACTTCACGCGCAAGATCAGCGTCACCTACGACGAGCACCAGGGCCAGGCCCACTTCCCCTGGGGGCTGTGCGTGCTGCGGGCCGACGACGCGGCCCTGCATTTCGACTGCAGCGCCGAGGACGACGCCAGCCTGGCGCGCGTGCAGTTCGCCATCGACTCGCATGTGGAGCTGTTCTCGCGCAAGAGCCCCGTGGCGGTGGACTGGCAGCCCGTTCAGGCCGGGTAGCCGGGGCGCGCCGCCGGTGATGCGCCGTGGGGCCCTGCACCGTGTTGTGACAACTGGCATACTTTCCCCGGCCTGATCCGCCGATCCACGAACCGCCAGCTTCCTAGGATGTGACATTCTGTTAACAATCCCGGCGGTCGGAGGCGCGTGCCGGGCATCGTCCTGCCATGGCATCCCCCGCAAGCACCGTTTCCACCGCCCATCCCCCCCGCCCGTTCGCCATTCCACAGCGCGGCTCCAGTGTCGCCGGCAAGGCCTACTGGGCCATGGCGCAGCGGGTGGCCTTGACGGCCGCAGCCATCGATTGCGGCTACATCCTGCTCTTTCTCTGGCTGGGCTCGGTGCCGCTGGCGCTGGTCAACCTGGTCAGCATCGGCATGTACCTGGGCGCCTACCAGCTCATCCAGCGGCGCCGCAACACGGCCGGCATCCTGCTGATCTGGCTGGAGGTGATCGTCCACTCGGCGCTGGGCTCGCTGCTGGTGGGCTGGGACAGCGGCTTCCACTACTACCTGTGGCTGTTCATCCCGGCCATCGTGATCGCCAACTCGGGCCGCTACGCCATACCGATGGTGCTGGCACTGCTGGCCTATTACCTGGGCCTGCGCTTCGCGTGCGACCACTGGGGCGCCCTGGCGCCCCTGGCCGGCAAGGGCCAGCAGGTGGTCAACACCATCCATGTGTGCATCGTGTTCGGCATGTTCGCGGCCCTGGCGGCGTTCTACCGCCGCACCATCCTCATCGCCGAGAACCGGCTGCTCAAGCAGGCCACGCTCGATGCGCTGACCGGGTTGAACAACCGCGCCCATTTCCACACCCTCGCGGGGCACACGCTGACGCGTATCCAGCGCACCGGTGAACCGGTGGCGCTGCTGCTGTGCGACATCGACCATTTCAAGCAGGTCAACGACCGCCACGGCCACGCCATGGGGGACCGCGTACTGGTCACGGTGGCCAGCGTGCTCGCGCGCAACCTGCGCGAGAGCGACGTGATCGCGCGCTGGGGCGGCGAGGAGTTCCTGGCGCTGATGCCCGCCAGCCCCCTGTCGTCGGCCCTGGAGGTGGCCGAGCGCATCCGCGTGGCGATGGAGCAGATCGAGATGGACTGCCAGGGCCAGGCGGTGCCTTTGAGCATGTCCTTCGGGGTGGCGCAGGTGGCCCATGGCGACGACCTGCAGGCGGCCATCGCGCGGGCCGACCAGGCGCTCTACCAGAGCAAGAACAACGGCCGCAACCGCGTGACGGCCGGGTAGATCGATCCGGACCGTCAGCCCTTGCGCGCGGCCTCGTACAGCTTCTGCACCTTGGGAACGTTGGCCTGCAACTGCTCGATGCGCGCCGGGCCCGAGGGGTGGGTGGACAGGAAGGCCAGACCGCCCTGCTTGTTGCCCGTGGCATTGCCCATCTTCTTCCACAGGCTCACCGAAGCCTCGGGCTGGTAGCCGGCGCGCGCGGCCAGCTCCAGGCCCACCAGGTCGGCATCGCTCTCGTCCGAACGGCTGAACTGCAGCGTGAGCAACTGGCCGCCGAGGCTGGCCGCGGCATTGCCCAGGTCTCCAAGGCCCAGCAGCTGCGAGCCCAGGCGCAGGCCGATGTTGGTGGCCTGGGTCTTGGCCAGGCGCTCGCGCGCATGCTCGCGCAGCGCATGGGCCATTTCGTGGCCCATGATCATCGCCGCCTCGTCGTCGGTGAGCTTGAGCTGGTCGAGGATGCCGGTGTAGAAGGCGATCTTGCCGCCGGGCATGCAGAAGGCATTGATCTGCTTGCTGCCGATCAGGTTCACCTCCCAGCGCCACTGGCCTGCCCGCTCGTTCCAGGGCTTGGTGTGCGGGATCAGCCGCTGCGCGATGGCGCGCAGGCGCTGCAGCTGCGGAAAATCGTCGGGCGCCAGCGCGCGCTTGCTGCGGGCCTGTTCCATCATCTGCTGGTACTGCTGCGCGGCGGACCGCTCCAGCGTCTCGGCCGGTATCAGCTTGCGCAGGGTGGAGGAGGTGCCCACATCCACCTGGGCGATGGCCGGGGCCATGGCGCCCGCCCCCGCAGCCAGAAGAAACGCGCGGCGCGCCGACCACATCGATGACGGCGCGGCAATGGGAGAGGGGCAGAGCATGCACATGCAGGAATAATAGACAAAAACCCAGGCACCCATGTCAGACACCTCCCCCACCACCGGCATTCCCCCGGCCCCGCGCCCCTCCTGGCTGCAGACCCTGCGCATCTACCTGGAGCCCGCCAGCCTGCGCATGCTCACGCTGGGCTTCTCGGCCGGCCTGCCGCTGCTGCTGGTACTGGGCACGCTCTCGTTTCGCCTGCGCGAGGCGGGCATCGACCGCAGCACCATCGGCTACCTGAGCTGGGTGGGCCTGGCCTATGGCTTCAAATGGGTCTGGGCACCGCTGGTGGACCGCATGCCCCTGCCCCTGCTCACGCGCTGGCTGGGCCGGCGGCGCAGCTGGCTGCTGCTGTCGCAACTGGTGGTGGTGGCGGGCCTCGTGGGCATGGCCATGGCGGACCCGCGCGAAATGCTGGGGCCCATCGTATGGTGCGCGCTGGCCGTGGCCTTCGGCTCGGCCACGCAGGACATCGCGCTCGACGCCTTTCGCATCGAATCGGCCGATGCGCGCTACCAGGCAGCGCTGGCGGCCTCCTACCAGACGGGCTACCGCCTGGCCATGATCTGGGCCGGCGCGGGCGTGCTGTGGATCGCCGCACGCGCCGAGGTGGCGCCCGCCGTGGGTCAGGCCGTGGCCGGGTACCAGAACGGCGCCTGGCAGGCCGCCTACCTGGCCATGGCCGCGTCGATGGCCGTGGGCATCGTCACCGTGCTGTTCTCGCGCGAGCCCGCACAGCTCGCACTGCCCCCCGCCAGGAATGCCGCCGAGTGGATCAAGGGCGCGGTGATCGACCCGTTCGCCGACTTCCTCTCGCGCTATGGCTGGCACGCGGCGCTGATCCTGGCGCTGATCGCCGTCTACCGCATCAGCGACGTGGTGATGGGCATCATGGCCAACCCCTTCTATGTGGACATGGGCTACACCAAGGACGAGGTGGCGGCCGTGACCAAGATCTACGGCGTGGTGATGACGCTGGTCGGTGCCTTCGTGGGCGGCGTGCTGTCCATGCGCTTCGGCGTCATGCGCATCCTGATGCTGGGCGCCCTGCTCAGCGCGGGCAGCAACCTGCTGTTCGCCTGGCTGGCCGGGCACGGGCATGACGTGACGGCGCTGATCGCCGTGGTCTCGGCCGACAACCTGGCCAGCGGCATCGCCTCGGCGGCCTTCATCGCCTACCTGTCGAGCCTGACCAATATGAGCTATTCGGCCACGCAGTACGCGCTGTTCAGCTCGCTGATGCTGCTGCTGCCCAAGTTCCTCGCAGGCTTCTCGGGGCGCTATGTGGACCTGTTCGGCTATGCCCACTTCTTCACGGCCACCGCGCTGCTGGGCGTGCCCGTGCTGGCCATAGTGTGGCTGGCCTCCCGGGTCAAAATCGCCGATATCACGCGCGAATGAAGGATCCGATGCTATGCATTGCATAGCTGGCCAGCGGCCCGGGCAGGATCCAGGTTTACGGGAGCTTTACAGGGGCTTCAACACGGCGTGACGCCTTTGGACGAGCATCGGGGTGTACCCAATACACTGAACCCATGAGCTCCCAACTGCTGATGATCGAAGACGATGCCCGCCTCGCCGAGATGGTGGGCGAGTACCTGGGCCAGTCCGGCCTGGCGGTGACGCACCGCGCCGACGGCAAGAGCGGCCTGGCCGAGCTGCAGGGCCCCGACGCGGCCGCCCTGCCCGACCTGGTGATCCTGGACCTGATGCTGCCCGACATGGACGGCCTGGAGGTGTGCCGCCGCATCCGCTCGCTGCAGGGCCCGGCCGCGCAGGTGCCGGTGCTGATGCTCACGGCCAAGGGCGACCCCATGGACCGCATCATCGGCCTGGAACTCGGCGCCGACGACTACCTGCCCAAACCCTTCGAGCCGCGCGAGCTGCTGGCGCGCATCCGCGCCATCCTGCGCCGCCGCACCGATGGCGGTACGCCCGCGGCCCAGGCCCTGCGCTTCGGCACGCTGGAGATCGACCGCGATGCGCGCACCGTGACCGTGGGCGGCCAGCCGGCGGACCTGACCTCCTACCAGTTCGACCTGCTCGTGGCATTGGCAGAGCGCGCGGGCCGCGTGCTCACGCGCGACCAGATCATGGAGGCCGTGCGCGGCCGCGAGCTCGAAGCCTTCGACCGCTCCATCGACGTGCACATGGGCCGCATCCGCGCGGCCATCGAGGTGGACGCCAAGAACCCGCGCCGCATCCTGACCGTGCGCGGCGTGGGCTATGTGTTCGCCAAGCAGCAGGACTGACGCCCTGTGAGCCTTTCCAACCCCTTCGCCCGGCGCCTGTACCTGCGCATCTGGCTGGCCGTGGTCGGCGGCATCGCCGTGCTTACGCTGGTCGTGGGCTGGGCCTGGCGCATCGCCGAGGAGCAGAAGGCGAGCAACAACCAGCCCTTCGTGCCGCCCTCGCGCGAGATGGTGCTGCGCGATGCCAAGGGCGAGGTCGTGTTTCGCGGACCCGCGGCGCGGCAGCCGTCGGAACCCGGCGAGAACGTGGAATTCCACATCGAATCCGACACCGGGCAGACCTTCGTGCTGCAGATGGCGCCGCGCCCGCAGAACCGCGGCGGCCGCCCGGGCGGCGGTGATGCCGCGTTCTGGACCCGCCCCCCCTTCGGCTTCCTGTGGCTGCTGGGCATCGTGGGCCTGGCCGTGGCGGTGGGCGTATACCCCATCATCCGGCGCCTGACCCTGCGGCTGGAGGCGCTGCAGCGCAGCGTCAAGCATTTCGGCGAAGGCGACCTGTCGGTGCGCGTGCCCGAGCAGGGCCAGGACGAAGTGGCCGACCTGGCGCGCCAGTTCAATGCCGCTGCCGCACGGGTGGAGACCCTGGTCAAGTCGCACAAGTCGCTGCTGGCCAACGCCTCGCACGAACTGCGCTCGCCGCTCACGCGCATCCGCATGGGCATGGAGCTCATGGGCGGGCAACAGCCCTCGCCCGCCTTTCGCGCCGAGATCCTGCGCAACATCGCCGAGCTGGACCAGTTGGTCGACGAGATCCTGCTGGCCAGCCGGCTGGACGCACGCGAGGCCGATGTGGGCACGGTGGAGACGGTGGACCTGGTGGGCCTGGCCGCCGAGGAATGCGCGCGCGTGGATGCCGACCTGGACGTCGGCGCCAGCCCCGATGCGGTGGACGTGCGCGGCGTCTCCAAGCTGCTGCGCCGGGCCATCCGCAACCTGCTCGAGAACGCCCGGCGCTACAGCACGGGCGAGATCAGCGTGGTCGTGCACCGCAGCCAGGGCCATGCCGAGGTTCGCGTGTGCGACCAGGGTCCGGGCGTGCCCAGCAGCCAGCGCGAGCGCATCTTCGAGCCCTTCTACCGCCTGCCGGGTGCCAGCGAGCGCGCGGGCGGCGTCGGCCTGGGCCTGTCGCTCGTGCGATCGATCGCCGGGCGCCACAACGGCGTGGTGTTCTGCGAGGACCGGCCCGACGGCAGCAACGGTGCCTGTTTCGTGCTGCGGCTGCCGGTCACTTCGGCCAGCGCCGCGCCATGAAGGCGTAGAGCCCGGCGCCCAACACCAGCACCGAGCCCGCCACGGCGAGCGCCCAGTCGAAACCCTGCGCCCGTGAACCGGCCTGCGCGAGCAGCGCAGCCGCCATGGGCGGCCCGGCGATCTGGCCGATGCCATAGAGCGCGGTAAGCAGCCCGGTGAAGCCCGCGCCGGCCTGCGGCCACTGGTGCCGCGCCTCCTGCAGGGCAAAGAAGGTGATGGCCGTGAACGGCAGGCCCAGCAGCAGGCTGCCGAGCGCAAAACCTGCCGGCCCAGGCCACAACACGCCCAGTGCAATGCCGCCCGCCTGCAGCAGGTAGGCGCCGGCCAGCAACCAGCGGCGGTCGCGGTGCGGTGCGATGCGTGTCGACAGCCAGGCACCCAGTGCCACCCCGGCGCCGAACACGGGCCAGAACAGGTCGGGCCATGCCGAGCCGGCCGGCAAAGCGGCGCGCGCGATCACGGGCAGGAAGGTCGCCGTGACGATGTAGCCCAGGCCCGCCAGGCCATAGGCCAGCGCATGCAGGGCCCGCTGCGCCACGGGATGCGCGGCAGGCAGGGCCTGGACGGCGGCGGGCCCGCCGGCCGCTGCGCCGGGCGCCTCGCCAGCGCGCAAGACCTGCCAGACCACCGCGCACAGCACGGCCGCCAGCGCGGCAAACGTGGCCCAACCGGCCGCCGCGCTCCAGCCCGCCGCGACCATGGCCCCGGTCGGCAGGCCCGTGGCCACGATGCCCAGGCCCGGTCCGCAGAAGATCAGGCCGGCAAGCTGGGGCTGCCCCAGTCGGGTGAACTGGCCCATGCACCAGTTGGCCGTGCCCAGGAACACCAGGGCACTCGCAACGCCCGCGAGAAAGCGCAGCAACGGCCACGACGCGGGCCAGGGAAACGCCAGCACCCCGGTCAGCAGCACCGTGGCCACCAGCCCGCCGCGCGCCAATGCCGCGTTGCTCGGGACGGTGGTGCCCAGGCGGCGGCCGATCCAGGGCAGGGCCATGTACAGCAGCGCTCCGGCAAGGTAGCCGGCATAGTTGGCCGTGGCCAGCCAGCTGCCGTTGGCGATGTCGACCACGCCGTCGTGCAGCATCATGGGCAGCAGCGGGGTGAAGGCGAAGCGGCCGATGCCCATGGCCACCGCCAGGGCGACCATGCCGGCCAGGGCGACCTGCAAGGGCGCCACCCCGGCAGCTTGCACGCGGGCGGGGGAAGGGGACGAAGACACCTGGTCCATGCGGGGATACCAAAGAGGGTTGCCACGGCGGATGCCGCTGCGTATCATCTTATCAAGAGATTGAATTTTTGTAATTCATACTATTTCAAGATGGTTGAATCTTCTGCATCCTTGCTGGACCTTGCGGCCCTGGACATCTTTCGCACCGTGGCGGCCGAAGGCAGCGTCACGCGCGCGGCCGAGCGGCTGGGTCGCGTGCAGTCGAATGTGACCACCCGGGTGCGCCAGCTGGAGGCGGACCTGGGCACCCCGCTGTTCCTGCGCGAAGGCAAGCGCATGGCGCTCACGCCCGAGGGGCAGGTGCTGCTGGGCTATACCGACCGGCTGCTGGCGCTGGCCGAAGAGGCGCGCCAGGCGGTGCGCCCGGGCCAGCCAGGCGGCCGGTTGCGCCTGGGCTCGATGGAAAGCACGGCCGCGAGCCGCCTGCCGGTACCACTGGCGCGCCTGCACGGCCAATGGCCGGGCGTGGCGCTGGAGCTGTCGACCGCCCCCACCCGCGAACTGGTGGAACGGCTGCGCGCCCATGCGCTCGACGCGGTGCTGGTGGCCTGGCCCCCGGGCCAGGCCCCGGATGCGGCACTCGAGACCCGGCCCGTGTTCACCGAAGACCTGCTGCTGGTGCTGCCCGCCGGCCACCCTGCCGTGGCCGGGCCCGAGGACGTACAGCCCGGCACGCTCGCGGTCTTCGAGCCGGGCTGCACCTACCGCCGCATCGGTCAGGACTGGTTCGCTCCCCGGTCGCAGCCCATGCAGGTGCTGGAACTGGGCTCCTACCATGCCATCCTGGCCTGCGTGGCCGCCGGCAGTTGCGCGGGCATCGTGCCGCGCTCGGTGCTGGCCATGACGCCCCACGCCGGGATGTTGAGCCACCAGCCCATCACCCGCATCGACACCCTGCTCACCTGGCGCAAGGGCTACCGCTCCAGCGCGCTCGATGCCCTGCAGCAGGCACTGTCTGCCGCCTGACCGTTTTCTCTTTCCCCCGTTCCAGGAGTCCGCCATGACCGACCGCAGCCTTCGCACCGCCCTTTCGCTTCGCCTGCCCATCGTCCAGGGCCCGATGACCGGTTCCGACACGCCGGCCCTGGCCGCTGCCGTCTCCGCTGCAGGCGGGCTGGGCTCTCTGGGCTGCGGCATGCGCTCGCCCGCCGCCATGATCGAGGCGGCCGCCGAGGTACGCCGGCGCACCGACCAGCCGTTCTGCATGAACCTCTTCGTGCAGGACACGCCCGCGCCCGACGCCACCACCGTGGACGCCGCCGTGGCGCGGCTCGCCCCGCTGTATGCCGAGTTCGGCCAGCAGCCGGCCGTGCCCGCACGCTGGTGCGAGGACTTCGCGGCGCAGTTCGACGCGCTGATCGCCGCGCGCCCGGCGGTGGCCAGCTTCACCTTCGGCATCCTGTCTGCCGCACAGGTGGAGCGCCTGCATGCCGCGGGCTGCTATGTGATCGGCACGGCCACCACGGTGGCCGAGGCCGTGGCCTGGGCCGACGTGGGGGCCGACGGGGTCTGTGCCTCGGGCATGGAGTCGGGCGGGCACCGGGGCACCTTCCTCGGCGATTTCGCCTCCTCGATGATCGGCACCATGGCCCTGGTGCCGCGCTGCGTGGACGTGCTGCAGCCGCGCGGCGTGGCCGTGGTCGCGGCCGGCGGCATCATGGACGGGCGCGGCATCGCCGCGGCCCAGGCCCTGGGGGCCGAGGCGGTGCAGATGGGCACGGCCTTTTTGTCCTGCGACGAATCGGGCATCGGCGCCCCCTACCGCCAGGCGCTGGCGAGTGCCAAGGGCACCGACACGCGCACCACGCGGGCCCTCACCGGGCGCCACGCGCGCGGCATCGTCAACGCGCTGATGGACCGGCTGCAGGCCGATGAGGCCGCCGTGCCGCCCTACCCCGTGCAGAACGCCTTCACGGGCGCGCTGCGCAAGGCCTCGAACGAGGCCGGCCGGGCCGACTACCTGTCGCTCTGGGCTGGCCAGGGCGTAGAGGCCGTGCGGCCCATGTCCGCCAGTGCCCTGGT
The DNA here is from genome assembly GCF_059418305.1 of Acidovorax sp. GW821-FHT09B03. NCBI lineage: Bacteria > Pseudomonadati > Pseudomonadota > Betaproteobacteria > Burkholderiales > Comamonadaceae > Acidovorax > Acidovorax sp. GW821-FHT09B03. The sequence continues at coordinate 82,754 of NZ_JBWKPP010000016.1, forward strand.
GGCGCTGCTGGAAGAGGAGTGGAAGCAGGCCAGCGCGCGCGTGGGCGCTGCGCGCTGAAGCACGCCGCTCAGCGCGTCCAGGGCAGGTCGCGCGCTGTACCCTGGATGACCGGGTGTTCGCGGTGCAGCACCTCGCCGGCCAGCACGCGCTCGTAGTAGCGCAGGTAGCCGCGTGCCATGGCCTCGGCGCTGAAATGTTGCTGCACATGGGCATGGCAGGCGCGCGGGTCGGCCTTGTGGGTGCGCACGGCCTCGGCCAGGGCGCTGGCGCTGGCCGACAGGCTGCCGCACTCGGCGGGCACCAGTTCGGGCAACGCACCGTAGGGCGTGCTGAACACCGGGCAGCCGAAGTACAGGCTCTCGATCACGGCCAGGCCGAAGGGCTCGTGCCAGCGCACGGGAAAGATCAGGCCGCGCGAGGCGTTGAGCAGCTCGTTCTTGCGCGTGCCGCCGACCATGCCGAAGAAGTGGATCTTGCGCGACAGCGTCCAGCGAAAGCCGCGCTTGAAGTTGATGCGGTCACCGCCCAGCACGTCGAGTTCCACGCCCGCCAGCTTGGCCACCTTGATGGCGCCGGCCACGTTCTTCACGCCCCAGGCCGCCTTGCCCAGGAAGTGGTAGTGGTCGCGCGGGCGCTCGAAGTCCACCGGGCCATAGGCCGACCAATCGAGGCCGTTGTAGACGAACTCGGTCGAGCCATAGCGCGCCGCATGGTTGCGCGAGAGGAACACGGTGTTCAGCGGCAGCGGCTTGGGCTTGCGCGCGTTGCCGTGCTCGGTGACCAGGTAGGGGCGCGAAGGCTCGCTGCGCGGGTTGAACTGGAAGTGGGTGATGTCCACGTCGGCCGGAATCTGGCCGTCCCAGGGCTCGTCGGGCTTGATCGGCAACACCTGGGCAAAGTCGCAGCTGCTGCCTTCGGGCACGAGGTAGCTCACGCGGTGGCCCAATTGCACCAGGGTCTTGCCCAGGTCCCAGATCACGCGCTCGGTACCGCCGTAGCCGTACACCGGGATGGGGGAGTTGTTGACCAGCAGGATATGCATCTGGGAAGCCTGTTCAGAAAGGACGGCCGCAGCCGATGCGCGCACGCCGCTCATGCAGGGCCGCCAGCACCAGCGGGCACATGAAGAGGTAGAACATGTTGCCGCTGTTGTGCGCCAGGAAGACCTGGGTCAGGCCGAAGCCGATGTAGGACAGCGGCAGCATCACGCCGACCAGGCACAGCGAGAGCGATTCGCGGTCCATCTTGCCCGCACCGTCGCGGATGCGCCGGGCCGTGGGCCAGAACATCACCAGCGGAATGCCGTAGAAGGCCAGCAGCAGGAACACACCGGGCAGGCCACGCTTGGCAAACAGGTCCAGTACCTCGTTGTGGGCATGGCCGAATTCGAGCACCACGGGGTGCGCCAGGCCGGCGGCCACGCGGCGCGCCTTTTCCTGCTCGTAGCCGGCCCGGCCCCAGCCGGTGAGCGGCCGGTCCCAGCCCATTTGCCAGGCCAGCTGCCAGTGGGCCAGGCGCTGGCCCACCGAGCTGCGGCCATCACCGCGCTGCTGGTAGATCTGCATTTCCTGGCGCGCCTCGTCCACGCGCTGCTCCACGGCTGGCACCTGGGACAGCGCCGCCGCCGCGATGGCCAGCACGCACAGGCCCCAGTACACGCGCCGTTGCCCGGTGGTGCGCACCAGCAGCCAGGCGCACACCGGCAGCAGCAGCACCAGGGCCAGCCAACCGCCGCGCGACTGCGACAGCACCGAGCCCACGGCGCCCAGCAGGATGGCGGCCACCAACAGCAACCGTTGCCAGGCCACCCAGCGCCGCCACTGCACAACCAGCAACAGGCCGCTGAGCACGGCCAGCAGCATGCTCAGGTTGCCGTACTGGATGGCATTGGTAAAACCGCTGGCACGCGGCAGTTGCTGCACGCCAATCTGGTAGATGCCCACCAGGCCGCTGCCCACCGCCCCCACCGCCACGCCCATCCATAGCCAGGAGGCCCGGGGCTCGAAGGTCATGAGGTAGAAGATGCAGGGCAGTGCCAGCAGGTACTTGACCGGGCGATCCATACTGCCCCAGCCCCAGGTGGCGCCCACGTCGAGCAGCCACAGCGCGGCCATGCACGAGAAGGCCGCCGTGAGCCACCAGGCGGCACGCGGCGCCGGGCGCCGCCACCACACCGGAGCACTGGCCAACGCAGCCAGCAATAGCAGAGCCGCACCATAGGAGTAGCCCGAGGGCAGCCACAGCGCCAGGCCGGGCACCATGAAGGCGCCCACACTGGCACAGCGCCCGAACCAGCGGTAGGTCCGGACCGTCACCGGATCACCCGGCCGGTCAGGCTGTCGCGGTCGTAATGCAGCGCGGCATAGCGGAAGAAGCCCTCCAGCGCCACGAACAGGCAGTACAGAAAACCGGCCCCCCCGCACAGGAAGCCCAGGCGAAACAGGTACAGGCGCAGGAACATCGAGCCGCCCGAGGCCAGGCCGCGCAGCACGCCGCCGCGCTTGCCCAGTTCGGCGCGCTTGGCAGCGCCCAGCATCACGTACTGGGTGAGTTTCTCGAGGCTGGTGCGCACGGAGTTGCGCGTGTAGTGCAGCAGGCGGGCGCGCACCAGGTGCCGCGGCACGGCAGCGCCACCGGGCTCGGGGTGCAGCTGCGCCTGCTCGTGCACCACGCCCGTGAACTCACGGACCATGGAGCGCACGAACAGCCGCTCGATGCGCGACTGCGACAGAAAGTAGCGCAGCTCCTGGCCAAAGGCCACCATGCGCCAGCGGATGGTCCACACGCCGCGCGCGCCGGAGCGCACGATGGCCTGCACTTCTTGCTGGAAGGCGGGCGTCATGACCTCGTCGGCGTCGAGGAAGAACACGTAGTCGCCGCGCGCATGGGCCAAGAGCCGGTTGCGCTGCACGGCAAAGCCCTGCCAGTCGGGGTAGGAATGGACCTCCGCACCCAGCCCCTGGGCCAGGGCGACGGTGCTGTCCGTGCTGCCGCTGTCGACGACCAAGACCTGGTCGGCGAAGGCGGCACTGCGCAGGCAGGCTTCGATACGGTGGGCTTCGTTGTGCGTGAGCACCGCCACCGTGAGCGTGGGCGACGGCTTTGCGTCGCCAGCGGCCGCCGACATCCGTCAGTGGCCGGCGTGTACGTGCTCGCCCGCCTTGAGGCGGTACACCGTGCCGCAGTAGGGGCACTTGGCCTCACCGCTGCGGGCCACGTCCAGATAGACCTTGGGATGGCTGTTCCACAGCTTCATGTCCGCCTTGGGGCTGGGGCAGAAGACCCCGCCCTGGGCGTTCAGGTCCTTGGCCAGCAGTTCGATCACAGCTTGGGACATGGTGTTCAGACCTTTGCGAGCCAGTGGGCGTATTTCGGGTTGCGGCCGTTGACGATGTCAAAGAACGCGCTCTGGATCTTTTCGGTGATCGGACCGCGACTGCCGCTGCCGAGCTCGATGCGGTCGAGCTCGCGGATCGGCGTCACTTCGGCCGCCGTGCCGGTGAAGAAGGCTTCGTCGGCGATGTAGACCTCGTCGCGCGTGATGCGCTTTTGCACGATCTCCAGGCCCAGGTCCTTGGCGATGTGGAACACGGTGTTGCGGGTGATGCCGTTCAGGGCACCGGCCGACAGGTCGGGCGTGTAGATCACGCCGTTCTTGATCACGAAGATGTTCTCGCCCGCGCCTTCGCTCACAAAACCGCTGCTGTCGAGCAGCAGGGCTTCGTCGTAGCCGTCATCCAGCGCTTCCATGTTGGCCAGGATGGAGTTGGTGTAGTTGCTCACCGCCTTGGCCTGCGTCATCGTGATGTTCACGTGGTGGCGCGTGTAGCTGCTGGTTTTGACGCGGATGCCGCGCTGCATGCCCTCTTCGCCCAGGTAGGCACCCCAGGCCCAGGCCGCCACCATCAGGTGGATCTGGTTGCCCTTGGGCGAAACGCCGAGCTTTTGCGAGCCGATCCAGGTCAATGGGCGCAGATAGCACGATTCGAGCTTGTTTTCGCGCACCACGGCCTTCTGTGCCTCGTTCACTTCTTCCTTGCTGAAGGGGATCTTCATGCGCAGGATCTTGGCGCTGTTGAACAGGCGGTCGGTGTGCTCTTCCAGGCGGAAGATGGCCGTGCCATCGGCGGTCTTGTACGCGCGCACGCCTTCGAACGCGCCGCAGCCGTAGTGCAGGGTGTGGGTCAGCACGTGGATCTTGGCGTCGCGCCAATCAACCATCTGGCCGTCCATCCAGATCTTGCCGTCACGGTCGGCCATTGAGGGAACTACGGGGCTCATGGGTGTCCTTTGGGTTGCTGTAGGTCGCAAAAGAGCGATTTTACGGGGCTGGCGGCAGCTCGGCCACCGGAGCCGGTGCCTGTGGCGCCTCGTCCTCCTGGGCAGGGCGCACCAGCTCCCACTTCACGAGCTTGCCGTTCTTGAACTCGCAGGTCACGAACGACTGCGATCCGTCCGTCCAGCGGTACAGCTCGGGCTGGGCGCCATCGTCGGACAGCAGCTGCCCCAGCGACCGCGTCATGGCCACCACATGCATGAGGTTCACCCCGGGACGCAGCTTGGCATTGAGCATGACGGCACTGCCCACGTGCCCAATGGGCCGGTCTGCTGCTTTTTTCAGCACTGTCATGAGGCGCGTGAAATGCAGCAGCGCCCACATCATGAGCCCCCCACCCACGGCCGCCACGCCCGGCCAACCATAGGACACATAGCCAAACACCAGGCCACCCACCGCCGCGAGCGGCACAACGATATTGCGAAAATTCATGGGCCGTATTGTCATATGGCCGGCGCGCGCGGCCATCCGTGGAGACCACAGACCTTCCAGACCCTCCTGGTCACCGCCCCCCAAACCCGCGCAGGCCGCACCAGGATGGCATGGACCGCCATTTCGTTGTGCAAACGCTACATCAAATGCAGGCGGGCGTCCCGCGTATGGCGCAACGCTGCGCCGCGGTTTACGCTCGCCAGTTGATACAACCTGATACGCCGGGTGATGCCTGCGGGAACACAAGCCATGAAACTGGACAACATACGCCTTTCCCCCAAGCTGTGGGGTTCCATCGTGGGTCTGCTGGGCGCCATGCTGCTGGTGTCCCTCTGGGCCCAGGCCCGGACCGACAGCGTCGTGGGCGACGCCATGGCCTCGCTGCAGTCCTACGACCAGCGCATCACCCTGGCCCTGCAGTGGAAGGGCGCCACCGAAACCACGGGCGAGCGCGTGCTGGCCAGCAACGCCACCCTCGACGCGGACCTGACCACCCTGTTCGATGGCCGCGTGAAGGCCGGCGTGACCGGCATCTCGGCCATCCAGGCCAAGGTGGTGGAGCTGGCCACCAGCCCGGCCGACAAGGCAGCGCTGGAGCGCGTGGCGTCGGAGCGCACCAAGATCCTGGCCCTGAACAAGCAGGCCCGCGAGATCAAGCAGGGTGGCGATACCGCGGCCTTCAAGACCTTCGTGGAGAGCCAGTACCTCGCGGCCATCGGCAGCTATGTGGACTCGCTCGAGGCCTTCGTGCAGCTGCAGCAGTCGCAGCGCGACGCCGCCAAGCAGGAGGCCGGCGCGGCCCTGGGCCGCGCGCGGGTGCTGGCCTGGGGTATCCAGGGCCTGGTGTTCATCCTCGGCCTGGTGCTGTCCTTCCTGCTGGTGCGCTCCATCAGCCGGCCACTGGACCGCGCGGTGGAGCTGGCCGACGCGATTGCCGGCGGCGACCTCACGGTGCAGGCCATGGACGACCGCCAGGACGAATTCGGCCACCTGCTGCGCACGGTGTCGCAGATGGCCGAGCGCCTGCGCGCGCTCGTGTCCGAAGTGCGCACCGGCGTGGATTCGATGTCCAACGCCTCGGTGGAGATCGCCACCGGCAACCACGACCTGTCGTCGCGCACGGAGCAGACCGCAGCCAACCTGGAGGAAACCGCCGCCAGCATGGAGGAGTTGACCGCCACTGTGACCCAGTCAGCCGACACCGCCCGCCAGGCCAACCAGCTGGCATCCACCGCGGCCCAGGCCGCCGGTCGAGGCGGCGAGGTGGTGGCCCAGGTGGTGACCAGCATGCAGACCATCACCCACAGCTCGCGCAAGATCGCCGACATCATCGGCACCATCGACGGCATTGCCTTCCAGACGAATATCCTGGCACTGAATGCCGCCGTGGAAGCCGCGCGTGCCGGTGAACAGGGCCGCGGCTTTGCCGTGGTGGCCAGCGAGGTGCGCGGCCTGGCGCAGCGCAGCGCCGAGGCCGCCAAGGAGATCAAGGGCCTGATCACGGCCTCGGTGGAATCGGTGGAGACCGGCTCCGAGCAGGTCACCCAGGCCGGCCAGGCCATGGACGAGATCGTCAGCAGCGTGCGCCGCGTGTCGGACCTGATCGGCGAGATCACCGCCTCCTCGTCCGAACAGCGCGACGGCATTGCCCAGGTGAACGTGGCCGTGACCCAGCTTGACCAGATGACGCAGCAGAACGCCGCGCTGGTGGAGGAATCCGCCGCGGCCGCCTCGTCGCTGCGCGACCAGGCCCAGCGCCTGGCCGAGGTGGTGTCGGTGTTCAATGTGGGCTACCAGCCGGCGGCCGCGCCAGCGCCGCGGCCGGCAGCGGCCCGAGCCCCGGCCTCGCGCCCGGCGGCGGCGCCTGCCGGCAAGGTCACGGCGTCCACCAGTGCACCCCGCAAGCTGCAGGCCCCCAAGCCGGCGCCAGCCGTCACCCGGGCACCGGCGCCGCCTGCCAAGGCCCCCGCAGCGGCTCCGACCAGGACCAAGGGCTCGGACGACGACTGGGAAGCCTTCTGACCGGAGAGGCTGCAGGCAGGCGAGGCATGCGCAACCTGGCCTGGCATGCACTTCATCCGGGGGAATGCTCCGCAGCCCAGCGCGCCCGCCAACCCGCGGCCCACTCCAGAACCTTGTCGGCGGGCATGGGCCGCGCAATGAAGTAGCCCTGGGCCAGGTCGCAGCCCGACTTCTGCAGGAAATCCCAGTCGTCGGCGTCTTCCACGCCTTCGGCCACCACCTCCATGCCCAGTTCCTTGGCCAGTCCCAGACTGGCAAAGAAAATGGCGCGCAAGGTTTCGTTGTGGTGGGCACCGTGCACGAAGCTCTGGTCGATCTTGAGCTCGTCGAACGGGACATCGCGCAGTTGCACCAGGGAGGAATGGCCGGTACCGAAATCGTCGATGGACAGCTTGAACCGGCGCAAGCGCAGGCGCGTGAGAATTTCCAGCGGCGCGCGCAGGTCCTTCATCAGCTGGCTCTCCGTCACCTCCAGGACGATGGACTGCGGCTTGACCCCGGCAGCGGCGGCTGCGGCCGTGATCCTTTCGGGGAATTCCAGCGCATGGAGGTTGTCCATGGACACGTTGACGGCCACCTTGAGCGCCAGGCCCTCCCGCGCCCATATGGCGCTGTCTTGAAGCGCCTGTGCCAGTACCACCTCGGTGAGCGCGTCGATCAGGCCATGGGCCTCGGCCATGCCGATGAACTGGTCCGGATACACCAGGCCGTCCTCCGGATGGCGCCACCGCACCAAGGTCTCCATGCCGACGACCTCTCCGCTCGAGACCGAGACCTTGGGCTGGTAGTGGTTGACCAGTTCTCCGGTCTGGATGGCCTGCGCCAGGCGTTCGACGACATAGCCCTTGCCCTGCAGGCTCTGGGCCAGTTGCGCCGAGGGCACCCACCGCTCCACCAGCTGGAACAGCGCCTGCGGCGGCACGGGCTTTTGCAGGCTGCCCAGCACTTCGATGTGGTGGGCCTGCACCAGCCTGCGCGCAGAGTGCAGAGTGCGTTCGTCCTCGCCGCTGACCAGTATCAGGCTGCCCGCATACCCGTGCTCCACCAGCTTGCGTACGAACTCCATGCCGTCCATGCCGGGCATGTTGAGGTCGCACAGGATGAGCTGCGGTGCCAGCACGGGATCGTCCACCCGTTCGAGTGCCGTCTGGCCGTTGTCGCAGGTATCGACCTGGGTGAAACCCAGGTTGGCCAGTTGCCGGGCCAGCAGCATGAGCATGAAAGGCTCGTCATCAAGCACCAGGATGCGGATGTCGGATCGTGCACTCATCGCGCGCCGTCCCGCTGGTCGCTGGCCAGTATCTCGGCCAGATGCCGGTCGACGGTGGCCATCTCCAGCTTGAAGTGCTCGAATGCCAGGGACAGCGCGTCGATCTGCCCTGCCGCACCCACCTGCTCCATGTCGGCACACAGGTCACCCAGCGCCATGGCGCCCACCGAGCGTGCGGCCGACTTGAGCTTGTGCACGGCGGCCACGGTCTTGGCGGCGCTACCGGCGCAGTAGGCCTGCTCCACTTCCTGCGCAATGCGCGCCGCGCTGGTGCGAAACGCCTGCAGGAACTCGCGGATGAGTTGGGGGTCGTCTCCCACCAGGCTGCGCAGCACTTGAACGTCCACCGGCCCTTCGGGCAAAGGGGACCCGTCGATGCCCTGCGCCCCCGGGGCCAGCGCTGCGGCGGCGGCCCTGGGCAACCAGCGCTCCAGCAGGTCCTGCAGGCCCGCCAGCGGAGCAGGCTTGCTCATGTAGTCGTCCATGCCGGCATCCTTGCAGCGCTGGGCCTCCGTCTTGAGGGCATTGGCGGTCAGCGCCAGGATGCGCACCGGCGGCTCGGCCGCCTCGCCGGCATGGATGCGTGCGTTGGCGCGCTCCTGTTCCTCGGCACGCACCACCGAGGCCAGCTGGTAGCCGTCCATGCCGGGCATGTGCAGGTCGGTCACGATCAGGGCATAGTCACCGCTGCGCCAGCGTATCAGCGCCTGCAGGCCGTCGCTGGTCAGGTCGGCGGTCAGGCCCAGCAGCGCCAGCTGCTGCATGATTACCTTCTGGTTGATCTCGTTGTCCTCCACCACCAGGATCAGCCGACGTTGCCGGCGCGCTTCCTCGCGCGACAGCGCCGCCGGCCCCGGTGCATGGCGCGCAGGCAGCAGCGCACCTTGCTCGTCCTCGTAGGGAACCCGCCCGGCGGCAACGGCCACCGCGCGCAGCAGGGCGCTGCGGGTCAGCACATTGCCGTCCACGGACACCCGGTCTGCGTCGAACTGCGGTGGATAACGGTGCGGGCCGTGGCCGATGACCACGAAGTGGTGCGTCAGCCCCGGATTGGTGCGTGCAACGGCACGCAGGCGGTCCAGCGAGACCGGGCTGTCGGCATCGGTGTTGACCACCCAGACCCAGGGGCCGGGCGCCAGGCTGGGCGCCAGTTGGCGGGCCGCCTCCAGGCTCACTACGTGCCGGGTGTGCGCCCCCGCATTGGCCAGGTAGGTCACCAGGTCGCCGGACAGCGTCTTCCCATTGCCAATGATGAGACAGGAGAGGCCCGCAACCAGCGAGGGCGACGGCAGTGCCTCGTCTTGGGCGGGTGCGGCACAGGCCAGCGGCAGCCGCAGTGTGAAGGTGGAACCGGCGCCCGGCGCACTGACCACGGAAATGCGGCCCCCCATGCGCTGCGCCAGGCTGCCGGAAATGGCCAGGCCCAGGCCGGTGCCGCCAAAGCGCCGGGTGGTGGACACATCGGCCTGGGCGAAGGCCGTGAACAGGGTGGCCAGTGTGGCCTCGCCCATGCCGATCCCGTTGTCGATGACCTGGAACTCCAGGGTGACGCTCTGCGCGCCTTTTTCCACCAGCACCGCGCGCACGGCCACCCGTCCGGCGACCGGTCCGCCCGCAGAAAACTTGATGGCGTTGTTGACCAGGTTGATCAGCACCTGGCGCAGGCGCAGGGCGTCGCCCAGCACGACGGGGGGAATCTCGGGGTCGGTGAACAATGTCAGTTCAACGCCTTGCTTCTCTGCCAGGCGGTTAAGCATCACGCAGACCTTCTCGACCACCTCCCCCACGGCCATGGGCTCGGTTTCCACGTCAAGGTGGCCGGCCTCGATCTTGGAGAAGTCCAGGATGTCCTCGATGATGCTCAGGAGCGAGAACGCGGACTCCCGGATCAGGTCCACCATCGCCACCTGGGGGTTTTTCAGGCTGGAGCGCGCCAGCACGTCGATCATGCCGATGACGCCGTTCATGGGGGTGCGGATTTCATGGCTCATCGCCGCCAGAAAGTTGGACTTGGCCTGGGCCGCTGCGTTGGCGGCATTGCGCGCCACCTCGAGTTCTGCGCTGCGCTGGCGTTCGCGCGCATGGGCGGTTGCCAGGTCGCCGTACAGGCGGCTGTTTTCCAGCAGCAGGACGACCAGCACGAACGACGATGCCAGCAACCCATAGACGCGCCCGCCATAGAAGCCCAGGTCAAAGCGCGCCCCGTTCAGCACCGACGCCAGCGCAATGTCCAGCAGCCAGGCCACCAGCGTCACCATCAGCCACAGGTCCAGCACGCTGCGCGCCTTGCGCCACAGCGCCAGCAGCGCCACCAGCGACAGGGTCCAGGTGCACACCGCCACCAGGAGCTTGCCCGAGTCGTCCTGGTTGCCGCGCATCAGCACCGGCAGTGCATCGTGGCCCAGGGTGCTCAGCAGCAGCAGCGCCAGTGCAAGCGCCATGGCGCACAGGATGGCCCAGGCAATGCCACGGCGCGCCGAACCGCCCACCGATGCCTGCACGCCCGGCCCGGCGGCCACGGGGTCCTTCAGGTGGACATAGGCCAGCACGAACAGCGGAAAGCCGCCATGCCACAGGAAGTACAGCCAGGCCGTGGTTTGCGAGCCCGATCCAAGCAGTCCGGTGGGGGCGAAAAGGCCGGGGAAGCTCAGGCCATGCGCCATGGCCATGAAGGCGCAGAACAGGTAGCCCGCACCCAGCACCAGCAAGGCACGCGAACGCAAAAAGCTGTACTGGCCGAGCAGCAGCACGGCGGTGATCAGGTCATTGGTGACCAGGGCCGTCTGGTAGATCGGAATGAAGGCGCCCACCGGCGGCAAGGCCACGCGCGCGAAGGGCGCGATCGCCAGAAAGATCAGGAAGGACGCAAAAATCGCCGCGACGGCCATGCGCCATTGGCGTGTGTCCGCAGCCAGCGTGGACAGAAATGCCGAGCTGTTGCCAGACGGCGCCTCCAAAGAATGCTCGATGGCCACAACACAGCCTCCCTCCGCAATCGTTATCGACGCCGCAGGTGCCTCTGAAGCGGGCCTTGGCGCGCGCCGTTTAGGTTCCGGTTGTCCGGGCCAGCTTAGTGCAAGTGCCCGGTGGGAGCAAGAAAAAATGGCGCCGGGGTCCGCTGTCGGCAGCCCGGCCGCCCACCCTCCCGAGAGAGCGCCCTGCATGCGGAACACGCGCTTTGCCTAGGCCAGGGCCCGCGCCAGGGGGCAGGTTCAGCCCATCTCGCGCACGACGTTCATCGCCTCTTCCACGCGCTCCACCGCGTGGATGGTCAGGCCCTCGATGGGTTTCTTGGGTGCATTCGCCTTGGGCACCACGGCCACGCTGAAGCCGAGCTTGGCGGCCTCCTTGAGCCGCTCCTGGCCGCGCGGCGCGGGCCGCACCTCACCCGCCAGGCCGACTTCGCCGAAGGCCAGGAAGCCGCGCGGCAGGGCTTTGCCGCGCAGGCTGGAGGTGATGGCCAGCATGACGGCCAGGTCGGCCGCCGGCTCGCTGATGCGCACGCCGCCCACCGCGTTCACGAACACGTCCTGGTCCATGCAGGCCACGCCCGCGTGGCGGTGCAGCACGGCCAGCAACATGGCCAGGCGGTCCTTGTCCAGGCCCACCGAGAGGCGCCGAGGACTGGGGCCGCCGCTGTCCACCAGGGCCTGGATCTCCACCAGCAGCGGGCGCGTGCCTTCCAGGGTGACCATCACGCAGCTGCCCGGCACGGGCTCGCTGTGCTGGCTCAGGAAGATGGCGCTGGGGTTGCTCACGCCCTTGAGGCCCTTCTCCGTCATGGCGAACACGCCGATCTCGTTGACGGCGCCGAAGCGGTTCTTGATGGCCCGCACCAGGCGGAACTGGCTGTGCGTGTCGCCCTCGAAGTAGAGCACCGTGTCCACCATGTGCTCCAGCACGCGCGGGCCGGCAAGCGCTCCTTCTTTCGTGACGTGGCCCACGAGCACGATGGCCACGCCCGAAGCCTTGGCCGCGCGCGTGAGGTGGGCCGCGCATTCACGCACCTGGGCCACGGAGCCCGGCGCCGAGGTGAGCTGGTCGGAATACACGGTCTGGATGGAGTCGATCACGGCCACGGCGGGCTGCATGGAGTCGATGGTGGCGAGGATCTTCTCGAGCTGGATCTCGGCCAGCACGTTGACCTGGCTGTGGTCCAGCCCCAGGCGGCGCGAGCGCAGCGCCACCTGGGCGCCGCTTTCCTCGCCAGTCACATACAGCGTGGGCAGGCCCACGCGCTGCAGCGCGTCGAGCGCCTGCAGCAGCAGGGTGGACTTGCCGATGCCCGGGTCGCCGCCGATCAGCACCACCCCGCCTTCGACAATGCCGCCGCCCAGCACGCGGTCGAGCTCGTCGATGCCACTGGGCGTGCGCTCCACGTCGCTGGCCTCGATGGCCGACAGCGGCATCACCGCCTGGGCCTGCGCCAGGCCCGCGAACTGCGGCGTGCTGTAGCGGTTCTTGCCCGGCCCGGCGTCGGCCACCTGCTCGATCAGCGTGTTCCAGGCACCGCAGGCCGGGCACTTGCCCAGCCAGCGCGGGCTGGTACCACCGCATTCGGTGCAGCTGAAAAGGGTCTTGTCTTTGGCCATGGCGTGGGGTGGTGGAGCAGGAAGGGGGCGGGCTGGTGACTATAGCGGTCGCAACAGGGGCCTGCAGCCCCGGCGCACAAGCCGTACGATGGCGGCCTTGCACCTCGACGAATATGCACACCCATGCAGCAGACCCCCATCAACCCCTTCAAGCAGGCCATGGCCCAGGGCCGCGCCCAGATCGGTCTGTGGCTCGCCCTGGCCGATGCCTACAGCACGGAGATCCTGGCCGGCACGGGCTACGACTGGCTGCTGCTCGACGGCGAGCACGCGCCCAATGACCTGCGCTCGCAGCTGCACCTGCTGCAGGCCGTGGCCAGCGCCACGAGCGCCCTGCCGGCCGGTGCACAGCCGCCCCACGCGATTGCACGCGTGCCCGTGGGCGACACCGCGCTGATCAAGCAGTACCTGGACATCGGCGCCACCACCCTGCTGGTGCCCATGGTGGACACGGCTGGGCAGGCACGCGACCTGGTGCGCGCCACGCGCTACGCCCCCGAGGGCGTGCGCGGAATGGGCAGCGCCCTGGCGCGCTCCTCGCGCTGGCAGGCCTACCCGAACTACGTGCACGAAGCCAATGCCCAGGTCTGCCTGCTGGTGCAGGCCGAGACCGTGCAGGCCATGGAGAATCTGGACGCGATCGCCGCCGTGCCCGGCGTGGACGGTGTCTTCATCGGCCCGGCGGACCTGTCCGCATCGATGGGCCACCCGGGGAACCCCGGCCACCCCGACGTGCAGGCCGCCATCACCGAAGGCATCGCGCGCATCCTGCGCGCGGGCAAGGCGCCCGGCATCCTGGCCACCAACGAAGCCCAGGCCCGCTACTGGCTGGCGGCAGGCGCGCTGTTCGTGGCCGTGGGGGTCGATACCATGCTGCTGGCCGCTGCGGCCAGGCAACTGGTAGCGCGCTTTCGCACGGGCGAAGCCGCCCCGGCCAGCCCGAATGGCTACTGACAACGACAGAGAAAGCAACGCGACGATGAAAGCATGTATCTACGGTGCCGGCGCCATTGGCGGCTGGATCGGCCTGGCCCTGGCGCAGGCGGGCAACGAGGTCAGCCTGGTGGCGCGCGGCGCCACGCTGGCGGCCCTGCAGGAGCACGGGCTGCGCCTGCGCCGACCTGACGGCAGTGTCATCAGTTCCCCTGTGCGCGCCAGCGATAGCCCGGCAGCCCTGGGCGTGCAGGACCTGGTGGTCATTGCGGTGAAGGCGCCCGGCCTGCCCGAGGTGGCACGCGCCCTGGCGCCGCTGATCGGCCCCCACACGGTGGTGCTGACCGCCATGAACGGCGTGCCCTGGTGGTTCCTCGATGGTTGCGGCGGAGCCGCCCGGGGCCGTACGCTGGAGTCGGTGGACCCTGGCGGCGCAATCGCCCGCGCCATACCCGCCGGCCAGGTGCTGGGCAGCGTGGTGCACACCAGTTGCTCGCTGGAGGCGCCGGGCTTCGTCAAGCAGCACTTCGGCAACCGGCTGATCGTGGGCGAGCCCGATGGCAGCGCCAGCCCGCGGCTGCAGGCGCTGGCCGATGCGCTGCAGCGTGGCGGCATCGACGTGGAGGTCTCCACGAACATCCAGAAGGACATCTGGTTCAAGCTCTGGGGCAACCTCACGGTGAACCCGATCAGCGCCCTCACGGGCGCCACCACCGACCGCATCCTCGACGACGACCTGGTGCGCGGCTTTGTCTCGGCCGTGATGCTCGAAGCCAAGGCCATCGGCGAAAAACTGGGCCTGCCGATCGACCAGCAGCCCGAGGACCGCCACGCCGTGACGCGCAAGCTCGGCGCCTTCAAGACCTCGATGCTGCAGGACGTGGAGGCCGGCAAGCCCGTGGAGATCGACGCCCTGGTAGGCGCCGTGCACGAACTCGGGCAGATCACCGGCATACCCACGCCCCACACGGCCGCCTTGCTCGGCCTGTCCCGCCTGATGGCCCGCACCCGCGGTTTGTACTGATTTTTCACATCACCACGCAACCATGCTCAAGCTCTATTCCGCCCCCGGTACCTGCTCCCTGGCCGCAAACATCGCACTGCACGAGGCCGGCGCTGACCACGAACTCGTGACCCTGGACTTTGCCAACCAGCAGCAGCGCAGCCCCGAGTACCTGGCCATCAACCCCAAGGGCCGCGTGCCCACGCTGGTGACGGAGCATGGCGTGCTCTCCGAAACCGTGGCCCTCTTGCTCTACATCGCGCAGCGCTTTCCCGCCGCGAAGCTCGCTCCGCTGGACGACCCCTTCGCGCTGGCGCGCATGCAGGAAGTCAATAGCTACCTGGCCTCCACCGTGCACGTGGCGCACGCGCACAAGCGGCGCGGCGCGCGCTGGGCCGATGAGGCCAGCTCCATCGCCGACATGCAGCGCAAGGTGCCGCAGACCATGACCGAGGCCTTCAACGTCATCGAGAACCACTACCTGCAAGGCCCCTGGGTGCTGGGCGAGTCGTATTCGGTGGCCGATGGCTACCTGTTCACCATCGCGTCGTGGCTCAAGACCGACGACGTGGACATCGCGCTGTTCCCCAAGGTGGCGGAGCACACGGCGCGCATGCTTGAGCGCCCGGCAGTGCAACGCGCGCTGGCCTGATTTCTCCGGCCCTCAAGAAAAAGCCCTCGCAGCCTGAACGGCTGCGAGGGCTTTCTTTTTGCGAGTACGCCTCAACGAGGTTAGCCAGTTGAAGGCAAAGCCGTCAGTTGACCTTCAGGATGCGCCAGTCGACACGGTTGTCGGCGCGGTGCACGATGTCCACCTTCTGCGTGGTCGCCCAGGGGATGATCTGGTTGTACAGCGGGATGTGCGAGATCAGTTCGTGGTCGGCGATCAGGGCCTTCTCGATCAGGCCGTTGCGCGTGGCGGTGTCGGTTTCCTTCTTGATACGCTCGATCAGCGCATCCTGCTGCGGGTTGGAGAAACGGCCCAGGTTGAAGTTGCCGTCGCCGCCAGCGCCGCTGGAGCGGATCAGCGACTGCAGCGAGTAGAAGGCATCAAACGTCGGCACGCCCCAGCCCAGGAGGTAGATGCTGGCCTCGTTGCGCTGGATCATCGGGAAGTAGGTGGCAAACGGCAGCGAGCGCAGCTTGGCCTTGATGCCGATCTTGGCCCACTGGGCGGTGATGGCCTGGCACAGTTGCTCGTCGTTGATGTAGCGGCCTGCGCTGCAGGCAAAATCCACCTCGAAGCCTTGCGGGTAGCCGGCTTCGGCCAGCAGCTTCTGCGCGGCGGCGGGGTCGAAGGGCCAGCGCGCGTCGGCCTTGGGCGTCCAGCCGTTGACCTGGCGCGCGATGATGGCGCCCGTGGGCTGGGCCAGGCCGCGCAACACCACGCGCTGGATGGCGCTGATGTCGATGGCCTGGTAGAGCGCCTTGCGCACGCGCACGTCCTTGAGCGGGTTCTTGCCCTTGACGTCGGAGCCCGGCAGCTCTTCGCGGAACTGGTCCAGGCCCAGGAAGATCGTGCGGTTCTCGGCGCCGTCGAGGACCTTGAGGTTCGGCGTCTGGCGCACGCGCGGCAGATCCTGCAGGCCGGGGTCGAGCACGAAGTCGAGCTCGCCCGAGAGCAGCGCGGCGGTGCGCGTGGCGTCGGATTTGATCGGGGTGTAGACGATCTGCGTCACGTTGCCGCCGTACTTGCCCTTGCCCCACCAGGTGGGGTTGGCCTTGAGCACCAGGCGCTGGTCGGGCGTCCACGACTCGAGCACGAAGGGGCCGGTGCCCAGCGCATTGCGGTGCGAGAACGGCTCGTCCTTGGTCTTGATGTCCTTGGGTGACACGGCATTGTTCTTCTCGGCCCAGGCCTTGCTCAGGATGCGCAGCTCGGTGAGCTGGTTCACGAGCACGGGGTTGGGCACCTCGGAGAAGATGTCGATGGTGTACGCGTCGACCTTTTCCACGCGGTCGATGCCCTGGGTGTAGACCGCGAAATTGGAGGTCTTGGCCTTGGCGCGTTCGAGCGAGAACTTGGCGTCGTCGGCCGTGAACTCGCTGCCGTCGCTGAACTTGACGCCCTTGCGCAGGGTCAGGCGCAGCTGCGTGGGGCTCACGCGCTTCCACTCGGTCGCCAGCGAAGGTTCTGGCTTGAAGGTCTTGCTGTTGTATTCGACCAGGGTGTCGTACACCGCGGCATGCAGCGTGTTGTTCACACCCACGTTCTGGGCATGGATGTCCCACGAGGACAGGTCGGTAGAGCGCGACCAGCGGAAGGTGTTGGCGTGGCTGACCAGGGGCAGCGCACCGGCCAGGGCGGCGGCCAGCAGGAGGGATTGGAATCGCATGAGGGAGAAGTGCTTGTGCAGAAAGTCTTTGTGCGCTGCACTATGGACTGCACCGCCCCCGGGGCGAACGAATTTCTCGTTGTAACCTTATGCGCCGCGCCCCCAGGGCGCCTGCCGGGTTTCAATGCAGCAGCAACCCCACGGCCAGTGCGACCATCATGGCCGCGACCACGGCATCGAGCACGCGCCAGGCGTGCGGCGATGCGAACAGCGGTGCCAGCCAGCGCGCGCCCCAGCCCAGCGAGGCAAACCATACCAGGCTGGCCAGGCTGGCCCCGGCCGCGAAGCCCATGCGCAGCGAGGGCGGGTAGGGGCTGGCGATGGCGCCGAGCAGCAGCACCGTGTCCAGGTACACATGGGGGTTGAGCCAGGTGAAGGCCATGGCGGTGAGCACCACCGGCTGCCAGCCTGCCGATGCCGCGCCATCGGCGCCGACCTGCATCGCGGCAGGCCGCCAGGCCCGCAGCAAGGCGCGCGCCGCATAGGCCAGCAGAAAGGCCGCGCCGAGCCAGCGCGCGGCCACCAGCAGCATGGGGTGTGCCTGCACGGCCGACCCGAGCCCCCACACGCCGGCCTGCACCAGGATGGCGTCCGACAGCGCGCACACGACCACCACGGGCAGCACATGCTCGCGCCGCAGGCCCTGGCGCAGTACGAAGGCGTTCTGCGCACCGATGGCGATGATGAGGATGGCGGTCGAAGAGAAGCCGTTGGCAAAGGCCGAGGAAAGATTCATGGACCGATGGTGCCCAGGCCCTCATGGAAAGAAAAGCTATACTTTTTTGCCACCCGTAAGCAAAGCTGAATGCACCTCGACACCGCCCAACTGGCCGCCCTGGCCGCCGTGCTGGAAGAAGGCAGCTTCGAGCGTGCCGCCCTGGTCTTGCACGTTACGCGCTCGGCCGTGTCCCAGCGTGTCAAGTTGCTCGAAGAGCGTGTGGGCCAGGTCCTGGTCCGCCGCGCCGCGCCCTGCACACCCACCGAGGCCGGCCAGGCCCTGCTGCGCCACGCCCAGCAAATGGCACTGAGCGAGGCCGATGCCCTGCGCAGCATTGCGGGCACCAGCGCTGGCCTGGCACCGGTGCGGCTGGCGCTGGGGGTGAACGCCGATTCGCTGGCCTCGTGGTTCGTGGACGCCATGGCCCAGGCCGCTGAGCCAGGCGAAGGGTTGGCCCTGCCCATCACCTTCGACATCCATGTCGAGGACCAGGACCATTCGTCCGAACTAATGCGCCAGGGCCGCGTGATGGCCGCCGTGACCGCCGACCCTCAGCCCGTGCAGGGCTGCCAGGTGCTGCGCCTGGGCACCATGCGCTACCGCGCGCTGGCCAGCCCCGCGTTCATGGACCGCCACTTCGCGCACGGCGTGACGGCGGCGGCACTGGCCCAGGCGCCTGTGCTGGTCTTCAACCGCAAGGATGCGCTGCAGGAGCGCTTCATGCGCCGCATCGCGCGGCGCGCACTGGCGCCGCCCGTGCACTGGCTGCCCTCGTCCCAGGGCTTTGTCGCAGCCACCCTGGCCGGACTGGGCTGGGGCATGAGCCCCGACCAGCTGGCACGTGAGGCCATCGATGCCGGCCGCCTGGTCGAACTGGTGCCCAGCAAGCCGGTGGACGTGGCGCTGTACTGGCAGTTCTGGCGCCTGAACGTGCAGGCGCTGCAGCGCATGACGCAGGCGGTGCAGCAAGCGGCGTCGACGGCCTTGCTGCCGTAGGAGGATCAGGCCGGCAGATCCTCATGGTGGTCGGCCACGCCCTTCTTCCAGTACGCGGCGATGCGCATGCGCTTGGGGTTCACACCCGGCTTGGCCAGCACCACCTTGCGCAGGGCCGCCATGTCGGCGTGCTCGCCAGCCGCCCAGATATAGCCATCGCCCTCGGGAATCGCCAGCGCCTCGGCGGCATCAGGCAGCGAAGCCACCCATTGCAGATCCAGCCGGGCCGCCGTGGCCAGGGCACGCTGGTCGGCCGGGTTGCGCACCTGGATCCGCACGGTGGCACTTGCTTCGGCCGGCAGCTCGGCCAGGCGCCGCACGATGGCGGGCACCGCCGTCTCGTCGCCCAGCAGCCAGTGCCAAGCAAAGGCGGTGGGCACCACCATGCTGCCGCGCGGGCCGGCCACGCCCACCCAGTGGCCCGGCTGGGCGGCCGCCGCCCAGTCGGAGGCGGGGCCTGCATCGTGCAGCGCCACCTCGACGTCCAGCTCGCCCTTGACCGCGTCGTAGTGCGCCGGCGTGTAGTCGCGCAGCACGGGCCGCGGCTCGGGCATCACCGGGCGGCCATCCTGCATGGAGGGAAGGCTCGCGCGCTCCTGGCCAAGGTGCGGCAGGATGAGCTTGAAGTGGTCGTCGAAGCCCGCGCTCACGAAGTCGGCCATGTCCGGCCCGCCGAGGGTCAGGCGCACAAAGCCGGGGCTGACTTCGGTGCGGCGCAGCACCTGCGCATGGCGTGCCTTCAGGGTATGGCGCACGCGGGTGATGGCCAGGACATCGGCCGGCGCGACGGAGGAAAGGTTTTCAGTGCTCATGATCTAAAATGTTGTTGATTCAATCAACCAAATCATCCACCAACAAGTTGACCTTGTCAACCGGTTGGTTTTGCCATGCACCGCAACCGCCCCCCTGCCGATGTCTTTGAAGCGATGCACGACCTGATGCACGTGTACCGCGCGCACATGGTGCGGGCCATGGCGGCCATCCACCCCGACCTGACCATGAACGAGGTGCGCGCGCTGGGCTTCATCGGCCGGCACCCGGGCGCTACGCAAAAGGACCTGGTGCGCCACAGCGGTGCCGACAAGGCCCAGGTGGCGCGCATGGTGGCGCAACTGGCCGAACGCGGCTGGATCACCAGCCACCCCAACCCCGAGGACGGCCGCAGCCGCATCCTGGCGCTGAGCCCCGAGGGCCAGGCCTTGCAGGAGACGGTGCGCGGTCTGCGCCAGACCCTGTCGACCCGACTCCTGGCCGGCTGCGACGCCGACACCCAGGCCCAACTGCTGTCGCTGCTGGACAGGCTGCGCAGCGAGCTGGACGCCTTGCCGGCGTGCGGCCAGCGGGGCTGACGCCGGCCCCGCGCCAGCGATCTTTGTTGGCGCAGGCGATTTGCCTGGTGACGCTGCGGCTTCGGGGCCACAATCGCACCAGCCGGTAAAACTTTACGTGCAATCGTTAAAATTTGCGTGTAACTTCGAGTTTTTGCGGCCCCGCGCCGCCAGGTAGCGCCTGCCCGGGTGGGCGGCGGCAAGAAAGGTGAGGCAAGTGGGAGCGTCAACGGCGAAGCAGCAGCAGGCCCTCGCGTTGCGTCCTGCAACAGAGCAGGACGCCGCGTTCCTGTGCGCCGTGTACCGCTCGGTGCGCGAGCCGGAGTTGCTCACCATCGGCTGGCCGGACGCGCAGATCCAGGCCTTCTGCGAAATGCAGCACCGCTTTCGCACGGCGGGGTATGGACAGTACCTGCCTCCCGTGGAAACGACCCTGGTGCTGTGGGAAGGCAACCCTGCGGGAATGCTTGCGGTGTGCCGCAGCGCGGAGCGCTGGGTGCTGGTGAACATCGAGCTGCTTCCCGCTGCTCGCGGCAAGGGCATTGGATCCGAACTGATTGCACGGCTCCAGCAGGATGCCAAGGACGCTGGCGTGGGTCTGCGGCTGCAGGCCGCCAGCACCAGCCCCGTGGTGCGCCTATATGAGCGCTGCGGTTTTGAGAGCGTGACCGATGACGGCATGGTGCGGCAGATGGAATGGCCGCATGGCAAGCCACGGCGGGCTTCCCCGAGGAAGCCTGGCAACCGTGGCACGAATGAACGACAGACAGTGGACTGATTGAACCAGGAACAACGACCCATGGAATTCGAAGACACCGCGCCTTTGGCCCCACAGGCCCCGGAATCCGAAAGCCGCCGCCGGTTTGTGGCTGGCGCCGGGGCGATGGCGGTTGCCGCCGCCCTGGGGGCTCCAAGCCTTGTCGGTGCGTCCCCCTCCCCACCCCTGGCCACGATTACCGCCACGGGTACGGGCCGCGGCACGCTGCGGGTCGGCATGCTGCTGCCCGAAGGGCGCGCCTACCCCCTGCTCGGCGCACAGTTGATGGCCGGGGCCCAGGCCTTTGCGCAGCAGCAGACCGCTGGCCCGCAACTGCGCTTCAGTCCCGTAACCTATGGAAACCGCGCAAGACAGGCGCAACATGCCGCAAAGGAGTTGCTGGCGACTGGGCAGGTGGATGTGCTGGCCGGTTTCGTCGACACCGGCACGCAGGGCGCCCCGTGGGAGCCCCTGCTGGAACGCTACCAGGTACCCCTGCTGGTGGGTGACACCGGCGCCAATGCACTCGATCCCCAGGCGCTTTCGCCCTGGGTAGTGCACAACAGCCTGGGCTACTGGCAGGCGGCCTGGGCCGCCGGCCGCTGGGCCGCCAAGGCGCTCGGCCCGCGCGCCATCGTGGCCGTGGGCCCAGCAGACAGCGGGTTTGACCACCTGCCCGCCTTCGAGCGCGGCTTTGCATCGGCCGGCGGCCGGGTGCAGAACACGGTGTTCACGCGCGCAGCCGATGGGACCAGCCAATTGGATGCGCTAGCGCTGCTGGTGCGCCAGACACGGCCCGATTTCGTCTTTGCGCTGGACTCGGGGCACCGGGCCGCAGCCTTTGGGCAGTTCTGGGCCCTGTCGGGTATTGCCAGCCAGGTGGCCCTGGTGACAGGTGGCATGCTCGCGGAAACCATGGCGGCCGCCCACCACCCCGCCTCGAGCCAGCTGATCTGGACCACACGCGCCTGGCAACCACAGGCCGGGGACGCCCGCAGCGTGGCGGCCATGCAGGGCACGCACCTGCCCACGCCGTTCCACCTGCTGGGCTACGAAATGGCCCAGCGCATGTCCGCAGCGGCCACGCTGTCGACCGCTCGCGGCCTGCCCCTGGCCCAAGCCATGGCGACAGCCGTGCTGCAGACGCCGCGCGGCGAAGTGCGCCTCAATGCAGACTCCGGAGAGACCGTGGCCCCAGTCTATTTGCAGGGCCTGCACCTGCCACCAGCCCTTTCCGTGGCGACGCTGCCTCCGGTATCCGCGGCATCCTGCAAAGGGCTGTGCACAGTCCTGTCCAGCCGCGTCACGGGCACCTACCTGGCGGCCTGAAAAGTTCAAGAAAGCGACCAACAATGTCAGACCCATTCATTGGCGATATTTCCATGTTTGCAGGCAACTTTGCCCCGCGGGGCTGGGCGTTCTGCAATGGCCAATTGATTTCCATCGCCCAAAACACGGCTTTGTTCTCTCTGCTGGGCACGACCTACGGCGGCAATGGACAGACCACCTTCGCGTTGCCCGACCTGCGCGGGCGTGCGCCAGTGCATGTGGGCACGCTCCCGGGGGGAGACACGTATGCCTGGGGGCAGGCCGGAGGTGCGGAGTCCGTGACTTTGCTCTCTGCCCACATGCCACCCCACACCCACAGCCTGGCGGCAGGCGCGGTGGGTACCCAGGCTTCGCCAGCCGGGGGCCTGCCTGGCACCACGCCAGCGCGTGATTTTCGCTATTCCAGCGCGAGCGCCGACGCCACGCTGCACCCGGCCACCCTGCAAGCTGCCGGAGGCTCGCAGCCCCACAACAACCTCTCGCCCTATCTTGGCATTAGTTTCATCATCGCGCTGGAAGGTGTCTTCCCGTCGCGCAATTGATCTTCGAGGCCTCCATGTCTGAACCCCTTCTCGGCGAAATCCGGATCCTTCCTTATAGTTTTGCCCCCCGAGGCTGGCTGCGTTGCGAAGGCCAACTCCTGGCCATTTCGCAGAACACCGCCCTGTTTTCGATACTCGGCACCACCTACGGTGGCAACGGTCAAACCACATTCGGGCTGCCCGACCTCCGAGGACGCAGCCCTGTCCATTGGGGTCAGCGGCCAGGCTTTCAGACCTATGTTCTGGGCGAGGTAGCTGGGGAAACCACAGTCAGCCTCGCCGCGACCGAAATGCCATCGCATACCCACGCGGTCTCAGCCGTGGCCAGTGTAGGCACCAGCGAAGTCCCCAATTCGAGGACGCTGGCGCAGTCCAGCATCCGCAGCGATCTGTATGCCGACATCCCCAGCAACATGACCACGATGTCACCTACCACCGTGAGCGCTGCTGGCGGCTCCCAGGCCCACAACAACATGCCGCCGTACTTCGCACTGGCATTCTGTATCGCGACCGAGGGCATCTATCCCTCCCGCAACTGATCCTATCGCTCAGCCATCTCACCGGAAAATCCCATGTCTGAACCCTATATCGGCGAAATCCGCTTGGTCGGCTACAACTTCCCCCCGCGCGGCTGGGCGCTGTGCAATGGCCAGTTGCTCTCGATTGCACAGAACCAGGCACTGTTTGCCCTGCTGGGTACATCGTTCGGGGGCGATGGAGTCACGACATTTGGCTTGCCCAATCTGCAAGGCAGAAGACCCATCGGCACTGGGCCACAAAGCGGTGGTGGCCCTACCTATACCCTAGGTCAAGCGGGCGGAGAAGAGTTCACCACGTTGACCCTGCAGCAACTGCCGATGCACAGCCACGGTTTTGCTGCATCCACCAGCGTCGGCAACCAGGCATCGCCCTCGGGGGGCACCCTGGCCGCCTCTGCCGTGGATGAACCCTATGCCACCACCGCCAACGGTACGCAGAGTACGCCGGTCGCCATCGCCGGGAGCGCACAGCCCCACGAAAACCGTCCACCGTATTTGGCTATGAATTTTGCCATCGCGCTGACCGGCATCTTTCCATCGCGCAACTGAGCTGCACAAGAACCAACAAGGCGCGCAGGCGCTGCAAGGCCCATTTGGCCGACCAAGGAGCTGATTTCATGCAACGATGGATCCAAACCCTCAAGCCGACCTGGTGGTCCGGCCTGGGCATGCTGGTTCTGGCCCTGGGGGCCAGCGGCCATGCCATGGCGGCCACCATCACGGTCAATATGCTGGGGGATGGCAACACGGGATGCACCCTGCGCAGGGCCCTTTCCAATGCCAACGCCGCCAACCAAGGGGCAGCAGAATGCACCCGAGGAGACGCTGCCGGCAACGAAATCCGTTTCGATCCTTCGGCCCAGGCGATCGTGCTGACCGCGGGCAATGGTCCCTTGACCATCACGCGCACGCTCACCATCACAGGCAACGGTGCGGCCGCCACGAGCATCTCGGGAGGCGGCCTGGTCCGCGTGCTGGACATCCCCGTGGGCAACAGCGTGACCCTGGCCCTGAGCGGGCTCACCGTGCAAAACGGCAAGGCACTGGCCAGCAGCACCATGAGCAATGCGGGCGGGCTGTTCATCCCCGTGGGTTCCACCGCCAACCTGAGCAATTGTGCCTTCCGCAACAACGACGCCCAGTCCAGCGGCGGCGCCATCGAAAACCGCGGCGCGCTGACCATCAATTCCTGCACCTTCACCGGCAACACCGCTGCCGGTGAAGGCGGCGCCATCCGCAACATCGGCACGATGACGGTGGACGGGTCCATCTTCAACAGCAACACGGCCGACCGCGGCGGCGCGGTCTGGGTCAACCGCACGGCGGTGACCAATATCGACCTGCTCAATTCCAAGTTCGGTGCCAACACCGGTGGCAGCATCGGCGGCACGGTGGTTCTGGGCACGGCCGTGATGAATGCCACGGGCAGCAGCGCCAGCTTGACCACCACGGGCAGCGTGTCGCAAGGACAAGCTTATCCAGAGGGTCCTCCAACCATCACGGTCCAGCCCACTACCCCTGTCACCGTGGGCAGTGCTGCCACACTGACTGTCGCATTGACTGGCAGCAGTGGCACGCCCACGGGCACGGTGAACCTGCTGTCCGGCGTGGATGCCATTGCCGCTTGCGCCAACCTGGCCCTGAACAATGGCACGGCCAGTTGCAGCCCGACCAATCTGGTCGTGGGTGTGCACACCATCACGGCCCAGTACCCCGGCGACAGCACCTACCAGGCAGGCACCTCTGCGGGCATGGCCCAGGTGATCAACGGCTCCACGAATGCCGACACCAAGCAGGTCACGGTGAGCGGCCCGCAGAATGCCGAGGTCTGGGTGGACAGCGCCAACAAGGGCACCATCACGGCCACCGGCAAGCTGACCGTTGTGCTGGACACGCCAGCGCCGGATGGCGCCAAGCCTTTCCTGGTCGAGACCAAGATCGCAGGCGGGGGCAGCACGCTGGTCAGCGGCACGCTCACGATCACGCGTGATAGCACGCCACCGGCTTTCTCCAGCATCGTGCCAGCCGACAATGGCTTCCTGGGCAGCACCAGCACCATCGACTACGTGCTGAGCGAAGAGGTGGTGGCCGGCGCCACCATCGTGTTCACACGCACCGGCGGCGCTGCAGACCCGACACCGCGCACCTGCACGTTGCAGGGCACGGCCCTGAATTTGGGCGCCCACCAGATCGCCTATGCCGCCAACGCCAATGGCTGCACCACGACACTGACCCTGGTCAGCGACGCCATTTACACCATCGCTTTCAGCGGCACGGACAAGGCGGGCAACGCATCGGTCGCCACCCAGGTCACTAGCGTCACCTATGACACGACGGCCCCCACGGCCACCTTGACCCTGGCCCCCACCTCCACCAGCCGCACGATCACCGTGGCAGCCGGCGCCTTCACCGGCAGTGATGCCGGATCGGGCATCGCCGCAGCAGGCTACTGCCTGCAGGAGACCAACGTGTCGACCAACTGCGTCTGGGGTGCGGTGCCGACGAGCTACCCGTTCGCCTCGGATGGCAGCAAGACCCTGTACGGCTTTGTCAAGGACAATGCGGGCAACGTCTCTGCAGCCGCCTCCGCCAACATGCTGGTGGACTCTGGTGTGCCAGCGGCCCCGACCCTGAACACGACGCCCACCTATGCCATCGGCAATTCCACCGCGCTGACCGTTCAGAGCGTCGAGAATGGTCTCCAGGTCTGGGTTGGCAACACCAACACGAACCAGGTCATCGCGAACGGCACGGCCACCATCACTATCGACACCAGCGGCATCGCCAACGGCCAGCAGACCACCTTCCGGATCACCTTGCGCGATGCGGCGGGCAATGTGAGCGCCGAGCTGGTTCTGCCCCTGACGCGCGACACCACCGCTCCGGTATTCAGCGCAACGACCCCGGCCAACAATACTGCCATCAAGGCCAATGCCACGCTGGGCTTCACGCTCAGCAAAGCCGTGGCCAGCGCCAGCATCACGGCAACCCGTACCGGCGGCACCGTCGATGGCGCGCTCCACACTTGCACGCTGCAGGGTACGGCCCTCAGCGCTGGCGCCCATGTGGTGGCCCTGACCGCCGATGCCAATGGCTGCACAACCCCCCTGGGCTTGGTCGATGGTGCGATCTACACCTTCGCGTTCGACGCCACCGATGCGGCGACCAACGCCGCCGTGACGGCTTCCATCACCGGCGTGACCTACGACACCAGCGCTCCATCGGCCCCGGTGGTGACCAGCCCTGCCAACAACGCATCGGCCGAAGGCAACTCGGTGGTCATCACCGGCACGGCAGAAACCGGTAGCCGGGTGGAGGTGTACGAAGGCGCCACCCTGCTGGGCAGCGCCACGGCCACGGGGGGCAACTTCTCGGTCACCATGGCGGGCCTGAGCTTCACAGTGCACAACTTCACGCTCAAGGCGATCGATGCCGCGGGCAACGAGAGCGGCACCACGGCCCTGGCCTATACGGCCCAGGTGCCCAGCAGCGGTGGTGGATCGCCCCCGCCTGCGGTGATCACCCAAGGCAGCGCAACCGTGACGCCAGGCGCGCCAGTCACCATCGGCGGCAACGTGCAGGTCACGGCATCCCCGGGCAGCACGATCACGCTCAACCCGCAATCGGGCGGCTCCACCATCACCCTGCCCCCCACAGGCAGCGGCGGCACCCCGGCGCCCGTGACCCTGGTGATCGGCGGCCAGACCTTCAGCATCCAGCCGCAGCCCAACACCTCCACGGTACTCAGCGTGGTCACCTTGACGGGGGCCAACGGGCAGCCGCAAGTGGCCCTGGTGCTCAACCCATCGACCTCGGGCGACTCGCAGGTGACGCTCAGCGGCACGGTGAGCCAGGGCACGGTGGTGGCCCTGCTGTCCACCAGCACGGGCAACCTGCCGCTGACCGCTCAGGGCGATGGCGTGGTGTCGGTCACGCTCATCACCACCCCGCGCGCTGCCGCAGGCACGCCGCAATCGTGGAGCGTGTTCGTGCGCACGGGCCGGGTGGCACTGCCACCAGCCGCCAATGGGGCCGCCGCCGTGACGGTGTACAGCGGTGAAGTGGCGCGCCTCGACGGCACTGGCAAGGTGCAGAGCGTGCGCCTGGGCACCGTGGCCGGCAACGGCCTGGGCGACCCGGTGCAGCGTGCGGACCTGCCGGCCGGCATCAACACCAGCGTGGGCTTCGTGCGACTGGCAGGCGTGCCGACGCGCACTGGCGGCAGCACGCCGCTGGAAACCCTGGTCAACGCGGGCCTGCGCACCGTCGGCATCACCAGCGGCGCACAGGCTGCGGACGGCAGCGTCACCTGGACCCTGGGCGGCGTGAGCTTCCCCGTGGTGGCGCTGGAAGTGCGCGTGGTGCCCACCCGCGCCGATGGCGTGACCGTGGCGGACGATGGCAGCATCGAGGTGGCTACGGCAGGCTTGGTGACCCGCTTCGGCCCGGCACTGCAGTCCCTGCCCGCCATGGGCCAGGCCCTCACGGCCCTGGGCGCGACGACGGTGATGCAGCCCAATGGAGCCCTGCGCGTCTCTCTGGGCAGCACCGTCTTCCACCTGCGCGCGCAATGGCTGCCGATGGGCCGCACGGGCAATGCCCCGGGCTTCGTCTTCCACAGCACGACCGGCCTGGTCTTCACGGATGTCAATGGCGTGAGCCAGGCGCTGCAGGGCGACGTGGCCGACTACGAAGGCCTGACCAGCCTGCTGCAGTCGCTCCTGGGTACCAGCACCGTCCTGCGCACCGGCCTGGACCTGCAGACCGAGCTGGCGCTTGGCAGCCAGCGCTTCCTGCTGGTTCCCGATCTGGCGCTGCTGCCTGCGGGCACCGGCCCCGCCAACAGCAACTGGTGGTTCGAGGGCGCCAAGCTCTTCGTGCGCTACCCCGGCGGGCTGGTGCAGGGATTTGCCGTGACGGCGCGCTGAGCACGCCGGCAAGAACCCGGTCCAGCCGCGCAAAGCGGGGGGCGCCCAAGGCGCCTCCCGCTTTTTTTTGGGATGGACGAAACACCGGCAGGTGGGCCGCCCGAGCCGATACGGGTGTGGTGAATGAACATGCGCCCGACAGGCGCGGCGCTCAGCGCGCCTTCATGCCGGACTGCATGGCCCGCACCGCTTCAGGCAGCGAATTCACATGCGGCAGGAAGTGGTCGATGGCGAACCCCAGGGCCACTGCGCACACCACGGCACCGAGCATGGGCTTCCAGGTCAGGCGCACCGCGGCGCTGAGCCAGCCCTCGCGCTCCACGCCCATGGCGGCGCGCGCCGTCACCACCGAGAAGGCCAGCTCCACCGCCACGGTGAGCAGCACGTCCCAACCGAAGAACAGCATGGCCAGCGCCCCCGCGCCGAAGACGATGGCCGAGCCGATGAGGAAGATGGCGACGATGGGGATGACCACCACCGCGCCCTCGTCGGCGCCCGACACAGCGTCCGCCGCGCCACTGGCCAGGTCGCCCAGGCCGGAGCCCGCATCCGACAGGGCGGAGCCGAAGTCGCCCGATCCGCTGCCGGTGTGGACCGAGCCGCCCGAACGCGGCATGGGCATGCCCTGCCCACCGCCGCCACGCCAGGAGACGGCATCGAGCGCGATGTCCGCCACATCCCCGGCGGCCTCGACCGCGTCCCCGGCACCGCCGTCGGAACCGTCGTCCTCCCGCTGCACCAGGCGCGCCGCCCACATGCGCAGCACCAGCAGGTAGCCGATGTAGCCCACCGACAGGGTGATGAAGTAGCGCAGCGCCAGGGTCTCCATGCCCAGCAGCATCTGCACATGCGAGGTGCACCACATGATGAGCAGCGTGAAGCCGCCGATCAGGAAACCATGCAGGCGCAGGCTGTAGCGCTGTTGCAGGCTGTCCGCCAGGTGGTGCCGGGGCTGCATGCGCACGGAGCGCCAGTTCGACGCCTTCTTCTTGCGGGACGGGTTGCTGCTGCTACTACTGCTGCTGCGCTTGTCGGCCATGGCGTGGCTCCTGTCGGCTGGATGGAGAGGGGAATCCGCCGCGCAGCGTACCCCATCCGCACCGGTTCATCCCCCGGTCCGCAGGCCCGACCGTGAACAGATGCTCAATTGGTGTGAACAGCCCTAATCGACACTGACCGGTACGCGCTGGGCCAGCGCGCACATCAGCTCCCAGGACACGGTCCCCGCCGGCTGGGCCACTTCATCAATGGTCAGCACGGCGCCGTTGCTGGCGCGGCCCCAGAGCGTGACCTCGCTGCCAAAACCCGCCTCCATGCCCGACTGCAGCAACGGCGTCAGGTCCACGGTGACCATGTCCATGCTCACCCGGCCCACAATGCGCGTGCGCACGCCGTTGACCAGCACCGGCGTGCCCGTGGGGCAATGGCGCGGGTATCCATCGCCATAGCCGCAGGCAGCCACACCGATGGTCAGCGGCCCCTCGGCGGTGAAACTGGAGCCGTAGCCCACGGTGTCGCCCGCCTGCAGCTGCTGCACGGCCAGCAGTTTCGTGGACAAGGTCATGGTGGGCGCCAGCCCCCAGTGACCGGCCGTATTTTCCGGGTGATCGGGCGCATTGCCGTACAGCACGATGCCCGCGCGCACCCAGTCGGCGCGCACCCCCGCGTCGCTGCTGTGGCGCAGCGTGGCGGCGCTGTTGGAGAGTGTGCGCTCACCCGGCAGGTCTGCGGTGGCCGTATTGAACGCGGCCATCTGGTGGGCGATGCCGCGCGGGCCGTCTGCGTCGCTGAAGTGGGTCATGAACGAGATCTCGTCCACCTGGGGCAGCGCGTTGAGCCGTGCCCAGGCAGCGCGGTAGCGCTGTGGCGTGAAGCCCAGGCGGTTCATGCCCGAGTTCATCTTCAGGAACACGCGGTGCGGTACCTGGGTCTTGTGGGTGGCGAGCATGTCGATCTGCTCGTCGCAATGCACGGCATGCCAGAGCCCCAGGCGCGAGCACAGCTCCAGGTCGCGCAGCTCGAACACGCCTTCAAGCAGCAGGATGGGCCCCCGCCATCCCAGCTGGCGCACGCGCTCGGCCTCGGCCAGGTCCAGCAGGGCAAAGCCATCGGCCCCGCGCAAGCCCTCGTACGCCCGCTCGATGCCATGGCCATAGGCATTGGACTTGACCACGGCCCAGACCTTGGCGTCGGGCACGCTCTTGCGCACGCGCTCCAGGTTGTGGTGCAGGGCGGCTGTGTGGATGGTGGCTTGTATAGGGCGGGGCATGGGGTTTGACCGGGTGGGATGTCCTGGATTCTGGCACCGGGGCCGTTTACCCACGTGATATAACCATCTGTCGGCCAACAGGCTCCCCATATTTAACAGGGCATCAGTCCAGCTGATGCAGCACCAGCCATTCGATGAAGCGCGGTTTCTACACCATCATGTCGGCGCAGTTTTTCAGCTCGCTGGCCGACAATGCGCTGTTCGTGGCCGCTGTCGAACTCCTCCGTTCGGAAGGTGCTCCCGAGTGGCAGCGCGCCGCATTGGTGCCCATGTTCGCACTGTTCTACGTGGTACTGGCGCCCTTCGTGGGCGCTTTTGCCGACGCCCTGCCCAAGGGCAAGGTGATGTTCGTGAGCAATGCCATCAAGGTCGTGGGCTGCCTGATGATGCTGTTCGGCTCGCACCCGCTGATCGCCTACGCGGTGGTCGGGCTCGGCGCTGCAGCCTACTCCCCGGCCAAGTACGGCATCCTGACCGAACTGCTGCCCGCCTCCCAGCTGGTCAAGGCCAACGGCTGGATCGAAGGGCTCACCATCGCCTCGATCATCCTCGGGGTGCTGCTGGGCGGCCAGCTCGTGGGGCAGAACCTCTCGGGCATGATGCTCAACATCGACATCCCGATGATCGACACGGGCGTGGACACGCCCGCCGAATCGGCCATCGCCGGGCTGATCCTGATCTATGCGCTGGCGGCCTGGTTCAACACCCGCATCCCGCACACCGGCGTCGAAATGCGCCCCATGCGCGCCGACCCTTCGCGCAGCATCCTGGCCAACACCATGGCACTGCTGCCCGACTTCTGGGCCTGCAACAACCGCCTGTGGCGCGACAAGCTGGGCCAGATCTCGCTGGCCACCACCACCCTGTTCTGGGGCGCGGGCGGCAACCTCAAGTTCATCGTGCTGGCCTGGGCCGGTGTGGCCCTGGGCTACAACACCACGCAGGCCTCGGCCCTCACGGGCGTGGTCGCCATCGGCACGGCCGTGGGTGCCGTGGTCGCCTCCATGCGCATGCGGCTCGACATGGCCACCCGCGTCATCCCGCTGGGCATTGCCATGGGCCTGCTGCTGATACTGATGGTCTTCATCAAGAACATCTGGCTGGCCATTCCCTTCCTGATCCTGCTGGGCGGCCTGGGCGGCTACCTGGTCGTGCCCATGAATGCGCTGCTGCAGCACCGCGGCCACAACCTGATGGGCGCCGGCCGCTCCATCGCCGTGCAGAACTTCAACGAGCAGGCCTGCATCCTGGCGCTGGGCGCCTTCTACAGCCTGTCGCTCAAGTTCGGCCTGTCGGTGTTCGGCGCGATCACCATCTTCGGCCTGGTGGTCGCGGGCATCATGTGGATCATCCGCCGCTGGCACCAGCGCAACTGCGTGAACCACCGCGAAGAGGTCGAGCACCTGCTGCACATCGCCCGCCAGGACGCGCATCACTAGGCTCCCCCTGAGGCGCTGCGCGCCACGGTGCGTCCGCCAGAGGCGGCCGCTCTTCGCTACCGTCCAAGCCTGCGCAGGCAGGCTTGGAGCCGCGGCACTCAGCCCCCTCTCCCGTATCGCTGCGCGATGCGGGAGGGGACGCCACCCGTGCGGCGGGGCGGCCCTTGCACGGTGGCACTGGCTTGGGCTGCGCATCTGCATAGATTGCGCCCTCAGTGATCCCGCGTGAGAGCGATGCAGACAGGCGAACAAGCCGCGCAGCGGCTACCATGGACTTCTTCAGCCACCAAGGAGCCCTGCATGCCCGACAGCATCTACGATTTCGAAGCCCAGCAGATGAATGGCCAGAGCGTGCCGCTCGCGCAGTACCAGGGCCAGGTGATGCTCATCGTCAACACGGCCAGTGCCTGCGGGTTCACGCCGCAGTTCGGCGGGCTTGAAGAGCTGCACAAGGCGTATGGCGACAAGGGACTGGTGGTGCTGGGCTTTCCCTGCAACCAGTTCGGCAGCCAGGACCCGGGCAGCAACGACGAGATCGCCAGCTTCTGCCAGCTCAACTACGGCGTGAGCTTTCCGATGATGGCCAAGATCGACGTCAACGGGGCCAATGCATCACCCCTGTACCAATGGCTCACGGCCGAGGCGCCAGGGCTCTTGGGAAGCAAGGCCATCAAGTGGAATTTCACGAAGTTCCTGGTGGGCAAGGATGGCAAGGTCATCCGCCGCTATGCCCCGCAGGACGCGCCCAAGAAGCTGGCGGGCGACATCGAGGCGGCGTTGGCCTGACAGCAGGTTCTAAGGTTCAGCCCTGGGCTGCCAGCGGCAGAGCACGCGTTCGCGGCCCGTGGTCGGGTGGCGGTCGTGCCCGTGCTCCTGCAAGCCGCAGCGTGTGTAGAAGCGGCGCGCCCGCAGGTTGCTGCTGGCCACATGCAGCGACCAGCCCTGCGGGCAGAGCGCGCACACCCGGGCCACCAGGGCAGCGCCGATGCCACCCCCTTGCACGCCGGGGTCGACGAACAGCTGGTGCAGGTGCGACGCCTGCATCTCCAGCACCAGGAAGGCCACGGTGGTTCCGCCCTGCTCCCCCACCAGCGTGAGGCACGGCGGACCGAACTCGGCCTGCACCCGCGTGAGCCAATGCGCCAGGGGCGCGACCCCAGCCACGGACGGATTGGCCGAAGCCCAGGCCCGCCGCCACAGGGCGGCCAGCGCCGGAGCGTCCGCCGCGGTGGCAGGGCGCACCCGTGACAGCGCGGCAAGATCGGGTGGGATGGGGGAATCCATGCCACCAGTATCGCGCCATCCCGGCATCCATCGCCTCACGGCATCTGCGGCAAGCCCGGGGAGGGCCCCTCCGCCGGCGTGCGGGCACCCGCCCCTTTCTTCGGCAGCCCGAACAGTGGCCGCAGCCATCCCACACGCTGCACCACGGCGGTGACAGCCCAACACGCCAGCACCGTGCCGGCCAGCAGGACCAGCGGCTCCAGCACCGGGCCGAGCTGCCACCGCGCCAGGGCCACCACCAGCACGATGATCGCGGTCTGGTGCAGCACATACCAGGGGTAGATCGCCTCCTGGGCCCAGCGCAGCCAGGGCCAGGGCCGGTTGAGCCGGTGGTGGGCCCAGCCCAGGATGGCCAGCAGCATGCTCCACAGGTACAGGTCGGCCAGCACGCGCACGGCGGTCCGCGCCAGCCAGCCGCCCTGCTGCACGGCCACGCCACGCAGCGCGGTGAACAGCACCAGCACAAGCAGCGCCCCGGCCAGGGTGCGCCAGCGCAGGCGCACCAGCTCGGCCCACAGGCCGGCATCGAGCCCGATCCAGTAGCCGTACAGGAACAGCGTGAAGTACACCGCATGCAGCCAGGCATCGTGGATGAGGTCGTGCGTGGGCGGGAAATGCCGCCACAGCAGTACCGAGTACAGCGCCAGCGGCAGCACGGGCACGGCCAACAGCGCCGAGCCCCGCAGGCCCGTGAAGGCCTGGCGCAGCCGCTGGCCGGCAGCCGACTCCAGCCAGGGCAGCAACAGGGCCAGCACCAGGGTGTACGCCCACAGGTAGGCCAGGTACCACAGGTGGTTCCAGGTGACCCCGGCCTCCCAGCCATCGAAAGCCCCGGCCGGCCAGGTGCTGCCGCCGTAGTAGCGCAGCAGGAAGGCACCGAAGCCCGGGGCGATGAGCCCGTTGGCCACGCCCTGTGCATAGGGCTGGTAGGGAACCACCACGGCCATGCCGAACGCCAGCGGCAGCAGCAGGCGCCAGCTGCGCACCCGGACGATCCCGGCAACGGTCTGGCCTCGGCGCACCAGGCCGAACGCCAGGCCCGAGACCAGGAACACCAGGTCCATGCGCCACAGGTTCAGCGCCCGCATGGGCGCCTGCAGCCATTCGGCCGCATGCGGGCTCTTGAGGTGCCAGTGCCAGTCGGCCACGTAGTACATGGCAACGTGGTAGACGATGACCAGGGCAAAGGCCAGGGCGCGCAGGGCATCGATGTCGTGGCGCCGGGAGGTGGGGTGGGATGGAGCAGTCATGGGCCCATGCTCGGCCGCCTCGGGGCCACGGTGCGCCGCCGCGGGACCGGAACCACCCCTTTTGGGACGAACGGTGGCCGGCAGGGATGGGCCCGGGCACCGGCTTTGCGCGTCCTGCCTACACTTGCGCCATGTCGCCGCCCACCCTGCCTTGGCCCGAACGCTACCGCCCCCTGCGCCGCAGCGCCGAGGTGGCGTTCTGGACGGTCCTGCTGCTGGTGCAGGCGGCGTTCAACAGCGTGGTGACGCTGATCGACCTGCGTTCGGCCGGGCGGCCGGTTGCCGCCTGGGAGCCAGCGCTGTGGGAGCTGTCGAGCGTGCTGGTGGTGGGGCTGCTGATCCCCGCCATCGTGGCCTTCGAGCGACGCTTTCCACTGCACTGGGACACGCTGCGCCGCCACCTGCCCTGGCACCTGGTGGGCAGCGTGGCCTACTGCAGCATCCACCTGGCCGGAATGATGGCCCTGCGGCACCTGGCCTATGCCAGCATGGGCGCAGAATACCGGCTGAGTGGCCCGTGGTGGGCGCAGTGGGGCTACGAGTACCTCAAGGACGTGCGCACCTATGCGCTTATCGTCAGCAGCCTGGTGGGCTATCGCTTTCTGCTGCTGCGGCTGCAGGGCGAGGCCCGGGTGCTGGACCGGCCCGAAGAATCCCCCGCCACCCCGGTGGGGCCGCCGTGCGCCACCGGACCGGCGGCGCACGAACCGCCACCGCCCCCGCCGACCTCACGCCCCGAACGCTTCCTGGTGCGCAAGCTGCGCCGCGAATTCCTGATCGCCGCCAGCGACATCGCCTGGCTGCAGGCCGAGGCCAACTATGTAGGCCTGCACGTCAACGGGCACGACTACCTGGTGCGTTCCACCCTGGCGGACTTCCTCACGCAGCTGGACCCGGCGCGCTTCGTGCGCGTGCACCGCAGCTATGCCGTCAACCTGGACGCGGTGGCCGAGATCGAGCCACTGGACAGCGGCGACGCCCGCCTGCGCATGAAAGATGGCAGCACCGTGCCGTGCAGCCGGCGCTACCGCAGTGCGCTGGCCCAGCCAGGCGCAGCAGGCTGATCAGCCGGACGCAGCAGCGCTGCGCACCCGTTTGAAGTGCTGGGTCAGAACGCCGTTCGGATAGGCCTGGTGCGCCCGCAGCGCCCAATGCTGCCGCGCCATGGCCTGCGGCACGCCCCACAGCGGCAGGCCCGCCCCCAGCGTCACGGGAATGGTGGCCAGCATCAGGTGGTCCACCAGCCCTGCGCGCAGGAACTGCCCTGCCAACTGGCCGCCGCCCACCAGCCAGACCTGCCGCAGCCCTTGTTCCACCCACTGCGCCACCAACTGCTGCGGCTGCGCGGCACCCCAGCGCACGCTGGGCGGCAGCGTCCCCTCCGCAGGCGCTTGCTGGTGGCTGAGCACCCAGGCCGGCCGCTCGCCATAGGGCCATTCGCCGAAAGAGCGGGCCACGGCATAGGTGCTGCGCCCCATGGCGAGGCCATCCACCCCGGCCATGAACCCCGCCAGACCGTAGTCGGTGCCAGCCTGTTCGAAGGGATGCAGCCAGTCGAGCTCGCCGCCCGGTCCGGCAATGAAGCCGTCCAGCGTTGCGGCCACGTAGTAAGTGACTTCCGTCATGCGCAGGGCGCCTCATCGTTCAAGGAAGGGGGGCGGGAGGCCATCTCCGCCTCCACCTGGCGCAGCATGTCGGCCAGGGTCTTGCCTGGCTCCTGGCGGAAGCGCTCGGGCAGCACGGTGAGCTCGGCGATGCGGTCGATGCGGAAACCCCGGAAGTCTTCGCGCAATTCGCACCAGGCCGACAGCGTCCAGACCTTGCCCCAGTAGAAGCAGCCCAGGGGCCGCAGGCGGCGCACGCTGGGCCGCCCCTGCACGTCGGCATAGTCGATCTGCACCACATGGCAGCTGTGCACCGCCTCGCGCAGCGTCTGCAGGGTGGCCTGGGCCCGCGGCCCCAGGCCCACTGAAGGCGCATAGAGCGCCTGCGACTCCGCGGCCACCCGCGCCTCGGGTGGCAGCACCGAGAGGATCTTGCC
Source organism: Acidovorax sp. GW821-FHT09B03 (assembly GCF_059418305.1). Classification (NCBI taxonomy): domain Bacteria; kingdom Pseudomonadati; phylum Pseudomonadota; class Betaproteobacteria; order Burkholderiales; family Comamonadaceae; genus Acidovorax; species Acidovorax sp. GW821-FHT09B03. Next base: position 119,099 of record NZ_JBWKPP010000016.1, read on the forward strand.
CAAAGCCCCTTCCACCTCGCGCGCCAACCCGGCATCGAGCCAGGCCTGGGCCAGCCGCGCGGCGGCCACCAGGGCGTTCGCCTCGCCCTGGCTGAACATCAGCGGCGGCAGGTCGAAACCCGCTCCCAGGCGGTAACCCACGCCCGCCTCGCCCTCGATGGGCACGCCCTGGTGCTGCAGGTCGGCCACGTCGCGGTAGATGGTGCGCTGCGACACCTCCAGCCGCTCGGCCAGAAAGGCCGCAGTGGACAGGCGCCGACCGCGGATGAGCTGGACGATCTGGAACAGGCGGTCGGCACGGCGCATGAAAAAGGTCCGGAATAAAAGACGCAAAAGGAATGAAGACGGACAGGCCTTTAGCCTGCAGACGCGCCACGGCGGCGTGGGCGCGGGACGGGGGCTGGGACCGCCGGGTCCTGCACGCGCAGCAAGCGGCCCTGCTGCTCGATCACATGGCCTTCGGCCTCGAGCCGCTGCATCTGGCGCTCCACGCCGCCCGGGTACTTGGGGTTCAGGCTGCCGTCGGCCTTGAGCGTGCGCCAATACGGCGTGCCGTCCGGCTGCTCGGCGCCAGCGCCCTGGGCCTCTGCCAGCTGCTCGGCCTCGTCGGCAGCGCGCGCCACCAGTGTGGCGAAGATGCCGGTGGTGACCACGCAGCCCACATCGGCGCCCTGCGCCTGGGCCATGTCCGCCGCCAGGGCCCGCACCGTGGTCCAGCGCCCTGCGGGAACACGGCGCATGGCGGCATCCACGTCGAGCGGCGAGGGCACCAGCATGCGCCCCTCGCCCAGGCGTGCGCGCTGGGGCTCGGGGATGGGCTTGACCTGCGGCAGGTGCCGATAGCCGGCAAGCTTCTCGCGCCAGGAGGTAGTGGCCATGGCAGCAGCGGTGCAGCGGCCTAGACGCCGATGTGGATGGCCACGCGGTCGGGGCCGGCGTAGGCCTCGAAGTCGGTGGTGAAGCGGCGCCTGATCTGCGGGTTCTCGCCGAAGTAGCGCCAGACCTCGCGCCAGGCATCGATCACCATCTGCGGCATGGTGCCCTGGCCGTGGAACACCAGGTAGTCGCCCGCCTCGATCTCCACCGTCGTGGCCCCGCCCGCGATGTCCGCGCCCTCGGGGGCATCCACGCCCGCCGTGACGTCGAAGGCGCCATGCTCGTTGGATTCATAGGCGCTGTAGACGCCGAAGATGCGGCCGTCCGCCCCCGGGCGCGGCAGCTTGTGCTCCCAGCTCTCGCTGAAGAAGCGGTCCCACAGACCGCCAATGCGGGAGGTCTCGGGGTTCATCTCGTCGCTGTTGCGGGTGCGCACGGCAATGCCGGCAACGCGGAAGGCACGAATCTTTTCAGAAACGGGTGGCATGCGGATTTCTCTCTCTCATTGGTTGTAATGAGCCCCGATGGTGCCGGCCTGCTGCTGACAACCTGGTGTCAGCAGGATGGCGCCACCGGGGACAAATTGCAACCAAGTGCGAGGGGAAAGAGTGCCGTTCGAGGCCCTGCAATGGCTGCTGCCACTGCAGTGTCAGCAGCAGCCCCCAGGGAAGCCGCAGGCGCCTTCGCGGCGCCCCGGCTCAATCGGCCGCGGGGGCCGTGGCAGCAGCCGCTGCGGCGACCACCACCACGGCGCGGTAGCGGCGGGCGCGCTCCAGCGTCTGGCCCACGGCCCGGGCCGCCATGCCGTACATGTCGGCAAAGGCTTCCAGGGTCTGGCCGCTGGCCTCGAAGGCGCGCAGCAGGGCTTCGTCGCGGGCATTGCGTGCCGACCACTCGGCAAAGGCCTCTTCGAGCAGGGCATTGGCCTCATCGTCGCGGCCGGACACCAGCTCGGTATAGGCCTCGCGCGTCAGGCCCGAGGCTTCGAAGGCCTGGACCATGCGGTTGCGCAGCTTGGGCAACAGGTCTTCGGTGGCGCGGGCCTTGTTGTTCTTTCGGCGGCGGTAGACCTCCAGCAGCGCATGGTGCACATGCTCCGGGGCCATGGCCTCCACCGGCTGGCCCGCCAGGTCATGGCGCTTGTCGCCTGCGGCCACGCTCTGCAGGTAGCGGGTGGAACGGGTGTGGATGCCCAGTGCCACCTTGAGCGCTTCGCGCTCGAACAGCTCGGGGTGGGCCGCCTGCAGGTCCTGGAAGATGCCGCGCTTGAGCGGGCGGAACACCGCGCCAAAGAGCTGCGGGTACAGGCCGGCCAGCTGCTCCAGCACAGGGTGGGTGCGCGGCGGCGTGCGCTGGCCCGACGGGCCCGCTGGTGCGCCGTCTGCGGCCTGGGCAGCCGCCTCCGGGGCACGCTGGCGTGCGCCGCGCTGGCCATTGCCGTTGTTGTTGCTGCTGCGACCACCCCGGCCGCCGCGGTTGCGCCGGGCCTTGTCGGCAGGCGCAGTGGTGGCGCCCTCCCCGGCATCGGCCACGGCGGGCGCGGCCGATGCGGCCTGGCCTGCCGTGGGGGCAGCGGCGGCGGGCGCGGCGATCTTCTGTTCTTGTTCTGGCACGTTGTCGGTCATGGCGTAGCGGAAAAGGGAAGGAGGCAAGAAAACCCTCAATCATGCCAGCCTTGGCGCCTGGCGCCTAATGCGGGCCCTGGCCGACCATCCGGCCGGCGCGCCATCGCCGCTTCAACGCCCTGCGGCGATGGCTTCGTCCAGCACCTCGATCCAGTGGCGCACGGGGGTCGCCGTGCCGCTTTGCAGGTGCGTGATGCAGCCGATGTTGGCCGAGAGGATGGCCGCGGGCGGCTGCCCGCCAAAGGCCTCGCCCAGGGCCCCGAGCTTGCGGTCGCGCAACTGGTACGACAGGCCGGGGTTGAGCACCGAGTAGGTGCCGGCCGAGCCGCAGCACAGGTGCGACTCGTTGCGCGCCACGCGCAGCGTGAAGCCCAGCTTGGCGAGCTGCGTCTCCACACCGCCGCGCAGTTTTTGCCCGTGCTGCAGCGTGCAGGGGGGGTGGTAGGCGTACTGCACGCCGTCCGGCAGCCTGACGCGCCCCGCCAGGCGTTCGGCCAGCTCGGGCAGCAGGTCCGGCAGCAACTCGGACAGGTCGCGTGTGAGCGCGCTGATGCGCGCCGCCTTGGCCGCGTACTGCGTGTCGTCCTGGAGGATGTGGCCGTACTCCTTGACGGTGACGCCGCAGCCCGAGGCGTTCATGACGATGCACTCCACCCCGCCCGCCTCGACCAGCGGCCACCAGGCATCGATGTTGGCGCGCATCTGAACCTTGCCGCCCTCCTGGTCGTTGAGGTGGAACTTGACGGCACCGCAGCAGCCCGCCTCGGGCGCCACCAGGGTCTGTATGCCCGCGGCATCGAGCACGCGCGCCGTGGCGGTGTTGATGCCGGGCATCATCGCGGGCTGCACGCAGCCGGCCAGCATGAGCACCTTGCGCGCATGCTGCCCCGTGGGCCAGGCGCCCGGGTTCTGCGGCGCCGGCACCTTGGCCTTGAGGGCCGCGGGCAACAGGCCGCGCAGCATCTGCCCGGCCTTCATCGCCGGGGCGAACAGGGGCGAGGGCAGGCCTTCCTTGAGTGCCCAGCGCAGGGCCTTCTCGCCCAGGGGGCGTGGCACCTTCTCGTCCACGATCTTGCGGCCGATGTCCACCAGGTGGCCATACTGCACACCGCTCGGGCAGGTGCTTTCGCAGTTGCGGCAGGTCAGGCAGCGGTCCAGGTGCATCTGGGTGGCACGCGTGGGCGCCTGCCCCTCGAGCACCTGCTTGATCAAGTAGATGCGGCCGCGCGGGCCGTCGAGTTCGTCGCCCAGCAGCTGGTAGGTGGGACAGGTGGCGGTGCAGAAGCCGCAGTGCACGCACTTGCGCAGGATGGCCTCGGCCTGCTGGCCATCGGCGCGGGCGCGGTATTCAGGGGACAGTTGGGTTTGCATGGTGCATGCCTGACAGTTGAAGGGTTCGGCCGCGGCCGACGGATCGGCTCGGCCCTACCAGCCCGCCGCCATGCGCCCGGGATTGAAGATGCCGGCCGGATCGAAGCTGTGCTTGAGGCGCCCATGGATCTGCTCCAGGGCCCGCGATGGCAGGGGTGCATGCCCCGCGCCGCCGGGCTCGCGCGCCGCGGGCGCGCGGAACATCGCCGCGCTGCCACCCACGGACCGCGCCGCTTCGCGCAGCGCATCGCCTGCGGATTCGGGCGCCTGCACCCAGCGCAGCGCCCCATGCCATTCGACCAGGGGTTGCCCACCACCGGGCAGGGCCATCGCGGGCGCGGTGGCCGGCAGCGACAGGCGCCACAGCGCCTGCCCGGGCGCACGCGCGGCAAACCAGGGCAGGGACTGGTCGCGGCAGGCGCTCCAGTCGGCGGCCACGGCGGCACCCTCCAGGCGCTCGCCGCCCATGCTGCGGCAGGCGGCCTCCACGGCGGCCACGGCGCCGCGCAGGCGCAGGTGCAGCGCATCATCCTGCCAGCGACTGGCATTGAGGGGCAGGGGCTGACCGCCCCAGGCATGCAGGCGGCGCAGCGCCTCGTCCTGCCCGCATGCGAAGCGCAGCGTGGCCTCGGCAGGCGCCACCGGCAGCACCTTGAGGCTGACCTCGGTCAGCAGGCCCAGCGTGCCCCAGGAGCCGGCCACGAGGCGCGGTACGTCGTAGCCTGCCACGTTCTTCATGACCTGGCCGCCAAAGGTCAGCAACTCGGCCCGGCCGTTGAGCAGCACCACGCCCAGCAGGTAGTCGCGCACGGCGCCCACGCTGGCCCGCGCCGGACCCGAGAGGCCGGCCGCCACCATGCCGCCGACCGTGGCGGCCTGCGGCTGCGCACCGAAATGCGGGGGCTCGAACGGCAGGCATTGGCCCTGGGCGGCCAGGGCCGCTTCCAGCTCGGCCAGCGGCGTGCCGCTGCGCACGGTGACCACCAGTTCGCTCGGCTCGTAGTCGACGATGCCCCTGAGCACCCGGGTGTCCAGCACCTCGCCATGCAGCGCCAGGCCGTGGAAGTCCTTGCTGCCGCCGCCGCGGATGCGCAAAGGGGTCTGGTCGGCAGCAGCGGCGCGCACGCGTTCGGTGATCTGGGAAAGGGCGAAATCCATGCCGTGCATCGTAGCGGCTGCACCCTGCCAGGGCACCTGGCGTGGCCGTGAATTTTTTGAACGGCCAGCGTGAGGCCCGCGATGGGCGCTGGGCCCCGCGCAACCCGCCAATGAAAAACCCGCCGAAAGGCGGGTTGCTCAAAAAGAAGCCCGCCGGGTGGCGGGCCAAGGGATCCCAGGAGGATTCCGAGGAGACTCTCGCAGAAAAACCAGACTCAAAATTCGGGAGAGACCCGGCTGCGGCGCCACCAGACACCGCAGCCCTGGGCCTATCCCATCACCATCAACGGTTGTAGGCCGTTTCGCCGTGGGACGTGATGTCCAGACCTTCGCGCTCGGATTCTTCCGAGACACGCAGGCCCACCAGCAGGTCAGCGATCTTGTAGGAGATGAAGGCCACGACGCCGGACCACACGATGGTGAACAGCACGCTCTTGACCTGGATCCACACTTGGGCGCCCATGGCGAAGGTGTCAGGCGTCAGGCCGCCCGTGCCACCCAGGCTCTGCGAAGCGAACACACCGGTCAGGATGGCACCCAGGATGCCGCCCACGCCGTGCACGCCGAACACGTCGAATGCGTCGTCCACGTTGAGCAGGCGCTTCAGGCCACCCACACCCCACAGGCAGACGATACCGGCGATCAGGCCCAGCACGATGGAACCCATGGGGCCCACGAAACCGGCAGCAGGCGTCACCGCCACCAGACCGGCCACGGCACCCGAGGCAGCACCCAGCGACGAGGCCTTGCCCTTGTGCAGCGCTTCGCCGGCGATCCAGCTCAGCGTGGCAGCGGCAGTGGCCAGCACGGTGTTCACGAAGGCCAGGCCGGCACCGGCGTTGGCGGCACCGGCGGAACCGGCGTTGAAGCCGAACCAGCCCACCCACAGCAGCGAGGCACCCACCATGGTCAGCGTCAGGCTGTGGGGCGTCAGGGCTTCCTTGCCGAAGCCGATGCGCTTGCCCACCATGTAGGCACCCACCAGGCCAGCGATACCGGCGTTGATGTGCACCACCGTACCACCGGCGAAGTCCAGCGCGCCGTCGGCACCCAGCAGGCCGCCGCCCCACACGATGTGGGCCATGGGCACGTAGCTGAAGGTGAACCACAGCACCGAGAAGATCAGCACGGCGGAGAACTTGATGCGCTCGGCGAAGGACCCGACGATCAGGGCCACGGTGATGGCCGCGAACGTGCCCTGGAAGGCGATGAACACGTACTCGGGGATGGTGATCAGGGCACCGAAGGTTTCCTGGGTCACGCCCTTGAGGAAGATCTTGTCCAGGCCGCCGAAGAACTTGCCTTCACCCGAGAACGCCAGGCTGTAGCCATAGATGGCCCACAGCAGCGAAATCAGCGAGAAGACCACGAAGACCTGCATCAACACGGACAGCATGTTCTTGGAACGGCCCAGGCCGCCGTAGAACAGGGCCAGGCCGGGGATGGTCATCAGGATGACCAGCAGCGTGGAGGTCAGCATCCAGGCGGTATCGCCGGAGTCGACCTTGGGTACGGGGGCTGCAGCGGCAGCGGGAGCAGCCTCGGAGGCGGCGGCTGCAGGAGCAGGTGCCGCCGCAGCGGGGGCGGCAGCAACGGGCGCGGCGGCAGCCGGCGCGGACGCCGCAGCGTCGGCGGCAGGCGCCTGGGCCAGCGACAGTCCACCGATGGACAGCAGGCTCAGCCCCAGAATGCAGGAAGCAAGCAGTTTTTTCATGGCTCTTTTCTCTTGTGTGTGATGCGGCGTACCCTTTAGAGGGCTTCCTTGCCGGTTTCGCCGGTGCGGATGCGCACCACCTGCTCGAGGTGCGTCACGAAAATCTTGCCGTCGCCGATCTTGCCGGTGCGGGCAGCGGCCTCGATGGCCTCGATCACGCGATCCACCAGCTCGTCCGCCACGGCGGCTTCGATCTTGACCTTGGGCAGGAAGTCGACCACGTACTCTGCGCCGCGGTACAACTCCGTGTGGCCCTTCTGGCGTCCGAAACCCTTGACTTCGGTCACCGTAATCCCCTGGACCCCGATGTCCGACAGGGCTTCACGCACCTCGTCGAGCTTGAAGGGTTTGATGATGGCTGTCACCATTTTCATTTTTGGTTCCTCCGGGAAGGGGCGCACCATGCGCCCCTCAAAGATTTACAGGGTTTTGGTCAGCGTGACGATCACGCGCGACTTGTTGACGGGACCGAAGTAGTCCTTCTTGTTGGCACCGACCACGGCAGCACCCAGCGACAGGCCCGAACCGAAGTCGTAGGCACCGCCGACGCTGTAGTCCAGGTAGTTGGGGGCAGCGATGTCGCCACCGAAGCGCGTGTAGCCCACCGAGGCCTTGGCAGTGATCTTGGGCGCCACTTCCTGGGAGAACGCCAGGTTCAGGTAGCCGGTGTTGCGGCCCTTGAAGCCGGGACCGGCGTAGGCGAAGTAATCCTTGGACAGGGTGTGCGAGTACTTGGCCGTCACGGGGCCGAAGGTGGCCGCGCCATAGACTTCGGTGGTGTTGCCGTTGCTGTTGCCGGGGTAGATGTAGGTCAGGAGGCCCACGTCCAGGTCGACGGAGCCGGCCTTGAACTTGTAGCCGCCGTAGATGTCGGACTCGATGGAGTTGCCCGAGAGCCAGTCGACGCTGGAGTTCCAGTTGCCGACATAGAAACCGGATTCGCCGAAGGCGTAGTCGAAGCCGCCCTGGATGGCGGGCTTGACCGCCTTGACCTTGGAGGCATCCTGGTCCTGGCCACGGAACTTGTAGTTGGTGGTCAGGCTGACGTTGCCCGTCAGCTGGGCGCTGGCCAGCAGAGGCAGGGTTGCGACAAGGGCAGCGCCCAGGAACTTGATGGATGCGCGGGTCATGTTTCCTCCGGTTGGACAAAGTAGGGACAAGCGCTTTAAGCATGGACCGTGCCATGCGCCATCGCCACGCAATTCGCCCGGGGCCGGGACAGATGGGGATTCCCTATTAAAGTGAGGGTTGAGGGGATTGCAGGCGCGCACCACCATGGTGCGATCGTGAAACATTTCACGCCAGTGCACCATAAAACGCACCCATCTGGGGAGAAAGTCGTCCATGAGTCTTGCTTTGGTGCAAAGCCGCGCCCTTCTGGGGCTGCAGGCGCCCGCCGTCACCGTTGAAGTGCACCTGGCCAACGGCCTGCCCAGCTTCACCCTGGTGGGACTGGCCGAGGTGGAGGTCAAGGAGGCCCGCGAGCGCGTGCGCTCGGCGCTGCAGAACGCCGGCTGGAGTTTCCCCACAACAAGCGCATCACGGTGAACCTGGCGCCGGCCGACCTTCCCAAGGATTCGGGCCGCTTCGACTTGCCCATCGCCCTGGGCATCCTCGCCGCCAGCGGGCAGATCGACGGCAGCCGCCTAGCGGACCATGAATTCGCGGGCGAACTCTCGCTGTCGGGCGAGCTGCGCCCTGGACGTGGTGAGTGCAGTTAGATCATGCAGGAATTGTCTTGGATGCCACCAGCGCCCATCCCGCAAGTGGGGAGGTGTACTGACCTACATATGCGTCACCCCACAATTTTGCTGTCATGGTCTGCGATTGCCAAAAAAAACTTGCAGGTCCATGCATTTTCAAATACCTTCAAAGTTACACCAAATTACAAATGGAGGCTGGTAGTGCAACGATTTCTTCTTTTGCTCATGATTTTTGCCCTCGGTGGCTGTGCTACCCAATTCACTGTGCCAGACACGCTCGGGGAACCTAAAAAGGCTAGCAGCTACGGGTATCACCCGCTCGATCCTCTACCCGTAGTGGTTGGTGTAGATAGGGCAAAAGCATTTGAATTGATGTCAGATGAGACAATCCGAATAGCGGTGGGATCTGTGTCTGGAGACGGAGGAATAAATTTTGGTCCTGCGAAAATTGGTGTAGAAGGGAACAACTATGTTGTGGTTCTCGACTATATCAAGTTTGGAACTGAATCATTTTCCGTTGCACTCTCTGAAAAGGATACTAAAGGCAATCGAATTGCCACTCTTGTAGATAAAGGCAAAGGTAACGCAATTGTCCCCGTGTACATTGGTGTAGGCTTGCGCCTTACCGCTAGCATCTATGTTAAGAAGGGGACAGTGGATTTAGGTAACTTGTTTGCAATAGGCGCTGCCGCAAAAGCCCAACAGGTTTCTGGAACGCTAGTTGTTCAAACATTAGGGGTAAGTGGCTCGGAGATTTCAGGTTTGATTCCAATGCCTGGCGAAGTCAGTGAATCCACAATTCAAAATTCAATACTCGCCCTGGCTTCAATTAAAGCGAAAATTTACGATGCCAAGACATCTATAGCCCCTCGAGTTGTTGGCGTTTATAATAATTTGGGCGGCGGAGAGACAACGATTAACGGTTTCATTTCATCCCTACTGGAAAAACCGATCGATTTTCCACGCAAGTGAGCAATGACATCGGACTTAGTCTCAGCCATAAGATGCATGCGTCAAAGGCGCGCAAATTCGTCATTTTGTAGCGCTACGGCGCCCGGTACGATTGGCTGAGCATCACGAGGCTAACTCGGTTCAAACGACGAGTCCCTGCCCGCTCGCACTAGTCTTCGGACTTTCCGCCTGCTGCAGACGATTTGCTCAGCTTGGCAAGCTACAGGCGTCTGCACTCGACGTCTGAATTGCAGCAAGAGGCGCCGGTCAAAAGAGGAATATTTAGAGCTCTGATTGCGGACAGGCTGAAGGATCTGCTCCTAAGCTGGGAGGACTGGAAGGATTGGAAGCTGATTTTCTATGAGCAAATTATCGCTAGTCACTCAATGGAAGTCACTCGACAAAATCGAAAGACACGCTTGGTCGCACCGTACGAGCAAAGAAGAATCCATATATCGGAACGCCGGGGAACCTAGCGCCAACGAGATTTGATGCTGCGATAAAATGCGCACCCGTTGTTAGCACATCGTCAAAAATATAAAATGCGCTTGGCATAGGGGGATGTCCAGCCACGGCATTATCTATCGAAAGGGACCGCTGAATTGTAATAGGGGATGGCCTATCAATATTTTCATGACTCGCGCGCAAGCTGCCGTCAGAAATAAGTAGCTCCCTTACATCAAGACCAAATGTAAGCCTATTGCTCAATTTTCTCAGTATTTGAAGCATTCGATCATCATGAAGGGGGTCTCCTTTCACTTTTGAAGGCGGCATAGGAACAAATGTTGCTGTTTGCATTCCTGGCGCATCCCATTTAAAGGCTCTATATAGCCTCAGCGAAGCTGTATCAATGGCAGCAAGCTTATATCTCCAGTCGGGAAAATCTTTTCGCGCCACGGACTTCTTCAAATTCCCAATAAACTGATTTGTTTCAGAAAATCTAGCTCGCTCACCATTTGTATATTCATGCGGCGTATAGTCGCCAAAGAAATAGCAAGTATTCCCTTGATTCAAATGAAAATGCTGCTGACGCTCGATGGGCCCAACAAGCTTAAATCGATCATTCATTGCAAGTTTATCAAAATATCATCAAACTCACGAACGCGGATTGCCCCTTGGCGCTCAAATTTGGCAGGCCACGTTATGCTTTCATTGTGAAAATTGCTCTCAAGAATGAACAATTTTCTATTTTGATTCAACGCAGCTGTAGCTTGAATCAATGTACCGGAAGTCTCACTCGCTTCTACAATGATAGTTGCATTTGTAAGTGCCGACATTGTCTTATTTCTTTCCGGAAAGAAGAATCTATTCATTCTATAATCTTGCTTCCTATATCGGAGAAGCGGCACCTGACTGATCAGAAGATAATCCGAAGCAATTCGCCTCTGCAAACTTTCATTTTCTTTCGGATAAAATTCCCCAATGGGCGTTCCAATAACCGCGATAGTTCGTCCACCTGCCTCTATCGCGGTAGTATGCGCAATAGTATCAACACCTTTGGCCAGACCAGAAACGACGGTGAAGTCATGCTCAACCAAAGCTCGTACTAACCTCCGAGTACGTGCAGCACCCTCTTTTGAAACGCTCCTTGTTCCCACAACGGCGACACGTTTTGGAGATTCCACTAAATCCCAATCACCCTGGAAGTAGAGAACCTCAATGGGTTCCAACGCATCACGCAGACTATCTGGGTATTCGTCGGCCCCATGTACCCTGACACCAAAATCTGAGATTCCTTTGGTAGCGAGGTAGCTCATCACCTCTTGGGCAGTGTCGAGCGCGGTGCTGAAATCAACGAGATCTGAGGGAAGCGCTTGAGGATTGGCACTGAACAATTCTGCCATCCTCTTCACAGTGCTCTTGTCCTGCAACCACAAGTGCTCGTATGCACCTAGTTCTGCGTGCACGTCAACGGGTTTGAGGTTGAACATCAAACGCCAGTCATGGTGTCCATCATCGGGGACGTCCGATGACGGCCTATCATGAGGATGGGAGTCAAGCATGGGCATGGCCTCACTGTATAAAACAACAGTATTTTACACCAGTCCATATCATGCCAGACCTTCGACAGAAAAGCGCATTGACCTGTGAAGACGGTGGCACGCGGAGGGATGTCGCACGCGAGCGCCGCGATGTTGTGGCCCCTCACCGAAGCTCCCGTACGTTCCAAGCCTCATTGGGGGCCCAATAAATCTCATATCTCTTTCGAGGGGTCAAATTGGCCAAGACTGGAATAGGCCCCTTGCCATTTTCGGTAACTATTTTCAGGTAGAACGTCGTTGCTCTTTCGCAAGTATAAGATCCCGAGTGTCCTGGCTTCAATGTTTCATCGCTGGGACGCCGGCATGTATTTGCCCACAGCAGAAAACTAAGAGTATTTCCGGTGCTAGAGTTCAATATGTAGACTTCTTCCGGCGCAAGCACAGGAAAGTCAGCCGAGCCTGCTTGGCAATAGGCTGAAGATGAAGACGCCAGGAGAATTAACAACGCAATATTTTTCCGCCTCATACTTCAGCACCTTTTTCACCACGAGCTACGATATTCTTCGCATTCTTCTCCTTAGGAGCTTTCTGAGCGGTCGTAGCTTTACCCAACAAATATCCGGCCAGCGTACCAAATAAACCCATCGCCGGCGCAATTTGCTGGTCGCTACGCCCAGTTGAGATCAAAAACAAAGTTCCGACAACAATAAGAGTAATGCCAAAAACTTTTAGTAGATCATTAGCATCAAAATCTTTCTTTTTGAGCAAAAAAAACTGCGCCGCTATGACTACCGCTCCAAACAGAAACACCATCAGGCAGGTCCAAAATTCAAAACGTGTCAATATCCGCTTTATCGCAAACGGATCCTCTCCCGAGTCTCCGCCAGTAGGTGTGAGCCTTTGTATTGAATTAGTCTGTGCCGTTGGAGCTTCATTCACCCGTGCAGTCGCAGGCTCCCCAACGGCCTGAGCAGTAGCAGTTCCGCATATGGCAAAAAAACACAAGCATGCCATTGCCCTAGCAAAAAAATGCCGCGAATAACAAAACAAATTTGTATTAAAACGCGACGTGATAATAATTTTGAGGCTAAGCATTCAAGAACCCAACTATTACAGCAGCAATTACTCGATTTATCTCATCTCTCTTCTGAGTATTCAGCAGCACGTCACGATCAATGTCGTTCGCAATGAAGCCTAGTTCTATAAGAACGGCAGGGCCATTGAACTTCAAAACGGCTAGATCCTCTCGCAAAACTATTCCACGTGGACGCAATTGGGTCACCTTAACAAGTGCGTCGTGGACCTCCTTTGCGAGAGTCCCATTCTCACCTTTATAAAGAACCTCTAGGCCATTCGCCTTATCATCGTCATAGTCGTTGAGATGGATAGAAATCAACGCATCACAGCCAGCGTCCATCGCCATTTGTGCTCGTCTACCAACAGGAGCATGATCACCATCATCATCACGAGTCATGAACACCGACACGCCCATCTCCCTAAAGACGTCCTTTAAGGAAAGCCCATATCGGAGCGCAATGTCCGCCTCCCTAAACAAGAAGCCATCCTCCAAGTGCGTGGCTCCAGGGTCGAAGACACCCTTTTGGCGGTTGCTCATCCCATGACCCGGATCGACACAAACTTTCATGCGCTCACCTCAAGTAGTACCTTTGAAAGTAACTTATATGAAGAAATGTAAGGAGGCAAGAAATTTAAGACACGCGCAGAAGCCATGTAGGCGGCCCTCACCCCCATGCTGCTCCAGGGAGCAGATGTAGCGCCGCGATCAAAGCAACCTCTAAAAAAATCCGCAAACGCACGGGAATAAAAGGCCATGACTTGTTGATAGCCGGCCCCCCGGCTCGGGCAAGTCCATGCTCGCACAGCGCTGTGCCGGCCTGCGGCCACCCATGACTGTGCAGGAGGCACTGGAGAGCGCTGCCATCTCCAGCCTGGCCGGCCGCTTCAGCCCCGAACGCTGGGGCCTGCGACCCACGGGGCAACCCCATCACACGGCCAGTGCCGTGGCGCTGGTGGGGGGAGGTTCGCCGCCACGGCCTGGCGAGATCTCGCTGGCGCACCATGGCGTGCTTTTTCTCGACGAATTTCCCGAGTTCACCAGGGCTGCGTTCGAGGCGCTGCGCGAACCCCTGGAAACCGGCCACATCACCATTTCGCGCGCGGCGCAGCGCGCCGATTTTCTGGCTCGCTTCCAGAAGTCCGCGCGCTTAGTATGAACCACTATTTGTTGTGTGGATTCATGTCTAGGCGAACTTTCCCGAGGGGAATACGAAAAGCATCCGTTGTTTTATCTTGCAGAGACCTTGTCAGAGACTACCAATAGGCGGTCCAGCACAAAGGCTGTAATTTTTAGTTTAAGCGAAATCCAGAGGAATTTTTTCTGATTGAAATTCTAGACCTTTTACATCCAGCGTGAAATGCCGAAGGCTTTAATTCCGCAGCAATTTATAGGCTCTTTGAGATTCCCACCCGATATAAGATTCGTGCTAATCAAAATGATCTGACGTCGCCGGTCAATTTATTTTGCTTGCAGAATCGACTATTTGCAGCCCCCCCGATGCAAGGCTCTCAGACATCCACACCCTGCCCGAGGGTTCGAAACTCGCAGAAGGAATAGGGTCAAATATCGAGCCATCCCATCCCGAAGCTTACAGCAGTGAGCCCGCATTAGATTTCTCTATGAACGCCACTAGCTCGGTCATTCTTTTCTGCAGATCGTAAATGTTCAGGTTTGCAGGGTACTTTTCTACAATATACCGTGCGACCTCCACTTTGTCGGCTTGGGAAATGTTAGTACGGCCCTTTATTGTCATTGTGTTTGAGTACCTATCATACCCTCCCACCTGTACTGACTTTGGATGAATTTTGCCAATTGCTTTTTCTAGATGTGCTGGTTCAATGTAGTTCTCGACCTCACGACCAGCCGTCAGCCAAGCATATCCGGAAACATTTGAAAACTCTTCAATCAGCCGTTTCTTAGTGGCACCTATATCTGCGCCCGCCCTTGGCCTATCGCTATCCATTACGATAACACCACGTTGATTTAAGTACTGTAGCTCCACAAACTCTTTCAGTGGATCACCATAACTCTTATTGGATAGGTGTGCGGATAATGCACCACCATAAAACATCACACTGTAATGTATTCCCTCGATGAGCCCAGGCCTGACGGATTCCATCCAGTGATTTATATATATTCTGTCTGAAGGGCCTTCAACCCATATTATGGAATTGCATTGAAGCAAGTCTGAAGGATGGTACCCCAGGTCATCACATATCGCACGCCTATCATGATTTGAAGTCACGCGATGCACTTTGGACGCTCCGTCCTTCAGAGTAACATGATATATTTCAGTGTCTTCCACATCCATTAATGCCGCAGAGTGGGTCGTAATGAAATATTGGTTGTTAGTTTCCTTCTTCAGATAACGAATGAGTTTTTTCTGAAGAATGGGATTTAGATGCAGCTCGGGCTCTTCGACACAGACGATTTTCTTATCTAGAACTGTCGCGGCTGCAGCCAATATTACCACCTCATGAATTCCTGATCCTAGAGATTCTATGGGCAGCACCTTGCCGCCCATATGTATCATGATTGTGTCTCGCTTATACGGTATCTCTATGGTCGCGCTAGGACTCTCAAGAACTGACCTCACGAATTCGGTTATTTTTTTGAATAAAACTCTGCTTTGCTGGTTAATTCCATCCGGATTTTGCAGCTTTGCGAGACGTTCAATTATACCATCCCCATTAAATTCCTCGGAGACACTCCCACCCTTTCCAATTTGACGAATAGCTGGAATTAGGACTACTTCCTTTTTAGGGATGGGGTTTATGAGATGCTTGGTTAGCAGTTGATCAACCAAACTCAAGTTTTGACTAGTATGACCCACTATGCGCGCATAGAAATCTTGTTTTAGATTGGCATTCAACTTCGTCATTGCCAACGCCCAAGATTCCGGGTACGAATCCGGCGCTAACACATTGATGGTGTTATATGGGGCAGAGGTTTCGTCAATCTCGGCTTTATTCTCAAACATTCGCCCCATCGTTGTTCGATAATTCGTTGACGGACCATACCCCCAAGACCTAGTTTGAAGCCTGTGTTCCTCCGGCAAGAGTGCATGACCATCATCGCCCTTGATCAGCTTTTCGATTGCCCCGTATAGCATTGCAGGGCTATTTGGCAGATGTCGCGCATAGCCATCCAATTTCAGATTATTAAATCCCGTTCTATCCCCTACAACCTCATAGATGAACCTGAGAATATTTGATTTACCGGAGTTGTTCTGCCCTATAAATAGATTAATCTTTGAGAAGCTATCAAAAGATTGAAGCTTTTCACCAAAGCTCCTGTATCCAGCGATTGCCAAGTTTTCGAGTAGCTGATTCATTTAGTCGCTCAATAATCTCTTTTTTGCTGCCGCGAATTCTTCCTGACTTATTACCCCATCCAATTTTAATTGATTGAGTTTTCCTATTTCGTCCCCAATCGAACCACTGCGAGCACTGTCAAGCAAGGCTTGTCTTCTATGGTTTTCTATAGCAACTACTGCTGGGGACAGTATCATTTTTAGTTCAGATGGCTCAATGGCGGCGCTATGAAAATATGCCTCAGCATCAGAAGACAATACTCTCAGGAAGGTGTTAGTTGTACTTCTCTTTGTAAGGGCATTTATTGTCGCTGCTACTACCGCTCCTTTTACCAAACCTTCCAAACCGAAGCCCCCGCCTGATACCCCCGCGTCCGTCGTTTCTGTACCGGGACCAGTGATTTCCACAGCGGAAAGCCTGTTGTAAGGCAGAGAATGCTTCTCCGCTTTACCGCTAACCGTAAAAACAAGACTATCTGACAGCCGTACTAACAGAACTTCAGTGTTTTTGCTGATACTTAGCCCACTTCCGCCGAGGTATGTGCAAGTTATCGGCTTGTGTCCACTCATTGTCTGCAACTCACTAAGAAGCTCGCTTTCTTCACTTGCAAGGAACAATGGTTGTGTGCCGACTGTTGGCAATCGTCCTTCGACCGTATGTATCCTACGGGCTCGTGGCTTACTCAGTAGAAGAGTAATAAAGCACGCAATGCACGTCACCGCTAGAGCTGCGACCAACACCCCAGTCAAGATGCTTTCTTGCCCATTGCTAATAGCATTTAGCAGATCGGGAATTGAAAAAGCTATCAGTATTGGCCCCATACCAAAGGCAATAAGTCCAAGGGCTCTCAAGTTTCGGGGTACCAACAAGCTTCACCTCCGGATGAAACGAACAATTCGTTGCATGCTAAGGCTTGATGAGCTACTGCGCTAGTTAGCCCAAAAGTTGTAGGTTTAGAGCTATGCCCGTTCTACCCATTCGAATTGGCTCAAAACATACTTGCTTGCGCGCTACCAGGGCAAGCTCAGCGGGCCGCTGCTGGACCGCATCGACCTGCATGTGGAGGTGCCAGCCGTGCCCTCGGACCAGTTGCTCAAGGCGCCGCCGGGCGAATCCAGTGCCGCCATCCGCGAGCGCGTGGTGCAGGCACGGGCCCGGGCCCTGGCGCGCCAGGGCCGGACCAACCAGGCGCAGCAGGGCCAGGAGATCGACGAACACCTGCACCTGGACGATGCCGCCGCCAAGTTCCTCAACACGGCGGCCGCGCGCCTGGGCTGGTCGGCGCGCAGCACGCACCGCGCGCTCAAGGTGGCGCGCACCATTGCCGACCTGGCGGGTGCCGAGGCCACCGCCGTCGGCCATGTCGCCGAAGCAGTTCAATACCGCCGCGTGCTGCGCAACCCGGCTTGAACGCTATAGTCTCCCCACATCCTGCAGCATCACCCCATGGCCAGCGCTTCCTCCCCCACCCTCGCACCCACCGCCACCGACGTGGTCGACAACAGCTACCTGCGCACCCTGGTGGGCTACAACGCGCGCCGGGCGTCGCTGTCCATCATCGAGGTGTTCATGGAGCGCATGGCGGTCTATGGGCTCAAGGTGGTGGATTTCTCGGTGCTCTCGCTGGTGGCGCACAACCCTGGCATCACCTCGCGCCAGCTGTGCTCCACGCTGGGCGTGCTGCCACCCAACCTGGTGGGCCTGATCGCCGCGCTGGACCGGCGCGGCCTGATCGAGCGCCGCCCGCACCCGAGCGACGGGCGCGCGATGGGCCTGCACCTGACGCCTGCGGGCGAGGACCTGTGCGATCAGGCCGAGCAGACCGCGGCCCAGCTGGAAATCGACGCCACGGCGCGCCTCACGGCCACCGAGCGCAAGACGCTGATCCGCCTGCTGCAGAAAGTCTACGACTGAGGCACCGGGTCAGGCCGCAGCGGGCTTCTCGGCGGCCTTGTCCAGCCCCAGCAGACGCACCGCATTGCCCTTGAGGATGCCGGGCATCACCTCGGGCTTGAAGCCGGCTTCCTGGAAGTCCTTCATCCAGCGCTCGGGCGTGATCAGCGGGTAGTCGCTGCCGAACAGGATGCGGTCCTTGAGCAGGGTGTTGGCGTACTGCACCAGCTGCTTGGGAAAGTACTTGGGGCTCCAGCCCGACAGATCGATCCAGACGTTGGGCTTGTGCGTGGCGACCGAGAGCGCCTCGTCCTGCCACGGAAAGCTCGGGTGGGCCATGACGATCTGCATGTCGGGGAAGTCGATGGCCACGTCATCCAGGTGCATGGGGTTGCTGTATTCCAGGCGCAGGCCGCCGCCGCAGCGCATGCCGCTGCCGATGCCGCTGTGGCCGGTGTGGAAGATGGCGGGCATGCCGTACTCGGCGATCACCTCGTAGATCGGCCAGGCCATCTGGTCGTAGGGGTGGTAGCCCTGCACCGTGGGGTGGAACTTGAAGCCCTTGACGCCGTGCTCCTCGATCAGGCGGCGCGCCTCGCGCGCCCCCATCTTGCCCTTGTGCGGGTCGATGCTGGCGAAGGCCATCATCATGTCGCTGTTGGCCTTGGCGGCCTCGGCGATCTCCTCGTTGGGGATGCGCCGGCGGCCCATCTTGGACTCGGCATCCACGGTGAACATCACCAGGCCGATCTTCTGCTCGCGGTAGTAGGCCACCGTCTCGGCGATGGTCGGGCGCCGGCCGTTCTTGAAGTACTTGTCGGCGGCGCGGTCGTACTCCTCGCCATAGTTGTCGAAGGGGTTCCAGCAGCTCACCTCGGCGTGGGTGTGGATGTCGATGGCGATCAGGTTCTCGTGGTCCATATGTGTCTCCTATGGGAGCCGGGCTTGCATGGCGCCGCCCTTCAGCATGCACCACCGCAGGGGGCGCAGATCAAGGGTAACTACCAATAAAAAACCGGGCTGGCTTGCTTGAATTGGTTATTAACTATAACCACAATCCATCCATTACGAAAGCCACCATGACCCATCCAGACATCCATTTCGAGCTCTCCGGCGATGAGCAGGAAGTTGCCGTCATCCGCCTGACCCGCAGCGCCAAGCGCAACGCCTTGAACGACGGCCTGATCCTGGCCCTGCGCGACCTGTTCGAGACCATGCCCGCTGGCGTGCGTGCCGCGGTGATCGACGGCGAAGGACCGCATTTCTGCGCCGGGCTCGACCTGTCCGAGCTCAAGGAGCGCGACGCGGGCCAGGGCCTGTACCACTCGCGCATGTGGCATGCCGCGCTCGAGCGCGTGCAGTACGGCCCCGTGCCCGTGATCGCGGCACTGCATGGCGCGGTGGTGGGCGGCGGTCTGGAGCTGGCCAGCGCCTGCCACATCCGCGTGGCCGACGAGTCCACCTTCTATGCGCTGCCCGAGGGCTCGCGCGGCATCTTCGTGGGCGGTGGCGGCGCGGTGCGCATCCCCAAGCTGATCGGTGCGGCGCGCATGACGGACATGATGCTCACCGGCCGCGTCTACAACGCGCAGGACGGCGAGAAGGTCGGCTTCGCCCAGTACCTGGTGCCCGAGGGCCAGGCCTTCGCCAAGGCGCTGGAGCTGGCCAGGCGCGTGGCGCAGAACGCGCCGCTGACCAACTACGCGCTGATGCATGCGCTGCCGCGCATCGCCGAGCAGCCGGCCGACCAGGGTTTCTTCACCGAAGCCATGATGGCCGCGATCGCCCAGAGCGCGCCCGAGGCCAAGTCACGCCTGGCGGACTTCCTGGAAGGCCGGGCCGCCAAGGTGCGCAAAGACTGAGCCCCCCATCCCCCTACCGCCGGACCTCCATCCCATGAGCGATCTCTCCACTCCCCTCGCGCCGCCGCGCTACCGCCCGGTCCCGTTCGGCGTCACCCGCGTCAATCTGCGCGAAGGCGCACCCGGCGTGCGCTACCTGCAGGCCGACCTGCCCCTGGGCGCCCATGCGCGCCGGGTCACGGACTACCTGGTGCACTGGGCCGAGGCGGAGCCCGAGCGCAGCTTCCTGGCACGCCGCACGCAGCAGGCCGACGGCACCACCGGCGATTGGCAACACATCAGCTACGCCCAGGCGCTGGACGCCGCGCGCAGCATCGGCCAGGCGCTGCTGGACCGGGGGCTCTCCGCCGAGCGCCCGGTGGTGGTGCTCAGCGAGAACAGCCTGGAGCATGCGCTGATGGCGCTGGGCTGCATCTATGCCGGCGTGCCCTACTGCCCCGTGTCGCCGGCCTACGCCACGGTGAGCCAGGACTACGACAAGCTGCGCCACGTGCTGGACACGCTGACGCCCGGCCTGGTGTTCGCAGCCGATGGTGCGCGCTTTGGCCGCGCCATCGAGGCCACCGTGGCGGCGGACGTGGAGATCGTGCTCGCCCAGGGCGCCATCGACGGCCGCAAGGCCACCACCTTCCAGAGCCTGCGCAACACCCTGGCCACGCCGGCCGTGGATGCGGCCATGCACGCCACGGGCCCGGGCACCATCGTGAAGTTTCTGTTCACCAGCGGCTCCACCAAGATGCCCAAGCCGGTGATCAACACCCAGCGCATGTGGTGCGCCAACCTGCAGCAGATCACCCTGTCCCTGCCCGTGCTGGCCGAAGCCCCGCCGGTGCTGGTGGACTGGCTGCCCTGGAACCACACCTTCGGCAGCAACCACAACTTCGGCCTCACGCTGCAGCACGGCGGCACGCTCTACATCGACGACGGCAAGCCCACGGCGGCGCTGATCGGAGAAACGCTGCGCAACCTGCGCGAGATCGCCCCCACCGTGTACTTCAACGTGCCCACCGGCTTCGAGATGATCGCCGAGGCGATGAAGACCGACGCCGTGCTGCGCCGCACGCTGCTGTCGCGGGTGCGCATGTTCTTCTACTCGGGCGCCGGCCTGGCCCAGCCCATCTGGGACAGCCTGCATGCCACGCAGGAGGCCGAACTCGGCGAGCGCATCGTCATGTCCACAGGCCTGGGGATGACCGAGTCGGCTCCGTCGGCGATGTTCTGCAACAGCCCCGACGTGCGCTCGGGCCACATCGGTGCGCCCGTGCCGGGCATGACGCTCAAGCTGGTGGACGTGGACGGCAAGACCGAGGTGCGCTACCGCGGCCCCAACGTGACGCCGGGCTACTGGCGCTCGGACGCCGCCACGCGCGAGGCCTTCGACGACGAGGGCTACCTGTGCACCGGCGACGCGGTGCTGTGGATCGACGACAACGACATCCACCGCGGCCTGCGCTTCGATGGCCGCATCGCCGAGGATTTCAAGCTCTCCACCGGCACCTTCGTGAGCGTGGGCCCGATGCGCGCGAAGATCGTCGTGGCCGGCGCCCCGTACATCCAGGACGCGGTGCTCACCGGCCTGAACAGGAAGGAAGTGGGCGCGCTGCTGTTCCTCTCGCCCGCCTGCCGCGAGGTGAGCGGCCTGGCTGCCGACGCCCCCTGGGCCGAGGTGATCGCCAGCACCGGCGTGCGCCAGCGCATCCAGGCCGTCATCGACCACCTGGCACGCGAATCCACAGGCAGCGCCAGCCGCGTGGCGCGCGCACTGCTGATGGCCGAGCCGCCCTCGCTCGACAAGGGCGAGATCACCGACAAGGGCTCCATCAACCAGCGTGCCGTGCTCAAACACCGCGACGCCCTGGTGCAGGCCCTGCACGACGGCGCCGCCCCCGGCACCATCGTGCCCAACGCCTGACGCCCAACCCCCAAGGAACCATCCATGCAGATCCAAGGACAGACCGCCCTCGTCACCGGCGCCGCATCGGGCCTGGGCGAGGCCACCGCCCGCGAGCTGGCCCGCCTGGGCGCCAAGGTCGCGGTGCTCGACGTGAACACCGCCCTCGCCACCCAGGTGGCCGAGAGCATCAACCGCCAGCATGGCGCCGGCACGGCCGTGGCCTGCACCTGCGACATCACCCAGACCGAGAGCGTGGCCGCCGCCCTGGCCCAGGCCGAAGCGGCCCTGGGCCCGGCGCGCATCCTCATGAACGTGGCCGGCATTGGCAGCGCCAAGCGTGTGGTGCAGCGCGACGGCAGCGCTGCGCCGCTCGAGGACTTCGCCCGCGTGGTGGGCATCAACCTGATCGGCAGCTACAACATCAGCCGGCTGTTCGCAGCGGCGTGCGCCAGGCTGGCCCCCCTTTCCAACGGCGAGCGCGGCGTGATGATGTTCACGGCCTCGGTGGCGGCCTTCGACGGCCAGGTGGGCCAGCAGGCCTACAGCGCCTCCAAGGGCGGGCTGGTGGGCATGACCCTGCCCATGGCGCGCGACCTGGCGCAGCACGGCATCCGCGTGTGCACCGTGGCCCCGGGCCTGTTCGCCACGCCGCTCATGAAGGAGCTGCCCGAGGCCGTGCAGCAGTCGCTGGCCGCGAGCATCCCCTTCCCGCCACGCCTGGGCAAGCCCGAGGAGTTTGCCGAGCTGGCGGCCCACATCGTGACCAACGGACACCTCAACGGGGAGGTGATCCGGCTCGATGGCGCCCTGCGCATGGCGCCCCGTTAGCCCCCGTTCCCCGCCCCGTCAACACACCATACCTATACCGGAGACAACCATGACGACGACACGACGCCACTTTGTTCACACCCTGGGCAGCGCCGCCGCCCTCGCGGCGCTTTATCCCCTGTCCTCCTTCGCGCAGGCGCTGGACCAGGTCAAGATCATGTACGGTTTTCCGGCCGGCAGCGCGGGCGACAGCGTGGCCCGCCGCGTGGCCGAGAAGCTGGGCGGCACGGCCTACAGCAAGAACCCGGGCTTCGTCGAGAACAAGCCGGGCGCCGGTGGCCGCATTGCGGTGGAAACGCTGAAGAACTCCCCCGCCGATGGTTCGGTGCTCACCCTGGCACCGGTGTCGGCCCTGTCGGTGTACCCGCACATCTACCCCAAGCTCAGCTACAAGCCCGAGGACGTGGTGCCCGTCTCCATCGGCGCGATCATGCACCACGGCCTGGCCGTGGGCCCGGCCGTGCCGGCCGAGGTGAAGACGCTCAAGGACTTCCTGGCCTGGGCCAAGGCGAATCCGGACAAGGCCAGCTACGGCTCGCCCGGCGCGGGCTCCATGCCCCACCTGCTGGGCGCGCTGCTGGGCATCCGTGCGGCAGTGGATCTCAAGCACGTGCCCTACCGTGGCACCGTGCCCAGCATCACCGACCTGGTGGGCGGCCAGATCGCTGCAGCCATGAACCCCAGCGGCGACTACCTGCAGTACATGAAGACCGGCCGCGTGCGCGTGCTGGCCACCTCGGGCAAGAAGCGCTCGCCCTACCTGCCCGATGTGCCCACCTTCATCGAGCTGGGCTACCCCGACGTGACCTCCGAGGAATGGTTCGGCTTCTACGCCCCGGCCAAGACGCCCGCCGCCACGCTGGCCAGTGCCAATGCCGCCATCACCGGCGCGCTCAAGGACAAGACCGTGATCGACGCGCTGGGCATCGTTGGCCTGGTGGCCCACGGCAGCACGCAGCAGGAGATGCTGGCCGACCAGAAGGCCGAGTTCGAGCGCTGGGGCCCGCTGGTCAAGCAGATCGGGTTCACTTCGGAATCCTGAGTCTGGATTGGCGTCCCCTGGAGGGACGCCCCGGTGGCGCTGGTCTTTGGCCGCGCCAGTTGCCAAGCCGCAGGTACACGACGGATATTGGAAGCACGACCCGCATGCAAGCACACCAGACCCTGGCCGATATCCAGCACCTGCTGTCCGAGGTGCTCCAGGCCCCTGCGCAGTGGCAGGCGCTGGCACCGTTTGCCGACACCGATGGCGACCTCGCGGCGCAGGTGCTGGACGAGGCCGCGAAGTTCGTCGACAGCGCCATCGCTCCGCTGCAGCGCATCGGCGATGAAGAAGGCTGCCGCTTCGAAGCCGGCACCGTCACCACGCCCGCCGGCTTTCGCGCGGCCTACCAGGCCTTCTGGCAGGCCGGCTGGCCCTCGCTGGCCTGCGCACCCGAGGACGGTGGCCAGGGCCTGCCCGCAGTGCTCGAATGCGTGCTGTTCGAATGGCTGGCCGGTGCCAACCACGGCTGGACCATGGCCCCCGGGCTGTTGCATGGTGCCTACGAATGCCTACGCCACCATGGCAACGACGCCCTGAAGACTGCGTACCTGCCGAAGATCGCCAGCGGCGAGTGGCTGGCCACCATGTGCCTGACCGAGGCCCGTGCGGGCAGCGACCTGGGCCTGGTGCGCACGCGCGGCGTGCCGCAGGCCGACGGCAGCGTGCGCGTGAACGGCAGCAAGATCTTCATCTCCGGCGGCGAGCACGACCTCACCGACAACATCGTGCACCTGGTGCTGGCGCGCCTGCCCGGCGCACCGGCCGGCCCCAAAGGCCTTTCGCTGTTCCTCGTGCCCAAGCGGCTGCCGGGCGGCGAGCGCAATGCCGTGGTGTGCGAACGCATCGAGGAAAAGATGGGCCTGCACGGCAGCCCCACCTGCGTGATGCGCTTCGACGATGCCACGGGCTGGCTGGTGGGCGAGCCGCACAAGGGCCTGGCCGCCATGTTCGTGATGATGAACGCTGCGCGCCTGCATGTGGGCCTGCAGGGCCTGGGCCTGCTCGAGGCGGCCTGGCAGAAAGCCAGCGCCTATGCGCAGGAGCGCCGGCAGATGCGTGCGCCCAGGGCCGCCGGCAGCAACGCCCCCACCGGCCCCGACCCGATTGCCGAGCACCCCGCCATGCGCCGCATCCTGCAGACGCAGCGCGCCTGGATCGACGGCGGGCGCGTGCTGGCCTACCACACCGCCCTGCAGCTCGATGGGGCGCGGCACCACCCCGATGCCACCGAGCGCGCCGTGGCCCAGCGCTGGTGCGCGCTGGTCACGCCCGTGCTCAAGGCCGCGCTGACCGACCAGGCCTTCCACGGCGCAAGCGCCTGCCTGCAGGTCTTTGGCGGCCACGGCTATGTGCGCGAGTGGGGCATCGAGCAGGTCGTGCGCGACGCCCGCGTGGCCATGATCTACGAGGGCACCAACGAGATCCAGGCCCTCGACCTGCTGGTGCGCAAGGTGCTGGCCGATGGCGGCCAGGGCCTGTGCGCCCTGCTCGCATCGCTGCGCCATGGCCTGCCGCAGGATGAAGCGGCCAACACCCGGCGCAATGCGCTGGCCGACACCACGCGCGCCCTGGCGGCCACGGCAGCCACCGATCCGCAGCTCCCGTACTGGGTGGCCGACGACTACCTGCGCGCCGTGGCCCTGGTGCTGCTGGAATGGGCCTGGGCCCGCATTGCGGCCACCCCCGCCAGCCAGGGCCCGCGCTGGGCCGAGCCGGCCCGTGCCTTCGCCACCTGGGTGCTGCCCGAATTCGACATGCGCCTGGCCATCATCCGCCAGCGCCTGTCCACCGCCGCTGCCGACGTCCATCGACGTCAGGCGCCCGCCATGGCTGCCGCCTGACGGTCCACGCCTTTTCTGTCTTCGCTTTCCCCATCCCACAGCGCTTCGAGGCCGCGCTGCGGGTCTGCCTGCCTGCGCCTTGCGACAACACACGAGGAGACAACACCATGAAGAGGAACGAGGGTATCTGGAACCTGCACGGCCTGGGCCGCCCCCTGGCACTGGCGGCATTGCCCGCGGCGGCACTGCTGGTCGCCGGCTGCGGCGGATCGGACGGTGGGCTGCGGCAACTGTCTGCGGCCTCGCCGGGCACGCTGCAGTCCTGCGCCAACCTGGCCACCACGCTGGCGCTGCCCAACACGCGCATCGCCTCCGCCGTGCCCGTGGCCGAGGGCGAGCTCAAGGCGACCGGCGTGAACACCCCCATCCCGGCGCACTGCCTGGTCAAGGGCGCGATGAACCAGCGCACCAGCGCCGTCGATGGCGCGAGCTATGCCATCGGCTTCGAGATGCGCATGCCCGCGGCCTGGAACGGCCGCTTCCTCTACCAGGCCAATGGCGGACTCGATGGCAGCGTGGTCACCGCGCTGGGCGCGACCAGCGGCGCGGCACCCGTCGCGCCGGCGCTGAGCCAGGGCTTCGCGGTGCTCAGCTCCGACGCGGGGCACAGCGCACCCACTCCGTTCTTCGGCGTGGACCCGCAGGCCCGGCTGGACTATGGTTATACAGCCGTGGGCAGCCTCACGCCGATGGCCAAGGACCTGATCAAGAGCGCCTACGGCAAGGCGCCCGACCGCTCCTACTTCGCGGGCTGCTCCAACGGCGGGCGCCATGCCATGGTGGCCGCCTCGCGCTATGCGGACCAGTACGACGGCATCCTCGCCGGCAACCCGGGCTTTCACCTGCCCAAGGCGGCCACAGCCCAACTGTGGAAGGCCCAGCAGTACGCCAAGGTCTCCACTCCCGACGCCAGCGGCCAGCCCGACCTGAACACTTCGGTGACGGCCGCCGAGTACAAATTGCTGGGCAGCCGCATCCTGGCCAAGTGCGACGCGCTGGACGGCGTGACCGACGGCCAGGTCAACGACGTGGCGGCCTGCCAGGGCGCCTTCAACCTGCAGACCGATGTGCCGAGCTGCGCGCCCGGTGCCGCGCGCGATGGCAGCTGCCTGACCCCGGCGCAAAAAACCGTACTGGCCGACATCTTCGCCGGCCCCAAGAACAGCAAGGGCGAAGTGCTGTACACCGGCACCTGGTTCGACCCGGGCGTGGGCGGCGCCAACTTCGCACAATGGCACCTGGGCTCGCCCGCCACGCGCGACGCCGGCGCCGTGGCCTTCATCTTCACCTCGCCGCCGTCCACGGTAGCGGCCTTCAGCGCCACCACGGGCCTGCAGTACGCCCTGGCCTTCAGCATGGAGACCGACTACCCGAAGATGTTCGCCACCAGCGCGCTCTACCCCGAGTCGCCCTGGTCCTTCATGACGCCACCCAACGAAGCCGATCTCGGCACCCTCAAGGAACGCGGTGCCAAGATGATGATCTACCACGGCGTGGCCGATGGCGTGTTCTCCCCCGTGGACACCGCCAACTGGATGGACCGGTTGCAGGCCCACCACAAGGGCGATGCCGCGGGCTTTGCGCGCCTGTACATGGTGCCCGGCATGAACCACTGCTCGGGTGGCCCGGCCACCGACCAGTTCGACATGCTGGCCCCGCTGGTGCAATGGGTGGAACAGGGCAAGGCGCCCGACACCGTGCTGGCCCAGGCACGCGGTGCCGGTGCCAACGTGGTCAACACCGAGCTGCCCGCCAGCTGGTCGGCCAACCGCACGCGCCCGCTGTGCGTCTACCCCAAGGTGGCGCGCTACAACGGCACGGGCGATGTGGAGAACGCCAGCAGCTTCAGCTGCCGGTGAGCGGCTGATTGCGGGGCGACAGGCTCCCGGGAGTAGCCGCCAGGTCACAGCGGTAACAGGGGGTGAGTGCGATGGCGCCCGCCCCCTGGCCGCTGGCACACTGCGCCCATGTTGTGAACCCACGAAGGACCACGCCATGGAAACCCAGGAACTGCACCGCGGCCGCCTGATCGACCACATCCAGCTGGTGGTGCGCGATCTGCCGGCCAGCCAGGCCTTC
Organism: Acidovorax sp. GW821-FHT09B03; assembly: GCF_059418305.1. Classification (NCBI taxonomy): domain Bacteria; kingdom Pseudomonadati; phylum Pseudomonadota; class Betaproteobacteria; order Burkholderiales; family Comamonadaceae; genus Acidovorax; species Acidovorax sp. GW821-FHT09B03. Next base: position 146,313 of record NZ_JBWKPP010000016.1, read on the forward strand.
TACACCGCCATCTTCGAGGTGCTCAAGGTGCCGATGGGCGGCACCTCCGAAGACTATTTCTGGGCCGACGAGCTGTTCGTCTCCACGTCCAAAAGTGCTGCGGCACAGGGCCACCTCACGGGCCGGCACCACCTGGCCTTCCAGGCACAGGACGAGGCCATGGTGCAGGCCTTCTACAAGGCGGCCCTGGCCCATGGCGGCAAGGACAATGGCGCCCCGGGCGAGCGCCCCTACCACCCCGGCTACTACGCGGCCTTCGTGCTCGACCCCGATGGCAACAACATCGAGGCCGTGTTCCACGGCAAGGCCCAGCGCAGCGCGCCGTCGGTCAAGATCACGTTCTAGCTTCCACGAAGCGGTGGATCGTGTGCCCGTGCGAGTCCACGGCCACCGTGACCGGAAAGTCCACCACCTCGAACTCATGGATGGCCTCCATGCCCAGGTCGGCAAAGGCCAGCACCCGTGCCTTGCGGATGGAGCGCGACAGCAGGTAGGCCGCGCCCCCGGTCGCCGCGAGGTAGGCCGCGCCATGGCGGCGGATGGAGGCGATCGCATCCGGCCCGCGCTCGGCCTTGCCCACCATGGCCAGCAGCCCGGTCTGCGCCAGCAGCGGCTCCACGAAGCGGTCCATGCGCGTGGCGGTGGTCGGGCCGGCCGGGCCCACGGCCTCGCCGGCCACGGCGTCCACCGGGCCCACGTAGTAGATGGTGCGGCCGCGCAGGTCCACCGGCAGCGGCTCGCCGCGCTGCAGCAGGTCCACCAGGCGCTTGTGCGCTGCATCGCGCGCGGTGAGCAGGGTGCCCGTGAGCAGCAGGGTCTGGCCGACCTTCCAGCGGCCGACCTCGGCACGATCCAGCGTGTCCAGGTCCACGCGCACCGCATCGTCCACCGTGAAGTGGTCGGGAATGCCGTCCCAGGCGTCGAGCGACAGGTCCGGCAAGGGCGCCGGCCCCGTGCCGTCCAGCGTGAGGCGCAGGTAGCGTGTGGCCGCACAGTTGGGGATCAGCGCCACCGGAATCGTGGCCGCATGGCAGGGTGCGCTGCGCACCTTGACGTCGAGCACGGCCGAGAGGCCGCCCAGCCCCTGCGCGCCGATGCCCAGCGCATTGCTGCGCGCGTGCAGGTCCAGGCGCAGCGCCTCCTCGGGCGTGGCCGCGCCGCGCGCCTGCAGTTGGTCGATGTCGATGGCATCGAACAGCGACAGCTTGGCCTGCAGCATGGCCTGCTCGGGGCTGCCGCCGATGCCGATACCCAGCACGCCGGGCGGGCACCAGCCCGCGCCCATGCCGGGCAACTGGGCCAGCACCCAGTCGGCCACGCTGTCGCTGGGGTTGAGCGTGGCAAAGCGCGCCTTGACGTCGCCGCCGCCGCCCTTGGCCACCACCAGCAGCTCCAGCACATCGCCCTCCACCAGTTCGCAGTGCACGATGGAGGGGGTGTTGTCGCGCGTGTTGGTGCGCGCGCCCAGCGGGTCGGCCACCATGGTGGCGCGCAGCGGGTTGGCCGGGTCGCCATAGGCCGTGCGCACCGCGTCGTCGGCCACCGCCTGCAGGCTGCGCAGCGCGGCGCCGTCGTGGCGCACGAAAGCCACGCCCAGGCCGATGCGCAGGAACACCTGGGCCACGCCCGTGTCCTGGCACAGCGGGCGCCGGCCCAGCGCCGCCATGCGGCTGTTCACCAGCAACTGGCCCATGGCGGCGCGCGCCGGGGCATGGGTCTCGGCCGCATGCGCGCGGCGCAGCGCGCGCACGAAGTCGGGCGGGTGCCGGTGGCTGATGAACTGCAGCGCCTGGGCGATGCTGGTGGCCAGGTCTTCCTGCGCGATGCGGGTCATGGGCTGTGTTTCTTGCTCAGTCGATCTGGATCTTGGCGTCGGTCGCCACCTTGCGCCACTTGTCCACCTCGGCCGCGGTGTGCTTGGCGAATGCCTCGGGCGCGTACTGGGCTTCGGGCAGCAGGTGGATGCCCTGGGCCACCATGCGCGCCGTCCAGGGCTTGTCGGCCAGGGCCTTGAGGTAGGCCTGGTGGAGCTTTTGCACCACGTCCTTGGGCACCCCCTTGGGCGCATACAGGCCATACCAGGTGGCGGCCTCGAAGCCGGGCAGGGTCTTGTCGGCCAGCGGGGCCACGTTCGGGTACTGCTGCGGCATGGGCGTGAGCGAGGTCAGCGCAATCGCATTGAGCCGCCCGCCCGTGACCTGGGGCAGCGCGGTGTTGCTCTGGTCGAACATGGCCTCCACCTGGCCGCCCACCAGGTCGTTCATGGCCGGGGCCGCGCCCTTGTACGAGATGGACGTGACCTCGATGCCGGCGCGCGACTCGAACAGCGCAGCGATCAGGTGCGAGGTGGAGCCCACGCCCGCATTGCCGAAGTTGATCTTGCGCGGGTTGGCCTTGGCCGCCGCGATCAGCTCGGCCGCCGTCTTGTAGGGCGAGCTCTTGGGCACCAGCAGCACCAGCGGTGTGTCGGGGAAGCGGAACACCGCCTCGAAGTCCTTCACCGGATCGTAGGCCAGCTTCTTGTACAGCGAAGGCGCCGCGCCCATGTAGCCCATGTGGCCGACCAGGAAGGTGTAGCCGTCGGGCGCCGACTTGGCGGCCTTGGCCGCGCCGATGGTGCCACCCGCGCCGGCCGCGTTCTCGATCACGATGGACTGGCCGATCTGGCGTCCCACCTTGTCGGCGATGTCGCGCGCCATGGCGTCGGTGGGCCCGCCCGCTGCGAACGGCACGACCCAGGTGAGCGGCTTGGCAGGCCAGGCCTGCTGGGCGTGGGCGAAGGTGGCGGCGCACAGCAATGCGGCGGCGGCACCGAGGACTTTGGCGGTGTTCATGGACTTGTCTCCTGCAATGGTTGTGGGAAGGAACGGAAAGCGCAAGCGGATGCGGTGCGTCAGTGGCCGAGCGCGGCCGATGCGGCCAGGGCGCGGTCCACCATGGCGGGCGCCAGGCCCAGGTAATTGGCGGGGTCGGTGAGGCGGTCGATCGCCGCGCGGTCGAAGTGGCGCACCACCTCGGGCAGCGCGGCCAGCGCCTCGGCCAGGGTGCCGCCCTCTTCGTTGACAGTGCGGCAGGCGCCATAGACCACGTCGTGCGCCTGCTGGCGGCCCATGGCCGGCGCCAGGCCCATCATCACGGCCTCGGCCACGATCAGGCCGCGGCTTAACCGCAGGTTGCTGCGCATGCGCGCCGCGTCCACGATCAGGCCGCCGAGCGCGAACTTCGCCTGGTGCAGCGCGCCTGCGGTGAGGATGAAGCTCTCGGGCAGCGCCAGCCATTCGGCATGCCAGGGGCCGGTGGCGCGCTCGAAGTCCTGCACCATGGCATCGACCATCAGCCCCGCGTGCTGGCGCACGGCCTTGGAGGCGGCCAGCATCAGCTCGCTGGAGATCGGGTTGCGCTTTTGCGGCATGGTGCTGCTCGCGCCGCGGCCCTTCACGAAGGGCTCGTAGACCTCGCCGAACTCGGTGGAGGCCATGATCATGATGTCCAGCGCGATCTTGCCCAGCGAGCCGGTGACCAGGGCCAGCAGGTTCACCGCCTCGGCGAAGCCGTCGCGCGCCACGTGCCAGGTGGTCACGGGCACGGCCAGGTTGAGCTCGTCGGCCAGCGCGGCCTGCACTTCGAAGCCCTTGTCGCCCAGCGAGGCCAGCGTGCCGGCAGCCCCGGCAAACTGCACCACCAGCACGCGCTTGCGCAGCTCGGCCAGGCGCTCCTGGTGGCGGTCGAACATGGCCAGCCAGATCGCCACCTTGTAGCCGAAGGTGACGGGCAAGGCCTGCTGCAGGTGGGTGCGGCCGGCCATGGGGGTATCGCGGTGCTTGGCGGCCAGCCCGGCCAGGATGCCGCGCAGTTCGCGGATGTCGGCCTCCACCAGCGCCAGGCCGTCGCGCAGCTGCAGCACGTTGGCCGTGTCCATGATGTCCTGCGTGGTGGCACCCCAGTGCACGTAGCGCCCGGCCTCGCCGCACATCTCCACCAGCTGGTGCACCAGCGGCAGGATGGGGTAGCCCACGATGTCGGTCTCGTGGCGCATGTGGTCGAAGTCCACGCGGTCCAGGCGCGATTCGTGCGCGATGGCTTCGGCCGCGTCGGCCGGGATCACGCCGCAGCGCGCCTCGGCCCGGGCCAGCGCCACCTCCACCTCGATGTAGCGGGCGATCAGGGTGTGGTCGGAGAACACCTCGCGCATGCGCGGCGTGCCGAAGGCGTCGCGGAACAGCACCGAATCGAGCACCGTGCTGGCAGGGGTAAACAGGGAAGAAGACATGGCAGGCCGGATATGTTGATAAAATACGAACATATATAAATGTTCGAACAAATGAACTGTAAATATGTTCGAACAAAACTCAATCTGGGGTTTTCCCTGAGCAGGAGCCTGCCCGCATGACCGCCGCCAAGAACCCCCATCTCGCCCGCGAACTGTCCGAGGGGATTGCCTCCGGGCGCTTTGCCGTGGGTAGCCTGCTGCCCACCGAGTTCGAGCTGTGCGACCAGTACGGCCTGAGCCGCTATGCCGTGCGCAAGGCGCTGGACGAACTGCAGGAGCTGGGACTGATCTCGCGGCGCAAGAACGTGGGCACGCGCGTGGAGGCCATGCGGCCGCGCGCCGGCTTCACGCAGTCCATCGCCACGGTGCAGGAGCTGGCGCGCTTCGGCGCCGAGCATGTGCGCACGGTGCAGTCGGTCAGCGAGGTGGTCGCGGACCTGGCGCTCGCCAAGGACCTGGGCTGCCCCGGAGGCACGCGCTGGCTGCACATCGCCTGCCTGCGCATGGAAGGCGGCAGCGCCAAGGCGCGCCCGATCTGCTGGCTGGACCTGTACATCGACCCGGCGTATGCCGACATCGGCCCCATCGTGCGCGACGCGCCCGAGACGCTGGCCAGCTCCATCATCGAGGAGCGCTACGGCCGGCGGATCGCGCGCATCCGCCAGGACATCGAGGCCGTGCTGGTGCCGCGCGAGCACGCCGAGGCACTGCGCGCCGAGGCCGGCGCACCGGCCCTGAAGATCACGCGCCACTACCTCGATTCGGCCGACCAGGTGTTCGAGATCTCGGTCTCGCTGCACCCCGCGGACCGGTTCAAGTTCTCGCTGGAACTGAGCCGTTCGCGAGAATGAGGGCGCTGCTGCAAGCCTGCTGACAAAGCGGTGTCAGCAGGCGGTCCGCACCATGCGGGCTCCATTCAACGCAAGGAGCCCTTCCATGAAAAACGCCATCACCTGGTTCGAAATCCCCACCACCCAGCTGGACCGCGCCCAGGCCTTCTACGAAGCCGTGCTGGGCCAGACCATGCGCCGCGAGGCCATGGGCCCGAGCGAAGGCGCCGTGTTCGCCTACGACCCCGAGGCCGACGGCACGGGCGGCGCACTGCTGATGGGGCCGACGGCGCCGCAAGCGGCACCCGGCGCCGGCACGCTGGTCTACCTGGATGCATCGCCCTCGCTCGACGCAGCGCTCGCCCGCGTGGTGGACCAGGGCGGCCAGGTGGCCCTGCCGCGCCAGGCGCTGCCGCCGGGCCTGGGCTTCTTCGCGCACATCCATGACCTGGATGGCAACCGTGTCGGCCTGCACGCACTGGCCTGATCCGGTGCAGTCGCACCTGTGGGCCGAAACGGCCCCACCCACGGCCACCAACGCCCTCCGAGGCAACTGGATTGCGGTGGCCAGCGCAACCCATGCGCGGCGTGGCTGCGCCGAGCCGGGCGCGGGCTACATGCAGGTCTGCCATGGCAAGGTCGCACCCCTGCGGCGCATAAAGCCCGGTGACCGCGTGGCGTACTACGCGCCCACGGTCACCATGGGCGCAAGCGACCGGCTGCAGGCCTTCGTCTCGCTGGGATTGGTGAAGCCCGGCGAGCCCTATGCCTTCGACATGGGTGGCGGGTTCGTGCCGTTTCGCAAGGACGTGGACTATGTGCCCGCCCGCGAAGCGCCGATCGCGCCGCTGCTCGACCACTTCGACTTCGTGCAGGACCGCGCGCGCTGGGGCTATGCGTTCCGCTTCGGGCTCTTCGCCGTCAGCGACCACGACATGCGGCTGATTGCCGATGCCATGGGTGCCAGCGCGGATTCACTGCATCTCTAACGCTATGGATGCGCCGGCCCTGCGCGCACGCGCGCCAGGGCGGCGGGCACATCGGTCCAGGCCGGGCGGCCCGGCGCATAGCGCTGGCGCATGTAGCCCGCGAGTTCGGCGATCTGCGCATCGCTGAGCGCATCACCAAAGCCGGGCATGAAGCCCAGTTCGCGCGAAGCCGGCTCGCGGATGCCGTGCACGATGACCTGCAGCAGGTTGTCTGGCCGGTCGCTGTGCAGGTTGCTATTGAGCGCCAGCGGCACGTTGGCACCCAGCAGTTTCGGTCCGTCGCCATCGTGGTGGCAGGCGGCGCAGGCGCCATTGAACAGGCGCTGCGCCTGGCCTGGCCGGGGCGCCAGGGCAGCTGCCTGCGCGACGGCGGCCTGGGCCTTTGCCTGCACGGCGTCGGCGGCAGGTTCAGTGGCCGCGCTGAACGAGGCCAGGTACGTAGCCATGGCGCGGATGTCCTCGTCGGGCAGCTTCGCCAGCTCCTGCACCACGGGCGCCATGGGGCCGGAGGCACTGCCGTGCTCCGGGCTGTAGCCCTTGCGCAGGTAGCTGTACAGCGCGTCGGCGCTCCACGGCACGGGCGCCTTCGACAGGCCGGTGAGCGCGGGCGCTTCCCAGCCATCGACCAGCGCCCCCGAGAGGAAGGCCGCACCACCCATCTCCGCCCCGAGGGCATTGCGCGGCGTGTGGCAGGCGCCGCAGTGGCCGGCGCCCTGCACCAGGTAGGCACCGCGGTTCCATTCGGGCGGGCGCGCGGGGTCGGGCTTCCAGGGCGCGGCATCGTGGAACAGCGCGTTCCAGCCCGCCATGAGCGGGCGCACGCTGAACGGAAAGGCCAGCTGCGTGGCCGGCACCTCGGAGCGCACCGGCGGCTGGGCCATGAGCCAGGCGTACAGCGCGGTCAGGTCGTCGTCGTCCATCTTCGCGAAGGACGTGTAGGGAAAGGCCGGGTACAGGTGCTTGCCGTCGCGCGAGATGCCCTCGCGCATGGCGCGCTGGAAGGCGCTGAAGGACCACAGGCCGATACCGGTCTCGGCATCGGGCGTGAGGTTGGTGGTGGTGACGGTGCCGAAGGGCGTGTCCATGGCCCGCCCGCCGGCATTCGGCACGCCGCCCGGGGCCGTGTGGCAGACCACGCAGTCGCCGGCAGCCGCCACCAGGCGCCCACGTTCTATGGTGGCGGCGTTGTAGACCGAAGCACCTGCAGTCTGTGCGACCGGTGCGATGGCCGGGCGCCAGCCCAGCAACGCAGCACCCATCGCCAGGCCGCCCGCGGCCAGGGCCAGAGCCCGCGCCCAGGGGCTGCGCGGGCGTGGCCAGGTGGCCGTGGCGGGCACCACCGGGGCGGGCAGCTCCAGCGTGGGCAGCACATCGGCCGGCGACGCTTCAGGGGCGGCACTGCCCTGCCCCGCGGCTGCGCCCAGCGGGTTGAGTCCCGCGCGCACCACCTCGGGCGTGAACGGCGGCGCGCGGAAGCGCACGCCCGTGGCGTCGAAGATGGCGTTGGCGATGGCCGCCGTGCCAGGCACCGACGAGGACTCGCCCGAGCCCAGCGCTGCCTCGTCCTGCCGGGGCATGTGCATGACCTCGATGACCGGCACCTCGCGAAAGCTCAGGATGGGGTAGCTGCCCCACTCGCGTGTGTCCACGGCCTGCGTGACCGGGTCGAAGCGCACCTGCTCCTTGAGGGCCCGGCTGGTGGTCTGCACCACGTTGCCATGCACCTGGTGCTGCACCCCCGCAGGGTTGACCATCATGCCCGCATCGTGCCCCACGACCACGCGGCGCACATGCACCTCGCCGGTCTTCCGGTTCACGTCCACATCGGCCACCCAGGCGGCCCAGGCGGCGCCGAAGCCGGGCCACTTGCTGTGGATGTAGCGCGCATAGGCAAAGCCCTGGCCCTGGACCCAGTCGCCATCGACACCCTGCAGTTCGCCGGGGCCGGGCACGCGCGGCCCGATGTGGGGTAGCCAGCCGGCCTTCTCGGCCGTGGCCTTGACGAGTTCGGCCGCGCGCGGGTCGCTGAGCAGCTGCAGGCGGAACTCGACCGGGTCCACCCCGGCTGCGGTGGCCAGTTCGTCCACATAGGACTCGTGCGCGAACGAGTTGGGCAGGGCCGAGACGCCACGCAGCCACGAGGCACGCACGATGGGCGCCATGTCGTTCACAGCCACGCGCAGGTTGTCGTAATCGTAGGGCGGGCGCGCGGTGCGGTCGCCCATCTCGTAGGCCTGGGCCACGGGCTCGATGGTGCGGGTGAGCAGCAGGGCCAGCGTGGGCGCGCCGTTGGACGGGTAAGAGGTCTCGAAATCGTAGGCTGCCACCGAGCCATCGGCATTGAGCCCGCCGCGCACCTGCATGAGCTGGGCCGTGCCCTTGGGCTCCCACAGGTGCTCCTGCTCGCGCGTGAGCTGCACGCGCACCGGCGCGCCCACTGCACGCGAGAGCAGCGCGGCATCGGCCGCCACGTCGTCGGCGCCGTTGCGGCCGTAGCAACCCGCAGCCTCCATGCGCACCAGATCGATGTCCACGTCGGCCAGGCCCATGAGGCGCGCCAGGTCGGCGCGCAGCACATGGGGGTTCTGCGTGCCGGCCCAGACGGCCATGCGCGCGCGGCCGCAGGCATCGTCGTGGCGCCACTCCGCCACTGCGCACGAGGGGCCGATGGAGCCGTGCAGCTGGTAGGGCCAGACATAGGTGCGCGGCAGGGACTGCGCGGCACCGGCCAGCGCGGCGTCCACATCGCCTTCGTCCACCAGGCGGCGCTGGGTGGAGGGGTTGGCACGGATGGCCTGGGCCAGGGCTTCGGGGCTGTCCTGCCGGGGAAAGCCCGGCCAGGACTTCCACTGCACGCGCAGCGCGCGCATTGCTTCTTCTGCCTGCTCCTCGCGCTCGGCGACGATGCCCACGAAGTCGCGCACCACCACCACCGCGCGGATGCCCGGGATGTGGGCGATGGACGACTGGTCCACCGATTCGAGCGTGTTGCCGATGAACTCGCCATGGTCGGCCCCCGCATACGGCGGGCGCACCACGCGGCCGTGCAGCATGCCGGGCACGCGCATGTCGTGCACGAAGACCAGTTCGCCGCTGACCTTGGCCGGTATGTCCACGCGCGGCACCGACTGGCCGACCACGGTGTAGTCGGCCGTGGGCTTGGTGGGCGTGGCCTCGGCCAGCTCCAGCGCGGTGTGCGCACCGGCCAGCAGTTCGCCGTAGGCCACCTGGCGGGCCGGGTCGGCCGCCACCTGCACCACGCCGGCCTGCACCTGCAGCGCATCGGCCGCGGCACCCAGGCGCTCGGCGGCCCGGGCCACCAGCCAGTGGCGCGCCTGGGCCGCGGCGATGCGCAGCGGCTTCGCATGGATCTGGATCGAGGCGCTGGCGATGGTCGCGCCCTGGTTGGGCGCACGCGTGGTATCGCCCAGCACCATGTTCACGCAGGCCAGCGGCATGTCGAGCTCTTCGGCCACGATCTGGCCCAATGCCGTGCGGATGCCGGTGCCCAGGTCCACATGGCCGTTGAGTGCGGTCACGCTGCCGTCGTCCCACACGGCCAGCAGGATCTCCACGCCCTCGGCGGGGTTGCCGGCCACCAGCGCGGGCTGGCCCTTGACGGGCGGCGGGGCGGGCGGCGGGTTGCGCACGACCAGCAGCACGCCCTGTGCGGCATGGAAGTCGGCGCGTGTGCGCGGGCCGTGGGCGCGCAGCGCTGCAGGGGATGCGCTCATGCCGCCACCCCGCGCACCAGCACCGCCGCGCGCTGCACCGCGCGGATGATCTCCACATGCGTGCCGCAGCGGCACAGGTTGCCCGAGAGCTCGCGGCGGATGGCGGCCTCGTCGGGGTCGGGATTGCGTTCGAGCAGCGCCACGGCCATCATCACCATGCCGTTGAGGCAGTAGCCGCACTGGGCGGCCTGCTCTTCGACGAAGGCCTGTTGCACCGGGTGCAGCAGCCCTTCGCATGCCGCACCGTGGCAGCGTGCGGGCAGACCCTCCAGCGTCGTCACCGCGCGGCCCGCCACCCCGTGCGCAGGGATCACGCAGGCACGCGCCGCCACCCCGTCCACCAGCACCGTGCAGGCGCCGCACTGGCCCAGGCCGCAGCCGTACTTGGGGCCATTGAGCGCGAGGTCGTTGCGCAGCACATGCAGCAGCGTGGCACCCGCGCCCGGGGTGCCGGCTGGCAGTTCACAGGGCTGGCCGTTGACGGAAAGGGAGAGAACGGTGGCTGGGGTCTGCATGGGTCCTTGGATGAATCGTCAGCGGCGCAGGCTGCCGGTGCGGGTGTACATCTCCAGGTCCACGAAGTTGGACCCATTGTGGTTGTTCGGACCGTACTGCACCGGGAAATCGCCGAACTTGGTGGTACCCATGTCTTCCATGGCCTTGATGAAGGCCTCGCGCGTGAGGTTGCGCCCCGCGCGCTTGAGCCCTTCGACGAACACGCGCGCGGCGATATAGCCTTCGAGCATGGTGTAGCTGTCGATCTTGGCGCCGGCGTCGGTGCGGTCCTTGCGGTAGTCCACGACGATGGGCAGGCGGCTGGCCTGCGGCGAGGGCACGATGCTGGCCGTGACCAGGCCCTCGATGCCGCCGTTCAGGCGCTGGGCCGAACCCGGCGCATCGGTGATGCCCACCGAGATGGTGTACAGCGGCGCCGCCCCTCCGCCCGCGCGGTAGTCGCGCAGGAACACCTCGACCATCTTGCCGGCCACGATCATCACCACCGCACCGGGCTGGGCCTTGGTGAGCTGGGCCACCTGGGCTTTTGCATCGGTGGCGGCGATCTCCATGGGAACCGACTCGACCACCTTGACCTTCAGGCCCTGGGCGATCTGCAGGCAGGTCTCGAGGTTGGACTTGCCGAAGGCGCTGTTCTGGTAGATGACGGCGATGTTGCTGATGCCCAGCGTGGCCAGGTGGCCGACGATCTTGCGCAGCTCGGTCTCGTAGCTGGCGCGCACGTGGAACAGGTAGCGGTTGTGCGTGGTGCGAAACGAGGTGGTGCCCACCAGCGGTGCGAACATGGGAACGCCGGCCTTCTCGGCCAGCGGCATGGCGGCGATCAGGTTGCCCGTGGCCACGTAGCCGATCAGGGCGAAGACCTTTTCCTCATCGATCAGGCGCGCCGTGTTCTCGGCGGTCTTCTTGGGTTCGTAGGCGTCGTCGAGCGAGACCAGGTCGAGCTTGCGCTCGAACACGCCGCCAGCCTTGTTGATGCGGTCGAAGTACAGGGAGATGCCGGCCTTGTAATCCACGCCGAAATCCTTGGCAGGCCCGGTGAAGACGGCCGACTGCCCCACTTTGATGCTTTTGTCCGTCACCCCGGTCTCGGCCGCCATGGCCGTCGTCGCCGAACTGCCCAGGGCCGTCGCCGCCATGGCCATCAGCACGGCCCTGCGGTCGGTGCGCCCATCCCTCATCCCACGGTACTTCATGAAACGCTCCTTACATCAAAGGTGGCAGTTTCCCCGCAACACGAGGGACTGTGCAACCATTTACAGGGGGTGTTGCGAAACCGTCAAAAACGGCTTCCGGCGCTGCCGGCCAGGCGGCAGCCCCCGATGGTTTGCAAGTCCCGTGCCCATGGCTCAGGCGGATTTGGATTCAATCGGATAACTAGGCGGGGAGCCGCAGACAGTGCTTTAGCACGGCAAGGCGACCTAACGACGCTATACGTTTGAAGGCAAATCCGCATCAGGCGATGTCCAGGTCGCTCGACTGGATGCGCTTAATCCCCTTGGCCTTCATCTGCTTCCAGGCCGCCTCCAGCGAGCCATTGAGGTCGATGCCGCGGCAGGCGTCTTCCACCACGTAGGTTTCGAAGCCCAGCCGCTTGGCGTCCAGGGCCGTCCAGGCCACGCAGAAGTCGGTGGCCAGGCCGGTCACGAACACGGTCTTGATGCCGCGCTGCTTGAGGTAGCCCGCCAGGCCCGTGGAAGTCTTGCGGTCGGCCTCCTCGAAGGCCGAGTAGCTGTCCACATGCTCGTGGAAACCCTTGCGCAGGATCACCTGGGCCTGGGGCAGTTTCAGGTCCTTGTGCAGTGCGGCATCGTCGGTGCCGCGCACGCAGTGGTCGGGCCACAGCACCTGCTGGCCGTAGCTCAGTTTCGTGGTCTCGAAGGGCTTCTTGCCGGCATGCGTGCTGGCGAACGAGGCATGGCCCGGCGTGTGCCAGTCCTGCGTGACGACCACGTTCTCGAACGCGGTGGCAATGCGGTTGATGACCGGCACCACCTCGTCGCCCTTGGCCACCGGAAGCGTGCCGCCGGGCACGAAGCAATTCTGCACATCCACCACGATCAACGCCGCTCGCTCGCCGGGTTTGATCTTGCCGGCTGCGAAGGCCAGGGGCAGGCCGGCACCCGCGAGGGTGAAGGCGGCGGCGGATTGGAGGAAGGAACGGCGCTGGGCAGGGATCATCATGGTGGACACTCCGGTTGGGAACGCACTGGCAGATCGGTACGGACCCACCGGGCCCGCGCCGGGGAAATCCTTGGTTTCAAACGCTCAGGTAGGACCTGCGCACCTCGTCGTTGGCGGCCAGCTCGGCCATGGACGCCTGGTAGCGGATCTGGCCCTTTTCGAGCACATAGGCCCGGTCGGACACGAGCTCGGCGAAATGCATGTTCTGTTCGGACAGCAGGATGCTCACCCCCTGGGCCTTGAGCTCCAGGATCATCTGCGCCATCTGCTCGACGATGACCGGGGCCACGCCTTCGGACGGTTCGTCCAGCAGCACCAGGTAGGGGTTGCCCATCAGGGTGCGCGCCACGGTCAGCATCTGCTGCTCGCCGCCGCTCATGCGGCCGCCGGGGCGCTGGGGCATCTCGCCCAGGTTGGGGAACAGCTTGAACAGGGCCTCGGGCGTCCACAGCGGCGCGGCCGTGCCGTCGGGCCAGTGGCGCGCCGGCTGGCGGCCCACCTCCAGGTTCTCCATCACCGTGAGGTCGGTGAACACGCGCCGGTCCTCGGGCACGAAGCCCAGGCCCAGGCGCGCCGCATCGTGCGGGTCGCTTTTCGACAGGTCCTTGCCCATGAAGCGGATCTGGCCCTTGCGCTTGGCCAGCATGCCCATCAGCGTCTTGAGCGTGGTGGACTTGCCCGCGCCGTTGCGCCCCATCAGGGCCACGACCTCGCCGCGGCGCACGTCAAGGTCCACGTCGTACAGGATCTGCGCCGCGCCGTACCAGGCCTGCAGGGCCTTGGCCTCGAGCAGCACTTCCTTGGCTTCATTCGTCGTTGTCATCGTCATCATGCGGTCTCCGCAGGCGTGGCCACGGGGGCGGCACCGGCTGTCTTTTTCTCGAAGGTCTTGCCGGTGCCGAAGTACACCTCCTGCACCTTGGGGTGGTCGCGCAACTCCAGGGGCTTGCCCTCGGCGATCAGGCGCCCGCGCGCCAGCACGATCATGCGGTCGGCATAGGCGAACACCACGTCCATGCTGTGCTCGGTGAACAGCACGGCCATGCCGCGGTCGATCACCAGCTGCTTGGTCAGCGCCATGAGCTCATTGCGCTCCTTGGGCGCCATGCCGGCCGTGGGCTCGTCCATGAGCAGCAGCTTGGGCGCATTGGCCATGGCGATGGCCAGTTCCACGCGCTTCACGTCGCCGTAGGCCAGCACGCTGCAGGGGCGGTCGGCCTGGGCCTTCATGCCCACCTGTTCGAGCAGGGCCAGGGCCTCGTCGCGCTTGTGGTCGGAGGCCTTGCGGAACATCGAGAACAGGCGGCTGTCGTTGGAGATCAGCGCCATCTGCACGTTCTCCACCACGGTCAGCGAGGAGAAGGTCTCGGCAATCTGGAAGGTGCGGCCCACGCCCATGCGCCAGATGTCGCGTGGCTTGCGGCCCACGAGCTCCTGGCCGTTGAGCTGGATCGAGCCCACATCCGCCGCCAGCTGGCCGTTGACCATGTTGAAGGTGGTGGACTTGCCGGCGCCGTTGGGGCCGATCAGAGCCAGCAGCTCGCCGGCTGCCAGCTCGAAGTGGATGCCGTCGACGGCCTTGACTCCGCCGAAGGACTTGCCCAGGCCGGTGACTTTGAGCAGGCTCATGCTGCCTCCTTGGCTTCGCGCTTGTTGTCGAAGAGTTGCTTGATCGCACCGGCAATGCCCTGCGGGAACAGCAGCACCAGGATCAGGATGATGGCGCCCAGCATCGCGCGCCAGTAGTCGGTATTGCGCGCCACGGTGTCGTGCAGCCAGGTGAAGGTGACAGCCCCCACCACCGGACCGGCCAGCGTCTGGATGCCGCCCAGCAGCACCATCACCAGGCCGTCGACCGACTTGCCCACGTGCAGCGCCTCGGGCGAGATGCTGCCCTTGGAGAAGGCGAACAGCGCACCGCCCAGGCCCGCGAACAGGCCGGCGATGACGAAGGCCGTCCACTGCATGCGCTTGACGTCGATGCCGATGGCATCGGCGCGCAGCACCGAGTCGCGCCCGGCGCGCAGCGCATAGCCAAACGGCGAGAACAGCACCCGGCGCAGCGCCAACACACCGCCCACCACCAGGGCCAGCGTGAGGAAGTAGTAGTTGCGCTTGTCCGACAGCCATTGCGCCGGCCACACGCCCGTGAGGCCGTTGCTGCCGCCGGTGAAGCCATCCCACTGGTAGCAGATGGCCCAGGTGATCTGCGCGAAGGCCAGGGTCAGCATGGCCAGGTACACGCCCGACAGGCGCACGCAGAACCAGCCGTAGAGCAACGCACCCGCGGCGGCAGCCAGCGGTGCCAGCACCAGGGCCGCTTCCATGGGGATGCCGGCCGAGCGCACCAGCAGCGCCGCCGCATAGGCGCCGAGGCCGAAATAGGCGGCGTGGCCGAAGGAGTGCATGCCCGCCGGTCCCATGATGAAGTGCAGGCTGGCGGCGAACAGCGCCGCGATCAGGAGGTCGATCATCAGCACCGTGAGGTAGGGCGAGCCGGTGGTCACGAAGGGCAGCAGCACCAGCGCGGCCACCAGCACGGCCGCACCGATCTTGTACCAGGGCGGCGAAGCGCGCAGCGGTGCCTCGGGCATGCCGGTGTTGCGGCTGGCGGCCTGGGGCCTGCCCATCAGGCCCCAGGGGCGCGCCACCAGCACGGCGGCCATCACCAGGAACTCGACCACCAGCGTGAGCTTGGAGAACGAGACGCTGTAGCCGAAGATCTCGACCACACCGAGCCAGATGCAGATGGCCTTGATCTCGGCGATCAGCAGCGCGGCCACGTAGGCGCCCGGGATGGAGCCCATGCCGCCCACCACCACCACCACGAAGGCAGCGCCGATGGTGTTCAAGTCCATCTCCAGCGTGGCCGGTTCGCGCGGCAGCTGCAGCGCACCGCCCAGCCCGGCCAGCAGGGCGCCTAAGGCGAACACAGCCGTGAACAGCCAGGCCTGGTTCACGCCCAGGGCGCTGACCATCTCGCGGTCCTGCGTGGCGGCGCGCACCAGCGTGCCCCAGCGGGTGCGGGTCAGCAGCAGCCACAGCAGGCCCAGCACCACCGGTCCGACGACGATCAGGAACAGGTCGTACGAAGGGAATTGCCGCCCCAGGATGTCCACCGAGCCCGACAGGCCCGGCGCACGCGGGCCGAGCAGCTCCTCGGGGCCCCAGATCCAGAGCGCGGCGTCCTTGATCACCAGCACCAGCGCAAAGGTGGCCAGCAGCTGGAACAGCTCGGGCGCCTTGTAGATGCGGCGCAACAGCACCACCTCCACCAGGGCGCCGAGCGCGCCGACGACCACGGCCGACAGCAGCAGCGCGGGCCAGAAGCCCAGGCCGGTGCCCAGCTTGGCCACCAGCGAGTAGGCGACGTAGATGCCCACCATGAAGAACGAGCCATGCGCGAAATTCACGATGCGCGTGACGCCGAAGATCAGCGACAGCCCGGCGCCCACGAGGAACAGCGAGGAAGCCCCCGCCAGCCCATTGAGCAGCTGAACGATAAAACTCGATAAACTCATTCCAGATCCTTCGGCAACACTTGTCCCTCGGGCATGGTCATCTGCCCGTTCGCGTGCATGTGGGGTAGCAATATGGCCGCAGCGGCCAGCGGGCGCAAGGGCCCGCAAAAACCGCAGTCAGCCGGGGGCCGGCGCTCAGTCGGCCGGGCGCATCTTCTTGACTTCGTCGTTCGAGGGCTGCACCTTGGCGCCGTCCACGTAGCGGTAGTCGACCATCACGCCCTTGCCACCCTCGTTCTTGGTGCGGCCCACGTAGCCGCCCATGGTGGACTGGTTGTCCTCGGGGCGGTAGGTGATGCGGCCGAACGGCGTGGGCACCTGCAGGCCCTTGAAGGCCACGACGAGCTTCTCGGTGTCGGTGGAGCCGGCCTTCTTGATGCCCTCGCCCAGCGACTTGATGGCGCTGTAGCCCACGACCGAGCCCAGGCGCGGGTAGTCGTTGAACTTGGCCTGGTAGGCCGTGTGGAAGGCCTTGTGCTCGGGCGTCTGCAGGCCGTACCAGGGGTAGCCGGTGACGATCCAGCCGGTGGGGGCCTCGTCCTTGAGCGGGTCCATGTACTCGGGCTCGCCGGTCAACAGGCTGACCACTTCCCGGTCCTTGAACAGGCCGCGGGTGTTGCCTTCGCGCACGAACTTGGAGAGGTCAGCACCGAACAGCACGTTGAAGATCGCGTCGGGCTTGGCGTCGGCCAGGGCCTGCACCACACTGCCCGAGTCGACCTTGCCCAGCGGGGGCGCCTGCTCGACGACGAATTCCACGTCCGGCTGGGCCGCCTTGAGCAGCTGCTTGAAGGTGGCCACGGCCGACTGGCCGTATTCGTAGTTGGGGTAGACAAGCGCCCAGCGCTTTTTCTTCAAGGCCACGGCCTCGGGCACCATCATCGACACCTGCATGTAGGTGGAGGGGCGCAGGCGGTAGGTGTAGCGGTTGCCGTTCTGCCAGACGATCTTGTCGGTCAGCGGCTCGCCGGCCAGGAAGAAGAAC
This sequence comes from Acidovorax sp. GW821-FHT09B03, assembly GCF_059418305.1. Classification (NCBI taxonomy): domain Bacteria; kingdom Pseudomonadati; phylum Pseudomonadota; class Betaproteobacteria; order Burkholderiales; family Comamonadaceae; genus Acidovorax; species Acidovorax sp. GW821-FHT09B03. Next base: position 163,342 of record NZ_JBWKPP010000016.1, read on the forward strand.
TTCTTTTGCTTGGCGAAGTCGGTCAGCGCCAGGCCCACGTGCGAGAGGAAGGAGCCGGTCAGCACGTCGACCTTCTCGCGCGAGACCAGTTCCTCGGCGGCGCGCACGGCATCGCCGGGGTTGCCGTTGTCGTCGCGGATCACGAGCTGGACCTTCTTGCCCAGCAGGCCGCCCGCGGCGTTGATTTCGTCCACCGCGAGTTCCATGCCCTTCTTGTAGGGCTCGAGGAAGGCGGGCTGGGCCTTGTAGCTGTTGATCTCACCGATCTTGATGACATCCTGGGCCATCGCAGGAGCGATTGTGGCGGCCAGCGCGGCAGCGGCCGTAGCACGCATGAGGGTCTTTAGCATCGTCATGGAAACACTCCTGATGGATTGGATTGGAGAGAAACAGCGGTGGCAAACAGTATGGGGGAGACGGCGGGTCACGGGTATGGCAATGCGCTCAGCGCAGGCCGTCCTGGCCCTGGATTTCTGCGGTGGTGAGCCCGCCGATGCGCGGCAGCGGGCGCCCGCCGGCCGTGACCACCACGGCCACCACGATTTCATGGGCGCGTGGCGCATCGGCCACACGGGCCTCCATGGCGTCGAAATGGCTGCGCACGTAGGCGGCATCCTTGTGGCCCAGGGGCACATCGATGGCGGCGCCCAGTCCGCCGATCTTCTTGCTCGACGGCACCAGCGCGGCACCTTTTTCCACGGCAACGCGCAGCGGTGCGCCCAGCTTGGGGTGCAGGATGGCGGCGGCATGCTCGAGCTCACCGCCTTCGCCCACGATGGCGGCCTTGCCATAGCTTTCGGCCTGGCCGGGCGCAATGCCCAGAGCGCGCACGCAGCGCTCGCCCAGCAGGGCGCCGAGCTCCTCGCCGATGGCGATCAGTTCGTCGAGGTTCTCCGCATAGCGGCCGGCATAGGGGTTCTCGATGACCGCCATGGCCAGGGCCTTGCGCACCGGCGGGTTCACCTCGCGGCCCATTTCCACGCGCACTTCGTCGGTCTGGACGATGATTTTCCGGATCTTGGCTGGCATGTGTGTGCTCCTTGGTCTCTCGTATCGTTATGGATGCCGGGGTTCAGCGCAGGCCGTTCCACTGGCTGATGTCGGCGGCCTTGAGCCCGCCCACGCGTGCATGGATGCGCGCACCGGTGGTCATGGCCAGGATGAAGACGATCTCGTCGGCCCGCGGCGCGCCGGGCACGCGCACCTCGATGGCATCGAAGTGGCTGCGCACGTAGCTGGCGTTGATGTGCGTGAGCGGCACATCGAGTGCAGCGCCCGGCCCGCCCACCTTCTTGGTGGAAGGCACGATGGACAGCGCGTTGCCGGGCTGGCCGGTCTTTTCCTCGGCCTGGCCCTTGGCGTAGGCGTTGCGGTCGCCCTTCCAGCCAAGCAGTTCGCGCATGGCGTAGCCGCCGGGTACGTGCCACAGCGCGCCATGCTCGAGCTCGCCGGCGGCGCCGACGATGGCGCCCTTGCCATAGGTCGCGATGCGCTCGGCCGGCACGTCCATGGCCGCCAGCAGGCGCTGCGCCATGTCCAGGCCCACGTCCTGCAGCGCGTCCATCATGGGCAGGATGTCGGCCTCGTAGCGCCCGGCATAGGGGTTGGTGAGCACCGCGCCGATGGCACCGCGCAGCAGCGGTGCACCAGTCTCGGGCCCGAATTCGTGCCGGATTTCTTCAACATGGGTGAAAACGCGTCGGATCTGGATCATGGGATGGCCTGTGCAATTCATTAAGCAAATACTGAACCAACTTCAACAGCGGCGCTGGATTTCCCCGGTGCGGCCTGCTCCAGCAGGCCGGTGGCCGATGGCGTCGCCATCCATTGCCCCTGGCACGAGAGCAGCGCGCACCACAGGCGCCCGCGAGACTGCAATTCTTGCGCTTTTTCGAGACCGGCCTGCAAGGCCTCGCGCACCAGGGCCTCGGGCAGGTCCGGAACCTCAATCGTCACGGGGATGGTGCCCAGGTCACTGTCGTCCTGGACCTCGCAAGCCGGCCTGCGCACGATGCGGGCATCGTGCACGTTGACGGCATTCGCCACCACCGTGGCTGCGGCGTCGGCCTGGGCGGCCGTGGCCGCCAGGATGGTGACACTGTCGGCAATGCCCAGCGAGTGGCTGCGCCCGCGCCAGCCACTGGTCGCCACGCCACGCACCGGCATGGTGCCCGTGACGCGAAAGGCACCGTCGAGCAGCAGACCGCCCTGCAGTTGCGCCGCGTCGAGCCCGGCGATGTCGGCATACACCCCGATGCGGGCCGACGCGCCCGGTGCCAGGTGCAGCGCGATGTCTCCGCCATTGTTCACCCAGGCGCGCTGCACACCATCCACGGCATAGCAGGCCAGCAGCTCCTGCGCCACCGAGCCCGCCACGGCCGCCATGGGCGTGATGAAGTCCTGGCGGAACGGCTGGCAGGCGCTCCACATGCGGCGCGCCACGGGGCCCTGCAGCGGGCAGTCGCCCGCGCCCACCGGCGCGCGCAGCGTGGGCAGCTCGCGCACCAGTTCCTGCAGCAGCCCCTCGAAGCGCACCCAGGCGCGCGCGTGCGCCGCGGCCACGGCGAGCGCATCGCCCTCGGCCTGCACGATCACGTCCATGGGGCCGTGCTGCAGGTGCCAGCGGCCGGCGGACAGCAGTTGTCGGGTGGCTTGCATGGTGGGGTGTGCCTTCAGCCCAGCAGCGGGGGACGGCCGAGGGGCCAGGGGTTGGCCGATGGCAGCGCAAGCCAGGACACCGACTGTGGCGCACCATCGTTGTGCCAGGCACCGCGCTCGAGCACCTCGCGCAGGCTGCGCACCTGGTCCATGTGGCCGCCCAGCAGCTCGTAGTCGCTGCGGCGCATGCTGAATTCGATGGGCGCCACGATGGCCGGCGTGGGCACGGTGCCGAAGCTGTTGTCGGGCATGCGCAGCACATCGGCCATCACGGTGATGCCGCCGCCGGGCCAGACATAGGCCGGGGCGCCACCGCAGGTCACGTTGACCAGCGCATTCTTGATGGAGCGCGTGAGCAGCACCGGGTTTTCGGTGACCCCGGCACGCAGGCTGCCGCCGGCCCCGCCGAGGAACAGCACCGAAGTCAGCGAAGGCTCGCAGTTCTCGCCGATGCGGTCGACGATGCGGCGCACCGCGTCGGGCATCTCGGCCTCCACCGGCACCAGCGATTCGTCGAGCACATACCAGCTGGCGTGCTCCCCGGTGGTCGAAGTCATCAGCAGGCGCAAGCCGGGCCAGGCGACCGCCTCGTCCCAGCCTTCGATGATGGACAAGGGGTCGGCGATATCGGTGCCGCCCCAGCCCGTGCCCGGGTTGGCCACCTGGAAGTAGCGGCCCGGCGTGGACTTGCGCCCGCGCATCTTGATGCCCGAGGACTGCATGTCCAGGCAACGCCCGGCCTGGTGCTCGGTGAGCACGCCGGTGATGTGGTCGTCCACCACCACCACCTCGTCGGCCTGGCCGAAGAACTGGCGCGCAAAGATGCCGATGGCGGCCGAGCCGCAGCCAACGCGCATGCGCTGCTCGGCCACGCCGTTGACGATGGGCGCCTGGCCGGCCTGGATCACGAGTTGCGAGCCGCCGTCGATGGTGAGCTCCACCGCCTGCTTGTTGCCCAGGAGCTGCATCATCTCGTTGGCGATGCGCCCTTCCTTCTTGCTGCCGCCCGTGAGGTGGTGCACGCCACCCAGCGACAGCATCTGCGAGCCGTATTCGGCGGTGGTGACATGGCCCACCACTTCGCCCTTGCAGCGCACGTTGGCCTGCTCGGGGCCGAGAAAGCGGTCGGTGTCGATCTTCACCTTGAAGCTGCAGTAGCTGAAAATGCCTTCGGTGACCACGGTGACCATGTCCACGCCATCGACCTGGGAGCCGACGATGAAGGGCGCGGGCTTGTAGTCGGGGTAGGTGGTGGAAGAGCCCACGCCGGTGACGAAGACCTCTTCGGTCAGCAGCAGGTCACCACTCCAGGCGGGCTGCGCTGCGGGTGCCTCCTGGCCCTCGGCACCGGCGTCGGCGGCGCGGCCCGCAAACGGCACCAGCACGGCCTCGCCGTCCTCCATGGTCTTGCGCAGCAGCACCACGGGATCGACCCGCACCAGCACGCCGGCCTGGTTGGCATAGCGGTCGCAAGCGCCGCTGCGGCCTTCGGAGATCTGGCACAGCACGGGGCAGGCGTTGCACTCCACCTTGGCCACGTTCATGCGCTCGTTGCGCGGCCGGGCGCGCTCGAGCACCTGCGGCAGCTCGGGTGCATCCATGCCGGGAAGGCCGTCGGTCTTGGTGTGTTCAGTCATCGTGGCAACCCATTCCTCGCACCGTTTTCTGTGCTTGTACGTTCATGGCGTTTTGTGTAGCATTCACTTAACTTAAATGTTGTGATCACTACATTTGAGGCGAATGTAGCGCAATCATTCGCAGTCCGCAATAGTGTTTGCGCGCCCCCGGAAATGGTGCACAAGGAGCCCCAAAATGACGCACGTAGTCACAGACGCATGCATTCGGTGCAAGTACACCGATTGCGTGGATGTATGCCCGGTCGATTGCTTCAAGGAGGGGCCCGAATACCTGGTGATCGACCCCGACGAGTGCATCGACTGCGCGGTCTGCATCCCGGAGTGCCCGGCCAATGCCATCTATGCCGAGGACGACCTGCCCGAAGGCATGGAAATCTTCCTCCAGTTCAACAAAAAGCTGGCTCCGGGACTGCCCACTATCACCAAAAGAAAACCGCCTTTGCCAGATGCGGAACAATGGAGGGTTGTGAGCCACAAGCTTTCCGGCCTGGATGTCAGCCTCTGACACCTGCGCCCCCAGCCTTTCAGCCAGCTTTTACACCCCATTTCTCAACTTTTAGCCGACGTTACGACCATGAGCGCCTTTCTTGAAGAACGCGTCCTCTCCGTCAACCACCTGACGGACCGCCTTTTTTCCTTCACCACCACGCGCGATACTGCGCTGCGGTTCTCCAATGGCCATTTCACGATGATCGGCCTGCGCGTGAACGGCAAGCCCTTGCTGCGCGCCTACAGCATCGCCAGCGCCAACTACGAGGAGCACCTGGAGTTCCTGTCGATCAAGGTGCCCGACGGCCCGCTGACCTCGCGCCTGCAGAACATCCAGGTGGGTGATTCCATCGTGGTCGGCAAGAAGCCCACCGGCACCCTGCTGATCGACTACCTGCTGCCCGCCAAGCGCCTGTACATGCTCTCCACGGGCACGGGCCTGGCCCCCTTCCTGAGCCTGATCCGCGACCCCGAGACCTACGAGAAGTTCGAGGAAGTGGTGCTGGTGCACGGCGTGCGCGAGGTCCAGGAACTGGCCTACCACGACTACATCACCAAGGAACTGCCCGAGCACGAGTTCCTGGGCGAGATGGTGAGCAAGCAGCTCAAGTACTACCCCACGGTGACGCGCGAGGAGTTCAAGCACCAGGGCCGCGTGACCACCGTGATCGAAAACGGCCAGCTCGCACGCGACCTGGGCCTGCCGGCCCTGAACCCGGTGGAAGACCGGGTGATGATCTGCGGCAGCCCGGAGATGCTGCGCGACCTCAAGCACATGATGGAAGTGCGCGGCTTCAAGGAAGGCAACACCACCAAGCCCGGCGACTTCGTGATCGAGCGCGCCTTCGCGGAGCAGTAATATCCCGGCAGGCCCAGTCCCTGCATGGCAGGGGCTGCCCTGCCACCCAACGGATCATCCATGTCGGCCACACCCACCAAGACCCGGACTGCTTCCACCCGCGCCCCCTCGACACGCCGCACCGGCGTGCGCGAGCAGGCGGCGCAGACCACGCGCGACAACATCCTCAAGGCGGCGATCAAGGTGTTCGCACGCTACGGCTACGAAGGCGGCAGCGTGGAGAAGATCTCCAAGGCGGCCAAGTCTTTCGACCGGATGATCTACTACTACTTCGGCAGCAAGGAAGGCCTCTTCATCGAGGTGCTCGAAGAGATCTACCGGCGCATGAACGACGCCGAGACGACCCTGGAGATCCGCCTCGAGACCCCCGTCGAGGCGCTCAAGGCGGTGGTGCGCTTCGTGAGCCAGTACTACCGCAAGCACCCCGAGTTCGTCACGCTGCTCAACACCGAGAACCTGCACAAGGGCAAGCACATCTCCAAGTCGATGCGCGCGCGCGAGTATTCCTCGCCCGCCGTCTCGGTGATCGAGCAGGTGCTGGCCGCGGGCGTGGCGAGCAAGGAGTTCCGCGCCGACCTGCGCGCGCGCGACCTGTACCTGCTGATCGCCTCCATGGGCTATTTCTACCAGTCCAACCGCTACACGCTCTCGGCCTTCCTGGGCGAAGACATCGACCAGCCTGAAGCCGTCGCGCACTGGGACGAGTTCATGATCGACACCGTGCTCAGGACCGTGCGGGCGTCCTGAGGCGCCAGGCGCCCTCCCCCGGCCCCAAGGCCCATGTCTTGCAGGAACCTCCTGCCGATCCGCGGATTCGGCAGGGCGCAGCCTGGCTGTCTCGCAAACCCGTCTGATTTTCTGGCGACAGCACTTTGCAGTGCTTGCCATCTTGCACGACGCAGGCCTCTTATGTAGTATTCACTACACGAATTGCAGCCCCACGATAGCCGCAGTTTGCCCGTCCATCCCTCCCCCGACTGGAACCCTCCATGGCAGACCTCTCCACTACCGCAAGCTCCGGCAAAGTCGTCATCAAGAACATCGGCCTGCTGCTCTCGGGCGACCTCGAACGCCCCATCCTCGACGCCGACACCATCGTCGTGAACGACGGCCTCATCGTGGCCGTGGGCCGCGAGAAGGACTGCGACACCGAACACGCGCGCACCACCATCGACGCGCGCCAGACCTGCGTGGCCCCCGGCCTCATCGACAGCCACGTGCACCCCGTCTTCGGCGACTGGACGCCGCGCCAGAACCAGATCGGCTGGATCGACTCGACCATGAACGGCGGCGTGACCACCATGGTCTCGGCCGGCGAGGTGCACCTGCCCGGCCGGCCCAAGGACATCGTGGGCCTGAAGGCCCTGGCCATCACCGCGCAGCGCGCGTTCGACAACTTCCGCCCCGGCGGCGTGAAGGTGATCGCGGGTGCGCCCATCATCGAGAAGGGCATGGTCGAGCAGGACTTCAAGGACATGGCCGACGCCGGCGTGACCCTGCTCGGCGAAGTGGGCCTGGGCACCGTCAAGGCGGGCTACGAGGCCCAGCAGATGGTGGCCTGGGCGCGCAAGTACGGCATCCAGAGCACCATCCACACCGGCGGCCCGTCGATTCCCGGCTCGGGACTGATCGACAAGGACGTGGTGCTCGAAGCCGATGCCGACGTGATCGGCCACATCAACGGCGGCCACACCTCGCTGCCCTGGAAGCACGTGTGCGAGCTGTGCGAGAAGTCCTCGCGCGCCATCGAGCTGGTGCACAACGGCAACGAGAAGATCGCCATCGAGGCCGCACGCGCCGCCATGGAGCTCAAGTGCCCGCACCGCGTGATCCTGGGCACCGACGGGCCCGCGGGCTCGGGAGTGCAGCCCCTGGGCATGCTGCGCATGATCGCGCTGATCGCAAGCTTCGCCAACATCCCGGCCGAGCTGGTGTTCTGCTTTGCCACGGGCAACACAGCGCGCATCCGCAACCTCAACTGCGGGTTGATCGAAGTGGGCCGCGCCGCGGACTTCGTGTTCATGGACCGCGCCCAGCACACGGCCGGCGCCACGCTGCTCGAAAGCGTGCAGCTGGGCGACATCCCGGGCATCGGCATGGTGATGATCGACGGCCTGGTGCGCTGCGGCCGCAGCCGCAACACGCCACCCGCAACGGAAATCCCCGTGGTGCTCTGAGCCCCGGCCTGGACGCTTTCGGCACACGCCCTTCACTGCCTGCGCAGGCGCCCACGTGCCTACGCCACTTCTTTCTTTGTACTGATGGAGTTCCTCCCATGAAAGCAATCGTCGCCGTCAAGCGCGTGGTGGACTACAACGTCAAGGTCCGAGTCAAGTCGGACCAAACCGGTGTGGACATCGCCAACGTGAAGATGAGCATGAACCCCTTTGACGAAATCGCCGTCGAAGAGGCCGTGCGCCTGAA